>JAEZIP010000001.1:0-41780 GCA_023436625.1 Methanobacteriota archaeon | reverse complement strand
GGCCTACGGTGTCTTCGCAACCGGGGGAAGAGAACTTGGACTCCGCGAGGAGACGCTCCGGTACCTGATGGCGCCTGCGGTCCCGCCGGTCCATGGGTTCCGTGACGAGTGCATGAAGGTGGAGGTTCCGTTCTCGCTCGGTTTCATGAAGCCTCACCCGGAGAACCCCTTTGCTCATCCGAGTTCCTTCGGAGCGCCCGGAACCGGGGGCTCCTTCGGCTTTGCCGACCCCCACGCCGGGATCGGCTATGCATACATTCCGAACCAGATGGGAATTCACCTGCAGGACCCAAGGGACGCCGCACTCCGCAGGGCGATGTACCGCTCCATCGGGGAGCCGGACCCGTATCATGCATGAACCAGGGTTATAAGTAAGGTCCGCTAACAGGAGACACGATCGAGGAGGATGCATCACATGAACCGGATAATACATTTTGAGATACACGCAGGCGACCTGGAGCGGGCGGAAAATTTTACCGTGGCGTGTTCGGCTGGGATGATGCAGCCGGACGAGAACGCACAATAGCCGTTTCCTGAACGTAAGAATAACCGCCAATGGCCTCGAAACGGGCCGGCGACAGGTCCCGGGCCACAAACACTTCATCCTCAGGGACCCGGCGGGCATGTTCGTGGACATCGTCCAGTAGCTTTTTTAAAGATCTTCCGGGTAAGGAGGCGACTATGGATAACGTCAGGTCGAACGATGGGACGCTCATCGCCTACGAGCGAAGCGGGACCGGGCCGGCTCTAGTCCTGGTGCACGGTACAACTGCAGACCACACGCGCTGGGGGCGTATCCTCCCGATGCTCGAGCAGACATTCACCGTGTATGCCGTCGACCGGCGCGGGCGCGGTCAGAGTGGCGATTCAGCAGCCTACGCTCTCGAGCGCGAGTATGAGGATATCGCTGCTGTCGTGAGTTCTATCCCCGGGCCGGTGAACCTCCTGGGCCACTCCTACGGCGCATTGATATCTCTCGAGGCGGCGCTCCGCGTCACGAACCTCACCAGGCTCATTCTGTACGAACCCGCGATACCGGCAGGAATGCCGACCTACCCCCCCGGTGCACGGGCAAAAATCCAGGCGCTCCTCGATGCGGGGGACCGGGAGGGGGTTTTGCTCGCATTTTATCGTGATGTCGTCGGGATACCGGAGGATCAGATCGCCCTTCTGCGAAAAGACCCATCCTGGGCAGCCCGATTGGAGGCGGCACACACCATTCCGCGAGAATTCGCCGATGAGGACTATACCTTCGAGCCCTCTCGCTTCAAGAACCTGGATGTACCTACCCTGCTCCTGCAGGGCGAGAACAGCCCCAATTATCTCAAGGCAGCCACGGAGGCAGTGCATGCGGCGTTATCGGGCAGCAGGATCGTTGTCATGCCCGGGCAGCAGCATATCGCGATGAGCACAGCACCGGAACTGTTTGTCCGGCTGGTCACTGAGTTCCTGCTCGGTCCGGCTGAACCGGTGCAGGTGAAGATGGCCGGCGGACAAAGGAGGTAGCACCGGGGACGTCCGGAGCGGGGCGGGTCACAGGGATTATACGTATGTGTGCCCAGGAGCATTCCGCATACCCTCCCCCGGTAACAGCAGCCGGTTTGAATAAACTGCCGCGTCCTCCATTTTTGAGAAGGATGCTTTTTACCTCTCCCAATATTATGTTAATTGGATTAATGCCTGAGCAAGGGCTACAATATACAAGAACGGGAGAGAGCATGAGCAAGACAATCATTACCGTCGTCGGAAAGGATACCGTCGGCATCATCGCGAAGGTCTGCACGTACCTTGCCGATAACCAGGTCAACGTCGAGGATATCTCGCAGACGATCGTGCAGGGATACTTCAACATGATGATGATCGTCGATACCGGCGGATCAACAAAGCCGTATGCCGAGATGGTGACCGAACTCGACGAACTCGGCGATGCGATCGGTGTCAGGATCCGGTGCCAGCGGGAAGATATCTTTACGAAAATGCACCGTATCTGAGGGGTTTTTATGGTCACTATTCTCGAGGTGAACGAGACGAACAAGATGATCGAGCAGGAGAAGCTCGATGTGAGAACCATCACGCTCGGCATCAGCCTTCTCGACTGCTGCGACGCCGATCTCGACGCCCTGAACCGGAACATATACGACAAGATCACCCGGGTGGCAAAGAACCTCGTCTCGACCGGGAGGGAGATCGAGCTCGAGTACGGGATCCCGATCGTGAACAAGAGAATATCCGTAACCCCCATCGCGCTGGTCGGCGGGCGGGCCTGCAGGTCCCCCGAAGACTTTGTAACGGTCGCAGAGACGCTTGATCGGGCCGCACGGGATACGGGCGTCAACTATCTCGGGGGGTACTCGGCGATCGTCTCGAAGGGCATGACCCCGACCGATGAAGCCCTCATCCGCTCAATCCCGGCGGCTCTCGCCTCGACCGAGAGGGTCTGCAGCTCGGTGAACATCGGCTCGACGAAGACCGGTATCAACATGGATGCCGTAAAACTGATGGGAGAGATTGTACGGGAGACCGCTGAAGCAACGAAGGAGAACAACTCCCTTGGCTGTGCAAAGCTGGTCGTCCTCTGCAACGCCCCCGACGACAACCCGTTCATGGCCGGGGCGTTTCACGGCGTTTCCGAGGCCGATGCGGTCATCAACGTGGGCGTAAGCGGGCCGGGGGTCATCAAGCATGCACTCGAGGGCGTCCGGGGAGAGAACTTCGAGGTGCTCTGCGAGACGGTCAAGAAGACGGCCTTCAAGGTCACCCGCGCCGGGCAGCTCGTCGCCCAGGAGGCGTCGGAGAGGCTCGGGATTCCGTTCGGGATCGTCGATCTCTCTCTCGCCCCCACACCCTCCGTCGGGGACAGCGTCGCCGGGATCCTCGAGGAGATGGGGCTCGAGTCGGTCGGCGCACCGGGGACGACGGCCGCGCTCGCGCTCTTAAACGACCAGGTGAAGAAGGGAGGGATCATGGCGAGTTCCTTTGTCGGCGGGCTCTCGGGTGCGTTCATCCCGGTCAGCGAGGACCAGGGGATGATCGATGCGGTGAACCGCGGCGCCCTCACGCTCGAGAAACTCGAGGCGATGACCTGCGTATGCTCGGTCGGCCTCGATATGATCGCGATCCCGGGCGACACACCCGCTTCGGCGATATCGGGTATCATCGCGGACGAGGCCGCAATCGGGATGATCAACCAGAAGACGACCGCTGTCCGGCTGATCCCGGTGATAGGAAAGGATGTCGGCGAGACCGTCGAGTTCGGCGGGCTGCTCGGGCATGCACCGGTGCAGGGAGTAAACAGGTTCGGCTGTGCCGACTTCATAAACCGCGGCGGGCGGATTCCCGCACCGATTCACAGTTTCAAGAACTGATTGCCGGGGAGGCCCGGTCCCTTTTTTCGATCCCGGCGGCACGAACCGGCACTTCCCCGATGAGCGGATCCGAATCGCCTGCGGCAGGCCGTGAGAGCCGGGACAGCAACCCGACAAGCGCCGCCATCCGCGACGCAGGTATAATACCAGTGGTTAACACAGCACGAATAACGAATATATTTATTCCACCTGGATGAATTCCCCGTTCAGCCCTTAACAGGGGGACTGGATTATGAATTCGACCAGAAACCGATTATTAGTGGTAATGCTCATTGCATTTCTCGCTGTGGGCGTCGGCATCGTGAGTGCGGACAAACCGCTTGCTGCCGGGGGGCAGGGGCCGGTTACGGAGTTCAGGCTGGTCGCCGACGACCCCGTCGACGCCGCGGAGTTCGGTCGGTCCGTGGCCATGGACGGAAACCTGGTGGCAGTGGGGGCCGGCGGGGCGGATACCGATTCCGTAAGCAGCGCCGGGGCCGTCTACCTCTTCAAGCGCCAGGGCCGGGGATACGTCCCGGAAGCGAAACTGGTTGCCCCGGATCCAACCGAGGGGGCTGAATTCGGAAGGGCCGTCGCGATCCAGGGCAACACCGTGATCGTCGGAGCCCGGTTCGCGCAGGTCGGCGATCTCTCAAATGCCGGAGCCGTGTATGTGTTCAAGAAGTACCAGGGATCATGGCACTTCGAGGACAAGATCGTCTCTCCAGAGCCGGCCGACGAGGATAACTTCGGTCGCGCCCTTGCCTTCCAGGGCAACCTTCTCGTGGTGACGGCCCGGAAAGAGAACCTCAACGCTGCCGATGTCGGTGCCGCCTACGTGTTCGTCTGCCGTGGCGGCAGCTGGACGAACACGGCAAAGATCACTGCGGGCGACCCCGCACCGGGAGCATACTTCGGCCAGTCGGTGGCCGTACAGGAAGACCTGATCGTGATAGGCGCCCGCAATGCCGATCCCGAGGGAGCCGGTGCGGCCTACATCTTCCGCAAGTCCCCGGACGGGTGGGAAGAGGCCGCAAAGATAACGCCGCCGGACGGGAAAGCTGACGATAACTTCGGGTTTACGGTTGCGATATCCGGGGATACGATCGCGGTCGGTGCCCGGAGAGCGGATCTCCCCGGCGCAAAGGACGCAGGTGCGGCCTATGTCTTCTCCCTGAACGGGAACTCCGCCGACCTGGTAGCCAGGCTCACCGCAGGCGACGCGATGGCCGGCGACCAGCTCGGCCAGGCGATAGCCATCGCCGGAGACGTCATCGCGGTGGGCGCCAACCGGGCCGACATCGTGGACGATGCCAACCGGGGTGCAATCTATCTCTTCCGCCGGACGGGCAATCGATGGATCGAGGCCGGAAAGGTTACCGCATCCGATGGAGTGGCAGGCGATGAATTCGGCTACTCGCTATCGGCCCTCGGCAACCGCATGGTGACAGGGGCGCACTTCGCCGATTCAACGGCAGGAGCGGCTTACGTGGTCCCGCTGAGGCCGTAAGCACTGAAGTCGGCGGGAGTGCTGCAGGGAAATATCTCCTGCACTCTTTGAGAAAATAAGAGCGAATCAACTGAAGGTTAGGGCGCCCCCGCTCCCGCCGTCCCGACGGGAGAATCCGGATCGCCTCCGGCAGGTTATGGGAGCCCGGGCCGACCCATTACAAACCATTTTATGTGAGGGGGCCCTGTCGGGAAAACCTGACCGAGGAGGGGATGCACTATGCAGACTATAGACGTAACCGTACAGTACCCCGTCGTCATCACGCTGAATATCGAGGAGTGCAGGGACTTTTACGTCGAAAATTTCGGTTTCGACGTCGTCTTCGATGCCGACTGGTACGTGCAGTTGAAGCACGCAAACGGCATCGAACTCGGGTTTATGAAGCCAAACCTCTCGAACCAGCCCGGGTTTCTCCACGACGCATACGACGGAATGGGGATCATCGTCACCTATGACGTAGAGGATGCCGGAAGAGAGTACGAGAGGGCGCAGAAGATTGAGGGCTTAACGATCATATATCCCTACACCAAGGAAGAGTGGGGCCAGAAGCACTTCATCCTCAAAGATCCGGCCGGCATGTTCGTGGATATCGTCGAGCAGCTCCCTGAATGACCCTGCTGCAAAAAATTGGCCGGGTAATTAGCCTCAAACCCCGGAGAGCGCCGCCGCAAGTTCCCGGCCGCACCGGTATGCACGCTCGAGCACCTCCCTCTTCTCCCCGACGATGCCCGGCTCAAAGCAGTTGAGGACCGGAAGCTCCGCAACCACCTCGTAGCCGAGCGGCCGGAGCGGCAGTGAGAGCGCTTCCAGCGCAACGCCGAGGTCGGCGGGGTCCGCCTGCTCGCCCACCGCGAATACAACGGCCTTGCGCTCCCGGTCCGCAAGACGGCTGGAGTAGCCCCGGGGACGCTCATCGGTGAAGTCGTAAAAGGCGTAGAGCCGATCGATGAACGCCTTCATCTGGCTGGTGACGTTGTAGTGGTAGACCGGCGAGCCGAGAACGAGCGCATCCGCTTCCACGATGCGGGGGTACAGCATGGTCATGCCGTCGTTGAAGCGGGTGCAGGTCAGGTCACGCCTGCACCGCTCGCAACCGACGCAGCCCGCAATAACATACTCAGAAAGGCTGACGGCGTTCACTTCGCCGCCTGCGTCGGAGACCCCGCGGAGAACCTCCGCGAGGAGACGGGCGGTGTTCCCCCTCGGCCTCGGGCTTCCGCTGATGCCAAGCACCTTCATGATCGGATCTCTTTGTAGCGGCGAATAAGGGTTCCGGGGGTGCGGCGCCACTGCTCATACCGCAACATCCCGGATATGCCGCTCGCCGGACTCCTCCCACGCCGGGACGGTGACGAGCACCGCACGAAAGCGCCCCACGAAGTAGATGCTATTTCCCGGCGGCACGATGACGACGTCCCCTGCCCTGACTCCGTCTCCAGGCAGACGACCCCGGCCGGGGCGCCCTCTGCTGTATAGACCCGCATCCTAACACCGTGCTTCTCGAGATTAACCGCCTCCCCGCGCCTGATGACCGCCGGTTTCATGCGAGAAGAGTCGCGCCGCAGGGCTATGAAGGTGGTGTGTGCCCTCCCTCCACCGGGATCCAAGGGTTGATATCCATCCCGCCGTATCGTGATGTCCCATGACCCGGGAGTACCCGCGCCCCCGCCTCGTCGTCAGCCGCTGCATCGAGTTCGACCCATGCCGCTACGACGGCTCGAAGATACCCTCCCCGACGGTGGCACGCCTGCGGGAGTACGCCGACTGCATTCCGGTCTGCCCGGAAGTCGAGATCGGGCTCGGCATCCCCCGCTCAACCGTCAGGATCGTGCGGACAGGCGGTTCCGACCACCTCATGCAGCCGGCTACGGGGCGGGACGTCACCGCCGAGATGTCCGCCTTCGCAGCACGGTTTCTCGACTCCCTGCCCCCAATCGAGGGGTTTATCCTCAAAGGCGGCTCCCCAACCTCGGGCACCCGGAACGTCCGGGTGTATCCGTCGACGGAGAAGTCCGCGGCGATAGCGAAGTCCGCAGGGTTTTTCGCCCGCGAGGTGCTGAAGCGGTACCCGGAACTCCCCGTGGAAGATGAACTCCGCCTGAACAATCAGCGGATCCGCGACCACTTCCTCTCCACGGTCTTTACCCTGGCGGCATTCCGGGGCGTCGAGAGAACCCGGGACCGCGAAGCCCTCGTGCAGTTCCATGCAAACAACAAGCTCCTTCTGCTCGCCTCGAGCCAGAAGATGCTGCGGGAGATGGGCCAGCTCGTCGCAGCCCGGGCAGAGATCGGACCGGGAGAACTGTTCCTCCGGTACCGCCGGATGCTCTCTATCGCGCTCGGACGAGCCCCCCGGTATACCAGCAACGTCAACGTTCTCCTGCATACCCTGGGATATTTCAGCGACCGCATCTCAGGCGAGGAGAGAGCGCATTGCATCAGGCTGATCGACCGCTACAGAGACGGCCACGCGACGCTGGGCGAACCCCGCGGCCTGCTCCGGTCGTGGGTGATCCGGTTCCAGGAGCCGTACCTGATGAACCAGTCGTTCTTCGCTCCATACCCCGCCGAACTCGTGGACCTGCCGGGAGATGTTACCGATCGCGGACGGGACGTCTGGAATAGCAGGGAAGATCCGTCATTGTAATCGCGCCCGCGGACGGCAGACGATATGAAGATGCTCCCGGCCCCCATAGAGGCCTTTTGCCGGGGCGATCCGCCATCGGTTCGACGGATTCATTTATTGAGAAGGAGATTTTTCAGCGAACCCAGTTCCCTCCAGTCCAGGCCCTTTATCAGGACCATTATCATGACGTACAGAACCATGCCGCTTCCCACCGCAAAGAGGAGATTATACACCGAATAGACTGGTATAAGCAGTATAATGCCGGCCATGGCCCCGGATGCGGCGACGCTCTTGGAGATAGACGACCAGTAGATCTTGAATTTTATGTATCTGAAGGAGAAAAGAACCGCTACGATCGCCGTTATCGTGTAGGATATCAGGGTAGCGATTGCAGCACCGATAAAGCCGACGAACGGGATGAGCAGCAGATTGAGAAGAAGATTAGAGACCGCCGCAAGCACGTGAATAAACAGGTTGAACTGGTTCTTCTTCACCAGATGGGTGATGTTGATGACGATCTGGTAGATTCCTGCCAGCAGACCGGAAAGCGCAATAAAGGGGATGACGACCGCTCCCGACGCAAACTGAGGGGTGGTGAAGAGGTTCAGGATCGGGCCGGCCAGAGCAGACAGCCCTACCACGGCGGGTATGGCCACCAGCAGGAAATATTTCAATGAAATACTGAGATACAACTTCACCGCCTCCATCTCCAGCCGGTCATACAGTCGTGAGAGCTCGGGAAACAGGATCAACTGGATCGGATACATCAGCTGGAAGATCAGCCCCCCGATGACGTATCCCGCGGAATAAATCCCGACGGCAGTAACCCCCAGGAAGAAACCGATGATGAACCGGTCGCTGGACTCGGTGATCCACCGGATGAGTGCATTCGGGGTTATCGGCGCCGAATATTTCAGATATTCCTTGATATAGGTAAATCTCGGCAGGGCAAACCCGATGCGGCGTACGATGAGAACAAGGGATATCAAAATTTCCAGCAGCATGATGATGAAGATGCCGCCAATCACGCCGATAAGGCCGAACCCCAGTACCAGAAGAATCAGGATGAGTATCAGCCGCCCGAAACTGTTGAATAGGGATAAGGCTGCGTAGATCCCGGTCTCGCGACTGATGCGGAAATAGAATGTCGCCACCAGGTCGACGGCGGTGAGCAGGATCAGAAACGAACCGGCCTTCACAAAATACGAGGCCTGAATATCGCCAAACAGCGTCACGGCCAGGAGATCCGAGAGGAGATAGACCGCGAGCGATATCGCAAACCCGGTAAAGCCGACAAAGAAGATGATCGAGTAAAAACCCTCCCTGATAACACCTTCGTCTGTTTCTGCGGCCAGAAACCGGAGAAACGCCATATGAAGTCCGATCAGGGCAATGGGATAGAGGAGAGAGATGGTGACGTTGATCTGCGCCCAGATGCCGTAACTGTCGGGCCCCAGCATCTTGGTGACGATCGGGAGGAGGAAAAACCCCCCGAGACTGATGAGTACCTGGGTTATCGCTATGAGACCGATATCCCTCGCGACTCTTTTATGTGACATATTGTGGCATCCCGGCGTTTCGGAGGTTGTGGGAGCACTGGTACCGCTTACGGCTAAAAGGTACCTCCCCCGTTGATAGGCATGGACTCCCGGTGATTCCATGAGACGGTGGTGATTGAAGGGCCACGGCGGGAGGGATCTGCACTCCTGGACCGTTGATTTCAGTTACTCCGTATTCACGCGAAGATCTCCCATGGGTCCCCGGCAAACAATAGGAATACTCCCTCTTTCAGGACTCCGGATGATGCTCATGCCGGTTGACCGCGATCGCCGATGTGAAACGATGCATGAGGTGATAACCCATGCAGAACCCTATCGCCGATTATGATTCACCCTCGGTCTGCCGTGAGGATAACGCAGCCCGCCGCTGCCGACCAGTCCCACCAGGCGACTGCATGTCCTCGGGATCTGTAACATGTTTGGAACAGGGTCGTCCAGAGAGAGGTTGGTTCGTGCTCGCTTATCAAAGCACTCCCGTAGCATATCCATGCCGGATGCCGGGCGAGCGCACAGGTGGACCATATCTTCAGGAAACGGCCATCGGAACGTTATCCCGGTATTGTATCGGAAAACCGGCTCAATATCGCTATTTAACGCCATATTGACCAGCAGAAGAGGGAAATTAACGCCGGAGGCGATAGAGAGATCGAGAGATCCCCAGAATTTCGGATTTATCTCCATCAACTTGAACATTCCATCCCGGTTGTCTTTCTTAAACTCGACCATGGCCACCCCGTGCCACCGTAAAGATTCAAGCAGTTTCAGGCCGATTTTTTTCACATCCTCGTCATAAATGCTCTCCGCACAGGTGCTGGCGCCCCCGGTGATGGGGAATTCCCGTTTTCGCCTGTGCATGAAGTATGCCCTCACCTTGCCATGGTTGAAGAGGGCGAAGAAGCCATACCCCGCTCCCGGAATATATTCCTGCAGCAGAGACCCGGTGAGATCGAGGCGCTCGAACTCCCGTGGGGAGCCAATGTAGCGGATTTTACCGGATCCGTACGGATCCTTCGCCACGACGGGGAACCTGGTGATATCCTCGACCGATGTGTATTCGCCGGGAACGGGAACATCAAGAGATGCCGCGAGCTGCATCGTCTTTTGCTTGTTGCAGGCAACCTGCATCGACTCGTAATCTGCCACAGGAATCCTGGCGAAAGGGAGCAGTTCCTTTCTATGTCGGGAGATTGCAACAGTGGAGAGGTAACCGACCGGAACAAGGACATCAACCGGGTTTTCCTGGATATAATTCCCGATGAAGTCGATAAATTGTTCTTCATTCCCGGGGTCGGGGCACAGAACTTTGTTATGACAGTATCGTGAATAAAATGACACGGCTCGGCGATTAGGCGACACCGCTGTGACACGAATGCCTGCTCTCCCCAGACTTCTCACCGCCCCCAGAGTATGCGTGTAGGCGGCGTCGGTGAGCAGCACCTTTACCTGTTGTTGCATGTTCCCCCTTCATTTCCATGTATTTACAGTAGCGGACGGGATCGTCTCCGCGGATCACCCATGCAGTTCTCTCCATTCCATACAGCAGAATTTATCCGTGAAATAATGACGGGTGTGGCATACACGACAACAACCAAAAAGATTTCTGCCGGAGAGGGTTTGCGCAAGAAATATCTTCGGAAGATGCACCGGGAGTATCTTCCTACAATAAGGCCCCAAATTCACCGCATCCGATGCGGCTTCATCGACTGTTTAACAGTACATTATACATACTCGACCACCGGATGCACCAGAATATACCGCCAAACTACTTACCCTGGCAAGCGGGACAAATACGCCCTTATGATGATGCGAAGATCTACTCTGACATCACCGCACATCAGCTTTACACCATTAATTTCGGCACTGAGTCAACTCATATCTCCGGGTACCAGGCAGGATCGGGAACCCGGTGAGCCGGGTGCGACCGCACGTGAAAGTGAACAGTATATACTCCCGGAGAGGAAAGGGATGTATGCACCGGATCATCGACTGGAACGAGCTCTGGAAGGCGCTTCACACGGGCTCGTCCGAACGTGCCGAAAAAGACCGCGATCCCGCCGCACACTGGGACAAACGCGCCGCCGCCTACCGGCGAGTCACCCGCGACGAGAAGAAGGCGACCGAGCACGAACTCAGGATCCTGGATCTCGCGGCCAGCGACACCGTGCTCGATATGGGTGCGGGGACGGGGAGGCTGGCCGTGCCGATTGCCCGGACCGCTGCCCACGTCACGGCCCTCGATCCCTCGGAGGGCATGCTCTCCGTCCTCAGGGAGCGGATGGCGGCGGAGGGGCTCACGAACTATGCCACGGTCACGATGCGGTGGGAGGATACGGTGATCAGCAGGGATATCGAGCCGCACGACGTCGTCATCGCGGCGTTCTCCATCGGGTTCTACGACCTCGCAGCCGCCCTCGAAAAACTCGACGCCGCGGCCCGCCGGGCGGTCTACATCTTCTGGCACGCGGGAGAGTGGCGGAACCCCGACGAGATGGCGCTCTATAGGGCGGTCTTCGGGGACGAGGCAACCGTGCGGAAGGGCTACCCGGACTACATCTACCCCGTCAACATCCTCCACGACGCCGGGATCTACCCGAACGTCCGGATCTATCACGCCGTCTGGGACGCGGTCTACGACTCCCCCGAAGAGGCCGCCCGGACCTGGGCGGCGATGCACAACCCCGGCATGGAAGATCTCACGCCCGTCAGGGAGTACTTCGCCCGGACGCTCCGCCAGAACGAATCCGGGAAGTACGTCGAGACGACGGTGCGGCCGACCGCGGCGGTCTGGTGGGAGAAAGACAATCGGAAGAACAGCCGGTAACGATCGGTGTTCCTCCGGGCAACTCACGGCCCGGACGCAGAACGTGCGGGAAGGCCGGGCAACGCCCCGGGGCTACTTTATATCCCCTGAAACGTATCTCTCAATCAGATGCAGAACCAGCAGCCCGTCGACCTGAACGCCATCGCATGGATGGCGATGCAGCAGTACGGCTTTATCCCCGGGTTCCCGCCGGCCGTCCTCAGGGAAATCGAGGGTCTCGACCCGAAAGTCTTCCCGGAGACCCTCGAAGACCCCCGTGACCTCCGCTCGCTCCTCTGGTCCTCGATCGACAACCACGACTCAGAGGACCTCGACCAGATCGAGGTCTGCGAGAGAGAGAGCAACGGTGCGATCCGGGTCAGGGTTGCAATCGCCGACGTCGACGTCTACGTCCCGAAGGATTCGGAGACGGACCGGCATGCCGGCCATAACGGAACCTCGGTCTACACCGGCGTTACGACCTTCCCGATGCTGCCCGACCGTCTCTCGGCGGGCATCACCTCGCTCCTGCCCGGCCGGGACCGGATGGCGGTCGTCATCGAGTATACCGTCCTTGCCGACGGAAGCACGATACCCGGCGACATCTACCGGGCGATCGTCATGAACCGGGCGAAACTCGTCTACGAGGAGGTCGGCGACTGGCTGGAAGGGAGACGTCCCGTCCCCCGGACGGTCAGGGAGACGCCGGGCCTCGCGGAGCAGGTCCTTCTCCAGGACGAGGCCGCCGTGCGCATGAAGAAGCGCCGGACGGAGCAGGGAGCGCTCGCCCTCGAGACGATCGAGGCCGAGCCGGTCATGGTGGACGGCCGGGTCGGCGGTCTCGTCATCCAGCAGCAGAACCGCGCGCGATGCCTGATCGAGGAGTTCATGGTCGCGGCGAACGGCAGCGTGACGGCGTTCCTGAACGACGCCGATCTACCCATGATCCACCGGGTCGTCCGCACCCCGAAGAACTGGGAGGGGATTGTCCGGGAGGCGGCGGAACGCGACGAGACCCTGCCCGCCGAACCGGACGCGGAGGCGCTCACGCGGTTCCTCATCCGGCAGAAAGCGGCAGACCCCGACCGCTTCCCCGACCTCTCCCTGACCGTGGTGAAACTGATGGGGGCGGGCGAGTACGTGGCGTTCCGGCCGGGCGACGTGCCGGTCGGTCACTTCGCCCTCGCCGTCACCGACTACACCCACGGCACCGCCCCGAACCGGCGCTACGTCGACCTCGTCATCCAGCGTTTGATCAAATCGGTCGTCGACGCCGAGTCCTACCCGCCCTACACGCCCGCCGAACTCGACGAACTTGCCGTCCGGCTGACCGACCGGGAGAAGGCGTCCCAGAAGGTCGAGCGCTTCGTCCGGAAGGCGGCGGCCGCGGTCCTCCTCCGGGAGAGGACCGGTGAGGCGTTCGATGCGTTCGTCACCGGGGCATCGGAGAAGGGGACCTACGTTCGGCTGATCTCCCCGCCTGCCGAAGGAAGGGTCGTGCTGGGCGAGCAGGGGCTCAGGGTCGGCCAGAGGGTGCGCGTCCGCCTGCTGGCGGCGGACCCCTACAAAGGCTTCATCGACTTCGGGCGCACCCGGTGAGGGATGGCCTCCGGGGGACCGGCAAAAAGAGGGAATTTATTGCATCCTGTCCAGGTGGACTTCCACCTGCGGGAAGGGAATCTCGATGCCGGCCTCCTTGAACGCCCTGACGACGTCGCGGGTCAGGCCCCACTGCACGTCCCAGAAGTCCGATGTTTTCGTCCAGGCCCGCAGGGAGAGGTTCACTGAAGAGTCGGCCAGTTCGGTGACGACAACCGCAGGTTCCGGCGATGGGAGCACCGCCTCGTGGGCCGTCATCAGGTCGGTGGCAACCCGGATCGCCGTATCAAGGTCGCTGTCATAGGCGACCCCGACCTTGACCTCGACGCGGCGGGTCTCCATCCTGGTGGAGTTGATCACCGGGCTCCCCCAGACCAGGGAGTTCGGGATGGTGATGTAGGTGTTGTCGGGCTTCAGCAGTTCGGTCGCCATGATGCCGACCGAGGTGACCGTCCCGGATATGCCGTTGACCTCGACATATTCCCCCTTGTCGATGGGGCGGAAGGCCGCCACCCAGACCCCGGCGGCGAGGTTGGTGATGGTGTCCTGGAGGCCGAAGCCGAGGATGAGCCCGATCACCGCCGAGAGCCCGAGCACCATGGAGGAGACATCGAACCCGAGCGTCGCGAGGACGATGAGGGCGAGGATCACGTAGAGCAGGACCGAGAAGAAACGGACCAGGAACTCGATGACCAGGCCGGGCAGGTTTGATGCCCGGGAGAGCATCTTTGTGAAGGCAGACGTGAGCACCTTCACCACAATCCACCCGATGATCGCGACAAGCACGGAGAGAACAACGCTTTCGAGCGTGATGTCGGAGAGCGGAACGGTGAAGTTGAGGATTTCTGCGATCTCCATGCATTAAGGTGGCACGGGAGGTCAGATATACTAAACCCTTTGAATGGGGGAAAGAAGGGGGGAGCACCGCCACAGTCGCGACCACACCGCTCCTGCATGGCCGGACAGAGAGGAGGAATATAGTTGACCCGCACCCCGCAAAAGAGGTAAACCGGGCATAAGCCTGCCATGAAGACGCCGCTCTTTTCCTTCAGCAGACAGGCCCGGTGCCGCCGCACGGGGCAGCCGGATTCAATACCCGAGCAGTTCCCGGATCAGGACAAGGGTGACCCTTCCGTCGACTTCTTCGCGGTCGAGGATCACGTGCTTGCCGATATAACTCCCGATACCGTAGGCATGCTGCGCACGCTGGTTCTCGAGTGGCAGGGCGTATTCCCGGCACCGCTGAAGCGCATCGTCGATGGTCGGCACGATCTTGTTCGTCCCGGAGACGAGGATAAGATGGGCCGCCGCGTGAGGCCACGCTCCCGTCCGGCTCCCGGTCTTGTCGCACGCAACGAGCTCGCCGGACTCGGCGATCGCCTGCACCCCGGAGAGGAAATAGTCGGCAGTCACGCTCTTGCGGCGGAGTGCATGCCGCTTCTCGGTGTCGTCCTCGCCGGTGATGGCCGCGTGGTAGTCCCGCCATCCCTTCGGGTTCTCTTTGAGCACCCGGCCGTATCCGATCTCGATCAGGGTCGTCGAGTAGCCGTTCATGACCTCGGCTCCTTCGGGCAGCAGGTCGACGACGGTCCTGAGCGCGTCCTCTGCCGTATCGACGGGGATCACCCTGACGTTCCGGGCCTCGATCGCCCCGATCGTCCTTTTGATCGTCGGTTCGTCCGGCGTCCGGCTCCATCGCTCCGCATCCGCCCCGGCATCCTTCAACAGGTTAACCGCACTGTACTCCGTGGCTTTCGCCATCTGCTGGGTAACATTCGCCATCCGATCACCCGGGGACGGGGGGATGCGATCCCACATATACCTCTCTATGAACGGGCGTGCAGGACGGCATCGGGCCTGTTATGGAGAATCGCGGAGAAGGCTTACACTTCCTGCAGCGGTCATCAGTACCATACATGCTCCATGAGCACCCGGCCGTCCTCACGGAACCTGACCCCCTCCATCTCAAGCAGTCTCCGTTTCATAGCGAGGCCTGCCTGAAACCCGCCCAACCGCCCGTCAGAACGCAGGGCACGGTGGCAGGGGATGACGAGGGGAAACGGGTTTCCCGCGAGCGCGCTGCCGACTGCCCGGGCAGCGCACGGGTTCCCGAGATACCGGGCGATGCGTCCGTAGGTGCTGACATGCCCCCGGGGGATGCCGTGTTCGGCGAGGAGCACGCGCCGCTGGAAGGGCGGGCACCGGTCCAGGTCGAGGAGATCGATATCGAACTGCACGTCGTGCCCTGCAAGGAACGATTGAATCCCGGCAATCAGCGTCCGGATGTTGTCGTCCCGCGGTTCTGGAATGGGAAGCATCTCTTCGATCATCGCCGTATCGGCTCGAGGATCGCCGGGGAGGATAATTCTCCGGACCTTCGGCCCGGTTCCAGATTGAATCCAGAGGAGGCGGATCCGGCCGAATGCCGTCGCGATGTCGGTGGCCACCGGCGTCATGCCAGTCAGGCCGTCGGGAGATCGAACCATGATCTGAGTAGACAGACCGCCAGCATCTAACTTGTGGGAGATAAGGGCCATCCTCGAGCACCCAGGATAGTCTCGATCGGGATCGGGTTGCACCGGCGCAGCAAGTATATCAGCTACCGGCGCAGACGGGGAGTGAATGTTTGAGCAGATAGAAGATGTCATCGATGTCGTCATACACTTCGATGACTTCCTGCCGCTCGTTATCGAGGAGTATGGACTGTTCGTGTACTTCTTCCTCTTCCTCATCATCTTCCTCGAGACGGGGCTGGTCGTCGCCCCCTATCTCCCCGGCGACTCGCTCCTCTTCCTCGTGGGCGCAATCGCTGCGCAGGGCGGCCTCAACATCCTCCCCGCCCTCGCGCTTCTCGTGGTAGCCGCGATTGCAGGGGACACGGTGAACTACTGGGTCGGAAGAGGGTTCGGCAGCCGGTTCCTCTCGAAAGGAATTCCCTTCGTTAAACGGCAGCATATTACCAAAACCGAGTCATACTTTGAGAGATACGGCGGAAAGACCATAGTGATAGCCAGGTTCGCTCCTTTCGTCCGGACCCTGGCGCCGTTCCTCGCGGGAACCGGGAAGATGGACTACTCCCGGTTTATCCTCTTCAATGCGGCCGGGGGGGTCTTATGGGTTGCGAGTTTCGTCCTCGTGGGCTACTTCTTCGGGAACATCCCCATCATCTCCGAGCACTTCAGCCTCGTTATAGTTGCAATCATCGCGGTCTCGCTCGTCGGCATGGGATCCATGATCCTCGACGTCAGGAGACTGTGAGACCGGGATCTTTCTCTATCCGGGGCTCCCGGCCGGTCTCCGGAATGCACGAGGAATATCATGAAGGTGCCTCCGGGCCCGGTCACCGGGTCCCGCGCAGCCGGAGATCGCTGCGTTTCACCACGCCGATAAGACTCGGCGTCTTTTTCAGGATCCATGCCTTACAAAAAAGTATGACGCGATACCATCTCATCAGCGTGGTCTGCCTTCTCGCAGCCCTCGCGGTTCTCGCGGCCGGGTGCAGCGGCCCTGCCGAACAGGAGACCGTGGAGGAAAATATGACCACGAGAGACCTTGCGGGTTTCGTCCGGGACGCCGCCGCCTACGCAAAGACTGCCGGAGGAGACGCAGCACTCGCTGAATTCAACAACGGGGCAGGCCGGTTCTCGCGGGGAGCCCTCTACGTATACGCCTACGATTACAACGGGACGCTCCTTGCGCACCCCTACGAGAAGGATGCGGTCGGAACCAACCGCGGGAACTGGACCGACGTCCGGGGGCTGCCGGCGATCCGCATCGGTGCGCATACGGCGGCAAACGGCGGCGGGTACATCGCCTACCTCTATCCGGCGCCGGAAAACGGGTCGATCGATGAGTCCGCAGGGGAGACTTACGCCCCGAAGATCGGCTACGTCGCCCCTGCCGGAGAGACATGGTGGGTGGCTTCAGGCGTCTACCTCTCCGAAGCTGCCGGGCCCGGAACCGAGCCGTATCCGGAGCCCGTATCGGCGATGGTCGACCTCGTCGAACGCGGTGCCGCCTACGGCAGCGAGCAGGGGGCGGAAGCCGCATTTTCCGAGATCTCGAACGCCTCCGGGATGTTTGTCGATTCGGAAAGCCACTACCTCTACGCCTACGATTACAACGGGACGCTCCTTGCCCACCCCCACCTGCAGGACTCGATCGGCACGAGCCTGATCGAGAGAGAGGACCCGTTCGGGATGGAGAACATCCGGGCGCTCCGGGATACCGCACAGTCGGGCGGGGGGTTCATCGTCTTCGTCTGGCCGAACCCCGAGCGGGAAAACCGTGAGGAGTTGAAGATAGGGTACGTCCTCCCGGTCGACGAGACCTGGTGGGTAGGGTCCGGCGTCTACTTAAGCGAGATCACCGGCGAGGATGCGTCGTTCCCCTCCCCGGCTCCCTGAAGAACCCTTCTTTTTCGAAAAACCGCATTGTTCCGGCTGTAGGCCGACACCCCTTCCGGTGCCCTTCGTAGACGGGGTGATCGGGACAGGCAGGCCTCTTCGTAGCCGCTGCGAGAAGAGGGGGACGGACCCTGAGTACCCTCAGATGCCCGGCGAACCCGGACGTCTCATATCCCCCGCCATCAGGGAGAAGCGTTCCAGATATCCCACAGGTTCTTCCAGCCGTCCGCCGTGTGCTTCCACACGACAACGAACTTGATCCTCTGCTCGGCAGGCGTTTCACCCGGGGGATGGACCCTGAGAATGCCCGTTCCCTTTTCGTGCAGGTAATCGCCATCCCCGAAGAGTTCGAGCGTGGTCAATTCCGCCTCCTTCACGCCCGAAGCCATGACCGTTCGCCAGAACTCCTCGATCGCTCCCCTCCCCTGGATCATGGGAGCATCCGGGGGGAAGACGACGGCGTCCTCGACATAGATAGATGCTGTTATTGAGGCATCGCCCCTCAGGAATCCCTCGGAGAATCGTTTGTTATTCGCATCGATGTCCTTCCTTACTTCGTCGGCAACCATATCCTATCCTCGGCAGATCGTTGATCCGGTGTCCCCCCGGCCCCGGCTTCCGGGGCCGTCATACATGATCGAACCCACCTGATTCCGTCGGGGTACTTAACGGTTCCTCAGCGGGCCGGGGGGAGTTGCCGGAGAGAGTGATCCTTCGCGAGCTCCATGCGCCTCTAAAAAAGGAAACGGACCGCTCGTAGGCCCGGGAGACCCCGGCAAAGAGCCCCTGCACGGAGGCCATCCCGGGGCAGGAGCGTATCCCCGGCAAAACGCCGGGAGAAACCCTCACCCGGCAGGCAAGGAGACGACACGGCTGCCGTTCGCCAAAAAAGTCAGGGGGACGGTGCGGCCTCCACGGCCGTCTCTTCCGCCCCCACCTCCTCGCTGTCCCAGACGAGGGAACTCTTCATCTCGGTCATGATCACCCTCGAACCGGAGGGGACCCGGATCGCGTCGCCGATGTCCTCAGGCTCCCGCGCCCAGACGACCTGATGCTTGACCTCCCCCCCGGGCAGCAGCACTACGACACTGTAGGTGTTCATACCCTCCTCGGGGGCACCCTCCCCCTCGCCCGGGGTGACACGATAGCACGTAAACGTGACCGGTCCCGATCCTTCCGTCATCCTCTCTTCTGCTTCGCCTTTCATACGCATTCCTCCGTCACCCGGACGTGCGCGGGCCCTGGCGGCTCTGCGCGGCCTCCACGGATAGTGAGAGACCGTCTTCTCCATCCGCCAGGGTTCCCGCCTCACTCCGGAGAGCCACCTCCTCTGGACCCCCACCTAATAATAGCTTGCCCATGCCGCAGCTCCCGGTGAGAGGGACGCCCCGCACCCGGACCGGATGGCCGCCGGGTCATCAACCCGCCCCGTCCAACCTTCCGGAGAGGTTCCACATTATCATCGGGGCCTTCGAGATGGCGGCTCCGTCCCGGAGCCCGGCCACTTCGGCCAGCACCGAGAGGCCGAGCCCGGCGTTCCTCTTCGCGTACCAAAACGAGACGTGGTCGATGGTGTCGTCCGGGGTATGGGCCGGGCCGTGATCCTCGCAGTGGGTCGTCACGGTCGGGTAGCCCCGGGCCTGGAAGGGTATATGGTCCGAGGCACAGGTGTGGTTGTTCCCGGTCAGGGTGAAATTGAGCCCGTAAAGGGTGTTGTAGCCCGCCATGAGAGCCGCAATATCCTCGGATCGCTCGTCGTAGACGATATCGAGGACAGAGCGATTCATGGGATCGTAGCAGGCCGAGTCATAGTTGAAGTAGAGCACGACCGGGATCGTGGCGTTCCCGGCATAGTCGGCGCTGCCGTACCGACCGGTTTCTTCGGCGTTCCAGAACGCGAACTCCACCGTCCGGTTAAACGAGTGCCGGCTCATCACCCGGGCGAGTTCCAGGACGATCGCGACGCCGCCCCCGTTGTCGGTAGCCCCGGGCGCGCGGGTGGGGTCCGAGGACGTGCTGTCGTAATGCGCCCCCACCACCACGACACCGTCGGAGGCGTTGCCGCTCCCGGGGAGCGTGGCGACGACGTTGTTGAGTTCCCCGCCCCGGAACTCCACCTCGAGCCCGGGGATATCGGCAAGCCGCCGGTAGAGGTACTCGCCCGCCTCCCGGTTTCCGGCCGAGCCGTACACCCGGGTCGAAAAGTTCTGCAGGTCGTATGTCGTGTTCTCGAGTTCGGATTCATCGATCTCCGCGAGCATTGCGGCGATTGTGGGATTATACTCCTGCTCGGGTGCGCCGGTGGCGCCTGCCGGGGAGGCTGCGAGGAGAACGGTCATGCCGGCGAGCAGCAGAAAGCAGAGCGGCGTCCACCGGAAGCGGACGTGCCGTCGGGTATACCTGTCGGGCGCTGAATCACGTTCCATGAATGATCACACAGAGGACGCCGGGTTGGGGGTAGAGATACATATACTTTCGCCCGGGAGATGAGAGGGCCGTGATCCGGGAGAGGGGTTGATTCCGGCTCGAATCGTTGAAATAACGCTCCGAACCCTGCCACCGGAGAGGAGCCTCCCGGGGCCAGGTATATATCGCATGGCAAAGACAGGTATCCACACCCGACCCGGGTACGGATCACCACCGGAGCATACAATGCCGGATCGACCACCAGCAGGCGACGACTCGACCCTCTTACGATGGATGCGGTTTGAGATCGGCAGGATCAACGACGGCGTCGTCGCGGAACGCAAACGCCTCTCCCGGCTCCTCTCGGAGGAGCACCCATCGTCGATCACGAAAGGCGGGAACCGCTACGAGTTCGACCGCGACGTCCTCCTCCGGCTGACGCAGGCCCTGCCGGGGGAGTTGCAGAGACGACTCCGGCTCCCGATCCTCTTCTACTTCGATTCCACGGTTCCCGACAGTTTCTTCCTCGCGGACGAGGCTGCGGTGCAGGCCCTCCAGAGCCTCCAGGAGATCAGCCCTCTCAGAAGGATGCAGGGCGGGAGGCTCTGGATAGCGAAACCTCTCGTGTACGCCATCATGAACAGGTACCCGACGGCCATGCAGATCATGATGGGTTAGGAACGATCCTAAACCCAGAAAGAGCGGGTCTCCTCCCCGGTGCCCGGCATGCCCCCCGGCTGGTGGCCGACGACGGAATACGCGGCCGGCGAGGTGTTCTCGGACAGGTAGTACGCATCTCGACCATCAGCGGCCGGTGAATCCACCGGAGACGGCCGGTCCTGTGCTCCGACGACGATGCAGGCTATCAACCCGCCAACGACAAGGGTTTGAATGGCGACGGTCAATATTGTGGCCATCTTCTGCTGGTAGATCTCGATCACCTCGCATGCCGGTAGCGGGCATCGTATTTAAATTTTGTTAATTTTGTGATAATAAATATTATATTTTGCTACATATGGGCATAGATATAGCGAATCGGCGGAGACCATGCGGCCGGCAGCCGGAGCGCACTCACCCGGTTCCGGCGATGGCCCGGCATCCCGCCTCTCCCGGTGGAGAGCCGCACCGACGGAACAGGAGTCAGTCGGAGCGGCCGGACGGCTGCCCGGGATCGCTCTTCTTCGCGACGGTTCGCCGGACCCGTTCAAGCATCGGGCGGGTGGCCTCGTCCATCCGCCGGTCGAAGTAGTCCACCCATTCCGCAACGACCCCAAGCTGCTCCCGCTGCGCGCGAAGTTGCTCCTGCAGGTCGTCGACGGTCTTCCGGAGCCGGCCGATCTCCTCGGCCCTCAGTTCCTGTTCCCGCTTGAGTTCATCGACCAGGCGCGCGATCCGGCGTTCCTGCCGGGCCAGCGTATCCTGCATCACCCCGAGATCGATCACTACCCCGGGCGGGAGCGGGACGGCGGCCCGGTCGAGCTCTTCTGCCGGCTCTTGCGGTGTCGACGGTTTTCTGCCGGATCGGACCTCTTGTGCGATCTCGTCCGGCGAAAGACCCCTTCCGGAGAGTTCTATGAGTTCCCGGACAATCCGGACCGTCTTTGGCGGGAAGAGCCTGACCGGGCCGATGGTCCGGCAGGTAAAGAGGCTGTCGTAGGTCTGGACGAGTGTCCGGACATCCTGCTCGGAGATGCCGGTGAGACGCGCGATGTCCCCGATCTTGAGTTCCTTCTCGGTCACGATGCCACCCTCTGCGCCCGCTCGACGCTCGAGCGGGAGCCCTTCCGTAACTCTTTGTCGTCATCAGGTATAGGTGCGTGCCGGATCATGGGATTTTTCTTGCCGCCGTCCCAGTACTGGTACATGAATGGGGGAGCAGAGGAGAGAGTCCCGTGCGGCACGACCGTCGTCCGGAAGGCGGTGCGCTCCGCCCGTCTTCAGGTGCGGCCGGACGGGACCCTGCGGGTGGTCGCTCCCCCGAAGTTCGACATCGGGGGGTTCCTGCAGCGCAACGCGGCCTGGATCGAGAAGCGGCGCGAGGAGTTCGACCGGCTGGCTGCCGAAGGGTGCGGGCAGGAAGACCTGCTCCTCCTGCACGGGCGGTTCCACCGCCTGGTCCCGGGTGCGCGGTTCGCGATCGACGGGACCGGCGGGGCCGTCGCCTGCCCATCCGTTCCCGCCCTCAAAAGAAACCTCTCCCGGATGCTGAAGGAGGAAGTTCTCGACCGACTGGAAGCCTGCCCGGACCTTAGCAGCCGGAGGCAGGGGCGGATCTCGGTGAAGATGCAGAAGACCCGGTGGGGGAGCTGCTCGACGCTCGGCAACCTGAACGTCAACCTGCGCGTCATAGCCCTTCCCGACCCCCTGCGGGAGTACGTCGTCGTCCACGAGGCTGCCCACCTCCGCGAGCAGAACCATTCGAAGCAGTTCTGGCGTCTCGTCGGCGACCATTACCCCGGCTACCGGGCGGCGGAGGCCGAGCTGCGGCGCTACTGGGTCATCCTCGAACGAAACCGGGTATGGGGAACACTGCGGGACACGGGGTGAAAGAGACCGGTATCAGGAGTACTTTCTCCAGAAGAGGGAGAGTTTCCTCGACTCCGCCCACCGCTCGTCGAGCTGGTCGATGATCCCGTTGATCCGCTGCACCTGCTGCCGGATCTTCTCCGTCGCCGCGGCATCGTCGAGCAGCTCGGCACGCCCCATGATCGCCTGGAGCGGGTTTCGGATATGGTCGGCGAGCAGGGCGAACTGCTCCATGTTCCGCTCGATCTGGGTGTAGGCCTTTAATTTCAGGTCCTCGACCTCCCTCTGGGCGGTGACGTCGCGGGAGACGGTGACGACCCTTGCGACCTCGCCGTGCTCGAAGATCGGGACCCGCATCTCCCGGAGGATCATGGTCCGGTCGCCGAACGTGAGAGGCCGCTCCGATGTCAGCGGCCGGCCGGTCCGTATGACCCGCTCGTACATCTGCCGGGTGGCGGGAGGGAGGAACGGCAGGACGACGAAGAGATCCCTGCCGACGACGTTTGTTTCGAGCCCGAGGTCTTCGCACCAGGCGACGAAGGCGTCGTTCGCGAGAAGAAGGGTGAACCGGGTATCGACGACGGTGACGGTATCGGTGATGGCATCAAGGACGACCTGGTAGAGGTCTTCCGACTCCCGGAAGATGTACTCGGACTGCTTCCGGTCGAGTGCGCCCGCGATGATGTGAACGGCCGCAGAGAGGAGCGCCACATCCTCGTCCGTGAACCGGGCACCATCGGTATCCCGGTCGAACCCGACAAAGCCGACGACCGCCCCGTTCAGCCGGAGCGGAACCATCAGCGTCGCGGTAACGCCGTGACGCTTCAGGAACTCGCGTTCCTCCCTGCTCTGCCGCCCTTCATGGGACGCTCCGCTCACGAGCACCGTCTCGCCTTCGAGGATCCGCACGACCCACCGGGGAAGGTCGCTCGTGGGAAACTTCCGGGACTCCCCCCGCCGGGGGTTCCGCTCCGGCCGGCACCACTCGTGCGTCGTGCCAAGAAGCGTCCGCGGATCGTTGAAGAGGGAGAGGTAGGCCCTGCAGACCCCGCACGCACGGCCGAGGTCCTCAAGCGAGTCGTCGATGGCCGGATCGATCTCCGCAGGATTCATGAACCGTGCGGGCATCGCCGCGACGGCCGCTTCAAGGCTGCGGTGGTGACCGGGCGCATCCTCGGCCTTGCGCCGCACGGTGACGTCGATGCAGGAGAGGAGGAGCCAGACGTCTGCGGTCCCGGGGTCACGGACTGTGCTGACCGATATCCTGGCGTCGAAACGGGATGAATCTCGCCGCCGGGCGGCAACCGTCCCGCTCCACCTGCCGGCAGAGAGAGCGCAGCCGATGCAGTCCTGCCCTTCTTCCAGGGAGAGCCAGAGGAGGGTCGCGGGCTTTCCGACCACCTGCAGGTCATACCCCCACATGGCAAGCAGCGCAGCGTTGGCAAAGGCAATATGTCCCTCCCGATCGACGATGCAGATCCCGGAGAGCGAGGTCTCGATCACCTGCCGCAGCATCGCGGCAGTGACACCGGGCATCCCGGCCGGGGCCTCGCCGGCGACGGAATTCTCTCCCTCCCGACAGTCCGGACCGTCGTCATGCTCCTCGCCGGCCGCCAAACGGTTCGCTGTATACGGATCCATACCCTGATCGTCCCCGGGCGGCAGAACGGAGCCGCCCCTCGCCGCTCCGGAGAGCGGCGGTACGCGGCGTCTCCGGATCTCCGGTCCGGGTTTCCCGGACAGGTCAGGATGATTAATCCCCTGTTCTGCGTATTATAGTTTCGGTTTGTGCTGTGTCGACTCCGGCCCGGAGAGGGCATCTGCCTCGTTTAAAAAACCAGAAGAGAAGGGGGCGCGGGGGCCCTCCCCGACTGAAGGAAAACCGTCGGCGTCAGCCGCGAGGGTCAGGCGTTCGTCTCCTGTTTCCGCGAATAACTCCGGTACATCACCAGGAGCGCGGTGCCGATCAGGAGGAAAACGGCAAGCGAGACCCAGAACCCGGTCCCCTCCGGGATGAGGTTCACGATGTAGTCGATGCCGAGAGCGATGGCAAAACTCCCGATGACGCCGCCGATAGTGATGCAGGAGAGGACCTCCGTCTTCGTCATCCCGAGCATTCTCCCGACGATGGAGCCGACGATGCTCCCCGACCCGTCAAAGGGAAGGGCTACGAAGGCGATGAGACCGACGAAGTAGAGCCGTTCAAGCCACGGCCGCCGGTCGAGGAACGTCCTGCCCGCGGCCACAAAGCGGCTGACCCAGGGGCCGATGCGGGGGATGCGCAGGACCAGCGGGAAGTTCCAGGCCATGAAGAGCCCGCCGGCGAAGTCCAGGAACGCCAGGGTAAACGCGGCCAGCCACCAGGGGATCCCGCAGAGGATGCAGACCGGGATGATCGTCTCCCGGCCGAGCGGCGGAACGATATAGGCGACCATCATCCCGACAAGCAGGAGCCACTGCTCCGCCGGAAGGAAGAACCACACGACAGCAAGAAAGAGCCCGCAGAGCAGGAACGGAACCGAGACTTTCAGCCAGTCGATTCGGCCGTCATCCCCATCATCGCCCCATAACACATCTATCTGCCGCATGAACCGCCGTCACCTGCGGGTGAGTCCCGCGCTTCCCGGTGCCGGAGTCACTCTTCACCGGCAGGGCTGGTGGGGCCGGAGGGGCCCCGGGTATTCAGGATACGCTCGATGATCTTCGATGAACTGGCAAGCGAGCCGGGATATCCCGGTATCCGGACGACGTCCGCGTCGAGCCCGCGGTCCCGGAGTCTCTGCCGGAGATGCTCCTCGTCGAAATGCTGGTTAAACCCGAGCGTGATGATATCGGGCCGGATCTCTGCTATCGGCCTGAACATATCGTGGAGGTCGCCGAGGAGCGCATGGTCGACCGGCTTTAATGCCCGGACCATCCGGAGCCGTTGATCCTCCGGGAGGATCGGCCTCGGCTTATGCTTCACGTTCGCGTCCCGCGCCACGATCACCGAGAGTTCGTCGCCGAGTCTCCGGGACTCCTCGAGGTAGTAGAGGTGCCCGGGGTGGAGGATATCGAACGTCCCCGTCGCGACCACACGGATCACTCGACCACCTCAAGAGACGTCGCGCTCCCGTCCGCCCGATAGCACCGCCAGTCCCTCTCCGTGTAAGGGGACCCGACGATGACGTGGTAACGCCCCACCGTGGGGAAGAACCTGAGATCCGCCGACGACGGGGAGAGGACCCCGTTCGGGTGGCTATGGGCGCTGCCGGCCTGGTGGATGTCCAGCGGGAGCATATCGATGAAGAACGAGGCGCTCTCTTCCCCGACGATGGTGCCGGGCACCAGGTCGAGGTCCCGGATAATGCCGTTCCTCTCTCGCAGCACGGCGACGAACTCGTTCGGGTGATGTTCCCTCCCGAGTTCGAAGAGCATCGCAAGCAGATCCCTGCTGATCCCGCGTATGGCCATTCTACTGAATGGTGGGAGAGGAGGAAACATAAGCCCTCGCGTTCGGCATGTGTCCCCGGCCTGTGGGGGTCCGGAGGAAAAAAGTGGGATCGTTTAAGGGATGACCCGTTCTTCCGGCGTGGCCTCCGAGGTCGCGTTCCCGTCGACGGTGACGTTCACCGTCTCGAATACGAGCGGGATGAGCGGGGTGTGGTCGTTGTTGACCGGCTGGACCGAGAGGTTGTGCTCGCCCGCCGTCACGTTCTCCCAGGTGTGGGAGGTGTTCGCGGAGACGACGTAGCCGCCGGTCTCCGGGATGGCGGGCGCGCTCTCGTTCGTCGGCACCACGGCGTCCAGGTAGTAGTGCAGGTGGCCTTCGCCCGGCGCGTTCGACTGCCCGGTCGGCTCCACCAGCGTGAAGTTCGTGACGTCCACGCTCACCGTGACGTTCCCGGCAGTGACGCTGGCGCCCTCCTCCGGCGACGTGATGGTGACGTTCGCGTCAGCGGTCTCGTTCCCGGCCGGGGTCACGTTCTCCGGCAGCACGAGACCCGGCGGCACAAGGACCGTGTCGATGATATGGACGACGCCGTTGTCGGCCGTGATATCGGATGCAATGATTGTGGCGTTCCCTACCGTGAGGGTACCGTCGACCGCCACGACGGAGAGGTCGTCCCCGGTGAGCGTCTCAAGAACCGTCTCGTTTCCTGTGGCGTTCGCGTCCGCCATCAGGTCTTCTATGGTATAGTTCCCCCTCACCACGTGGTGCATGAGCAGGGCATCAAGCGTCTCCGTGTCGTTCGAGAGTCCGGCAAGGGTCTCGTTGCCGAGAGCCTCGAAGGCGGCATCGTCAGGAGCAAAGACCGTATACGGCCCCCCCGTGGCAAGCACGGTTTCGGTAAGGCCCGCCCCCCCGACGGCATCCGCAAAGGAGGTCAGATCTTCATTCCCCGCGACCAGGTCGGCCAGCGTCATGTTCGCCGGGTCTTCCCCGGGGGTCACGTTCTCGTCCGGAGCCACCATCATCCCCTCCGGGACGACGATGACGACACCCTGCATGGGTGTCCGTTGCGTCGAGGCGTTGAGCGTACAGCCGTACGGGTAGGTCCCCGTATCGGCGAAGGTGTAATCGAACGTCTCATTCTGTTCTATCGGCCCCGAGTCGAAGACTCCACCCGTGCTGGTGACGGTATGGCTTACCTCGTCGTAATTCGTCCAGGTCACTGTAGTATTGCCCTCAACCGTGAGCGAAGCGGGGAGATACGCCCCGTCGCGTATATCGACGTCGGCAGTTGCCGCGAGAACCGGCAGGGCAACGAGTCCGATGGCCAGGGCCGCTACGAGCCCGAGTATGGTTGGATTCCGTCTCATGCAGTCTCACCACGTTTATGAACCACGGCAGGGAGAGCGGCCGGCATCCCGGATCCCGACCCTGAAGACGCTTCTAACCTCCAGTGGTTCATGATACCGGGGATATCCGCCCGAACAGTTCGGCACCGCTCGCCGCTGCCACGGACGGGAAAATAATCATACAATTATATAAATATTATTATATTTTTGTGGAACCAAGCCGCCGGACCGGGACCGGTCTCCTCCATCATGAGCGGCATACGGAAACGGATCGTTCAGAACGGCCCGTCCTGCTCGAAGCTCCTCCGGTACCGGATGGCGAGTTCCGCCTTGAAGAGTTCTTTTCCGAGGTAAGCAGCATGGTCGAGCCGGGAGAGGCTCCCGTTCTCGAGAAGCATGCAGAAGACGTCTTCCCACCGCCTCCCCCGCACGGCACGATCCTTGTGGACCGCGACGATACAGTCCCCCTCGATGCCGATGCGGATGCACCCGAGGGGGTCGTAGACGATCTCGTCCGGGGCGGGATGCGCATCCATGATACCCCCGTACTCCAGCGGAGGTTCGCGCCGTCGCCGTTTCTCCTTCAGGATCAGGAGATCGAGCCCCAGGTCTTTAGGATACGGCCGGTCGGTCACGAGGGTCATCATCTCGGTCGCCCGCCGCATCTCCGCGACCGATCCCCGGGTCTTGTCGCTGTGTTCGCTCGTGAAGACGACGGCGGCCCCGACCTCGTGCGCCATCCCCGCGAGCAGCGCGTTCGCCCCGGGAGAGTCGGCGTCCAGCAGTTCCACGACGTTTCCCGCCCCGAAGAAGAGCGGGCAGGAAACCTCCGTGAACCCGGAGAGCGAAGCGGTGAGTCCGGACCCCACCGGCTGGAGGAGGGGATCGGCAATCAGGCAGCGGATCCCGGCTTCCTCTGCCGCCACGAGATTCTCCGGGAGTGTCCGTTCACGAGGCACCACGACCGCGGCCGCCCCGGCGTCCGCGACCGCCTCCCCGACGGCGGGGATGTTTCCCTCGTGCAGGGAGAGCACCAGGTCGGCGCGGAAGAGCGCCGCCGCGATGAGGGAGGGGTCCTGCGTGTCGACCGCGAGGGGGCCTTCGATATCCGCAAGGACTGCAAAACACCGGCCGACATCGTCGGGTGTCGCGTCGAACCCGAACCCCAGGTCGACGATATCGGCCCCGTCGGCAAAGAACCGCCGGACCTCGGCGAGGAGATCGTCGCGCTTGTGCGCGTCCATGATCTCCGCGAGCACCTTCATCCTCGAACCCCCGCCGATCTTCGTGCCCCGGATGATGAAGTCCCCCTCCGCCTCCGCTTCCCGGAGCGCCACCTGCCGGAAGGCTTCCTCACGCCGCGTCTGTGTAAGGAACTCGTCGGCAGGAACGGTCTTTGAGAGCCGGACGCGGTCAAGCACCGAAAATACCAGCGGGAGGTCGGCCGCGTGCCGTGGGCCCCGGTAGACCGGGACGCCGGTCTCGCGCTCGACATCGGCAAAGGATGCGGTGCACATGCCGGAGACGATCGCCATGTCGTAGCCGCCGCCGGAGAGCAGTCTCTGGAGTTCTCCGGGGGCAAGAAACGACGCGATCTCGCCGGTGACCGCAACATCTATCTCGTAGCGGCCGCTGAACAGCTCAGCCGCCGCCTTTACGATTGCGACCGTTGCCGATCCGGTCGGGAGGAGAATGCGCATAACACTTCACTTATTATTCAGGGGATGACAAATAATCTGATCTCATGCTGCGGTGCGACCTGCATGTCCACACAAGGTTCTCCAGGGACGGAGAGAGCAGTGTGGAGGAAATCCTCCGGCGAGCGGAGGCGGTCGGCCTCGACGCCGTCGCGATCACCGATCACGACACGGTGGAAGGTGCCCGCTACGCCCTCGAGTGCGACACCTCCGTGACCGTGATCCCGGGCACGGAGGTATCGACACGGCAGGGCCACCTGCTCGCTCTCGGGGTCACGGAGCCCCTGCCGGCAGGGCTTGACTTCCACGAAACCGTCGCCCTTGCCCGTGCCCGGGGCGCTCTCCTCATCCTCCCGCACCCCTACCACCGCTGGCGTCACGGTGTCGGGAGGAGACTCGCGGCCGGTATCGGAGCAGTGGATGCGGTGGAGGTCTTCAACAGCCGTTACATCACCGGGTCGGCAAACAGGAAGGCCGCAGTCATTGCACGGAGGTTCGGGAAACCCGGCGTTGCCGGGAGCGACGCCCACAACGCCCGTTACGTCGGGTTCGGGGTCACGTATGTCACGGCCGAGCCGGATGTGGCCTCCATCCTCTCCGCGATCCGGGAAGGGCGGACGATGGCGGGAGGGAGGATGACCCCGCTCCACACCTACACCCGCCAGTCCATCAAGGGAGCTCTCCGCAGGATACGGCGGACGGTACACGGATGAACCTGGCGTTCCGTTTCTCATACTTCGGGGACCGTTTCTTCGGCTCGCAGATGCAGCCTCTGCTCCGCACCGTTGAGGGGGAGTTCATCGAGGCCTGCCGGCGCCTCCAGGTCTTCGACGACTGGCGGGAGGCGAGCTTCGTCACCGCCGGCCGCACCGATCGCGGGGTGCATGCCCGTGGCCAGGTCTGCTCGTTTTTGACCGATAAGCCCGAACGGGCGGTCCGGGCACTGAACCAGGTGCTCCCGGCCGATATCTGGTGCACGGCGTGGGCCGGGGTCCCGGACGGGTTCCACCCCCGGTACAGCGCCGCATCGAGGACCTACCGCTACTACTTCTTCTCCCCGGGCAACGCCGCAGCCATGCACGAAGCGGCACAGGAGTTTCTCGGGCGGCACGACTTCTCGGCGTTCGCCCGCGTCGGCGACCGGAGCCCGGAGAGGAGGATCCTTGCGGCACGGGTCTTTGAAGACGGGCCGTTCACCGTCTTTGAGGTGACAGGGGAGAGTTTCCTCTGGAATATGGTCCGGTGCATGGCGACGGCGCTCGAACGGGTGGGGAGGGGCGAGGCCGGCGCCGGAGAGATCGCACGGCTCCTTACGGCACCGGTGGAGCAGAGAATCCCTGCGGCCCCTCCTGAGGGGCTGGTCCTCTGGGATGTCGATTGCGGGGTCTCCTTTGCACCGCTCCCGATCGACGAGAAGAGTCGCCGATACCTTGCCGACCGCCACCGTTACCACGCTCTCATGGCGGAGGTCTCCGCACGCCTTGTACCGGATGACCGGTGGCCGGGCACATCCCGGATATAATACTTCCCAATACGGCAACCCGGTGCAGAGAGGATCGGGAAAAAGACCCCTCTTATAATCGCTGCTTTAAAAGTATCAGACCGCAGGCAATGGATCCTCCAAAAGCGGTGCGGCAGGCGGAATCAGACTGTTTGCCCATCATCCGGGGCTGCCGACCTTAAACTTTCCTGATCGTGATACCCGATAATACCGGACACAGCCGGAATCGTAGCATGCCGATGTTCCATCCATCCGTACGGGAAGTTGATGAACTTTCCTCACAGAGTCGAAATATTTAACTATTCCGAGAAGATTTTAAGGGCACCCAGGTAAATTAAATTAGATCTATTTTTTGAATTAGTTAAGTGTATTTGTTTAATAATAACCTATTAATATATGTCAGCACAGTCCCGTTTCAGTACGTCAAGAGGGGAAAGTGGATGTACGACAAGGATCCGGTTCGGGCGAGGCCACCCGCTCACGTAGAGGGGTGGTTCGCCGAAGAAACAACTGTGCCATTGCCACAGTACATAGATGCAGAGAGAGACAGATGGATCGAACGACATATGCCCCGGAGTATCGGACAGGAGAGCCCGATAGGCACCCCTGCCCTCCGCTGTGAGGTCCAGGAGCAGATCAACCCTTTACGGACGCCGGCGGCTCCGGGAACCCGGCGGGCGGTGAGCGAGACCACCGAGACTGCCGCCATTCCGTCCCGCCGACCGGGCAGGATCAGGACACTTGCAGCGATCCCCTGTTTCAATGAGGAGGTTGCGATCGGCTCCGTCGTTCTCCGGGCCCGGCAGCACGTCGACGAGGTCCTGGTCATCGACGACGGCTGTACAGACAGCACCGTGAAGGTCGCCCGGGATGCCGGGGCGACCGTCATCTCGCACGGAGCACAGAAGGGGAAGGGACAGGGGATCAAGAGTGCCCTTAAGTATGCAGTCGAGCACAACTACGACTGTCTGGTCCTCATGGACGGAGACGGTCAGCACAACCCCGGGGAGATACCCCTCCTGGTCGAGCCGATCCTCGCCGATACCGCAGACCTCGTCATCGGCTTTCGGACCTTCGACCAGATGCCCTTTTACCGGCGGTTCGGTCGGGCGGTGCTTGATGTCGCCTCCAGCACCGGCTGTTCGATAACCGACTCACAGTGCGGCTTTCGGGCACTGAACAGGAAGACCATGGAGTCGATGCTCGGTACGCTCCGGAAGGATGACTTTTCGACCGAATCGGAGATGCTCCGGATCGCCCAGGAGAGGCACCTGCGGATCGGGGAGACGCCGATCAACTGCAAATACGGTGATTTTGACACATCCACAAAGAACCCCTTATCTCACGGAATGGAGGTGCTCGGATCGATATTCTGGCTCGCCGTGGAGAAGAGGCCTCTCCTGCACATCGGCCTGCCCGGGCTCGCTGCGATGCTTGCCGGGATCTTTCTCCTCCTACGGTTCTTCCAGGGATTTAGTGAGACCGGCCTCGTCGCGATCGAGCAGGGCATGCTTGCAACGCTCTTCCTGATCCCGGGGACCATCGCACTCATGCTGGGCCTGATGCTTGCCCTTATCGCAAGAATGCGGGAGTGAGCGGAAGTGAACGGTACGACGCAGAGGAGAGGTGTAGAATGATTGGAGTAATACTCGGCACGCGGCCGGAGATCATCAAGATGTCTCCCGTCATCAGGGAATGCGAACGCAGGGGTCTTGACTACTTTATCCTCCATACCGGGCAGCACTACTCCTACGAGATGGACCGGCTCTTCTTCGAGGAGCTTGAACTTCCGGATCCGGACTACAGCCTCGACGTGGGTTCCGGGACCCATGCCGGTCAGACAGCGAAGATCATGACCGGCGTCGAGGATATCCTGGTGAAGGAGTCACCCGACATCGTCCTGGTGCAGGGAGACACGAACACCGTCATGGCCGGGGCTCTCGCGGCATCGAAACTGCATGTGCGGGTGGGGCACATCGAAGCGGGTCTCCGGAGTTTCAATCGCTGGATGCCGGAGGAGATCAACCGGGTGCTCACCGACCACATCTCGGACTACCTCTTTGCCCCGACAGAGAGAGCCCGGGAGAACCTCCTCGCGGAGGGCATCGTGGACCGGAAGATCTGCGTGACCGGCAACACCGTCGTCGATGCGATCTACCAGAACCTCGACATCTCAAAGAAGAAAGGCAACGTCTTAAAAGACCTCGACCTCGAGCCCCACGAATACTTCCTCGTCACCGCCCACCGGCAGGAGAACGTGGACAACCGGACACGGCTCAAGGAGATCCTCAAAGGGCTCGAAGGAGTGCAGAAGGAGTTCTCCCTGCCGGTCGTCTTCCCGGTCCATCCGAGGACCGAAAAAAGGATCAAGGAGCTCGGCATCGGCGTCGACGGATTGAACCTCACCAAACCCTTCGGGTTCCTGGAGTTCCTGCAGCTGGAGTCGCAGGCGAGACTCGTGCTGACCGATTCCGGCGGCGTCCAGGAGGAGACCTGTGTTCTCGGTGTCCCCTGTGCTACGATGCGCTACGACACGGAACGGCCCGAGACGCTGGACGTAGGATCGAACATCCTGGTAGGGGCCGACTCAGGGAAGATCCTTGAAGGAGTCCGCTCGATATCTGCCTGGAAGTCCGGCTGGATGAACCCCTACGGCGATGGAATCGCTGGAAAAATGATAGTTATGGTCTGTGCTGCTGCACGGTCCCAATGATTGCTCAAGGAGATGCACATGAAGATCTGTGTACTGGGATTAGGATACATAGGATTGCCGACTGCACTGCTGTTTGCTGCTCACGGAGCGGACGTCGTGGGCGTCGACGTGAAGCAGAGCGTGGTGGATGGCCTGAATCACGGGAACCTGCCATTCAGGGAGCCGGGGCTCGATGACCTGTACTGCGAGGCTAAAGAGCGATTTTGCGCCAGGATCGAACCGGAGGCCGCGGATGCATTCCTGATTGCCGTGCCGACACCCCTGGATCCGGCAACAAAGGTCTCCGACCTTTCATACGTCAAGAAAGCGGCCGACATGATCGCCCCCCACCTCCGGAAAGGAAACCTGGTCATCCTCGAATCGACCGTCCCGCCGGGAACGAGCGAACGGGTCGTCATCCCCAGGCTTGAGAAGAACGGTGTCGCTGTCGGTGACTTCCTGTACGCCCATTGCCCCGAGCGTGCAATCCCCGGGCGGACCCTGCAGGAGATGGCGGGGAACAGCCGCATCATCGGCGGGTACGACCGGGACTCCACCGACCGGGCGACCTCGATCTACCAGACCTTCGTCCGCGGGCAGATATACCAGACCGATACGCGGACGGCGGAGTTCGTCAAACTGATGGAAAACACCTGCCGCGACGTGAACATCGCGCTCGCGAACGAATTTGCCCAGCTCGCCGAGGAGTGCGGGATCAATGTCTGGGAGGCCATCACCCTCGCAAACAAGCATCCCCGGGTCACCATCCTCAACCCGGGCCCGGGCGTCGGAGGACACTGCATCGCCATCGATCCCTGGTTCCTGACCGAGAACTCGACACGGTGCAGGATGGTCTCCACGGCGCGAGAGGTCAACGATTCCATGCCGAACTACGTGCTGCACGTCGCCCGCAACCTGCTTGCCGGCGTCAGAAATCCGACGGTCAGCATCTTCGGCGTCGCCTACAAGGGCAATATCGGCGACACCCGTGAGAGTCCGGCATTCAAGTTCATCCAGCTCGCCGAGAACGAGGGGTATACCATCAGGTGCCACGACCCGTACGTGGCGGAATTCCCGCACCCCCTCATGGATGCCCTGGATGCAACCGCCGGGAGCGACTGTGTCGTCATCCTCACCGATCACGACTGCTTCCGCACGATGGATCCGGCGGGGCTCCGGATGAGAACGAAGTTCGTCATAGACGCCCGGAACATCCTCGATCACGAGAAGTGGACCGACCGGGGTTTTGCCGTCCGCGTGCTGGGTGACGGCTCATCGGTGCAGCCCGTGCCCCTGGGCGAGGTCACGCCCCAGGCAGGCCTGTATCCCGCAGGTGCTGCGCGGTCGATCGCGGCTCCATCGCCGCCGTCTATCTCCCTGCTCTCTCCGAACGGGCGGGAGGACTTCCTTTAGCCCCCGCACGCGGTTTATCAGGGGGCTTGACAACCGGTCTCCGGCGACCGTATCCAGATACTACGAGGAGTTGCATGAAACAGGTATGCATCGTATCACAACATTTTCCACCGGAAAAATCAGGAAACGCATCACGCATCCATGACACTGCCGTGCATCTTGCAAAACTGGGTATCGACGTGACCGTGCTTGCACCGCACGCCACGTTTCCCACCGGCTCGTTCTCCCGCACCTGGAAGCGGTCGGACGTGCATGAGGTCGACGGGGTCCGGGTTGTACATCTCTGGACCTGGCAGCCGGGATCAGGAAACCCGGGGTTTGCAAGCAGGATGGCTTACTACCTCTTCTTCCCGATCCACGCCGCACTCTGGCTCCTCTTCAACCGGAACCGGTTCGATGCGATCGTCACGTCGGCACCGCCCCTCTTCACCGGGATCCCGGGATATGTCCTGAAACGGACGTCACGGGTGAAGTGGATTCTCGATATCCGCGACCTCTGGATAGACGCATCGATAAGTCTTGGTTTCCTCAGAGAGGGAAGCATCTACGAGAGGATGAGCCGGAAGTTCGAGCAGATGTGCCTCGCACGAGCAGATCTCGTCGGGGTCACGACCGAAGAGCTCGGGCGGAGGATCTCGTCGCGCTACCGTGTTACGGCCCCCATGAAGTTGATGCCCAACGGCGTCAACACCGACATCTTTCGCCCCACGAACGACGGAAAGAAGCGGCAGATCATCTATGCCGGCAACGTCGGGCACGCCCAGGATCTCGATAAGGTGGCTCTCGCCGTCAAGTCGATGAACGGCACCTACAACCTGAAGTTCCTCATCGTCGGCGACGGCGACACGAGGGAGCACCTTGAGAAGCTGGTGAAAGCCGAGAGCCTGACCGGCTCGGTCGTCTTTACGGGCACCCTTCCGCGCGAGGAGATCCCGCGGTTGCTCTCCGAGTCGCTCGTTGGAGTGGCGCCCTTAAAGAGGCTCGCGAACCTCGAGTACGCTGCCCCCACCAAGGCCTACGAGTACATGGCCTGCGGGATACCCTTCGTCGGTTGCGGAAGCGGCGAGATCGCCCATCTCGCAGAGGAGTCGGGTGCGGGGGTCATCGCCGACAACACGCCGGAGGCGATCGCCGCGGCGCTCTCGGCGCTCCTGGACGACCCGGAGCGGATGGAGGAGATGGGGCGCCGGGGCAGGGAGTACGTCGCAGAGCACTATGACCGGCGATCGGTCGCCCTGAAACTGAAGCAGTGCATCGAGAGGATGACATGGACGGGTGCCTGACATCGCTTCTTGCCCGGGTTGCCGGAGAGGTCCGGGAGCTCGCCGTCGTCGACGGCGAGACCGCGTACATCCGCGACCCGGTCTTCGGCATCATCCGGAACCGCGTGCACGCCGAGGTCTGCAAGGCATTGCTTCGCCTGGGCGGCGACCCGCTCGTGGGCCCGATCCTGAACTATGTCGCCGGGTGCCAGAACCCGGACGGGTCCTACAACGAGATCCACGTCAACTACAACGAGCCTTCGGCCCTGATCACCGCGTTTATCGGCGACGCGCTCCTGGAGGCGGCGGACCGGCACCCGCACGAGGATGCGCTCCAAAAGGCCCGGGACTTCGTTCTCGCGGCCGAAAGAAGGCCGGGATATTTCCTGAAGTCCCGGGGGTATACCGCCGACCACCTGAACGTCGACGCCTCGTGCGGGGCGTTCCTTGCCCGGTATGCGGAACGGTACGACGATGCGGACGCCCGTGCGGCCGCCCTGCGGGCGGCGGAGAACATCGTCCGTCACCAGTGTAAATGCGGCGTCTACCCCTACGCCGTCGATAAGGGGACCTACCCGTACGTCTTCAAACTCCCCTGCGTGCACTACCAGGGGGTGACGATGTACTACCTGGCAAAGACAAACGACGTGCTCCACGACGACCGGATCGATGAAAGCCTCGCGAAAGGTGTGCGGTGGCTCGCAGATGCCCAGCGTCCCGACGGGAGGTTCGACTGGTCGAGGAGCGGGCTATCCTTCGCATACTACCTCTCCGGGGCATACGCGTTTGCCCAGGCCTCCTTTGTGTATGCGTCACGCATGGACGACCGTTACCGTGAACACGCCGATCTCTGCCTCAATCGGCTTGATGAGTATGTGCAGGGGCTCGCGCCCCGGTGGGAACCGGGGGCCTGGAGCGATCTCGTCCCGTCCGTCGCCACGGCGGCAACGGCGGCGTCGCTCGGGCACTACCCGTTGCGGCACCGGGCGTTCCGGTTCGGCTACGGCATGTACCGCGAGATCGCCCGCCGTCGTTACGGCAAGACCGTGGAGACGCGGTCTTTTGAGGGGCTCTGCCGGCTGCTCGGGATCCGGTCGTCGACCGTGGAGCCGTCGAATAACTTCCCCGATCTCTTCATGACATCGGAGATGCTCGACTGCCTCAGCCAGTCGAGAATATGGGGGGAACATACATGAAACAGGTATTACTCGACCTGCAGTCAGGGTCTATCCAGGTGGAGAACGTCCCCGTTCCCACCGTAACGAGAGGGGTCGTCGTCGAGAACGCCTACTCCCTCATCAGCGCCGGCACGGAGTCGTCGCTGATCAATCTCGCACAGCAGTCGCTCGTCGGCAAGGCGAAAGCACGTCCCGACGACGTGAAGAAAGTTCTCCAGAAGGTCGGCACGGACGGCCCGCTCTCGGCGTACCAACAGGCGATGAGCCGCCTTGCAAAGCCCGAATCGCTCGGCTACAGCTGTGCGGGCACTGTGGTGACGACCGGGGCCGACGACTTCGAGGTCGGCGACCGCGTCGCCTGCGCCGGGGCCGGGTATGCGGTGCATGCCGAATACGTCTCGGTCCCGAAGAACCTCTGCGTCAGGATCCCCGAAGGCGTCAGTTTCAGGGAAGCGGCGTTCACGACCGTCGGGTCGATCGCGATGCACGGTGTTCGGAACGCAGAAGTCACGGTGGGCGAGAACGTTGCGGTGATCGGCCTCGGGCTGATCGGACTCCTCTGCGTGCAGATCCTCAAAGCCGCAGGGTGCCGGGTCATCGGGATCGATATCGACCGGGAGAAACTCTCGCTCGCAGCAAGCCTCGGTGCGGACGTCGTCTCGAACTACGACGGCCTCACCGAGAGGATGAGGGCCCTCTCGCCGTTCGGTGCGGACGCGGTCGTCATCACCGCGGCCACCCGGTCGAGCGCCCCCATCGAGGCCGCCGGCCACCTGGTCAGGGATAAGGGGAGGGTCGTTGTCGTCGGGAACATAGGGATGAACGTGCCTCGCGACATCTTCTACGAGAAGGAGGCGGAGGTCGTCGTCTCCCGGTCTTACGGCCCCGGCCGCTACGACCGGAACTACGAGGAGCGGGGGATCGACTACCCCATCTATGTCCGGTGGACGGAGCGGAGGAACATGGAGGCGTTCCTGGAGCTGGTGCGGCAGAAGCGGATCGATCTCGACCGCCTGATCACCCACACCTTCCCGCTCGACGATGCGCCGGAGGCCTACAACCTCATCAACACCGGAAAAGAGCGGTTCATCGGAGTCCTCCTGCAGTACAGCCCGAATGGTTCGGGCGTCTCCGGCACTGTCACCCGCCTCCCGGAGCCCGAGGGACGGAGGCGGAAGGTGCCGGCCGGAGCCCGGACGCTCGGATGTATCGGTGCCGGGGTCCACGCCCAGAGCGCCCTCTACCCCCACCTGCCGGGGCTCCCCGTGAACCTCGCGGGGCTTGCGACCGCGACGGGTCTCTCGGCGCAGACGGTTGCGAAGAAGTACGGGTTCTCCTACTGCACCACCGACTACCGGAAGATCCTCGAGGACCCGGGGATCGACGCGGTGATGATCGCGACCAGAAACGATCTCCACGCGCCCATGGCGATCGACGCGATGCGCGCCGGAAAAGACGTCTTCGTGGAGAAACCGCTCGCCACCGATCTCGACGGGCTCAGGGGGCTTGTTGCGGCCCAGAACGAGTCCGGGCAACGGCTGATGGTCGGGTTCAACCGGCGCTACTCCCCGCTCTCACGGAGGATGAAGGAGTTCTTCGGGAACAGGGCAACCCCCGTGGTCCTGCACTACCGCGTCAACGCCGGGCAGATCCCGCCCGAACACTGGGTGCACGACGACGAGCAGGGCGGGGGCATGCTGATCTCGGAGTGCTGCCACTTCATCGACTTCATGCAGTACATCACCGGGGCACGGCCGGTCCAGGTCTATGCCCGGGCCATCGAGCCGACCGGGACCCTCCGGAAGTATGACAACTTCCAGGCAACCCTGACCTTCGACGACGGGTCGCTCGGAACCGTCACCTACACGACGCTTGGCGACCGTTCTTACCCGAAGGAGACGGTCGAGGTCTTCTGCGACAACGCTGTCGGGAGGATCACCGACTTCCGCGACCTCGAGCTCCGGCGGGACGGGAAGGTATCAAGGGAGAGGCGGTGGCTCACCCAGGAGAAGGGGTTTGCCGAGGAACTCCTGGCGTTCGTGAAGGGCGAAGAGCCGGATTTCGTCGGCAACGTCGCGACGACGCTTGCGACGTTCGAGGCATGGAAGTCGATCGATACCGGGGCTCCCCGGGAGATCGATCTGCGGCAGGCCGGGCTCTGAAACACTCCCGGGCGTCAATTTTTCAGCCGCGATTGTTGGCATTCCCTTCGGGTTTTCGAAGAACGAAGTTCTTCTCGTGCTCCGTTCCTAGCAGACGGTCGCAAGTCGCTCCCGCTCCGGCCACTCGTAATCGCACCTGGCGGTGCTCCTGCTCCGCTCCTCACGGAGCATCGCACTCCGCTCCTGCCCGTCGAAAGTCGCACCTCCGGTGCTCCCGCTCCGGCCGCTCGCTACGCTCCCGCCCGTCGCGCACAAAAAAAGCACCCGGGGAGAGCCCGGGCCACATCTGCACCAGATTCAACGCTTACGGAGACGAAAGCCGGGTATTGCGGATGTCTGCAAGCTGCTCGCGAATCCTCTCCGGGATCGTGCTGGAGTCCTCCTCCGTAACAGCCTTCTTCCACCCTTCCTCCCGGCATGAACAGTCCAGCCCGTCGAACTCCGCCGTATCGAAATGACAGTTGTAGCGCTCGATCGCACCGGTGATCTCGGCATCGCACTTCCCGCAGTTCCGGGCCCAGTCGAGCGACTCGACCGAGTAGTTCCAGGGGCTGACGTAGACGTGGGCACGATCCCCGAACCGCTCCCAGCACTGCTGCAGGAGGTCGACGAGACTCCAGAGCCACGGCGGACGGTAGAGGTTATTCTTCCAGAGTTCGTGCACGACGGTGTTCTTCTCGACCGTCGTCACTTCGAGGTCCACGTAGTCGATCCCCCGGGATACACAGTACCCCACGGTCCGCAGGATATCGCTTACCGCCTCCGACTCGGTGAGGAACGGCGGCTTTACGAGAAGAAGGGGTTTTGTCAGCACGCCCATTCCCTGCATCCTTGAATGGAAGTGATCGAAGTTATTGGCCGAGAACCCCTTGTTGATGCAGAGGTTCATAATCTGGGGGTCTGCGGACTCAAATCCAAACGCCACCTCAAGCTGCCGCCCGTTTAAGGCCTTCTTCATCTTTGCTACGTGCTCATCCGGCGAATAATCGATCCTCGACTCAACGACCACCTTCCTGATGTTCCTGTAGCCGTCGATATACGAGCAGATCTTCTCGATGGCGGCGACCGGCATCTCACGTTCGTTGAAAATATTTCCATCGTTGTATATCGAGACGATCGGGTAATCCCCCAGGTCGACGGCGTTCATCACGTGCTCGAACTGTGCGACGTACTCCTCCGCCGAGACCTCCCTGCCCCGGGATGTCGCACAGTAGAACCCGCACATGGTGCATCCCCCGGTCTTCTCGACCCACTCACAACCCGTGGAGCGGAGGAAGATGATCAGCCGCCTGATCGGCCGCCCGTCAAGGTAGCCTACCCGCTCCTCCCAGCCGATGGGTACTGTAAAATCGAGGTTCTCCGGGGCGCTTCCGTTCTGCCTGCGCAACCCGCCGGCCAGTGTCCGTATCTCGTCCAGGATGTCATTCTCGGTCGGGAGACCCGTGAAGATCTCCGCATTGCTACTGCTATCAGGTACGGCCTTCTCTAGAATAATTATCCCCCCTTGCCCGGGCATGCATCATCATATCGGGTGTGCACGGCTCCGGTGACTGTCGCCTTATCTTGCTAAGACATACCCCTGATAGGCTTTCGCATATTTATAGTTTATCCAAATGCTCACTTCATCGGGCCATGTTTGCCAAACGGCATTATTTGGCAGGAAATGAAGGGAATCCGACAGTGCGCCGTTAAGAGCCGGATCCGCACTCCCCCCATACTTCCGCCGGAGGGCTATTCATGCATCTATAGAACCCTGATCTCAAATGGAACAGATGACAGGATGCCAATTTTTATATACGTTGTTCGGGGCTATACTATCTCGATGCATCGGGGAAAACGTCGCCTGCAGGGTTGGTGCTCCCGGCAGACCACCCGGAAAGCAGCCAGAGAAGACCCGGCGAAAACCGGGAGACGGTGAGGCGAAGAGGCGGTACAACGGTGCTGTTCCGGTACGTATGGCAGAAGAGTACATAGGCAGGAGAGAGAAGATCGTGATACGCCTGGGCGAGAGGATCTGCGGCAGGGAGTCGTTCACAGCAAAAGCCCTCAGCATCCTCCCCTCCTACAACGTCTATCGAAAGACTTACACCCTCCTTCAGCAATCCCGGCGGTGGAGCCGGGAGGAACTCGCGGCCTACCAGGCGCAGGCGCTCTCGCGTCTGCTCGACCACGCTTACGAAAACGTCCCCTACTACCGCCGGGTCTTTGAGGAGCGTGGCCTCGTGCCCGGGGACATCCGGACCCCGGAAGACCTTGTCCTCCTCCCGTTCCTGACCCGGGAAGACCTGCAGAACAACCTCTCCGACTTAAAAGCCCG
>JAEZIP010000071.1:0-33687 GCA_023436625.1 Methanobacteriota archaeon | reverse complement strand
ATCCACCACAGTCCACTGTACGGGATTTTTCCTCGCTTGCCGGTTTCAACCCTTGAATGTCGCAGGCGCAAAAGACAATGGCCCGCGATGCTTCTAAATTTGAGCGCCACAAAACACGAGCCCAGGGGGAACCGAAGCCCCCGGTCCCTCCTCCTAAAACTTCTGCGTCTTCCGCACCCGCACCGCAACCCCGCGCTTCGACCGGAGCATCTCGTCCGCCCCCATCATCGCCCGCCCGGTGGCGATCGCGAGCGGACCTTCCACCAGCACCTCGTCGCCCTCCCGTATCCGGGGGTCGCAGCCCGTGATCCCCGGGGCGAGGACATCGCCCTGCGGCACGAACGAGTCGATCCTGACCCGGTAGCCCTCCGGTATCATCCGCCACCCATCGAACGTGGGACGGAAGAGCCCGGTCCCGGGGTCGATGCTGAAGAGCTGCTGCTTCCCCCGGAGCACCGCCATCTGCATGCTCCTGCCCCGGATCTGGAGCCCTTTCGTGTTGATATCCGTCGCGAACTGCCAGGAGACCGTGCCCCGGATGGTGTCGGTCTGCACCCGCCGCTCGCCTGCGAGAGCGTCGTTGAGCGCCCGGAGCGAGCCCGGCGACGTCGGGTGCCCCTGGCAGGTCACCTCGAGTTCGAAACCGCATGCCTCCGCCGCCATCTCCGCGACGGTGAGCGCCCCGCCTTCGAGGTGGGCGACGACCCTGCGGTAGGGGTGCGCGGCGAAGTAGCGTGCCAGGATATCGGCGATGAAGGCGCACTCTTCGCGGTCCCAGTAACCGGTCACCGGCACGTCGTAGTGGCCCGCCGGGTAGACCCGCTCGAGTTCTCTCGGGACGAGGCCGAGCGGCGAGGTGACGATCAGTTCGTGTGCCCGCCGGTCCACCGTGTTCACAAAGAGCCGGTGGCTCCGGGAGAGTGAGTAGGGCTTCCTTGCCGAGCAGGGGAGGAGGACCGCGACGTCGGTCCGGGTCGGGACGAACCGCTCGATCACCCGGTCGGCGAAACGCTGGATCTCTGAGCGGTTCTGCGACTCGGCGGTGTTTGCCCGCATCGGCACCGCCCGCGCCACCGGGAGGAAGCGCTCCATAAGAGCGTAGTTTCTATCGAGGAACCTGAGGATGCCCACCTGTGCGGCGTCCGCGCGGCACCGGGACTCCATCAGCTCCCGGAGCCTTCCCGCCTCGATGTAGTGCCGCACAAGGGCGAGCTCGCGGTCGAGCGCCAGGCGGTTGTGCTGCCGGAGGTTGCCGTCCCGGCACCCCTCGCACCCGCAGACCCCCGTCTCCATCAGCGAGGCGGGGAACTCGCCTTCCGGCAGGCAGAATCTCTTCTGCGCGGAGGCGAGGTCGACGGCCCGGTAGTCGAAGAGGTCGAATCCCGAGTAGACGAGGAGGCAGGCGGTCGAGGGGAGCGCCGCGGCCGGGGCGTACCACGCGGTGTCCGGCGGGACGCTCTCCTTCAGAGTAGCAAGCCACGTCGCGTAACTCCGGGGATTCCTGAGCGCCGTATGCCAGTTTGCGACCAGAGTGCAGTCGCCGGATTCCGCCTTCGGCGGGGAGAGCGGGTGAACGGTCACCGGCTGCCCCTCCCCGGGAGAGAAGTAATTGCTGACGAATGCGGGGTCCGCGGAGAGCGGGACATTCGAGAGTGCACGTTCACGGAGTGTGGGGAAGAGGGCGTCCGTATCGAGCGCGGCCGGGAGGGATACGCTCCTCTCTTCGTGCTCGTAGGTCCCTATCCGCGCAAGTCCGTCGCGCTTCCCCGCCTCATACCTGCTCACGGCACACCTCCGCATCGGGCACCTCTTCGAGGACGAGGCGCACCCACTCTTCGCCGCACCGGACGGCAAAGCGGCTCTCCGGGTGCGCCTCCATCAGGGCCCGGATCCCGGCGCATCCCGACCGGACCATATCGTCGTCCCACTCCGGGACCTCGCTCTGGCCTACCGGGAACGTCTCCGCAAGTTCCATGGGGTAGGGGCCGAAAGGGGGCTTGAAGTTCAGCACCGTATCGAACCCGGGGACCGGCCGGCCGTCGAACGAGACCAGCACCCGTTCCCCGAGGGAAATGCGGGGTATGGCCTCGTGGAACCGGAGCACCTCCGTTCTCCGGCAGCTCTCCGAGCCCCGGTAGAAGAACCGGCGCTTGGAGACGGCATCGTCGCGCTCGAGTTCGGCCGCGTGGGCGAGGAGTTCCCGGTAGCCGTCGAGGAGGCGCGGGTGGCTCCGGCACCGCTCGTCGACCAGCTCCCAGAGGGTCCCGTCCTGGATCGCCTGCCGGATGCGGGCGATCTCTGCAAGAGTGACGTGCAGGTTGTGGAGGGCGAGCAGCCGCTCCCGGTCTTTTGACTGCCGGAGCTCGTCGGCGGTCATCGAGCGGCAGACCCGGCAGGGGCAGGGCAGTTCCGCGAGTTCGTCGATCTTGAGGCTCCCGTGCGTGGTGATATAACGCCCCTCCCGGGCGAAGAGGGCATATGCGGCCGAGTCGAAGAGGTCGCAGCCCATGGCTACCGCGAGGGCGAACATCGACGGGTGGCCCGCACCGAAGAGGTGGACGGCGGTCGCCGGGGAGAGACCGCGTTTCGCCGCAAGGACGACCTGCACGAGCTCCCGGTAGCGGTAACTCTCCATCAGCGGCACCACGGCGCCGATGGGAGCGAAGGTGAAGTCGAGGTCCCGGACGGCCCGTCCGGCCTCCTCGCGGAGATCGGTGAAGATGCCGCCCTGCACCGGCGCTGCCAGGTTCGCGTCGGGGAAGAGTTGTTGGGCCTCCCGGATCCGGTCCATGGTGACCGCGAGTTCCCGTGCCGCCTTCTCCCGGCCTGCATCCGGCGGGGTGGGGATGTCCAGGGGAACGACGATATCGCTCCCGATCGCCTGCTGGAACTCAAGCGTGTCCCGGTTGCTCACCTCGACCTCCCCATAGACGGAGAGCTGAAACGAGCCTGAGTCGGTCATGACGACGCCGTCGAAGTCGAGGACCTTATGAAGCCCCTCCGCAATCGCCCGGTCGCGATACTCCGTGCTCCGCCTGAAGATGTAGGCGTTCGTGATCAGGGCCTCGACGCCCATCTCCTGCATCTCGCGGGGGGTTACTAGGGGCAGGTGGGGGTTGACGACGGGAAGGAGCGCGGGCGTCCGGACCGTTCTGTCGTTCACCCTGAGCCTGCCGACCCTTCCACCGATATCTTTGTGTATGACCTCAAAAGTAATTGCCATTCGGATTAAACCGCCTTTTCTTCGAATATCTGCCCCTCGAAAGTCTGCACGGCGACATCGTCGCGCCTCCAGCACCCGGGCGAAAGCCCGGCCTTGACGCAGGTCTGGTCGAGGAACTCGCTGCTGGTCCAGCCGTACTCGGTCGGGACCTGCGGGAGGAGGAGGCCTCCGGTCCCGCGACCGCTGACGATCAGGCCGTGCTTCCCTACCTCGACGCAGCCGGGTCGCTCTGCCGGCGAGCACTCGAGCGGCCGGGGGAGCGTGAGCACCGTCACCTCGAGGTCGAGGTCGGCAAGTTCCGGCCGCGATACCGGCGGGAACCGGGGATCCTCGAGAGCCGCCGATACGGCCGCCTCGACGATTGCGTCGCCGAGTGGTTTTATCGGGTACGGGAGGCCGATGCATCCGCGGAGACGCCCCTGCCGCTTGATCGTGACGAAGACGCCGCGCTTCTGAAGAAAGATCGGGGGAAGCGCGGGCAGCTCCATCCGTTCGCCGTCGACGGCTCTTTCGATGGCGCTCCGTGCCAGACGAACTGCCGTTCTGCCTTCTTCCGGGGTCAGCATTTCCATCAAAATGGGTCGTATGATATTGAATACTTTTAGTCTTTCTCAGAAGAGGAAGCAAGAGCGTCGGCCGCAGGAGCCCCGGCCGGTCCGGTGATCGAGCAGGGTGCGTTGCCCTCGGGGCGCACCAGAACGGTCAGGGCTTCGCCCGCAGGAACGGGGCGGTCGAGGCGAAGCAGGATCGTACACTCCTCCCCGGCCTCGAGGAGCATGCCGCCGTCACCGTCCCGGAGCGGTGCTGCCGACCACATCCCCGGTCCCGGATGGGGGTCTCTGGACAGCGTGAGAATCTCAAGGTAGGTACCTGCCATGACCGTCACGGTGGCCCGGGAGAGGTCGACCGGCCCGCCCTCTCCGGTATGGGCGACGCGGAAGGCAAAGGTATCGATAGAGGTTCCGAAAAGTTCCCCGACCGGCGCAAGATGCGGTTCGCCTGCGGCCAGAACCGGGTATGCGTCCGGACCGGACAATTGCCCGGTGTCCATAGCGCTCGCCCCGAGCGAGACGAGCGAGAAGAGTGTGGTGACGGCAACGAACGCCGCGAAGATCGCCGCAAGCTCCAGGTGTGTACAGACTTCGCTCCCCCCCATGGTAACGCCAATGGTAAGACCCGGGAACAAGTATATAAGTCTATCTGCCAGGGCGTATGCGCGGTCGGTCCGGAAGCCTTCTCGGAAGTTCTGCAGTCCCGGCCGTCGAAGGCCGGTCCGGGCGGGACATCCGTACGAGTATATATTCTCTGCGTGAAATATTATATGGGAGAGGGAGAGTGCGGCCGACGGTGGCACATCCTGTGCTGCTGAGGAAAGTCCTCCCACCAGCCAGATACGCAGCCGCATGCAAGTGCGGGTGGCGAGAGTCACGGCAATGACACAGAAACGGCACGGCCCGTCGTCAGTGATGAAACGATCGAGCCCTCCGTTCCGGGGGGCGAGAGGCGCGGATTTCCGCGCAACTCGTTGAACGCAGCGGCGGGATACGATGAAACGGTGAATCCCTGCGGGTGCAAGCCAGAATAGGGCATATGGATCGTCTGGTATCCGCCCAGGTATGGCGCGTAGCTGAATGCCGCACAGAACAGAAGGAGGCTTACTCCTCCCACTCTTCACTATTGCGAACTCTTCTCGATGGGGCGTGTTTTACAGGATCTCAGTCTCTCTTTGGTTTCAGTTCGATCTCCTCGAACGTCACGACGTGTGAGTCGAAGATCTCGCCCCGGCTGTTCACGGAGAGCTGGACGAAGATCTCGGCGGGCGCATTCTCCATGGATACGACGTCACCGTGCTCCGCCTTGACATCGAAGCCGAGCGACTCCAGTTCGCTCCGGACGGCATCCCGGGTGTGATAGGTCGAGAGGATCTCCCTGACCTTTTCGAGGATGTTCTGCTGCTCCTCCTTGGCCATACCTCCTCATGCGCCCCGTGGTATATAACCCCTCCTTGAAGGTGCCCGGCGGGCCACAGTACCGCCACGGTCATTGCCGGTGCCCCGGCCCGGCATCGGTCCGGGAGCACCTTCGGGCAAATCTATAAGTGGAAAAATTACCTATAGTAATAATATGGAGATACCCACCCCGGCCGAGCTGCGGGAAAAAAGGCTCCGTATGGGCTTGAAGCAGGCGGATGTAGCCCGTATGGCCGGAATCAGCCAATCCATGGTCGCGCGGATCGAGGCCGGCAGCGTGGATCCGAGGGTGAGCACGCTTGCGAGGATCGTGGAAGTCCTGCGGGCAGCGGAGCACTCGGCAATCACGGCGTCCGACGTTATGAACGCACCCGTGCTCTCCGTTGCCCCGGACGATCCCGTCGGCCGTGCCGTCGAGATCATGGGCCGTAACGGCATCTCCCAGCTGCCGGTGCTCGAGAACGGGGTGCCTGTCGGGTGCATATCCGAATCCGCCATCATGAATGCCATGGAAGAAGGGGGACTCCACCAGACGCACCGGAAACTGGTGCAGGATTATATGGAGCCCGGTTTCCCGACGGTTCCTCCGACGGCGCCCATCGATACGGTCGTCCATCTCCTGCATCACAGCCACGCGATCATCGTGCTCGAGAAAGGAAAGGTGCAGGGTGTCATCACCAAGCACGACCTGATATCGCTGATCACGTAGATTCTTTTAGAGCAATGAGATCAGGTCCCGGAGAACCGCTTCGGGATCGTCGGCCTTGACCACGCTCGATGCCAGCAGGACGCCGCAGGTCCCGAGATCGACGGCAATCTTCACGCATTCGCCCGACTGGATCCCCGCCCCGGTCAGGACTTTCACATCCGGGTTCACCGCCAAAACAGCGTTGACGGACCGCTCGATGATCCCCGGGTCGGCCTTCGAGACCGAGACCCCGCTCCCGATCAGCTCCGGGGGCTCGATCGCCACGTAGTCGGGACGGAGCGCTGCGGCGGCGGCGCTCGTCGCGTCGTTGTTCGTGCAGACGACCGATTCGAGGTGGAGCCTCCGGGCGGCCTGAACACAGGCGTCGATATCGGCCAGGGTGAGGCGGCGCTCGGAGTGATTGATCAGGGTGCCGCGTGCGCCCGCCGACCTGACTGCTTCCGGGAGAATATGGCCGGTGTGGGCACCGGGAGCGATCGCATCGATATGCTGGGCGTAGACCGGTATCGCGTAGTGGTGGCTCATCGGGTGAATCTCGGTGAAGACCGGCGCGATGCCGATGACGGCGCCGCTCTCTCTCGCCACGGTCTCGGCCGCAGCGGCGATCCGGTGGGCGTTGCTGCCCATACCCTCCTGATAGGTCTTGAGATTGACCAGAACGAACGGTGAAACCATATTCATTACCTCATAACAAGTAGATACATACTATATTTCCTTTACAAGCATTCGCAAGACATTTGTGTAATTCATCACGGGGGTGATAATACCTACGCACGATCTCGCTCACGGTGTTAAATCGTTAGATTAAACTCCCCATGCGATAAGCGTTTTTCATATGGGAAAAAAGCCTCATCATCATCACCACCATAGCAAAAAACGGAAACCGAGTCGCTCGACGCTCTCAAAAATTTACAGAAAGTTCGAACGGTTCTCAGCGCACCACCCCATTGCTTCAGTTGGTCTGTACCTCTTTGCCTCGCTTGTTCTCTTTAGAATCGCGCTCTTCGATCCTTCCTTCCGTATGCATACCCATCTCGATGAGTTCCATTTCTGGATTGCTGTCATAGCAATGATCATGGTTTTCGTTGCGCTGTTATCGGTTCGCGCATGGTGGAAGCGGCAGGTACCGGATTTCCACATCAAAGGAACTGGCGATATGACGTGGAAGAACCGATAGATGTTGATGAGAGTATTCCCAAACTTCCTCTTTCAATACAGGTAGTTCGCATGAAAATCGTGGTTAAGTTGGAACTGTGAGATTGTGTTCACTGACCTCCCGAATACGGAGTTCCGTCGGCTATCGCCACGCACTGCCCCCGCCCCCCGGGGCGGGGGAGGAGGCCGGAGGCCGGGTGGAGTGGGGGTTACACGCCTCCTTATAGGATGGAGACAGGAGGGGGGCATACCCCCTCCCCGTCAGCCCCTCCCCTGCGTGGCGATATCCCCACGATCCAGTGTACCGGGCAAGCCTGAGAAGAACCGCTCCGAAATGAATGCACTCCTTCTGCATCCGACGCCACGATTTCCATTGATCGAGCCTGTGGTCGACGCGACCTCAGAGGCAGTTAGAACGCCTTCACTACTAGGTCTGGGGAACGACGTGCCGTCATCAAAAGTACGCTGGTATTCCTGAACCCTGCCCTGTCTCGTGATCGGCAGGACAAGAAAATTAGGAGAAACCTGGCGGAGGCTCACTCCTCAATCCCCCGGACGAAGTGCCCGCCGGTGATGCCGCCGAGGGCCCGCCGTTTCACCTCGTCCTTGAGCGCCGGAAGCATGCCGGGGTCCCGGCGGCCCACAGCATCGATCCCCGTCCGGTAGAGGCGGGCCATATCCCCGGCATAGCGGGGCCCCCGCCCCCGTGCGTCGATGGCGACGGCGTCGATGCCCATCCCGGCGATCCGGGGCAGGCGGTCGACGAGACAGGTCTCGACGGCGTTTGCGATGCAGGTCCTCCCCTCGCCGTCGCACCGGAGCGGGAAGACGCGGTTGTGCCCGTCCTGGAGGCCCAGGAACTCTTCCCCGGAGACCGCCGCTGCCAGCCGGTCTTCGGTCACCATCGCCTCGATGTTGCCCTGCACCAGCACCTCGAGTTCGGGGGTCTCCCCGACCGACTCCGCGAGCCCTGCAAGGTCGGCGGCCGGGAGTTCGGGGGAGGCCGTGCACCGCAGGAAGAGCCCCGCCAGTTCCGCGACGGTGCGGTGGTTCCAGACGTTCAGCCCGGCGGCGCCAAAGAGTGCCAGCCGGGGTTCGGCCCGCCGGACCGCATCCGCTGCGCCGAGCCCGCTCACCATCACCCCGCGGACGCCCGCCTCACGGAGCGACGGGAGGAGGGGAGTCGCAGCGTCGAGGAACCCGCGCCGGGTGATCGAAGGCCATTTCCAGACAAGGTCCGCACCCCCCTCCCGGCAGACGGCGGCGGCCTCTTCCAGGATACCGGGGGTAGAAGACTCCAGGTAGACGGTCCGGGCACCGCCCCGGACGGCGGCCTCTGTGCCCTCGAGGGTATCGGTGTAGACCGAGACCGACGGGAGCCGGGGTTCCCGGTGAGCGCCTGCCGGGCGCTCCATCCCGGCAATAGCCGCCTCGACCCGTTCGCGGGCCGCACGCTCCGCATCCGGCCCCGGGCGCCATGCGGCGAGCACGGCCTCCTCGATCTTCTCCAGGAATGCTCGCCGGACCCGGTTCAATTCCCCGAGCGGCGCAAAGAGCCCGCCCGGGTAGCGGAGATCCATCTTCCGGACCGTAAACGGCGTTCCCCCGGTCTTTGCAAGCTGCTCAGCGATCTGGTCCGGGGTAAGCGGTCGGCTCCTTGCCGGCTCCATCCGGAGGTCCGAGCGGTAGCGCACCCGGAGCGGTTTCCCTCCGTGGACGGGAACCGTCGCCTCCAGGCAGGGCGTGCCGTCCTCCCAGGTGACCGTCACATCGAGCGGCAACGGTTGCAGAGGCTTTTCCATGACCCGCTTTGCCCGCTCCTCAAGGTCGGCGCTCCTCGTCAGGAAGACCCGGGCTCCCTGACCGACGGGCGCGGGAACCCCGAGTCGCACCGTGCCGCGCCGGACGTCGGGAGTGCCGCGGACGACCGCTCCCACGTCCTCGTCGGGGTCCTGTGTGCAGAAGGCGAGTCCGTCGCCGGAGCTGGGCACGAGATCACCCGTGAGGCGCACGGTCGCCTCCTGTCTCCGCGGGTCGTAGCCAATGGCCGTGCCGAGCAGGACGCCCCGGTTGCCGGGCCGGTCGCGGGCCATGATATCGGGGGCGCCGAGGAGGTAGCCCTCCGTGAACTCCCGGTTGAACGCGAGCGCAAGGTCCCGCATATCCTCCCGCGAGGGAGACCAGGCCTCCCCGGCGGCGATCGCGTCGAGTGCACGCCGGTAGATGCTCACCACGGTGGCGACGTACTCCGCCGAGCGCATCCTCCCCTCGATCTTGAGCGACGCCACCGGTGAACGTGCGATCCAGTCGAGGCGCGGGTATACACAGAGATCGCGTGTCGAGAGCAGGTAACGGTCCTCTCCGGGTACGACACGGAGGTCTTTTGGGCGCCCAAAATCGTCCTTCTCGGCGACCACGAGCCGGTAGGGCTTCCTGCACGGCTGGGCGCACATCCCGCGGTTCCCGCTCCGCCCCCCGATGACCGAGGAGAGGAGACACTGACCCGAGTAGCAGTAGCAGAGCGCACCATGGGCAAAGACCTCGATGCCGACCTGCCGTGCCTCCGCGTCCCCGGCAATCCCCTCGATCTCCGCGAGGGTGAGTTCCCGCGCCAGCACCACGCGGGAGAACCCCTCCCGTGCTGCCCGGACCACGCCTTCGCGGTTGTGGACCGTCATCTGGGTCGAGGCATGGAGGGGGAGGTCCGGGACCACCTCCCGGGCAAGCGACGCCACCCCGGCGTCCTGCACCAGGACGGCATCGACCCCGGTCTCGTAGAGCCCGAGGAGGTAACGCGCCACGTCGGGGAGTTCGGTATCCCGGACGAGGGTGTTTACGGTGACATAGACCCTGACTCCCCGGAGGTGTGCATAATCGACGGCGGAGCGGAGCTCCTCGTCGGAGAAGTTCGCCGCGTAATGCCGGGCCCCAAACCGTCTCCCGGCAAGGTAGACGGCGTCGGCGCCGGCGGCGACTGCTGCGGCCAGGGCCTCCGGCGACCCGGCCGGCGCAAGCAGTTCCGGCGACCCGGATCCCTGGTGGTGTTCGTGCGGCATCTGTTGGGTACCGTTCGTCCCGCCGGCCTATATACTCCACCCAGGTGAAAGCGGGTATCTTTTTGGGAGAGAGAGTGATGTGAAGAGGAGGCCTGGAGTATGGATTGTGTGGGGATTATCGGCTACGGACATATGGGCAGCATGCTGGTGAACGGGTTTCTCGCATCCGGTGCACTCCGCGTTGATGAGATCGTGGTTGCTTCTCGCAGCCGGGAGAGCCGGGACGCATGCGCCGCAGCATGGCCTCTAATCGGCATCGCCGCAACGAACAGGGAACTCGCACGGCGGTGCCGCACGATCATCCTCGCCGTCAGGCCACGGGAGACGCGCGGCGTCCTGAACGAGATCGTTTCCGTAATGGACGGCGACGAGCAGATCGTCTCGCTTGCCGCAGGCATCGGCCTCGATGACCTTGAAGGATTGTTCCCGGGATCGGTCACCAGGGTCGTGCCCACGGTCACCTCTGCGGTCGGGCAGGGGACGACGCTGATCTGCCACGGGCGGCAGGTGGGCATGCATGATACCCTCCGGGTTGAAGGGCTCTTCTCGTCGATCGGGAATGTGGTGCTCGTCGGGGAGGACGACCTCCCGGCGGCCACGATTCTTTCGAGCTGCGGGCCGGGGCTGCTTGCCGCCATCATCGATGAACTGGCGGGCGCGACAGCCCGTGCGAGCGGACTCCCGCCGGACCGGGCGCTTATGCTCGCAACGGAGACGATCGCGGCCACGGCCGCCTACCTCCGGGAGACCGGCGAGGCGCCGGGAGACCTGATCGAACAGGTTGCGACCGGCGGCGGCGTCACGGAGGTCGGGGTGCAGAGGCTCCGGGAACGGTTGCCTGGAGTCTTCGACGAGGTAGTCGCCGGCATGCTGCAGCGCTACGGTGCGGTGGGGAAGTGACGGTGGGCCGTGGCCGCTTCCGATCTCCGAAAGATTGCAGGCAGACCTTTAAGTGATAGGGCAGGTATACATCCGGTAAGTATGAAGATCGTCGTCTCGGTGGAGGGTGCCGGCGTTATCGGCGAGGTGGTGGAGTACAACCCGACATTCATCGAGGTCAGGCTCGACCGGATGGAGGGTGACCTGCTGGACCAGGTCCGTGCGATCCGGGAGAAGACCGTCATCCCCCTGATTGCCACGCTCAGGAGCAGAGAGGAGGGAGGGCGGTTTGTCGGCGACGCGGACCTCTGGGCCCGGATCGTCGGCCCGATAGCACGATACGTCGATATCGTGGACGTGGAGGCACGCTACCGCGACCACGCGCCGTTCATCAAGAGCCAGGGCGTCCAGATCCTTGCGTCGCTGCACACGAACGAGATGCCCACCCCGCCGGAGCTCGGAAGGATCGAGGAGATGCTCAGGTCCTACGGCGATATCCCGAAGATCGTCGTGAAACCCCGGACCCGGGAAGACCTCTTCGAACTCATTCAGTTCACCCATCAGGCCCAGAAACCCATCTGCACGAGCATCATGGGCGCCGAGTTCCGCTACGCCCGTGCAATCCTGCCTCTCTTCGGGTCGGAGTTCACGTTCAGCCATGCCGGCACCCCGACGGCAGAAGGGCAGTACCATATACGGGAGATGCGGCAGATCTCGGATCTGTTGAAGTGAGGGTGGGAGAAGGGGCGGCACGGCCTCTGTTGAGGCTTTGGAGGCCAGGTATTCTTAACGTCAGGGTGTGCCGCGCTTCTGCGTGTTGGGGTTCGGGCCGACTACGCACCTGTGGTGCTCGAACTCTGTTCCTACCGGAACCTCGCCACCCAAGACCTTCGGTCTTCTCCCGCTCTTGCCCTTCGGCCAGTCGCATATCGCCACGCACTGCCTCCGCCCCACAGGGGCGGGGTGCGACGGGCCATAGGGCCGGAGCATGAGCACTGAAGGTGCGGAGGAGGAGGCCGGAGGCCGGGCGGGGTGCGACGGACGGGACGTCCGGAGCTCGAGAAGACCGAAGGTCTTCGAGTGGGGTCACAGGTAGAACCTTACGGGATAGAGACAGGGGAGGGGGGCATGCCCCCCTCGAAGCCTAACGGCTTCTCGTGCTCTGTTCCTATCGGAACATCGCACTCCCCGTCAGCCCCTCCCCCATGGCGATACCCCCACGGCCCACTGCACCGAGCTTAACTCGATATCCGTCGGTTTTGCAATCCTGATCACTATAAATCAGCGACGTCTAGCAGGGAACGCAAACCCCGTCTTCCATCCCTATTTCTTCAGGAACCGGCCCCATGGCCCGTCGCACCCCACCCCCTGTACTTCGCCTGCTCGAGCATCGCATCGAGAATAACAAGCGCGAGCATGCACTCCGCGACCGGGACGATGCGGGGGGCGATGCAGGGGTCGTGCCTCCCTTCGACCGATATCTCCCGCTCCTCCCCGGCGATATCGACGGTCTGCTGCACCCGGCGTATCGAGGGCGTCGGCTTGACGGCTATCCGGACGACGATCTCCTGCCCGGTGCTGATCCCGCCGAGGACGCCGCCCGCATGGTTGCTCGCAAACCCGGTTCCGGTGATCGGGTCGTTCATCTCGCTCCCGAAGAGCCGGGCGGCGGCGAATCCCTCGCCTACCTCGACGCCCTTCACCGCGCCGATCCCCATCATCGCCCCGGCGATAGCCGCGTCGAGCTTCCCGAATACCGGGTCGCCGAGACCCGCCGGGCAGCCGGTGGCCGTCACCTCGACGATGCCACCCACGGAGTCGCCCGCATCCCGAGCGGCGCGGATCTCCTCCTCCATCGCTCCCGGCTCCGTCGCGGCGTGCACCTCGATCACCTTCCCGCGGACCGCGATGCCGCAGGGTGCAAGGCAGCGGATCGCCACCGCTCCGGCCGCGACCCTGGCAAGGGTCTCCCGGCCGGAACTCCGCCCTCCGCCGCGGTGGTCGCGCAGGCCGTACTTCGCCTGCCAGGTGTAGTCCGCGTGCCCCGGCCGGAAGACGTCCCGGAGCACGTCGTAGTCCCCCGATTGGACGTCCCGGTTCCTGACGACGAGCGCGATCGGGGCGCCGGTCGTCCTGCCTTCAAACGTCCCCGAGAGGATCTCCACCCGGTCGGACTCCTGTCGTGCCGACTCAAGCGGGCTCTTCCCCGGCCGCCTCCGGTCGAGGTAGGGCTGGATATCCGCCTCCGTGAGGGGGATCCCGGGCGGGCAGCCGTCGACGACCACGCCCACCGCCTTCCCGTGGCTCTCCCCAAACGTCGTGCACCTGAAGTTTCTCCCGAACGTGTTCATGCAAGCATCTCCCTCACCAGCGCGGGCGTCACCGCGATCCCGGTTATCAGCCGGAACTGCTCCGCCGCCTGGTGGACGAACATCTCCGTGCCGGGTATCGTTTCGCACCCGGCCTCTCTCGCGGCCCTGATGAGGGGCGTCTCCGGCGGCGTGTAGACGAGGTCGAATACGGTCGTCTTCCGCTCGAGGTCGCATGGGGCGAGCAGGCTCCGGGTGTCGGGCTCCATCCCGACCGGGGTCGTGTGCACCACTACATCGGCGTCGGCCCCCTTGAACTCTTCCAGTCCTCCCCACCGGCATCCGAACCGCTCCGCAAGCCTCTTCGCCGCATCCGGTTTCCTGGAGAGTACCGTTACATCCATATCGAGCGATACGAGGGCGTAGACCGCCGCGGCCGCCGCACCCCCGGCGCCGAGCACCACCGCCCGGGCTCCCTGCCGGTGGGCGAGCGGGGTCCGGACCCCCAGCCAGTCGGTGTTGTGGCCGTACGTCCTTCCGCCGCACCGGACGACGGTGTTTGTCGCCCCGATCGCCGCAGCGTGGTAGTCCACCTCGTCGAGGTGGCGCATCACGTCGGCCTTGAACGGGATGGTGACCGAGAGCCCTTTTAAGGGGAGGAGGGTCGCGAGGCGGACGATCGTCTCCGCATCCGGCCACTCGAAGCGGGTGTAATGGTAGTGCAGCCCAAAGTGCGCAAACAGCCGGTTGTAGAGGAGCGGGCTCTTGCTATGGGCACAGGGATTGCCGGCGATGCCGCATACGAGAAGGCCGGGATCGCGCTCGACCATCTCCCGGACGGTATCGAGCCCGAACTTCCCGAGGAGATCGTCGCGCTCGCGCCGGTCGCCGGGAGAGATACCCGTCTCCCCGCCGATCTGCCGGAGGATCACGTCCGCAACCTCGCGGGGCGTGCGGGTGCCGGTATCGATGCAGGCATCGGCCGCGCCCAGGTAGGCCTCCTTCCTCCGGGCAAGGAGTGTGCGCACCTCTTCTGCGGGGGGGAGACCGGTCAGCCCCGGACGGTCGCTCCCGGCGATCCGCTCGTGGATGAGAGCGGGCGCGGCCGAGAGGAGAAAGACCGTGCCGTGCCACCGGAGGTCCGCGACGTTTGCCGGGTCGCATACCGCCCCGCCGCCGGTGCCGATCACGCCCTCAGCCGTCCGGAGCGACGCGACCGCCTCCCGTTCGAGGGCCCGGAAGTGCGCCTCCCCGGCTCGGCGGAATATCTCCGGGATCGGCATCCCCGCCCGGCGCTCGACCAGCGCATCGGTATCATAAAACGGTACCTGCAGCCGGTTCGCGAGGATTCGCCCGACCGAGGTCTTCCCGGTCCCCCGGAAGCCGATAAGGACGACCTTCACAGCAGTCCCTCCCCATAAAGCGCCTCCCAGAACCCGGGGAAAGACTTCTCCACGCACCCGGGTTCAAGGATCGCCATCCCCCCGACCGCGAGCCCGAGGACGGCAAACGCCATTGCCGTCCGGTGGTCGTCGTGCGGGTCGACGGCAACGCCGTGAAGGGGAGCGGGCGTGATCGTGAGGGAATCTTCCCTGACCTCGACACCCGCACCCATCCTCCGGAGGGTCTCCGCCGTCACTCCGACGCGGTCGCTCTCCTTGTACTGCAGGTGCGCCGTGCCGGTGATCGTCGTCGGCGACCGTGCCGTCGCCGCCACCGCCGCGAGCGTTTGGACGGTATCGGGGGACGATGACATGTCGATCTCGATACCCCCGAGGTCGCCCGTCCGCTCCACCGTCACCGCATCTGCGCCAGGGGTCACCCGGCATCCCATCGCCTCGAGGGCCTCGAGGAACCGCCGGTCGCCCTGGACCGACGCCGGGTTCAAGCCGGTGACCGTGACCCTCCCGCCGCAGACGGCCGCGACCGCGAATAGGTATGATGCCGAGGAGTAGTCGCCCTCGACCCGGTAGCCCCTCCCCCGGTAGGGTACGCCGCTCTTCACCCGGAACCAGTCGTAGCCCCGCCGCTCGAGGCGGGCACCGAACCCGAGCATCACGTCCGCGGTCACGTCGAGGTACGACCGGGAGGCCGGGGTCGCCGGGAGCGCGAGTTCCACGTCCTCCTCCGCGTACGGCGCCGCCATCAGGATGGACGATATGAACTGGCTGCTGATGCTCCCGTCGATCTGCGTCCTCCCGCCCCGGAGCCTGCCGGAGACCCGGATGGGCGGGAACCCCGGCTCGCCGACAAACGAGACATCGCCGCCGAGAGCCCGGAGGGCATCGGCAAGCGGGCCGACCGGCCGTTCGAGCATCCTCCGGCTCCCCGTCAGCACCACCGGGTGCCGGGCGAGGAGCGCCGCCGAAGTGAGGAGCCGGAGCGTCGTCCCGGAGTTTCCGCAGTCGATGGTGATCTCTCCCGGTGTGGGGAAGGTGCCGCCGCACCCGGCGACGGCAAGCTCCCCCGGCAGCCACTCGACCGGCACCCCGAGACTCTCGAGCCCCCGGGCGGTCAGTTCCGTATCGGCCGCCCGGAGCGGCCCCGCGATGCGCGATCTTCCCGAAGCGAGCGCTCCTGCGATCAGCGCCCGGTGGGTGTAACTCTTGGAGGACGGAGCCGGAAACGTCACGTCGACCGGGCCGGTCCGGGATACCCTGACGATCATATCCCCGGTACCTCCATGCGGGCGTAGCACCCGAGTTCCCTGACACTGGTCATGGTTTTGAGTTCCTCCTTCGCTTCCCGCCACCCATCGGAGATCACCATGTCGATGAAGAACAGGTACTTCCCGATACCCCGGCGGGACGGCCGCGACTCGATCCGGGTCAGGTTGATCCCGCGCCGGGCGAAGACCGTGAGGATATCGGCAAGGAGCCCTATCCGGTCAATCTGAGGGTCCACGAGGAGGCTGCATTTCGTGCATCCTGCGATTCCGCGGGGGACGGCGGATATCTCGACGAACCGGGTGGTGTTATCCCTGCTGTTCTGGACGTCCCGGACGGCAATCGGGAGGCCGTAGATCCGCGCCGCCGTCTCCGAGACGACTGCGCCGGCGTGCTCGTCTCTCTGCATCGCCATCGCGCTCGCGGCGTTGCTGCTCGTGTGCACGACCTCCACCCCGAGGCTGTCGAGGAGGACGGAGCACTGCTCGTGCGTCTGCGGGTGGGCGTAGATGATCGAGAGGCGTGCAGGCTCCTCCCGGGCCGCAAGGTGGTGCCGGATGGGCATGTAGACCTCTCCGGTGATCGAGACGTCGAACTCCATGAGCCCCTGGAGCGTCTCCCCCACGCCGCCGGCCTCAGAGTTCTCGATCGGCACGAGGCCTTTCGCTGTGCCGGCTGCCACACGCTCGATGATGGCGCGGATGGTCGGCAGGAGTTCGATATCGTCGCCAAAGAGTGCGGCGGCGAGTTCGTGGCTGAACGTCCCTGCCGGCCCGAGTGTTGCGACGGTCATCGGTTCACCACGTGGTCGATGAGGTCGTCCGTCTCTTCCGTCGCGGCCGCGAGATACGAGGCGTAGTGGCCGGCGTTCTCCGTAAAGAATGCCCGGAACCGCTCGTCGTCCCCCGATACCACGATCTCCCGGAGCGTCCGGACCGCTTCCTCGAACGCCGCGAGCACCCCGGGGACTGCCGGGTTCATCTGCAGCATATCGCCGTAGAGCCCCGCGTCCTGGGCGAGGAGCCGTCCGACAAATCCCATCTCGATCCGGTAGACGGGGCTCGTGAAGAGAAGGGTCTCTCCGACGTCGGCGCCGGTCCGGCGGATGGCCTCTGCCTTCGCGAGCGTCCCGAAGTGGGTGAGCCCCTGGATCACCGCCATCATCCGGTCGTGGTCCTCCGGTGTCGAGAGGGTGATCGCCGCCCCCTGGTCGCGGAAGACGGAGAGGAGACCCTCGAGGGTCTCTTCGCTGCACCGGGCCGGGGTTGCGACGATCGTCTGGCCACGGAGCGACGCAGCGCCCGGCCCGAACATCGGGTGGAGCCCGATCACCTCCGCGCGGGAGGAGAGCATCGCACGGACCGGTTCGACCTTGAGGGAGGTGAGGTCGCAGAAGACCTGCTCTTCCGCGAGCAACGGGGCGACCTCCCGGATCACCCCGACGGTGGCGCGGATCGGCACCGAGACCATGACGAGGTCCGCCATCTCCGCGACGTCGGGGTTGGTGAGGGATGTCTTGGTCCCGGAGACGATCACCTCCCAGCCTGCCGCCTTAAAGACCCCCGCAAAGAACCGGCCCATCTGTCCCGTGCCGCCGATGATGCCTGCAAGCATTGCCGTCATTTCTCCAGGATGGTCTCCTTGACCGCGACGCCGAAGTGCCGCCCGCCCTCCGCGACGCTGCCGAGCACCCGGTCGCCCACCGCGAGGGCGGCGACCGAAACGGCCGTGCCGTCCTCCCGGACGAGCCGGATCGTCTCGGCGTTCTGGAGGACCAGACTCACCGTTGCGTCCCCGGCCTTTGCCTCGACGAGGAGGAGCGGGCGGCGCTCGATCTTCACCCTGCCGACGACCGCCTCGTGCGTCGGGCCCGTGTGCTCCGCGACGAGCACCTTATCGCCAACCGCAAGGTCGGAGAGGTATGCGGTCTTTCCGTCGGGAAGGAGGATGTAGGCGTGCACCGCCCCGGCGTTCACCCGGAACGGACGCGGCGCCACGTAGGGGTTCTCCAGGGTCTCGGGGTGGACCAGCAGGAACGCCGAGGAGGTGTTGCCGACGAGCATCCCCTCCCCGTCGGCGAGGATCGAGCAGGTGTCCACGCAGACCCGGTCCCCCATGCCGACGGGGGCGATCCGGGTCACCTCGAACGGGACGAGGGGGACGGACGCGCCGGCGCCGGCGATTGCTTTCGCCACCCGCCGGATCTCCGCCGGGTCGTCGGACGAAACAAGCACGCCCGCCGCCCCGCGATCGAGGACGGTCAGGGCAACCTTTGCCTCTTCGACGCTCGCGACCGCGGCGATGATCCGGTTCGACTGCGCGACGAGGTTCTCGAGCGGAATGACCGTCCAGTCCCGTGTCCGGACGATGACAGAGGCCGTGCGGGAGAGCCGGAGCGCCTCCTCCTCGGTCGCTTTATCGACGATCTCGATCTCGAAGACGTCCTTTCCCGGTATAAGGTCGCCGTTCTCCGCGACCGTCGTCACCCGCCCGAGTTCCCGCACGCGCTCCGCGTCGTCCGTCACCAGGGCGTCCGCACCGCTCTCGATCGCGGTGGTCGCGAGGTCTTTCCTCCACGGCCTGAGATCGACCCAGAACTGTTTCATCGCTCCTTCTCCAGTGCCCCGGCCGGGTCTGCTCCCTCGTGAACCACCCGGCAGATCGAGCCTATGAACCGGGCGGGGTCATCGCGCTGGAAGGCGTTCCTGCCCATGCAGACACCCGCCGCCCCCGCCCCGATCGCGTCCCGGATGGTCGCGAGCGTCTCGAGGTCCCCTCCCTTCTCGCCACCGGCGATCATCACCGGCACCGAGCAGGCGGCCGTGATCCGGCGGAATGTCTCCGGATCCCCGGTGTAGTTCGTCTTGATCAGGTCGGCCCCGAGTTCTTCGGCGACCCGGACGCAGTGCCCGATCGCCTGCGGCGAGGTGGGGTCGATCCCCTTGCCGCGGGGGTAGATCATGATCAGGAGCGGTATCCCCCAGCGGTTGCAGTCCCGCACCACCTCGCCCGCCGACTCGATCATCCTCGACTCGTTCGGGGCGCCCAGGTTGATGTGGATCGAGACGGCATCGGCGCCGAGCGCGACCGCTTCCTCCACGGTGCAGACGAGCACCTTGTCGTTCGGGTCCGGGTTCAAGGAGGTGCTTGCGGAGAGGTGCACGATGAGGCCGATATCCCTTCCGTGCTTCCGGTGCCCTCCTTTCACCATGCCCTTGTGGAGCACGATGGCGTTCGCCCCGCCCTCGCTCACCGCGTTGACGGTCTTTGTCATATTGCAGAGCCCCTCGATCTGGCCCATCGTGAACCCGTGATCCATGGGAATGATCACGGCGCGGCCGGTGTTTCTGTCCATTATCCGCTCCAGGCGGATCTCTTTTCCTATCATAATTACGTCCTCAAAATCTCCATCGCTTCCTCTGCAGACCGCCCTTCATGAATGATCAGCGCAGCGGCACGGATCAGGCGTTCGGGCGCCGAATGCTGGAAAGCGTTCCTCCCGATCGATATGCCGGCGGCACCTCCCTCCATCGAGCCCTCCACCAGGTCGAGGATCGCCCGATCGTCGGTCTTCGAGCCTCCCGCGACCACGACCGGCACCGGGCATCCCCGGGTCACCTCCCGGAATGAGTCCGCGTCCCCGGTGTAGACGGTCTTGACGATATCCGCACCGAGCTCCGCCGCCACCCGTGCGGAGAGTTTGACGCTCTCGAGGTCGTGCTCGTCGCTGACCTTCCTGCCCCTCGGGTACATCATCGCGAGGAGCGGCATCCCCCAGTCCATGCACGCGACCGCGACCCTGCCCAGGTCCTCGAGCATCCTTGCTTCGGAGTCGGCCCCGACGTTGATATGCACCGAGACTCCGTCGGCGCCCATCTTGAGGGCGTTCGTGACGGTGTTCACGAGCACCTTGTCGTTCGGGTCGGGGCCGATGCTGGTGCTCGCCGAGAGATGCATGATCAGGCCGACATCCCGCCCGTGCCCCCGGTGCCCGTGCAGCGCAAGTCCCACGTGGCCGATCACCGCGTTCGCTCCTCCCTCTGCGACCAGGTCGATGGTTCTACCCATGTCGACCAGCCCCGGGATGGGGCCGAGCGTCACCCCGTGGTCGAGCGGCACGATGATGCTCTTGCCGGTGTTCCGATCCATGATACGTTCCAGACGAATCTCTTTTCCTCTCATAACCATAGTCCTCCCGGATTTTGATGATACAATCTTCCGGGAACGATTAAAACTGGATAAACCAGATAAAATAGCGATAGAACGCTGCCGCTCCGAAATTACGGATATCGGCGGTCAAAAACTGGCGAGTCGCTCCTGCGCAAGTGGTGGTTACTCCGTTAACCGAGGTAAAAGCGGTCACCGGCGAAAAAACATTCACCACGCATTGGGTATACCGTTACGCGTCCTTGTATAAAAATATGCCGGGTTTTCGCGCGAGGGATAAATCCGGGACCGGCCTGGCCGCCGTGAAAAAAAGTATGCCGATTGCCTTATTTTCTGGTCTTCTTGAACGATATGACGTCGCCGACGGTCATGGTCACCCGTCCCGGCCCGCCTGCGGAGGTGCTGTCGTCGGCCGAGTCTATCAGCCTGATATTGAGTGCTTTCTCAAGTTTTCGCCGGACATCGTCTTCGGGAATGAGGTCTCCCTTCTCGATCTTCTTGACCAGAATCTCACGCTCCTTGATCGCCTGTGCGAGGTTGAGCGTAGACCACTCCTTCTCTTCGCGGGCGGCCCGGATCCGGTCGGCATAATCGTCGACGATCTCCCCTTCCATCAGGTCAAAAACGTCCCGCGGCCTCCTGCGGGTCTGTGGGGCAGCGACTCCCGGTTTCTGCTGTGGGGCACCTCTTCTTCGCGGTTGCTGGACTTCTGTACCGTGTTTTGCGCATCGAACGCAGACGCAGAGTTCTGCGCCCTCGATCTGGATGGTTTTCGACGGTCCTTGTATGGGAGCGCCGCATAATTCGCACTGCATAAGTCTCGCAAACAATTTTATATTCATTTTAACCTATATAATTAATCGAGGAGACCCATGGGAGATATCGCTCGGCAGGCACCAGAGAAGGATACCGGTGAAGACATCTACCAGTATCTCCTGGAACGGATTACGAACCTCGAAAACCGAAACCTGGAGCTACGCGAACAATTTCGCCAGATGGAGTCCGAGAAACGATACGTTGAAACCCAGAAGATCCGCTACGAGCGCGAACTGCGAAAACTGAAGAGCGAGATCGAACAGCTCAGAAGCCCTCCTCTCGTGATCGGGACAGTTACCGACGTTATCGACAACAGCCGGGTGATTGTGCGAAGCAGTGCAGGACCACGATTTCTGGTCCGTACATCCCAGCTAATCGACCCCGATCTCCTCAAGCCGGGGGTACGGTGTACGCTCAACCAGCAGTCCCTCGCTATCGTGGATGTGCTCCCGACAAGCTACGACGCGCAGATCTACGGCATGGAACTGGTCGAGTCACCGGACGAGACCTACGAGAAGATCGGCGGCCTTGAACCCCAGATCGAGGAGGTCCGGGAAGCGGTCGAGCTTCCCCTGACGAAACCGCAACTCTTCGAAAAGGTCGGCATCTCGCCCCCGAAGGGCGTGCTGCTCCACGGGCCGCCCGGTACGGGGAAGACGCTTCTCGCACGCGCGGTAGCCCACCAGACGAACGCGCACTTCCTCCGCGTGGTCGGCTCGGAGCTGGTGCAGAAGTACATCGGTGAGGGGGCCCGCCTGGTCCGGGAACTCTTCGACCTCGCGAAACAGAAGTCGCCGTCGATCATCTTCATCGACGAGATCGATGCGATCGGCGCGCACCGGAACGACTCGACGACGTCCGGGGATCGTGAAGTCCAGCGGACGTTGATGCAACTTCTCGCCGAGATGGACGGCTTTGACAACCGCGGGGACGTCAAGATCATCGCGGCGACCAACCGGATCGATATCCTCGACCGTGCCCTCCTCCGCCCGGGCCGGTTCGACCGGATGATCGAGATCCCGCTCCCCGACCACCAGGGGAGGCTTGCCATCTTAAAGATCCACACCCTGCACATGAACCTCGGCGAGGACGTCAACCTCTCGGAGGTCTCCCGGCTCACGGAAGGCAAGAACGGTGCCGACCTCCGGGCGATATGCATGGAAGCGGGCATGTTCGCCATCAGGATGGAGCGCGATATGATCAACAGCGACGATTTCATGAAGGCGATCGACAAACTCTCGGTGGACTTCGACCGCCACCACTTCCACACAACCTTCGGCGAGATGTTCGCCTGAAGGATACCTCTTTTTTGAACAGCTGCTTGCTGAGGTGTGTACGCAGCATCAACCCAAGTACTTCGCTAGGGCTTTTGAGAAAGCCCCGGGAAGTCAAACCACCGACCTCCCCCCGCACCTGCCGGTGCTCATGCTCCGTTCCTGTCAGAACATCGCACTTCGCGGCTTCGCGTCCTTCGCACCTCGCACCTTCGGTGCTCGAACTCCGTTCCTCTAGGACCGTCGTTCCTACCGGTGCTCATGCTCCCCTTGCACCTTCAGTGCTCATGCTCTGGCCCTTCGGCCCGTCGCATTCCACTGAAACGTCGCACTTCGCGTGAGGTCGTACCGTCTCCCCTTCACCGTCAACTCACGCGAAGCCGCGAAGAACGCGAAATCCGGCGTCCGAGTGCTGAAAGCTCTTCTTTCTTTGAGTGTGATCACAGCGTTCCATGTCAGGCGCCAAAATTCGCGAAATACTGAACCCGCAGCCGGACGCTATTCCGTGAACGCCTCCCTCACTGCCGAAAGGCGCTCCGGGGTTAGATCGTTCGCGAGGAGGCCGAAGACCAGGCGGTCGTAATATCCGCCCCGGGCATGCCAGTACTGCCTCTGGATACCCTCGAGGACAAAGCCGCATCTCTCCATCACTCGCCGCGATGCCGTATTGCCGGCGACGGTGTCGCCGTTTAGCCGGTAACCCTCGAGCACGGTGAACGCGAAGTAGACCAGAAAGGCGCAGGCCAGGGTGCCGTAGCCTCTTCTCCAGCAGGTATCGTCGAGCTGGTAGCCGATCAGATACGATCCGGGACAGAAATCAACCGGTAACAGTGCGCACTGCCCGACGAACTCCCCGGAATGCTTCAGTCGTATTGTGAAGACATGATTTTCCGGCGTCTTCCCCTCCGCGAGTGCCTCCTGCATCTCCTCGATCAGGGGGAGGAAATAGGAACGGGTGGCCTCATCGGTATTCGGCCCGAAGAACAGCCACCTGCAGACCGACTCCTTTGCGAGCATCCGGGATATATCGGGAAGGTCGTGCTCGGTGCAGTAGGAGAACCTCAGATCGCCACCGACCCAGCTATGCTGCATGTACCAGTGTTCGATCTTTCCGCATATATGGAGGAGAGTCCCGGGCACCGGATCTGTGAAGGCTGGAAGTTGGCCGGTAGCCGGAGGTTCACGCCTTCGGGACAGACGTGGGAGCAGAGGCTGCACCCGTCGCAGAGGTCCGTATCGATCGCGACCTCTCCGTCCGCCATCTCGATGGCATGGTATCCGCCGTCGCGGCAGGACGTGCACCGTTCCGGGAACCTTCGGACTGCAAAATGACGTTCATCCCGGGAGAGAGCCGCGTACGTTCCGATGCGGGGGAGGGCGCGGCCCCTGAGTGCCGCAACATCCGGAAAGCGTTTGTCTGCAAGGTATCCCGACAGGCCCACGTTCATCTCGCGGACGATGCCCGTCCCCTCCCACATGACCGCAGTGCAGACCTGGACTGCCGACGCTCCGGCCGCTATGTATCGTATCCGGGACGATGGTCTTCGTGACCGCACCCGCCCTACCCGACCGGATACTCTTCTTTCGTGCACCAGACCTCGAGCATCGTATCGCCGGGTTCGGTCCGATCGACGTATGCCTCCGGCGTCGTGCCTTCGTCCATCCAGATGGTATCGACCATGTGGTCCCCCGAGATCCGGTAAAGGCAGCGGTATCTCCACGGGGACGCGGGCATCACGTCCCGCTCGTAGATCTGCCGGGCAAGGCCGGAAGAGCAGAAGATGCCCTCCCCGGGCTCGAAGAGGACCTCCTCGACGTATCGCTGGATATACCACCGGAGCTCGGAGGCGAGTGCAAGCGCACTCCCGAGCGACGCCGTCCGGATGCGTATGCCGTACTCCAGCCGGTCAGGCTGGTAAAAACGAAGGGCTCCCCTGCTGGTATCGGATTTGAGCAGGGTGGCGTAGAGGTCAACCCCCTCCGGCTGAATGAGGAAGACGTTCATCGCATATCTGGTGGGCCGGAGAGGTCGATAAGGTTTCCTCTAAAATCCGGGGATGGAGGAATCCCCATCAGGTATACATGCGGCTGTCCGGCGCCGCCACCTCGCGCTTCACCTTTTTTATCGCCGCGAGGAAGTCTTCCCGGTCGACGGCATCGGCGTCCCGCCGGATCGCCATCATGCCGGCCTCGCGGCAGATCGCCTGCAGCTCCGCACCGGTGGTGTCTCCGGCGAGCTCCGCAAGCGAGGCAAGGTCCACGTTCCCGGAAACATTCATCTTCGCGGTGTGGATCTTCAAGATCTCGAGGCGCGCTCCGGCGTCGGGCAGCGGGACCTGGATGATCCGGTCGAACCGGCCGGGGCGGAGGAGGGCCGGATCCAGCATGTCGATCCGGTTCGTCGCCGCCATGATCCGGACGTTGCCGCGGTTCCCGAAACCATCCATCTCCGCCAGGAGCTGCATCAGCGTCCGCTGGACCTCGGCGCTGCCGGAGGTCCCGTCGTTCGTGCGCATGCTCCCGATCGCGTCGATCTCGTCGATGAAGACGATCGCCGGAGCGCGTTCCCGGGCGAGGATGAAGAGTTCACGCACGAGCTGCGCGCCTTCCCCGATGTACTTGTGGACGAGTTCGCTCCCGGACATCCTGATGAACCGGGCCTGGGACTGGCGGGCAACCGCCTTTGCGATCAGGGTCTTTCCCGTGCCGGGCGGACCGTAGAGGAGGATGCCTTTCGGGGGCTCCACGCCCACGCGCTCGTAGATCTCGGGTTTCGTGAGCGGGTACTCGACCGCCTCCCGGACCTCTTCGATCTCTTCCTTCAGGCCGCCGACCTGTTCGAACGTCACGCTCGGTTGCTCGTCGAGCTCCATGACCCTGACCCTCGCGTCGAAGATGTTGCCGATCGTCTTGACGATGGAGAGCGTATTGTTCACTGCCACCTTCATCCCGGGCTTGAGGGTGCGGTGGAGCTTCTCGTTGACTGCGGTGACGTATTCCTGGTTGTTGCCCTGCTGCCGGAGATACACTTCGCCGTTCTCAAGCACATCGACCACAGCGGCAACAAACAGCGGCACCCTTTTTAGCTGACCATTCTCTTTTCTGAGTTGCAGGAGCTCCTTTTCCAGCAACTCGTTCTTGAGTTTGTAATCCAGGATCTGCGCCTTCAGGTCCTGAATCTGGAGGGTGAGCATGTCGTGCTCGCTGCCAGGAGTGTTGCCAATGGTTTCGTCCATGTCACTCATATAGTTGGATCTCCAACCACATTATAATGTGGTGGCAGTGATCATGCAAGGCAGAAGCATATCCAGGGGTATTGCAGACGGGGAACTCCTCGTTTCGTCCGAACCCATATCGTTCCTCTCGGGCGTCGACCCACAGACCGGTACCGTCGTCGAGCGCGGGCATCCGCTCGAGGGGCAATCCATCGCCGGACGCGTCCTCGCCTTCCCGTACGGGAAGGGATCGACGGTCGGGTCCTACGTCATCTACGCGTTAAAGCAGAACGACCTTGCCCCCGCGGCGATCATCAATACGGAGGCCGAACCGATCATCGCAGTCGGGGCGATCATCGCCGGGATTCCCATGGTCGACCGCCTCCCGCCGGAGTTCTCCGATCTCCCCCCCGGCACCCGGGTGACGGTGAACGGGGATACGGGCGAGGTATCATATAACGAGACCGCGTGATAGGGTGAGACCGCGTGGTGCCCCCTGTGCAGACCTACTACGATATCCTGGGCGTCGCCCCCGACGCCACCCCTGAAGAGATCCGGGCGGCTTACCGGACGCTTGCTAAACAGTGCCACCCGGATATCAACCCGGACCCGGACGCGAGCGAGCGGTTCATCGCCATCCAGCAGGCATACGAAACGCTGATCGACCCCGACATGCGGGCGCGCTACGACCTCGCCCTCAGGAGCGGTGCCGGCTCTGCGCCGCACGATCCGTTCCAGCGGTACAGTCCCGGCGGGCAGACGGCGTGGACGCCGGGATTCTCGTGGCAGGGACAGGTGCCCACGTCGGGAATCGGCAAGATCGGCTTTATACTCCTCCTGTTATTCGGAGGCATCCTGATCGTCCTCATGCTCGTGCTGTCGCTCCTCATCCGTGCTGTTACGGGCGGCAGGCGGCAGGACTCCTAGAACCCTTTTGACGAGGGGGACCCCTTCCGCCGACAACCGGCCCCGTGATCCGGAGAACAGGGCGGACCTGTGCCTGCGGCGGACTGAAGAAGCGAAACCTTATCAGGTGAAACCGCCTTCGTGCCGGATGATTGTCGTGAGGTGAACGTGATGGCTATGGAGAAAGTGAAACGATACCGGTGCAAATACTGCAATTACGTCTACTCCCCGATGCGGGGAGAGCCTCACCGCGGCGTTCCGGCGGGTACTGCGTTTGAAGACCTGCCTGAGGACTATGTGTGTCCAGTCTGCGGTGCGACCGGAAAAGGACAGATCGGGAAATGGGGATTCGAACTCTGGGAACCGACCAAGTACGTCTGCAAGATCTGCGGCTACGTCTACGACAAAAAGCGGGGCGAGCCGCTCCGCGGCTATCCGAAGGGCACCGCATTCGAAGACCTGCCGGAGGACTACGTATGCCCGGTCTGCGGGATGGACCCGCGGATTTCAAGTTTCCACGGCCCGGTCGGTAAGTCGCAGTTCGAACCCATTCTGGATGTCTGACCGGAGAGCGGTGGTTCAACCCACCTCTCTTCCGGGATCACGCCCCGCAACCTGCGGGGGGATCCGGGACTCCGGCACAATGCATGGTTTTTACGGCGGCACTCTTTTATGAATCCATAACACCCATTATAGTCTATACCCGCCTGTCTACACAAACCGGTCCTTTCAAATAGTGGCCGGCGCATCAATCGTAGAAAAACAGCGGTTGCCTCCTCCACGGGTAACCGTTTAGAGAGAGTGCAGCGTTGAAGAATCGTGGAGTAAACGAGCAGCGGCAGATGGTGTCGGATGGATTTCTTCGGTAATATTCTGGGTCAGGGGAAGAATGCAAACCCCTCGATAAAACAGGGGATGTCTCAGTTTGAGGCCGGGAACTACAGTGAAGCGGTGAAGAGTTTCGAGAAGGCGCTCAAGGTCGATCCTGAGAACGGCTCGGTCAGGCTACTTATGGGCCAGGCGCTCGCCTGTCTAGGCAAGGACGGCGAAGCCGCTGAGTGGCTGAGGAAGGCTCTCGAGTCGTCTCCCGGCGACGCCGAAACACTGCGGGCGCTGGGACACGTCCTCGCCCGGGCCGGCGTCTACGAAGAGGCGGCCGGATGTTTCGCGAGGGTCGTCGAAGGGAAACCCGCAGACACGAACGCTTCATACTGGCAGGGAGAGATGCTTGAGAAGCTCGGCCGGTACGCCGACGCTGCGGCAGCCTACGCTCGAGCGCTGGCCGGAAATCCGGAGGACGTTGTCCTGCGGGAGAAGCACGGGAGGATGCTCGAGCGGACCGGCGACTACCGGGAAGCAGCGGCCTCTTTTGAGAAGATCCTCAGGGTGAACCCCGGCAGCACCGATGCCCTCGCACGCATCGGGACCGCTCTTTTGTACCGCGGGGATTACCCCGGGGCCGTCGAGACGTTCGCCCGGCTGCTCGAGACGGAACCCCACAACCTCGACGCGCTCTACGGCAAAGCCCGGGCGCTCGAATACCTCGGCCGGTTCCAGGACGCTGCCGTCTGCTACCGGGATATCGCCGCCGTCGAGCCCAACATCCCCGCCTGGTACCACCGCGGCTCGCTGCTCCTCCGGGCAGGAAAGTATACAGAGGCGATGGACTGCTTCGATAAGGTCGCTCTCGCCGACCCGGACCACATCCCGGTGCGCTACTCCATGGGGATGGTCTACGATACGCTCGGCCGCTACGACCGGGCGGTCAAGAGTTTCGACCAGATCCTGAAGCACGATCAGGGTCAGGTCCAGATCTGGTACGCCCGCGGCATGGCGCTCTTCCGTCTCGGCCAGTACGCCGAGGCAGTCAGGTCGTTCGACCGCGTGCTCGAGAACCGGGCGATGACCGGGATGAAGTGGATCGGGAGCAGCACCGATCTTGCACTCTTCGAGAGGGACGAGCAGGGCACTCCCCGGAAGCAGAAGCCGTTGAAGTTCGACGCGTTGAACGAGATCGTCTACAACTGCCGGGGGGTTGCGCTGCTCCACCTCGGGCGGTATGCAGAGGCGCAGAAAGACTTCGAGAACGTTCTCGAGGTCGACCCCGGGAACGTCTCCATTCTGCAGCGGAGCTGTACCGCACTCCTCCACCTCGGGAGGTACGACGAGGCTAACCTCTGCCTGGATGCGATCCTCGAGAAAGAGCCGCATAACACTGTTGCCCGCTCAATGAAGGCAGATCTCCTCATGGACCTCGGCAGGTACGGCGATGCGCTGGCGTCTTTCGACCGGATGCAGGACGCCGGCGGAGAAGACCTTCATCTCCTGCACCGGAAGGGAGCTGCCCTGCTCCACCTCTCGCGGTACGCGGAGGCGGCGGAGACGTTCGATGCCGTCCTCAAGATCAATCCCGGGGATACGGCAGCGGAGAAGAGCAGGGGAGACGCACTCATGCACCTCGGGCAGTATGAGGAGGCGCTCGCATGCTTCGACCGGGTACTTCCGGGAGACCCCGCCGACCGGGTCGCCCTGTCCGGCAGGAGCATGGCGCTTGAGCGCCTCGGGCGATACGAAGAGGCGCTCGAAGCCGTCGACCGGGTGACGCGGGCAATTCCCGGGGACTTCGGGACGCTTGCCCGGAAGGCCCGGATCCTCGAGGGGCTCGGACGCTATGCTGCGGCGGCCGAGTGCTACGAAGCGCTCCTTGCAGCCGATCCGGATGCCGGCGGCTACCTGATGAACCTCGGGTTCGTTCTTGCCACGCTCGGGCGGTATGAGGAGGCCGCCGGACGTTTTAAGCAGGCCGTCGAGACCGATCCGGGCGACCTCGTTGCGTGGTTCAACCGGGGCCGGGCCCTGGAGAGGATGGGGCAGTACGCGGATGCAGCGGAGTGTTATGCGAAAGTGACCGAAGGGCGGCCGGGAGATGCCGGCGCGTGCTTTGCGCTCGCTGTTGCGCTCGCACGGCTCGGCAGACACCAGAAAGCGATCGAGTGCTGCGACCGGGTGCTCGCCGCCGACGCCTCGAATGCCGCGGTTGCAAAGATCCGGGCGGATATGCTGGAAGCCATCGGCAGACACGAAGAGGCGGGAGCTGCATACGAACACTACCTGGGGATCTCCCCCGATGACCGTGATGCGAGAATGGCATTCGGCATGGCACTCGAGAGGGACGGGAGGTTCGGCGACGCGATCAGGCAGTACGCGCTGGTGCTCGAGGGCGACGAGCGTGACGCCGAAGCATGGTATACCCTCGAGAGTGCCCTCGTTCACATGGGGCGGTATGAAGAGGCGCTCGAGTGTTCCGACAGCATCGTCAGGGCCAGCCCGGAGAACTGGGCTGCCTGGCAGCGGCGCGGAGAGACCTTCATGTGGCTCGGACGCTATGCCGATGCGGTGGAATGCTTCGAGAAGGTGATCAAGGCCGATCCGGCGGATGCTCTCACCCTGCGAAGACTCGGGGAGGCCCACGAGAAGGCCGGCAGGTACGAGGATGCCCTCGCCGCCTACACGCAGGTGCTGGACCGGGAACCGGCCAGCATCGAGACCCTCCATGCCCGCTCATCGGCCCTTATCCACCTCGGCCGTTACGGGGAAGCGGTCAAGTCGATCGACAAGATCATCGTCCTCCAGGACGAGAACCCCGCCGCCCTCTTTATGCGGGGGACGGTGCTCGAGAAGGCGGGCAGGTACGAAGACGCCCTGCTGAGTTACGAAAAGGCGCTCTCGGTCGATCCGAAGAATGCGGCCGTCTGGAACGCTACGGGGGTGCTCACGGATGCACTGGGGCGGCACGAGGATGCCGTCAAAGCGTTTGACAGGGCAATCGAACTGGGTGACGGGGGCGTCCATGCCTGGCTTGCGAAGGGGCTCGCCCTCGGTCACCTGGGCAAATCCGATCAGGCCACCGCCTGCTTCGATAAGGTCCTCGCGGCCGACCCCCGCCATACCCGTGCATGGTACCTGAAAGGGAAAGCACTCGACCGGCAGGGCAGGTTTGCGGAAGCGGTGGAGTGTTTCAGGAAGGCGCTCGAGGGCGAGGGAGAACTATGAGGCAGGGGTACGTGCATGGCATCCTGCTGCTGATCGCGTGCGCCCTCGTCTTCTGTTCGGGCTGTACCGGGAACGTCGGCGAACAGGCGCGGGTGAAGTCCGGAGATAGGGTGTTGGTCCACTATACCGGCACGTTCGAGAACGGAACGGTCTTTGACAGTTCCGTCGGCGGTGAGCCGCTCGGGTTCACCGTCGGCAAGGCGGAGGTGGTCCCGGGTTTCGACGCTGGCGTCGTCGGGATGCAGGTGGGAGAGGAAAAGACCCTCCATATTCCGGCCGACCAGGCCTACGGGCCGTACCGGGAGGATCTCGTCTTTGCCGTCGACCCGGCCGGCATCTCCGGCGTCGAGAACCTGACCGTCGGAGAACAGGTCGGGATAACCCTGCAAAACGGGCAGGTTCTGCCAGGGACGGTCACCGGCATCTCGCCCGACGCGGTCACCATCGATGCGAACCACCGTCTTGCGGGCGAAGACCTTACGTTCACCGTCAGCCTCGTTCAGATCGGGTAGGGATTACTCTTTTTTCTCCTCCCCGGCAGCCACCGGAGCGACCAGCACCTTGTCGACCCTGTGGCCGTCCATATCGAGAACCTCAAACCGGAGATTGTTCCAGACGAACCGGTCTCCGGTATTCGGCGTCCGCTCGAGATACATCATCACGAACCCGCCGAGCGTCTGATAATACCCGCGACCCTCCCCGGGCAGGGTGCCCACGCCGAGGAGATCATGGAACTCGTCGACCGGGAGCATCCCGTCGAGGAGCCACGACCCGTCCGGACGACGGACCGCCGGACCCTCGGGCGGGTGCTCGGCCGACGGGATGCCGCCGACGATCGACTCCATGATGTCATGGATGGTAACCAGACCCTGGATACTCCCGTACTCGTCGGTGACGAGGGCGATCCGCGCCCCGGAGGTTTTGAACTCGTCGAGAACCGAGAGTGCCGGGACGCTCTCGGGCACGAAGAAGGCGGGTTCGATTGCTTTCGACAGGTCGGGAGACTCGCCCGCGATCATCCGCGCCCAGAGGCTGCGGACCGAGACGACGCCGAGCAGGTTGTCCAGGCGGTCGCGGTAGACCGGAAAATAAACATGCCCGGAATCCACCATCTTTTGCCAGTTCTCTTCGGCGGGGTCCTCGACGTCCACGGCCACGATGTCGGGCCGCGGGGTCATCAGCACGCTGACCCGCCGGTCGGCGAGGCGGAAGACGCTCTCCACCATATCCTGTTCCGCCTCCTCAAAGACACCTGCCCGGGTGGCCTGCCCGATCAGGACCCTGACGTCCTCCTCCGTAACCTCGGGCCCCGATGGCTTTCGCACCCCGAGCAGCATGAGAACCCCCTCGGTCGAGGCACTCAGCAGCCGGACGAGCGGTGCGGCGACCAGCGAGAGGAGCCGTATCGGGCGCGAGACCAGCGATGCAATCCGGTCGGCGTGAGTCATGGCCACCCGCTTCGGCACCAGCTCCCCGACGACGAGCGTTAAGTAGGTGATGGCGGCGACGACGGTTACGACCGCGAGCGGGCCGCTGTAAGGCGCGATCAAGGGAAATCCGGCGAATTCCTCCGCGAGAGGCCCCGCGAGCGTCGCCCCGCCGAAAGCCCCGGCCAGGATCCCGACGAGGGTGATGCCAATCTGGATGGTGGAGAGGAACTGCGTCGGGTCCGCGGCAAGTTCGAGGGCGGTCGCCGCCCCGGAGTCGCCTTCCGCTGCTCTCTTCTGCAGGCGTGCCATTCTTGCAGAGACGAGCGCGAACTCCGCCATCGAAAAGAAGCCGTTTACGAGTATCAGGAGGACGATGATCGCAATATCGGTGGCAGGTGGCATTGCAGTAGTCTTGCCAGCAGGAGCCTTAAACCTGCGGGACACATCCGGCAGCCCTTCGAGCAACGGGCGGGCAGCGGCCGGGTGCGGGAGTCGCCGTCGGTCCCGTGCACGGCGAATAGCCGGGAGGGGGCGGGCAGGATTATCGTGAGAAAATTTTATCAGTGTCGGGACCGGAGTCTCACCCGGTGATACAGGATGGTCGAGGTCGGCGAACAGGCTCAGGATTTCTCGATACCGGACCAGGACGGGAATGAAATCCGGGTATTGGACTTCCCGGGGAAGCGGGTTATCCTCTCGTTTCACCCGCTGGCCTGGACCAGCATCTGTGCCAGGCAGATGGAGGCGCTCGAGGCGAACCGGGAAGCATTCGACGCCCTTGGTGCCGTCGCCCTCGGGATCAGCGTGGACTCCGTCCCCTGCAAGCGGGCGTGGGCGGTGAGACTCGGTATCAAGAAGACCCGGCTTCTTGCGGACTTCTGGCCCCACGGCGAAGTAGCGCAGATGTACGATGTCTTCGATAGTCAAAAGGGCTACTCCCGGCGGGCAAACATCGTCGTAGACGAGTTCCGGCACATCATATTCGTCGGGGAATACCCGGCGACCACGGTTCCCGATATGCAGGATGTCCTTGACGTCCTCCAGGCACAGGAGAAGAGCAGGCGGGCAGAGGAGCAGGTGCCGGAGATCTGAATCAGGTCGGACCTGACCTCATCCCGTGACCCGGAGAAAACTGCCGATGAGCGTGATCAGCAGGATTGCCGGAACACAGTAGCGGATGAGTGCCATATAGACCTTCTGCTGCCACCCGCACCCGCCGATCTCCGCGCAGATCCGGGTGCGGCCCATAAACCACCCGCCGACGAGGCTCACGATCAGCGCTGCGACGATGAGGCCGATCGTCCCGAACACGTAATCGGCGAGGTCGAGGAACGGAGTCCCGAAGACCTCGAGGTTCAGGGCGGTGTAACTCAGGGCGGACGGAAGCCCGAGGAGCATGACTGCGGCGAAGACGAGGAGCGTGGCACGCTTCCGGTGATAACCGTACGAGTCCATCAGCGCCGCCACCGGGACCTCGAGCATGGAGACCGCCGAGGTAAGCGCTGCAGTAAAGAGCATCAGGAAGAAGAGCGCTCCGAGCAGCATGCCGTACCGGATCTCCATAAAGACGGAGGGCAGGGTGATGAACGCAAGGTTCACCCCGGCTGCGGGGTCGAGACCCACAGTGAAGACCAGCGGGAAGATTACGAGCCCTGCAAGGATTGCAATCACCATATCGGCGACAGCGATGATCGATGCATCCAAAAAGAGGTTTCCACTCTTGAGGTAACTCCCGAAGGTGAGCAGGATTCCCATGCCCACGGAGAGCGAGAAGAAAGCCTGCCCGAACGCCGCGATCCAGACGGCCGGGTCGGTCAGCCTCGAGTAGTCCGGGGATAGGTAGAACCCGACTCCCTCGA
>JAEZIP010000038.1:0-9421 GCA_023436625.1 Methanobacteriota archaeon | reverse complement strand
AGAGCAAGGAGGTCGTCGCGGTCATGGAGCGCCGAGAGCCACGACTCCGGGATCGCCCGGCACCCGAAGCGCGCCCCGGCGAGTCCGCCGACGATCGCGCCGACGGTATCGGCGTCGCCCCCGAGGTTGACCGCCGCGACCACCGCATCGCAAAAGGACGGGGCGTCCATGAAGATACTGACGGCGCAGTGTGTGCAGAGGACGGCGTCGAGCGAGGGGTCGGGCGGATACGCCCGGTAGTCCTCGAGCAAACCCCGGAGTTCCGGGTCAGGGCAGGCCGCAAGCGCCCGGTAAAAGGCCGTATCCGCCTCTTCTCCCCGGCACATCCCGCCGACCATGCGGTTGACGAACGCCGAGGCCTCGCCGGCGACGGGGTCGAAGTGCGTGATGGCCGATGCGGCGAGGCTCACCTCCCGGACCTGCTGTGGCGGGTAGAAGATGCCGACCGGGACCCCGCGCATCACGCTCCCGTTGCTCCTGCTCCCGCCCCGCGCCTCGTGCACCGTCCTCGCGGCAGCCGAAGGCCGGACGCCCTTTTCGATCAGGTCGAGGACGGCGCGGGACGTCGGCCCGAAGAACTCCGGATAGGCCCGGTATGCTAAAACCAGACGTCGGGCGAAGTCGTCCGGATCGAACTTCCCGCACCCGACGAGGGTCTGCGCTAGGGCTGACGCCTGCAGGGTATCGTCGGTGTACTGGCCCGGAAGGGTATTGTGAATCCCGCCCCCTGACATCTCCGTTACAGGAAATGGACGCGGAGGAAGGCCTTCCAGGGGCGCGCCCAGTGCGTCGCCTATTGCAAGCCCGATGAACGCTCCGACCGCCCGCATCTTGTGCATATAAAAAGATCACCAACAAATTATATCTACCCGCGGACAGTAGTATTCTTCGAGGAAAGGTGATATCGTGCAAAAGGAAGAGCTGCTCCACTTACATATGCTGTTAGTCCACGTCAGAAAGTACTATGAGAGTACCACCGGAGAGGATGTTCCGACCGACCAGTACAACGCTCTCCGCATCTCACCCGTCCACATCCATAAGAATAAGGTCACCCATAAAAAGGCTATCCTTACGCTGGGCGACGAGATCGTCCACCACATCCGGGCAAACCATAACCCCTACATCGAATACCACGCCGATTTTCACTCCGAACGGATTGCAACCGAACATTAAACGATGAACGATACCGACACTCTCCGGGAGATCATCTCCCGCATCCTTTCTACCGGGCCCGGTCCTGCAGACATCCAGAAGCTCAAACTCGACGTCTGCCGGGAGTACTGCATCAGTATGCCCAAAAACTCCGCGATCCTCGCCGCCGCCACGCCCGAGGAGCGCGAGCGGCTCCGTCCGCTTCTCCTGGTCAAACCCACGCGGACGCTCTCCGGGGTGGCGCCCGTCGCGGTGATGACCTCGCCCCCCCCCTGCCCCCACGGGAAGTGCCTCCCCTGCCCCGGCGGGCCGGAGCACCCCTTTGCGTCACCCCAGAGTTACACGGGAGAGGAGCCGGCGGCGCTCCGGGCGAGAGAGCACGCGTTCGACCCCTACGACCAGGTGCAGGCCCGCCTCGGGCAGTTCGAGGCGCTCGGGCACCACGTCGACAAGGCGGAACTGATCGTGATGGGCGGGACGATGACCGCCCGGCCGGTCGAGTACCAGGAGTGGTTCGTCGGCGCCGCCGTGCAGGCGATGAACGACTACCCCCGGGCCGGGGTCCCGCCGGAGAAGCCCGATCTCGAGGCGATCTTTGCCGCGAACGAGTCGGCGAGAGTCCGGTGCATCGCGACCACGTTCGAGACGAGGCCGGACTGGTCGCGGGAGGAGCAGATCGACCGGATGCTCGCGATGGGCGTGACCAAGGTCGAACTCGGCGTCCAGCAACTGGACGACCGGATCCTCGACTACAACCGCCGGGGCCACTCGGTCGCGGACTCGGTCGCGGCGAACTGCCTCCTTCGCGACGCCGGGCTGAAGGTCGGGTTCCACGTGATGCCGAACCTCCCCGGAGCGAGCGTTGAGGACGACCGGCGGATGTTTCGCGAACTCTTCTCCGATGAACGGTTCCGGCCGGACTTCCTGAAGATCTACCCGACCCTGGTGACGCCGGCTTCAGAGATCGAGGCCCTCTGGGAAAGGGGTGAGTACCGGCCCTATTCCGAGGAGGAGCTGATCGATCTCGTCGCCTACGCGAAATCGCTCCTCCCGGAGTACGTCCGCCTCCAGCGGATCCAGCGCGACATCCCCGCAAAGTTGATCGTCGCGGGCTCGCGGCACAGCAACTTCCGGCAGCTTGCAGAGGCGCGGCTTCATTCGCAGGGGCTCCGGTGCCGGTGCATTCGCTGCCGCGAGGTGGGGAGATCGCCCGAACCGGAGGAGGTGGCGGTCTCGACCCGGGTTTACCGGGCCTGCGGCGGGGAGGAGCGGTTCATCCAGGCCGGCTCGGACGACGCCCTGGTCGGGTTCGCCCGCCTCCGGTTCCCGCACCGGCCCTTCCGCGACGAGCTTGCCGACGCGGCGCTCCTGCGCGAGCTCCATGTCTACGGGAGCGTGGTCCCGATCAGCACCCCGGCGTCCGCCGACGAGTGGCAGCACCGCAGTTTCGGCAGCGAGCTCCTCTCCGCCGCCGAGGAGGAGGCCCGCGATCACGGTTATGGACACCTCGCGGTGATGAGCGGTGTCGGGGTGCGGCCCTACTACAGGAAACAGGGATATGAACGAGTGGGCCCATACATGATCAAGACGTTCTCATGAAGCCCGCGACGCTCGAGTTTGTGAAGCAGAGGTTCACGGAGTACTACCAGAGGCAGAACCTCACCGTCCCGTCCTCCCTTGAGCAGCGCGAATGGGGTTTCGTCTTCTTCGATGCCGCGGCCGAAGTCCGGATGCGGCGGCATATGGCGTTTATGGATCCGCAGGAACTGACGGCATACGTCAGGAGCCTGGTCCCCGCCCACGTCTACTACTCGACGGCCTACTACCAGACGCCGTCGGCGCCGACGATGAACGATAAGCACTGGGCCGGCGCCGACCTCATCTTCGATCTCGATGCCGACCATATCGTCCGCGGCCCCTACGCGATGATGCTTGCGCGGGTCAAGGAGGAGACCGAGAAACTGCTCGGGATGCTGACCGACGAACTCGGCTTTGCCAAGAGCCACATCCGGGTAGCCTTCTCCGGGGGGCGCGGCTACCATATCCACGTCACCGATATCGCCGTCCGGGGATGGGGGAGCCCGGAGCGGCGCGAGATCGTCGACTACGTCTGCGGCATCGGGCTCGACCCGGCCGTGATGCTCGCTCCGGGAGGCGCGAAACCCGGATGGCGGCGGCGCTACGCCGATGCGCTCCGGGCTCACCTCGCAGGACTCGCGGCCCTCGACCCGGCGGAGGCGACGGCCTATCTCGCGGGGCTTGAAGGTATCGGGAAACGAACGGCCGCGGAGTTCCTCGCGGACCTCGACGTCCTCCTCGAGAAGGAGCCAGAAGAACTCCTCAAGAACCGGGTCGTCCGGGCGATCGCGGCCGCACCAGACTTCGAGGAGAGGATCCGGGACGCCGGAGCACGTGCCGACGAGCCGGTCACGACCGATATCAAGCGGCTGATCCGAACGCCGGGGTCGCTGCACGGCGGCAGCGGGATGCGGGTGGTTCCGCTCGATATCCGGGACTTCGCGGAGTTCGACCCGCTCGTCGATGCCGTGGTCTTCGGCGACCGGGAGGTTCGGGTGGACATGAAGGCGAACTTCACCACATCCCTGCTCGGGAACACCTACACGCTCAAAGCAGGGGTCCAGGGCGTCCCCGAAGCGCTCGCGGTCTTCCTCTGCTGCCGGAACATGGCAGAGATCACCGGGGGTGCTTGAAGCATGGCCACCGACCTCCTTGAGAAACTGCGGCAGATGCTGCTCGACATGCATCACTCGGGAAGGCTCTCGCATATCGAGCCCGGTCTTTACGACGATGCCAGGGCGTACGTCGAGAAACTCAAGGCAGATTACTACGGCCTGAAAAACCCCCTGGAGAGCCGGGCGGGAAGCCTGCTCATCGAGGAGATAGGGAGCGTCACCGAGACCGTGCAGGAGATCTTCGCGGTTCGGACCCGGCAGATCCTCGACCTTGCGTTCCAGCAGGTCGAGGGGCAGTACACCGACAAGGAAGAGACCCGGAAGATGCTCCCGGCGGAACGGGCGATGTACGGTCAGATCGTCGACGCCATCGAGGGGTGCCGGGAAGCGCTCGTCCACGGGGAAGATTACTCCTTCGGCGGCGGTGCAGCCGCCGCTCTCCGGATCGAAGAGAGCGACGAGACCCCGGAACCCTCCGGGACCCCGGCAGCCGCCGTTCCCCGTCCCGTCCAATCCCCCTGCGCCCTCGTGCATATCCTCTCCGATATGGAGTCGTTCATGGGCGTGGACGGCAGGACCTACGCGTTGGAACGGGGGGATATCGTCACCCTGCCGGAAAACAATGCAGATGTGCTCTGCGAGCACGACATAGCCTTAAATATTAGGCTTAACAAGTAATATAGGTACTCGTATCTATCGAATAGAGGCTACTATCATGAAAATGCCATCAAAATTCAAGACCTACTGCCCGTTCTGCAGAAACCACCAGACTCATGAAGTCGTGAAGGTAAAGAAGGGCAAAGTGCGCCACTTCAACTGGATCGACCGCCAGAAAGGGCGTAGAAGCATGGTGGGCAACATGGGCAAATTCAGCAAGGTGCCCGGCGGCGACAAGCCGACGAAGAAGATCAATGTCAGGTACCGGTGCACGGTCTGTGGAAAGGCGCACCTCCGGCCGGGATTCCGGATCGGTAAATTTGAACTTACGGAGTGAGGTTATTATGGTCCGGGTGAACAGAGAGAACAGGAGCACATTCCTCCGGGTAAAGTGTCCTGACTGTGAGAACGAACAGATAGTCTTTGAGAGAGCGAGTACCGTTGTGGGATGCAATGTCTGCGGGCGTATCCTTGCAGAGCCCCACGGTGGGAAAGCTGATATAAAGGCTGAGATACTGGCAGTACTCGAGTGAAATTCCATGCATGAGAGAGAGTGGCCCGAAGAAGGAGAACTCGTCGTCTGCACGGTCGCGGATGTCAAAGACTTTGCGGCGTTCGTGACCCTGGATGAGTACGACGAGCGAAGAGGGCTCATACCGATATCCGAGATAGCACGGGGCTGGATTAAGTACATCCGGGACTACGTCAGAGAAGGACAGAAGGTCGTCTGCAAAGTCCTGAATGTGGACCCCGATCGCGGCCACATCGACCTCTCGTTAAAAGACGTAAACGAACACCAGCGGCGCGAAAAGATTCACGAGTGGAAGAACGAGCAGAAGGCCGCCAAGTGGATCGGGTTCGCCTCCGAGGCAGCGGGAGTGGACAGGGGCATCATCGAGGAGACCATATACCGTGAATACGGTCAGCTGTACCCGGCCTTCGAGGATATCGTCACCACCGGCGGCGAGGCGGCAGACCGGCTGAAACTCGACGAACAGGTCAAAAAAGCGCTTATCACCGTCGCGCACGAGAACGTAAAGGTCTCGAGAGTGACCATCACGGGGCACCTCATTCTGACGTCGTCCCGGCCCGACGGCGTCAACGTGATCCGCCGGGCGCTCCGGAGTGCGCAGCCGAAGGTCGAAGATGTGGAGATCGACCTGATCTACGTCGGAGCCCCGAAATACCGGATAAAAGTGACCGCACCCGATTATAAGGAAGCCGAGAAGGCGATCGAGAAGGCAGCAAGCGCCGCCGTCGGCGTGGTCGAGCGGGCAGGCGGCTCCGGTAAGTTTATCCGGAAGCAGAAGGCCGGATAGAACCATATGAGCAATCGCATTCGCCGCTGTCCGGATGACCTGAGGTACACACTCTCTCCCGTCTGCCCGGTCTGCGGCCGGTCGTGTCGGCCGGCCCACCCGGCACGCTTTTCCCCGCAGGATAGGTACGGTAACTACAGGAGGGCCGTACGCAGATGGAACACGTCACAGTAACCTTTTTGAGAGACGACAACATCGACGCCCCGGTCCTGGTCGAGGGGCTGCCCGGCATCGGGCATGTCGGGAAACTCGTTGCCGACCACCTGATCCATGAACTCGACGGCGAGAAGATAGGGGAGATCTCTTCGATCCACTTCCCGCCGCAGGTGATCGTCGACGAGGAGGGCGTCACTCATCTCGTCAACAACGAGATCTACCGTTGCGAGAAGGACGGAAGAGCGGTCCTCTTTCTCGTGGGGGACTTCCAGAGCAACTCTGCCGAAGGCCACTACATCCTGGCCGAATACTACCTCGACATCGCACAAGACCTCGGCGTCCGGCGGGTTTACGCACTCGGCGGCTACGGTGGCGGCCACCTGGTCGAGAACCCGAGGGTGCTCTCCGCCGTCAACATGAGGCATCTCCGGCCGGAGGTGGAGGCCGCGGGGGGGTCGTTTGAGAACGCCGGGAGCGACGGGATGATCGTGGGGGCCTCAGGCCTCCTGCTCGGCCTCGGCGAAGCGCGGGGTATCGAGGGGATCTGCCTGATGGGCGAGACGAGCGGCTACATCGTCGACCCGAAAAGCGCCGACAATCTCCTTGCGGTCCTCTCCCGCCTGATCGGGATCGAGGTCGACCACACCTCCCTGCAGCAGCGTGCCGAGAACATGGAGCAGATCATAGCAAAGATCCAGGAAGCCGAAGAAGCCCGGGGCCGGGAAGAACTGAGTTATATCGGATAGTTCCCTCTTTTGCAGTATGACCGGCCATACCTGACCCGATCCGGGGGAATCCTTAAGACCAACGGAGGACGACAGGAGAATGATATGGTCACTCTCTACCTCGCCAGATGGGAAACGCGGTTCTGGGCCTGGCTCATCGATATCATCCTGATCGGGCTGCCCCTCTGGGCGCTCTCCGACCGGCTGCCGCCCTCCTGGAGGTTTACGATAGACCCCGGGCTCCTTTCGATAAGCCTCTCCTCGGTCGTCCTCTTCCTCTACTGGACGCTGCTCGAGGGATACCAGGGCCAGTCCATCGGCAAGATGGCGCTGAAGATCCGGGTCACCGGCCCCGCCGGGGAAGATATCGGGTTTGCCGCCGCCGCGGTCGAGAGTCTCGGCAAAGCGTTTCTCTTGATCCCCGACTGCCTGATCGGGTGGCTCGCCATGCCGGGCTCAAAACAGCGGCTCTTCAACCGGATCTCCCGTACCATCGTGATAGAGACCCGCGAAGCGGAGGAGCCGGAAGGCGTCACCTACGTGAAGCCCGAGGAGTGAGGATCAGTCCGTGACCACCGGGAGCCCGGCAGTCTTCCAGGCGCTCATGCCGCCTTCGATATCATAGACCTCGCGGAATCCGGCCTCCCGCATCAACTCGCGGACACCGGCGCTCCGTCCGCCCCGCAGACAGCATATGAGATAGGTTCCGCCCGGGTCGAGGCTATCAAGGTGCTCCGAGAAGTCCACCGAGTCGATGTTGATCGCACCCGGGATATGCCCGCCGGCGAACTCGTCCGGTCTCCTGACATCGATGACGACGAACTTCGGGTCTTCCTCCCTCTCTTCGATCAGGGCGGACGCCTCGGCGGGAGAGACGATGCGGATGTTCTGGTCCCCCGATGCCGGACCACCGCCGAGACATCCGCCGACGAGCACGGCAGCGAGGGTGCTCCCGGCGACGAGCAGGAACACAAGCGGGAGATGAAGGTCGGTCATACACTTATGTCATGACCGCGGAGATAAAAGGGATTTTGGTCCTCCCGACCGCTTCTGCCACCCGTCTTCACCGGCCGGTGCGCGAGCGGGGCTCCTCAGGAGGTATCGTCGAATTCGAGCGGCGTATCGTCGAGAGACATCACCGCCCGGAGGGTCTCCGGCGTATCCAGGGCTACGACCTCCCCGCCGTCCACCACTGCAACCCGGGTGCAGATTGCCTCCACTTCAGCCACATCGTGAGTCGTAAAGACGATCGTCACCCTCCGCTCGCGGTTCAGCCGCCGGAGCAGGTCCCAGATCTCCCGGCGGCCGGGCTCGTCCAGCCCCTTCGTCGGTTCGGCAAGGAAGAGGACGCCGGGATGCGCAAGAAATGCCCGGGCGATCTCAAGGTGCTGCACCATGGCGGGGGAGTAGGTCTCAACCGCGGCGTCGGCGCTCCCGGCAATTCCGAAGAGCCCTACGACCTCGGGGATCCTCCTTCTCCGGACCTCTTCGCCCAGGCCGTGCAACCGTGCGTGAAAGTCCAGGTTCTCCCTGCCGGTCAGCGCAGGGTCGAGCACCGACTCCCGGAGGACGAGACCCATGCTCCGCCGCAGGTCCCCGAGATTCCCGAGAATTGCAAGCGGCGAACGCTCGGCAAACCCGGAGACGGGGAAGAGCATCGTCATGAGAATGGCAATCAGGGTCTGTCTATCCTGGCCGCAGGGGCAGAGAATACCAAAGACCTCTCCGCTCTTCACGTCGAACGGGATTGGGCCGCGTGCCTGAAGCCGCTCCAGATGCCGGATCAGGTCCTCAACAGTAAAGGCAGTCGTCATGCTTCTCCGCAAAGATGCGATCGGTCGGAGCGAACGGAGCCGTTCTCAACCACCTGCTACCCCGATGCACACCCGGTATTCCCGGATGACCATCCAACTGCGGAATATTCCCCCGGGATCTGTTATCCGGTTTCCGTTATTCGATTCGAGGAAGGAGGTATTGTTTATCATTATTTTTGATTGTCCCTATATGAATATATCTATCTAAAAAGGATTATAAAATACGCAATTTCTGGTTTCTGTTTTCTCCTGTACCTCCCTTTTCCATACAACAGGCAAGGAGCATCGGTCCGTGGAGGGACTCGTGGCAGGTTGGACGAAGCCGGCCGACACCGTCCCGGCCCGAAGGCCCGCCGCAGGTCATACCGATGAAACTATTTATGGCATGGACCCGTCCGGTAACATCAGGCCTATGGAGACCGAGCTACCCACGATCGCAATTCTGCCGCTCCCCTTCAGCCCGGAGCATATCCTCATCGCGCTGGCGGTCCTCATACCGGCCCTGGTCATCTTCAACCTGCTCCTCGTCACCGAGGGGGCTTTTGAATCGATCGGGCTCCGATTCTACCAGGCGGTGCTGGTGACCGCGGGAGCGCTGCTCGGCAGCCTGATCGACATCCCGGTAATCCCTGTCGGGGACGCGATCATCGCGGTCAACGTCGGCGGCGCCGTCATCCCCCTCTTCGTGACCATCGGGGTGGTCGCAGGAGGCCGGGTCTCGCGCTACAAGACCCTCGTCGCCGTCGGTACCGTATCGCTCGTCGCCTACGCCTTCGCAACGCCGGTCCCGGGTCTCGGGATCACCATGCCGTTCTACATCGCGCCCCTCGCCGGGGCTGCCGCAGGACTCCTCCTCGCCCGCGGCTGCCGCACCGCCCCGGGGCTCGCCTACGCAGGGGGAACCA
>JAEZIP010000034.1:0-3785 GCA_023436625.1 Methanobacteriota archaeon | reverse complement strand
GAGTTGGAGGTTCTCCCATAGACCGTTGTGATATTGTCCTTCGAGATTGTTCTCCAGAACGTGTCCCCGGTCTCTGTGTCGGTCCAGCGTTCGATACGGGCGAATAGCCCTTCGGTGCGGGGGCGATATTTCGTGACGGCATACTTACCCCGATCCGGAAGGGGACCCGCAGGCACAAGGTCTTCCCCTCCCGATAGGATAAACACATCCGACTCTACCCTGTCAAAATACCGGGGAATACCCCTGTCGGTCTTCCGTGTTACGGCTGGAAGAGCAAGCCTCCAGCCGAATCCGAATACACCATTCCCGGCTCCCGAGTCATAGGAAAGAGAAAGTTGCGGGCCGAATCCAGAACGTCCCGGAGTAGCAAAAATCGGAACGTTCATTGATCCGGTTCCTGTGACGGGATTCGTGGAAAACTTTTCACCCATCCCATGGATCGCACCGCCTCCTCTGGGAAGGGACAGTGAGGGAACGACCAGGTTCTCTCCTGAAGATTTTACATCTGTACTGCCGGCCTCCCCGGTACGCATCGATCCGGACAACGCCCCTTTCTGACCGATCCCCGCGCCGTTATCCATGCAGATCCTTGTTACTGGTTACTGTTCAGCAGAAGACCCTGAATGACCCCAAAAAATGCCTTGAAATCACTATCGTTTCAAATCATTATTAAGTAATCTATTCCTGTTCAATCCATTCAGAGGGGTAAAACGGAAATTTGAGGATATTTAAGGAGTGCAGGGGGAAATAACCGGTGAAATGGGGGAGTATCGGATCATTCTGATTGGAAAGAGGTTTCCATCGTTCCACCACCTCCTGAAGTGCTCCAAAAAAAGCTGACCGGCCACATCAGGTCACGTTCTCCCCCTGTGGACCAGCAGGTAGTCGGTGCCGGCGAGGACGCAGATGATCTTGCCCGGAGAGTGCCGATACCCCTCTGTGCCTTGAGTTCGGCGATGAATTCTTCGATGAGATCGATCTCGCTCTTCTCGAGCCATTCTTCCTCGAGTCCATGGGCAATCGAGTTGTATGCGTAGACTCCTCGATTCTTTGGCGTGATGAAATTCCTGGTCCTTAACGGCCAGTGCGGCTAGCTCTGCATGAAAGGGGTCAGGAGAAGGGCAGATATACTTTTCACCAGCGATCTGGACGTGAACTGTGAGCGCCGGGAGGGAGATTTGAACTCCCGAGGTGCCAGGCACCAGTGGCTTTCAAGGCCACCGCCTTCCCGGACTAGACTATCCCGGCTCGCCTTAACCTATTGGTCACCGGACAAAAAAAGGTTGTTCATCCCCGGCGCGCGAGGACGACGACGAGAATGGCGAGGAGTGCCAGGGCCGCCGGGACCGGGGCAGCCTGGGCGGGGGTGGGGGTCGCGTCCCCGAAGAGACCGGGCGCGGTCTGGCTCACCCTGACCGAGTCGGCGTTCGAGGCCGAGACCTGCACCGTCCCTCTGTCGTTGTAACTCATGGGGTAGACCTTGACGTAGACGGACCCTCCCCGCGCGACGAGTTCTGCGATCTCGGGTTCGAGCATGCCCTTGTTATTCACTTTATGGAGCCCGCCATCCTCATCGACATACTCGATCACCCAGTCGATCCCGGCCGAGGTTGCGATCGTCACGATGCCGCTCTTGGTCTCGACCTCGAAGTACGCCGGGGCGGACCGCGTGGCGGGGGCGCTCGCGGAGATCATCGCCTCCGTCGGCGCCGGACCGGGTGTCCCAGCTACCACGAACACGGCGTCGCCGATGTAGCCCTTGGTATCGGAGAAGGTGACCTCGTACATGCCTCCGCCGGAGACGGGCACTTCCACGGAGAACACTCCGTTCTTATCGGTACCGACATACTCCGGCCCGTAAACGATAAAGCCGTCCTGCTCGACCAGGACCCGCACGCCTGCGGCTCCGATCCCACTGACGGCCCCCCGGAGATCGAGGGTGCCGTCGAAGTCCTGGTTGAGCGGGGAGGATATCGTGAGACTCCCGGACCGGTCGACCAGGGTGACGGTTCGCTGTTTCGTCGAGCTGCTCCCGAAGGTGGAGAGCGTGGGGTCGATGAGCTCGATCGAGTACTGCCCCGGCTCGAGACCGGCGGTCTCGAACGTCGCGGAGAACGACCCATCCTCCTGGACGACGATCGTCTGTCGGCCTACTTCATGCTTTGTGTACTGGGCACGGTACAGGATAACCTCCGTGCTGAACCCGGCGTCGAGCGAAGGTTTGGGAAGCCCCCCCACGATCGTGGTGCCCGTGACTTTGAGCTGGTCGCCGACGTATACCGTCTGTGGAGCACTGATTGCGACGTACGCGGCCGATGCTGCACTGACGAGCATCATCGCGGCGATGAGCGTCAGCCATGCGATCCTTTTCATACCAGTACATCAACGAATATGAGGTATAATGCTATCCAAATTAACCGAGAAACCGCTGGCGTCCTGGCGGGGGAAAGACCTCTATGAAGGGCAGATCCTCGATACGCTGACGGTAATCTTTCGGAGCGGCGGGTGTTCCTGGAACCGGTGCCGTATGTGCGGCTACCGGCACGAGCGCTACCCGGACCTCCCCCGGGACGAACTCGCCGAACGGCTGATCCGCCAGGTCCGCTGGGTGAAAGAGAACTTCCGCGACGAGGACTACCAGGTGCTCAAGATCTTCACGTCGGGGAGTTTCTTCGACCCCGACGAGGTCCCTCCCGCCGTCCGGCACGCCGTCGCGGAGGCGTTCCGGGGCAAGGTCGTGATCGCCGAGACACGGCCCGAATACGTCGATGCCGATGCGATCCGCGAGTTCCGTGAGGGCATCGATACCGGCGCCTGGGCAAGACCGCTCTCTGTCGCGGTGGGCCTTGAGACCACGAACGACTTCATCCGGGAGAGGAGCATCGATAAGGGGTTCTCGTACGCCGATTTCCTCCGTGCCACAGAGGTCGCCCACACCGCCGGCGCGGGCATGAAGGCCTACCTGCTGATGAAACCGCCGTTCCTGACCGAACGCGAGGCGCGCGACGATATGATACGCTCCATCAGGGACATCGCCTCCGTGGCGGACAGCATCTCCATGAACCTCTGCACCGTCCAGAGCAGGACCGAGGTCGAACGACTCTGGAAACAGCAGGCATACCGCCCGCCGTACCTCTGGAGCGTCCTTGACGTGCTGATCGGATCGCCGGTGCACATCCTCTGCGACCCCGTCGGCGGCGGGCAGATGCGGGGGCCGCACAACTGCGGGACCTGCGACGGCCCGATCGTGAAGGGGATCGGCGACTACTCGCTCTCTGGCGACGTCGGGCTCCTGCGTGCCTTGAGAGAGACGGAGTGCGGGTGCAAAGAAGAGTGGGAGTTCGTGCTGGACCGGGAAGAACCGTTCTGTATGCCGCTCACCCGCTAGCACTTCCCCTTACCCTCGAGCTGCTTCTCGAGCAGCGGGAGGAACGTTCCTGCGTCGCTCACGACGCCGATCGCCTGCGTCGTCCCCCGGTCCATCAGCTTCGTCACCGATGCGGGGTTGATATCGACGCAGACGGTCTTGACGTACGAGGGGAGGCAGTTCCCGACGGCGATCGAGTGGAGGAGCGTTCCCACCATCACCACCATCCCGAGACCGGGGATATGGCGGCGCATGGCGTCCTGCGCCTCCACGACGTCCGTGATCACGTCCGGAAGGGGACCGTCGTCCCGGATGGAGCCGGCGAGCACGAACGGGATGCCCTTCTTCACACACTCGTACATGATCCCCCCGGTGACGATCCCCTGGTCGCCCGCGTTCTTGATGGACCCTGCCCGCA
>JAEZIP010000049.1:0-7255 GCA_023436625.1 Methanobacteriota archaeon | reverse complement strand
GTCCCCACCCCCCACGGCGATTTCCCCACGGTCCACTGCACGGGATCGCTCCTTATGTCGGCTAGCGTTGTTGCGGCATTCGCACCTGCCGGTGCGCAAACACCGCTCCTTCGCACCTGACGGTGCTCACGCTCCGGTTCTAACGAACCGTCGCACTTCAGAACGCCACAGGTCGAATGTGCTTCACATTATCTCCTGCTCCGGTTCTACCGAACCGGAGCCCATCAGCGCCCCGTATCACCGCCATCGCTGCATCGAAGGAATATTATTTGAACCACTCTCCCCAATAGGAGAGAGTATGCTGGAAGTGAACGAGTATGCCCGCGTCATGCAGAAACTGTATGGCAAATCGCTGATCCTTGAGAGCCCTACCGAGTTTCATCCGGTGTTGCATTTCTACTTCACCGATGCCCTCGCCCACATCGACTTCACCCTCGGCATCCTGGCCTACAACTACATGTCGCCCCGGAATATTATGAACATGGAGTATATGCGGTGGCGCCTGGACGAGGAGAAGGTCGGCGACCGGGTGCACTTCCCCGGGTTCGTCAACTGGCTCAAGACCGAGCACCCGGAGAAGTACGAGGAACTCCCGATGCTCTGGTCCGGCATCTACGACAGCGACGACCCCGCCCAGTACCGGAGTTTCCGCATCGTGCTCAACCCCGACGACAAGAAGGCGATCCCGGCCGAGTACCTCTCGACGTTCATCGACGAGTTCTTTGATGCGAAATTCGTCAAACAACTCTATAATACCTCGGCGCTCGCCCGGCTCTTCGACGAGTTTGCGAGAAGCAGGTCTGCATAAGGAGACCACGTATGGATGTCGCCCGACTCACGTCATCGCTCATCCGGATCAGGAGCGAGAACCCGCCGGGGAGCACGGCCGACCTCGTCGCGTTCATCGGGGAGTTCCTCGACTCGCTCGGGGTGAAGAACCGCATCGTCTCGCACCCGGGGGGGAGGGACAACCTCATCACGACCGAACCCGGCTCCAGGCTCCTCCTCTGCGGTCACGTCGACGTGGTCCCCGCCATCCCCGACGACTGGACGCACGACCCCTGCAGCGGGGAGGTTGCCGGCGGCTACGTCTGGGGGAGGGGCGCCACCGACATGAAAGGGGGATGCGCCGCCCTTCTCGTCGCCTACCGGGACCTCGTCGAGAGCGGGGTGGAGCCGAAGGCCCAGTTCGCCTTCGTCTGCGACGAGGAGACCGGGGGAGAACTCGGCATCCGGTCGCTGCTTGCGCAGGACTTGTTCGAGCCCCGCGACTGCCTGATCGCCGAACCGACGCCGGCGATGAGCCCGGCGGTCGGCCAGAAAGGCCTCTACCGGGTCGACCTCTCCTTCCGCGGCAGGCCGGGCCACAGTTCCCTCTATCCTCTCGTCGGGAAGAGCGCCGTCATGGCGGCGTTCGATCTCATAGGCTACCTCCGCGAGGTCCACGCGCACCCGTTCCCCCCCGGAGAAGACCTGCAGCCGCTCGTCGCCCAGTCGGCCCGCATCTTCCGCGAGATATTCGGCATCGAGGGAGGGGACGAGATCCTGACCCGGGTTATGTTCAACCCCGGGCGCATCGAGGGCGGCGAGAAGGCAAACATCGTGGCTGAGCAGTGCCGTATGGAACTCGACGTCCGGGTGCCGTGGGGGTGCTCCCTCGACGACCTCCGGAGAGGCATCGCCGAACACGCCCCGGATGCCGCGATACGCGAGACGGACGTCGCCGAACCGACCCTGACGCCCCCGGACGCCCGGATCGTCCGGACGGTCTGCACCGAGGTGGAACGGGTCTACGGGACGGCGGTGCCGTTCCTCCAGTGGGCGGCAAGCGACGCGAAGTACCTCCGCGATAAGGGCTTCGACGTCGTGGAGTACGGGCCGGGGGAGATCCCGACGCTGCACGCGGTGGACGAGCGGGTCAGCGTGGAGCAACTCGAGAAGGCTGTGGACGTCTACCGGGGCGTGATCCGGGCGTACTCCGGGTGAGACCTCCAAACCGTTTTTCTTGAAGGAGGCCTCCGGGTTATGCCCCCCTCCACGTGTAGTGCCTGTTCGCGGCATAGTTCCAGGCGAACGCGACGAATATCCCTGCAAGGTTCGCGAAGAGGTAGCAGACCCCGGCAACGTCGGCGAGGAGGCAGAGGAGGCTCATATTGACGGCGAGCCCGGCCATCGAGACCGCCTGGAACGACCAGAACCGCTGGAAATTCCCCCCGAGATTTTTTGCAGATTTAAACGTCCAGACGTCGTTCCAGACGAAGTTGTTCACGATCGAGAGTTCGATCGCGATCGCGGCGGAGACGAGGTAGTAGAGACCGGCAATCTCGGTCAGGGCGTAGAGGAGTCCCATATTGACGAGTATCCCGGAGAGCCCGACGAGCCCGAACCGGACGACCTTCTCCCACTCCCGCGAGACCCGCCCGGCCCGGCGCGTTATCGAGAAGCGGACGATACCGGCGCACTGCCGGAGGTAGTCGAGCACGGTGCCGGCCCGGAGCTTGCTCGCCCCCTCCTCACGGTCCCTGAAGACGAACGGTATCTCGACAAACGTTCGCCACCGGCCCTTGCCGAGGACTTCCATCAGGATCTTGTAGCCTCGCGGCGCAAGGGGGGCGCCGTCTACGACCTCGCGGCGCACGGCAAAGAACCCGCTCACGGGGTCAGTGACTTCCGGGAAGAGGATGCGCCCGAACGCGGTGGCCGAAAGCGAGATAAGCCTCCGCGCAAGCGGCCAGTCCTCGATATCCCCGCCCTCCATGTACCTGCTCCCGACGGCGATGTCCGCACCGTCCCGTATCGCTTCATAAAAGCGGGGGATGAGCTCCGGCGGGTGCGAGAAGTCGGCGTCGATGACGAGCAGGATATCCGCGCTTGCCGCCCCGAACCCCTCGACGACCGATTGGGAGAGGCCGTGGTCCTCGCTGCGCACGATCAGCCGCACGTTGTCGGTTTTGGCGGCGATCTCCCGGACGATCCCGATCGTGCGGTCGCTCGAGTCGTCGTCCATCACCAGGACCTCGCCGCGGATGCCGCTCTTTGAGAGGGCTTCGCTGATCGCCTCGATGATTTCGGCGATGTTCTCCTCCTCGTTGAAGGTCGGGACGATCACCGAGAGATCGTAGGCGTCAGCCATTGGGCTCTCCGTCTAGGCCGATACGAAGAGGTAGATCCCCGTATACTGCCCGTAACACTGCGTGTTCTCTTCGACCCAGTCCATTGCATCCCCCGGGGGGTTCGCGGCGAAGATATCGGGGGTCATCACGTAGAACGCACGCCGGTCGGGGTACCGGCCGCGGATCGTCGCGAGGCCTTCCCCGGTCGTTGCCCCGAACTCAAGGGTCCGGTCGGTCGCGTTGCTGTAGTAGTAGTCGAGCGGCTGCGCCACGTAGGACGGCAGCACGACGACGAGATCGCCTTCGGCAGTCATCCCGCCGAGTTCCGCGGAAAACCCCCGCCAGTCGTTCTTCTGGGGTGTCGTGTAGTAGGTCGCAAGGAAGGGGGTGCTGATGAGGAACGCCGCCGCGACGGCGAGGTAGACCGCCCTTCTGTCCCGGACGAGCGCGTAGAGCCCGGGATACGCCGATGCGATCCCGATGAGGTAGACCGGGAGGAGGTAGATGAGGTAGCGCGGGAAGATCGGCATCCTCGAAGAGAGGACGAGACTTGCCGCCAGCGGGAGGGCCATCATGAGGATGAGGAGGAGCGCCCCCTCCCGGTCCTCGCGCCGGGTGTAGGCGATGCCAAGCAGGAAGAGGAGGATAAAGGGCACCATGACGAGGTCGCTCGACCCCGATACCTGGAGGAGGGTCTGGTAGACGACGTCGAGTCCCTGCATGCCGAACGTCGGGGCGGACGAGGTCCTCGCCCGGAAGAGGCCGAACGTCACGATGAGGAGGGGAAGGCTTGCGGCGACGAACGCGACGACCGAGAGGGCCGGGTTCCTTGCGCTCCGGATGCTGCCGGCGCGGGTGACGAGGGCGTGGAGGATGAGGACGGCGACCGGCACGATGGCGTAGAAGTGCATCCAGAATGCGACTGCGGAGAAGAGCCCGAAGAGAACCCAGGAACGGACCTCATCCGACCGGCTCGCCCGCACGTAGAAGAGCAGCGCGAGGGAGAAGAAGAAGAGCATCGGGGCGTATGCCCGGGCCTCCTGGGAGTAGAAGATATGGAAGGGCGAGAACGCGAGGAGGGCGGCGGCGATGAGCCCGACGTTTCGGTCGCGGAACTCTTTTCCGATCAGATATACGACCGGGATCGTCAGGACGCCGAAGAGCGCCGGGAGCAGTCGGAGCACGAACTCGCTCTCCCCGAAGAAGAGCATCCCGTGCTCCAGCCAGTAGAAGAGCGGCGGGTTGAACTCTCCGGTGACGGTGCTCTCCCAGATGCCGGCAAGCGACTGCCGGGCGAACGTGAGAGTCGCGGCCTCGTCGAGCCACAGGGAGTTATATCCAAGGTTGTAGAGCCGTAGTAAGGCTCCGATGCCCATGACGACCAGGAGATACCCGTTCCGGTCCGGGGCCGTTCGGTCGTTCTCGCGCCGGGTCTTTGCGCTCTCACGGGGGGTGCTGCCGCCACCCGGAATGGGCGTGTCGGCGCCCGTGGATCGCTTCTTCTCTCTCTTCGCTGCTGTCATCGGCCGAGCGATAGAGGTACGAATGTCGGATAAATATGTTCCTGCGCAGGGTTCCGCGAATGTACGACCTCTCCCGGGAAGTCTCTCATGACGGCACTCCTTTTTGATCCGGCCGTGCATCTTCCGGGATCATGCCGCAAAACAACGTCGGCTTCCAATGATATTTCTATCGGTTAATATCTATTGCTAAAATATTTCTCCGGAGATTCGAGAGTAAAAACATAAATATCTCTCTGCATAATCCCTCTACGGTGAGCAGGGTGTATAAATCGTTCTTTGTAGCTGCAGTGATGGTCCTGATCCTTGCATCCGCCGGATGCGCGGAGTTGCCGCCCGGCGGCGAATCAGGCTGGTCCGGCGGCCTTTCGCCGGACAAACAGGGCGGATCGGGCGGAGAGGATGACGACCCGGGGTATCTGAAGCCGGCGACCCCGTACCCCACTGCAACGAGCAGTATGGCCGGCCCCACGCTCATCAAGCCGGTGGAGACCGCGCCGACGCAGGACCCCTACGTGACGCTCTACAACCGGACGACGGAGTTCAGTCTCACTCATCCGACGGATGCCTACTCCTTTAACCTGACCGCGCCGCCGCTCATCATCGAGTTCGACGTGGAGCCGAAGATGATCACGCGGGAGAAGTATACTACAAGCGATTACGGCAGCAAAAAGGACATAGTCGTCAAGCAGTCCTACCCGAGCGAGGACTCGTGGTTTACGGTGACCGTGAGGGACCGGGAGTCCGGCGCGATCGTGGCCGAGGACGGTTTCGGGAAACGCTTCAGCACGGACACCCACAAACGGGTCTTCGTGGGCCGGCTCGGGGATCTCCTGATCCAGTTCGGCGGAAACGATGTGAAGGTGCATATACTGGTGCGTGCAGGGGGCGTGTAGGCCCCCGGATACACCGGAGACCGGGGCTTACCCCGGGACCCGGCAGTCCTCTCGACAGCGCCCCGATCATCCCGTGAGCAATCCTTTTTAACCAGGACAACGTAGTTATTAGGGGAAAGGCACTTATTGTCCCGGTAGGGTAGTGGATATCCTAGAAGCCTGCGGAGCTTTTGACCCGGGTTCAAATCCCGGCCGGGGCGTTTTGTTTTTCGATCCGGATTTTATTCTCGAGTAACTTTCCGATAGGCCGCCGCGGGTCCGGCATTCATGCCGAGCCGGTCTTCATGGGTATGCCGTGTCCGCCCGCAGGCGGGATGGTTCCGTCCGACCATACTTTTATCAGCACCGCGGGGAGGGAGACCCGTATGACCGAGCAGAGTCGCCCTCCGTTGCCGCCGTTTACGTACGAAACAGCGGTGCAGAAGGTTCGTATGGCCGAGGATGCATGGAACACCCACGATCCCGTGAAGGTGTCGCTCGCATACAGCGTCGACAGCGTCTGGCGCAACAGAGCGGAGTTCATAAACGGCCGCGAGGAGATCGTCGAGTTCCTGCGGCGGAAGTGGGCGAAGGAGCTCGACTACCGCCTGATCAAGGAGGTCTGGGCGCTTCACGAGGCGCGCATCGCCGTACGGTTCGCGTACGAGTGGCACGACGACTCGGGGAACTGGTTCCGCTCCTACGGGAACGAGAACTGGGAGTTCGACCGGCAGGGGCTGATGCGCGTTCGCCACGCCAGCATCAACGACCTGCCGATCGCCGAGGGAGAGCGAAAGTACCGCTGGCCGTTGGGCCGACGCCCCGACGATCATCCCGGGCTCTCCGACCTGGGGCTGTAGCCTTCACGGAATCGTATCCGGTAGAGGCGGGAGCGGTATTATCGGCAGATCTCCTCGGACGTCCGCCTCGAAGACGTTCGGTTTTCTCCGGCTCCAGCCCGGACGGACCGTCGCGTCCCCGGGCGAAATCCGGTAGTGCTCCCCCGGCGGCGAGTCGCAACTCCGGTGCTCCTGTGCCGGTCGTGACGGACCGTCGCACGGTCCGGGGTCATGGCCGGCCCCGCTCGACGGTGACGGCGTACTGGTGGTTTCGCGTCCTTCTGACGTTGATCACACGGACAGCCCGGCCGTGCCGCCGGATCTCGGCGGCGACCGCCTGCGGGACGAGGAAGAGCGGCACCGGGGGCACGCTTATCTCCTCCGGTAACGTAGCGGCGGCCTGGCGGATCGCGTGGTGGCACTTCGGGTCCGGGCTGCCGCCGCCGGTCTCTCTATCGTCTGGTTTCTGCTGCACTGTCGTACCTCCACGCACCGGGATGTGCCCGGCGCATGCGTCATCCCCGGAGAACGAGGGTTAAAGGAGTGAGCCAATGGCTCCGAACGAAACAACAGACCCCATATAAGCGTTGCTTTACCGGGGAGCCGGGAGACCGGAGGAGGTGCCCGGAATCTTCCATCGGGGGGCGGAACCGGGATGACGATTCATCCGGATCGGTCCGGGGGAGCGCAGACGGCGGCTACCTCGTCGGGATCGTACCGGAGGACGACCTCCCGCTCCCTCCCCCGACCGGTTCCGGGCACGAGATCGACGATCCCGGCCTCCGCGAGCCTTTTGAGGTGCTCATGGTAGGGCGTCTTCCCGATCGGGAGGTACCCCTTCGCCGCCGCGAAGACCGCCCCCGACGTCATATCGGGCCCTTCCCGTGATCGCTCCGCGATCCGGCAGG
>JAEZIP010000044.1:0-51655 GCA_023436625.1 Methanobacteriota archaeon | reverse complement strand
ACCGGAAACAGGTGCACCCCTTCATCACCGAGCAGTTATTCGGCGCTCACCACCAGCTTCTCGCCATGCACCGGTCGGGCCGGTTCCGGTCCATGACCGAACCGATCACTGATCGTGCAACGTTCGTTGAGTTCTGCAATATGATTCCCGATGGATGCTTCCGGCGGGATGAATCTCCGGAGCGGATCCCGTTCCGGAATACACCCCGACATCGGGCCTTTTATTACTTGGTCTCGGCATTTACGATCTTCGTGCTCGACCGCCCGGGTCACCCGGTGGGAATGCCGTTCCCGGGAGGGTTCCGGGTCGAAGAGCACAATGGGTCTTTTTATTGTCTCATCCGTGACCGCGAAAAGGAAGTCCCGTTCTCGATCTGCAACTTCTGCCCCGCACTGCAGACCGAGGACGGGTAGTTCCGGGTGGGCAACCAGGGTGAGGGGGGTGACACTCCAAAACGAATCGGCACGAGATGGAGTGATACAGAGTATGTGGAAAAAAGCCTGGCCCTGCAAGAGGTTTTGACAAACCAGAATGCGAGTGGCAGGATTCGAACCTGCGAACTCCTTCGAGAATCGATCTTGAGTCGATCACCTTTGGCCTCTCGGTAACACTCGCGCCTGTACCTCTTGAACCTCTAAAGTAATGAGCTTGATGGCGGGCCGGCCCGCCGGGACGGAGCCCCTCACCGGGCAGGTGCCGGGAACGGAAGATCCCCGACGTCCTGCGATCCCCCCTCACATGAAATCCGCGAGCCCCAGTTGCTTCTCCGGGGGCTGGCCGAAGGTGGACTCGATCTGCATGAAGAGCACCTCCACCCGCTGCTTCGTGTACGCCGAGACCGCGTAGGTCGCGCAGATGTTGCGCGACATCTCCAGGTACTTCTTCACCGAGCCCTCGTGGACGGTCGGGATGACGTTGCCGCCGCAGCGGGTGCACTTCCCGGCGAGCGGCATCCGCCGGTACTTCGCGTTGCACTTCATGCACCGCACCTTCTGCTTTGAGAACGCGTTGAGGTTGCCCTGGAGGTCGCGGATGAAGTGGGTGTTCAGGACCCTTTCTGCGACGTCGTCCTCGTCCACCGCCCGGATCTTCTTCGCGAGGTCGAGTTCCGCCTCGAGTTTGTCGAGCATCGACCCGAGCTTCGTGTAGGTGGACTCGAGCGGCCCTGCCGAGATGTTCGAGGTCGGGTGGGTGAAGAGGAACCCCTCGCACTGTGCCGGGGTCCCGAGCCGCCGCTCCACCCGGTCGACGTAGTTGTCGAGGTCTTTGGGGTGGGCGTAGGCGAGACAGCCGTTGTAGACCTCGAGGGGGTAGTGGTCGCAGACGTCGACGTTGAGGCTCTCCTTGTCGACCTCCGCCGGGTCGATCCGGGTCGTTAAAACCAGCGGCGCGTCCATCGTCCCGCCCCGGGTCTCGGGGAGGTAGGAGCGGGAGAAGTTGATCAGCCCGTCGAGAAGGAGCATCACGCAGTCCTCGTCGCCGTCGCATTGCCCGCAGAAGATCCCGTTCGCGACGAGCGTATGATTGTCGGCAACCGTCAGGCAGTAGACCCGGTCGTCGAGCGCCTGGACGGTCTCGCGGGACACGACCTCGTCCGCCACGACGAGCCCGCCCTCCTCCGCCGGGACGCGGTCGCCGACCTTCACCTCGAGCGCCTTGATCTTCCGGAGGTAATCCGTGTCCCAGACCAGCATCGCGTGGTCGGGCGTGACCGTAAGGACCCTCCCCCGCCTTGTTACGAACCGGACCAGGTGCGCCGGGGCCCGGTGGACCGAGACGGAGGTGACCTTCTTCAGGCTCACCTTCCCCTGCGAATCGATGCTTCTGACGTGGAACGGCTGCTTCGGGTCGGAGTAGAACGTCCCCACATGGTCCAGCCCCGGTTTGCTGAGATCGAAATTCTCCGTCACGAACTGCCGGATCGGCACCGTCGCCCACTTCCGGCCATCGGAGACGGCAATCTCCGTGTCGCCGGAGAAACAGTTCCGCCGTTTCGCCGCGTGGAAGAATGGGTGGCCGTAACCGACCGCGGCCTTCGAGAACCCGATCAACCGGGCGAGGACACCGGCGCTCGTGTGCGGCGCAAGCCCCATCAGGAGGTGGCCGACGAGGTCGAGCGGTTTTTCCGCCCGGTAGAACGGTTCGAGCCCGTAGAACCGCACCAGCAGGTCGTCGACGAACTTCGCCACCCGGACCAGCCACTCGCCGCAGTCCTCCGAGACCAGGATGTCCTGGTGTCGGAGCTCCAGCACCTGGTCGGCCGAGACGAGTTCCCGGCCGTAGGTATCGTGGGTGTAGCCGAGTTCCCGGAGCCGCTCGATGGGGACGCCGACCTCGTCCGGCCGGAAATGGGTCAGGGGAAGGTCGATCATATCGTAGCGAACGGTCCCGTCCTTGAAGACATAAAGGTTCTGCAGCGCCCGGAGGATCCCCTTCTCGATCGGCTCCACCGGCCGTTCGCGGGATATCAGCCCTTTGACGCCCTTGAGGAGTGCAACGGACGATTCACGCACCCCGAGGTTCTCCATCGCCGCCGAGTACTCCGTTTTCACGTTGATCGTGACCTTCTGGAGGCAGACCGTCTCCACGTTGCACCGGGGGCAGACGGCCTGCCCGACGTCCTTGCCGCACTTCTGGCACCGAAAGACCGGGTTCGTGTGCGTGCCGCACTCGCAGAGGTTCTTGTAGGTGAAGGCGCCGCAGGCGGGGCATTGCCGCTCCCCGACCTCCGCCTCGATCACCCCGCCGTCCGTGTTGGACCGGTGCTTCGAGGAGCAGGCCGCCTGGAACGACCGCCGCGAACCGCCGTCGTCGCCGATGGGAAAGAGCGAGTGGGGCGGCGGCCGCATCTCCCGCGGCTTCGACTTCCCCGGCCGCCCCATCCTCCCGCCGATCCGGGTGCCCGCCCGCGACCGCACCGTGAAGCCCGAGAGGTGCATGACGAGGTCGAGCGAGTTCCCCATCGGGGCGTCCTGCCATGCCGGACGCTTTTCGAGTTGCAGCGTCAGGCCGAGGCAGGCGAGGAAGACCAGGTGTTCGGGGATGGCGATCCGGTCCCCCGCCAGGTGGTGGGGCACCAGGAGTTCCTCGAGGATCGCCTTCGTCTCCGGGGTGTTCTCGAGCATCAGCACCCCGTCCTCGACCCTGCCGCCGGTGCTGACCATATCCGCGAGAAGGGCGATATCGGCCGGGGCGACGTCGTCCCAGAAGTAGGTGTAGTCGGGGTGGAGCGGAACCCCGTCGAGCGCGAACCCGATCGCCTCGAGTTCGTTCTCCGGGTGCCGCGGGCCCCCTTCGAGCATCCACCACTCCTCGCAGTAACTCGGGGGCATCAGGGGGTGGTTGTTCTCCATAAACTCGCCGAAACTGATCAGGATCTCGCCGTCGTCCAGGATCTCGTCCACCTGCCCCGCGATCCGCCGGGCCTCCGCCGCATCGTCCACCCGGCGCACCTCCCCGCTCCGGAGTTTGACCGTCGGCCCCTGGATCGAGTCCACCGGCACGATCCCCGCCGCCTTCCCCGGGCGCTCGACCTTCATCTGGGTCCCGACCGCGAGAAAGTCCCCGAGGATGTGCAGCGTCGCCGGGTTCAAGCCCGCAGCAGCAAACCCGGTGTTCCGCGCCCGGCCCAGGCGCAGCCGGAACCCGCCTTTGCGCATCGGGTACGAAAAGACCGGCCGCCCGCCGATCAGGTCCCGGATGTACTTGTCCTTGGGCTTGATCGCGGCGCCCGCATCGTCGTCGTCGCTCTTCGGGCCGCCGCCGATCATCTCCTCGATCCAGTCCCAGCCGGCCATCTTCATCTTCCGGACGTTTTTCAAGACCTTCGGGGCTTTGAGGGCCAGACCCTCCGCGACCACCAGCGCCATCCCGCCCCGGACGGTGTTCGTCTCCACCCGCTCCAGGTTCCGGTAGCCGCTCACCTCCTGCTGCTCGGTCGGCTCGCCGTCGATGCAGACAGGGCAGTTTGTGATGATCATCCGGAGCTCCTTCTCGCTCGGGAGATACTGCAGGCTCATGATGTTGTTGTACTGCCGGATCTCCTCGATGTAGCGCTCCACCTCCTCGGGGCGGGGGATATAGCGCCCGATCCCGAGCGCCTGGCGCACGTAGTCGCCCACCAGCACCGAGAGCGCCTGCGCCGTCCCGCCGGCGCTCCGGATGGGGCCCGCGTAGTAGATCTTTAAGTAATCGGTCCCGTCGTCGTTCTTCCCGAGGCTGACCTTCGCGATCCCCTCCGTCGGGGCGGCCACGACGCCTTCGGTCAGGAGCGCCATCGCTCCCCGGATTGCGTGGTCGAGGATCTCCTCGGCCGTGGTCTCGCCGAACATTTTAGCTGCAAAATCGTCGCCGATACGGAGCGCCACCTCTTCCCGGGACATCTCCTGCTCGAGTTCCCGGAGCCTGGCCGCGATCCCCCTGTAGCCGAGGAGCGCCTCCACGCGGTCGGCGAGGTCGCTTGCCACCGGGATCTCGATCTCCGTCCTCGGATCGAGTCCCCGGGTCCGCGCGGCAGCCGCCTGCTCCATCGCGGACTCGAGCCCGGCCATCAGTTCCTCGAAGTACCGGGCGGTAGCGGGTGAGACCTCCATGCATGAAGTATAGGCCCTTCACGCATTTAGAGGACTCGTTCCCTGGTCCGGGCCCCCGGTCCCGGCAGATCTCTTCGGGGGCAGAATCGTTAGAGAATCCCCGCGATCCGGATGATCTTCTCCCGGATCCCTTCAGGCGGAAGCATCTGGTCCACCCGCCCGGTCTCGAACGCGGCGCGGGGCATGGCGTGGATGGCGCAGGTCCGGAGGGCCTGCGCGAGGGTGGTGCCTCCGATTGACTTGATATGCCGGATCCCTTCGGCGCCGTCGCTCCCCATCCCCGAGAGGATCACCCCGGCGAGACGGTCGCCGCGGTGCCGCTCGAGCGACGTCATGGCGACGTCGATCGAGGGCCTGACGTACTGGACCTTCTTGTCGTCGAAGAGATGGATGGTCCGGTTCCCGAGGAGTTTTAAGTGGACGTCGCTTGGGGCCACGTATATCGTACCGTGCTCGACCGGTTCGCCGTCCTCCCCGATCTTGACCTCCATCAGGCAGGTCTTTGCAAGATGCGCGCAGAGCGAGTTGTTGATGTAGTGCGGCATATGCTGGACGATAACGATGGCGGCATCGACGAGCGGGAACTGTGAAAAGATCGTCTCGAGGGTTCGCGGGCCGCCGGTCGACGAACCGATGACCACGATGTTCCGGCCGTCCCGACCGGGTGCAGAGTTCTCCATGCGCTCTCCCTTCATGCGAGATAATCGAGGTAGCCCTTCACGACGGCCACGATCTCGTCTGCTTCGAACGGTTTCGTGATGTAGTCGATGACGTGCTCCTTGAGACCCTCCAGTTTGGCGTCGGGGATGTCCTTTGCGGTGAGCATCGCGACGACGTTCCCGTCCATCAGGTCCCGGGCGATCATCTCCTCTATCGTCTCCCATCCGTCCTTTCTGGGCATCATGATATCCATCAGGATGACGCCCCGGAATCCCTTCTCCAGTTCCGCGATGCACGCATCGCCGCTTTCCGCGGTGATGACGTCGATCCCCTCCGGTTCGAAGAGTTCCTCGATCACCTCAAGGATGAATACATCGTCATCGACGATCATAATCTGCCGGCACGGTAATTCTGCCATCTGGTCCCTCCCTGGCACCCGCCAGGTTTTTCGTAGTTTTCTCTCGCCCGGATCGATTATAAATCTGCGGATTCTCCTCACGGGGTGTCTACCGCTTCCAGGGAGAATAAGATGGTCGATCCCATCCCCACTCCGTCGCTCTCGGCCCATATCCGGCCCCCGTGCCGCTCGACGATCCGCCTGCAGATTGCAAGGCCGAGGCCCGGCGATTCGAGGTCGTGCCGGGAGGAGTCGGCCTTGTAAAACTCGACGAACGCGCGTTCGAGCTGCGCGCGGGTCATGCCGATCCCGGTATCCCGGATCGCGACGATCACGACCCCCTGGTCGCGGCCGGCGTCGATGCTGATCGTCCCCGTCCCGTTCTGCATGTATTTGACGGCGTTGGCGATCAGGTTATCGAAGATCTCTCCGAGGAGGACCCTGTCGGCCCTGACGCTGATCTGGGCCGGGACGTGGTTCTCGAGGGTTATGGCTTTTGCTTTGAACGAGACCGCGTAGTTCCTGAGGATGTTGTTCAGTTCTGTGCGCAGGTTCAGCGGTTCGAGGTCGAGTTCGATGTAGAGGGAGTTCATCCGGGCGAGTTGCAGGGTCTTCTGGACAAGGTCCTTCATGTAGGTGACGTTGTGGCCGGCGATCTCGAGGAGGCGCCGGAGCCTCGGATCCTGCTCCCGCTGGATGATCCTCGGCATCAGCGCGACCAGCGGGGTTAAGGGCGTCTTGAGGTCATGCCCGAGCTGCGATATGAACTCGTCCTTCTGGGCGAGGAGTTTCTCCACGTCGGCGGTCCGCTTCCTGACCATCTCGTCGAGTTCCTGGTTGACGATGGAGAGCTGGCTTCGCAGCACCTCCAGTTCCCGGTTCTTTGTCTGGAGGTTCCCGGCAAACCCTTTGAGCGCCTCTTCCGCCTGCACCCGCTGGGTGATGTCGACCCCGAGCTGCAGCATCAGGGGCGACCCGTCCGTGTCGGTGAACGGGTAGGCGTGGACTTCGTAGGTCTTCCCGTTCGTGTGGTCCCACTCCCACCGCTGCGGGCTCCTGAGGGTAAAGACCAGCGTGCTGTGGCAGGGGTTGCAGGGCCTGCGGGAGCCGCGCTGCACCTCGTAGCAGGGCCTCTCCCCCGGGTCGCCGAAGGTCTCCCGAAAGGCCCTGTTGGCGAACCGGAAGGTATGGTCCTCCCCCTGCAGGGTGACGTAGGCGGGGAGCGTGTCCAGGACCGAGAGGAGGCGGCGGTGTTCGGCGTTCAGGGCTGCTTCCGCCTCTTTGTACCGGGTGATCTCCGAGACCCGGCAGGAGATGACGGCATCGTCGAAGCAGCGTCCCCAGAGAACGAGCCAGCGGATTCTGCCTTCCCGGTCGACGAACTGCGTCTCGAGGACCACGTTGCCCGCATCCGGTTTTGCCTGGGCGAAGAACCGTTCGCGGTCGTCGGCGAACGGCCAGATCCTCGAGATCGGCAGATCCTGCAGATCCTCCGTCGTGTAATCCAGGAACTCCGCGAAGTCCCGGTTCGCGTCCGCTATCGTCCCGTCCTCCTGCCTGAGAAGAAACGCACCTCCGGGAGCCCGTTCCATGGCTTCCCGGTGGTGGATCTGTTCCCGGGCCGAGTAGCCGACGGTCGAGGCGAGCGACGCAAGAGCGATCATGGCGACGAAGGGGAGGAACGCGCCGGGTTCGGGGTATGCACGCAGCACCGTGACACCGATGTAGGCAAGCCCGAGCACGGTGGCGACGACGATCCCCCTCTCGCGGTAGAGGTAGCCGGCAATCGCGGCAGGAAGGAAAAGAAGGAACCAGAGGATGAGATTGGTGCCGGGGGGCTCCACAAGGAGCGCGGCAAGGACCGCAGTACCCGAGGTTCCTGCAACCAGGACCATCCGGGGTTTTAAGTAACGCCCCATCGGCAGGAGGTGGAGGGGGCTCTTTGTGATACGAGGTGCCATCAGACCCTATTGATCTGAAGGCTTCCCGATCATTTATTCTTCGCTGATCGGCTGCCTGCCTCAAGTGCTTCGGTGAGCGGGCCGGCTCCCGGCTCCCCCATCTTCCAGAGGAGGAGCGCGGCGCGTTCCTGCGTCTTCGGGTCCGGGCTCTCCATCAGGCGGAGGAGCGGTTCGACCGCCGGCTCGCCCAGCCTGCAGAGGGCCATCGCGGCAAACGGCTGGAGATCCGGGTCGGCTTCCTCGATGACGCCGATGAGAGGTTCGATGGCGGGTTCGCCGATCCCCGTCAGGGTCGCCGTGGCGTATCGCCTGAAGTCCCGGTCGTCCGCGGCACGCATCGCCGCGAGGAGGGGGGCGATTGCAGGCTCGCCGATCTGCACCAGCGCGCGGGCGGCATACCACCGGACGTCGTTCTCCTCGACCTGCATCGCGGCGATGAGCGGCTCGACTGCCGCCTCTCCGCTCGCCCCGAGTTCGGCGGTCGCCGCCCGGCGCACCGCGAGAGGGCCCCGCCGGAGATCGGCGATCAGTTCCTCGATCCGGGTCTTGTCAGTCATAGCGTTCAGGTGCTCCCTCGCTGGTGTTATGTCTTCCTGATGCTGCCGAGCGCCTCCCGTGCAGCCTCGCGCACCTCCTCCCGTTCGTCGTCGAGCGCCCGGATCAGGGCGTCGGCCGACCCACGATCGCCGATCTCCCCGAGGGCCGCCGCCGCTCCCCTGCGGATACGCCAGTCGTCGCCGGCGCGGAGCGCCGCAGTGAGCACCGCGACGGCAGGCCTTCCGACGAGACCGAGGGCTGCGATCGCTCCCCGCCGGAGTTCCTCGTCGTCCGCGCGGAACGCCTCGATGAGGGAGGGGAGAGCCGGCTCGCCGATATCCCCAAGCGCACCCGCGGCTCGCTGCCGCACGTCCCCGTCGGGGTCGCGGAGGGCACCGATGAGGGCCGTAGCGGCCTCCTCTCCCCCGATGCTCCCGAGCGCGAGGGCCGTTCCCCACCGGACCCGCTCGTTCCCGTCGTGGAGGCCGGCGATGAGTACTTCCCGTGCGGCCTCGCCGATGGCCCCGAGCGCCAGGGCCGCCCTGCTCCGGACGTAGGTGTCCTCGTCGTTGAGCGCCCCCATCAGTGCCGGGATCGCCGCGGGATCGCCGATCTCGCCGAGAGCGACCGCTGCCATCCACCTGACGTCGGGGTTCTCGCTCTCGAGACTCTCCGTGAGCGGCCCGACGGCCGGAGACCCCAGCTTCCCGAGCGCCTCCGTCGCCTTCCAGCGGACGCCGGTCTCAGGGTCGGCCAGGAGGGCGGCGAGCGGTTCGACCGCAGCCGGAACGCCCGCGTCACCCAGGCATCCGGCCGCCTGGTAGCGGGTATCCGGGTCCCGGCTCGATAACCGGGCGATCAGCCTCTTCGTATCCCGGTCGCATGCGGGTGCGCCGGGCTCGCCGATGCGGAAGTGCAGGCCGTCGGCACGCCTGCCCGCGAGTTCGAAGAGGTACCCGAGAAGGTATGCCGCGACGACGAAGACCCCTGCACTCACGAGGATGCCCGGGCCCGGGGGGCCGTAAAGGAAGTACTCGACGGCGATGTGGACTGCGGCGAGCAGAATCCCGACGGCGACCGCGCGTCTCCGGTACCAGAACGCGGCGAGGATGAGCACCAGGTAGAAGAAGTGGGTGTACGTGACCGTGTCAAAGAGCAGGTCCAGCAGAACGGAGAGCACCGTGGCGAGAGCAATTACCGCAAGCCTGCCCCATTCCCGTGCGTCCCCCGGCAGACCTGCAGGATTCATCTCAAAGATTGGGTGCGGGCCGCATCCATAAAGAGTTTATGCGGCCCCGCTCCCGTCTCACCGCTCTGCAGCCGCAGTCTCCACCTTCCTGCCACCGGTCTCCTTGAGTTTCGCAAGCGACGCCTCGATGAACGCGGGGATGTCGTCCGGTTGCCGGCTCGAGACCAGGTTGCCGTCGATCACCACCTCCCGGTCGATGTACTCCGCACCGGCGTTCCTGATGTCCTGGGCGACGGACTTCCAGCCGGTCACCTTCCGGCCGCGGAGCACCTGCGCGGTGATCAGGAGCTGGGGCGCGTGACATATGGCGAGGACCGTTTTGTCGCTCTCGACGAATCGGCGCACGAACTCCACGGGCGCATCGTGGGCCCGGAGTTTGTCGGGCGAGTAGCCGCCCGGTATGAAGAGCGCGTCGAAGTCGTCCGGCGATACGTCCGATGCTGCCCGGTCGATCGTGACCGGCGTCTGCTCCTTCTTCCCGTGCACGGTCTCCCCCGCGGAGAGGCCGACGTGGACGAGGTCGTGGCCGCCCTCCCTGAACGCCTCCGCGGGCCTGGTGTACTCGACATTCTCGAACATATCCGTAATCAGGACTGCTATTCTGCTCATCACCTTTCCCTCCCCGGGCCGGATCTCCGGCCCGGTCCTGATCGGTTCGGCCGGATATAATGGTGTCGGGACCGGGAACGGTGGGCGTCCGGCGATCCGTCCGACCGCTCCGGCCGCCGTTGCGCCTTTTTCGTGGACAGACGGATGCGATATCTATATCTTTTTATAGCCCTGCGCAAAACCGGGAACATATGCCCGTGCCGACTGGAGAACCCGGCGGAGGCGCCGCCTGCGGGAGGAAGGCCTCTGCCTGACTGGTACACCCTCTCCGCGGAGGAAGTCCGCCGGGAGCTCGGCACCGGCCTGTTGGGCTTAAGCACTGGAGAAGCGGATGAGCGGCTGCAGCGCTACGGAAAGAACGTCCTCCGCGAAGAGGCCCGGGAGACCCGTCTCCAGGTCTTCCTCCGGCAGTTCAAGAGTGTCCTGATCGTCATCCTGGTCATCGCCGCCGCGATCTCGTTCCTCGTCGGCGAGCCTCTGGATGCCGCCGCAATCCTCATCATCGTCGTCTTAAACGCCATACTCGGGTTCTCCCAGGAGTGGCAGGCCGGGGAGGCGATCGAGGCGCTGAAGAAGATGCTCGTCCAGCGGGCCGTGGTCGTCCGCGGCGGGGAACGGCAGGAGATCGATGCGTCCGGGCTCGTGCCGGGGGATCTCGTCGCCCTCGAGATGGGAGAGCGGGTGCCCGCCGACCTCTTCATCGTCGAGGCGACATCGCTCGAGGTGGACGAAGCGCCGCTGACCGGCGAGTCGTCGCCCGTCGAGAAGACGCCGGGGTCGCTCCCCGCCGGGACCACCCTTGCCGAGCGGAGCAACATGGCTTTTGCGGGCACGACGGTGGTCAACGGGCGGGGAAGGGGTTTTGCGGTCGCCACCGGGATGAAGACGGAGTTCGGGCTGATCGCCGGACTCTCCCAGCAGGTCGAGGACGAAGCGACGCCCCTTGCCCGGCAGATGGACCGTCTCGGCCGCGACCTCGGGCTGATCGCCCTCGGCATCGCGGTGCTCGCGGTCGCCGTCGGCCTCCTGCAGCAGCGGGAGCTTCTCGAGATGTTCCTCGTCGGCGTCTCGCTCGCGGTGGCGGTGATCCCGGAGGGTCTCCCGGCGGTCGTGACGCTGACGCTCGCCATCGGCATCAAGAACATGATGCGGAGGAACTGCCTGATCCGACACCTCCCGGCATCGGAGACCCTCGGCGCGGTCTCGGTGATCTGCACCGACAAGACGGGGACGCTCACCCGGAACGAGATGGCGGTCGTCCGGGTGAGGACGCCTGACGCCGAGGTCGCAGTGACCGGGACCGGCTATGCCCCGATGGGCGAGTTCCTCGTAGGGGAGAACCCCCTCGACCCGCTCGCGGACCCCGGGCTCCGGCAGTTCCTCCGCACCGTCCTCCTCTGCAACCACGCGACCCTCAAGCTTGAAGAGGGGGGGTGGCGGATCCTCGGCACGCCGACCGAGGGGGCGCTCGTGGTCGCGGCGGAGAAGGCCGGCCTCTCGCGCGACGACGCCCCGGAGCCGGCGAAGGAGTTCTCGTTCAACTCCACCCGGAAGCGGATGACGATCGTCTACCCCGGAGAGGGAGGTTTTGTCGCCCATGTGAAGGGGGCGCCGGAAGTCCTCCTCGCCCGCTCGTCCCGGATGCTCCGGGGAGACTCGGTCGTTCCGCTCACCGACGACCTCCGTGACGCACTCCTCGCGGAGATCGCCGGGTACGCGTCCGGTGGACTCCGGGTGCTCGGGGCGGCATGCCGCCCGCTCCCGGAGGGTCTCGAGTGGACCGAGGAGACGGTCGAGGAGGACCTGATCTTCCTCGGGTTTGCCGGGATCGTCGATCCCCCGCGGCCCGAAGCGGCGGAGGCGATCCGGCTCTGCCGGAGCGCCGGGATCGACGTCATCATGATCACGGGGGACAACCCGCTGACCGCCTACGCCATCGCCCGGGATCTCGGGCTCTCGAGCGAGGGCGCGCTGACCGGAGCCGATATCGAGGCACTGGCCGACGATGAGCTTGCCCGCCGTCTCCGGACCACGAAAGTCCTCTCCCGGGTCACGGCGGAGCACAAACTCCGGGTGATCGATATCCTTGCCCGGGAGCGTGCGGTCATCGCCATGACCGGCGACGGCGTCAACGATGCTCCGGCGTTGAAGAAGGCGAGCATCGGTATAGCCATGGGGATCAAGGGGACGGACGTAGCCAAGGAGTCGAGCGATATGGTGCTCGTGGACGACAACTTTGCAAGCATCGTCGCCGGCGTCGAGGAAGGAAGGCGGGAGTACGACAACATCGCCCGGTTCACCCGCTACCTTCTCTCCTCCAACGTCGGGGAGCTCGTCGCGATCGTCGGCGCGCTCCTCCTCGGCCTGCCGCTGATCCTCATCCCCGTCCAGATCCTCTGGATCAACCTGGTCACCGACGGCCTCACCGCCCTCGCGCTCGGTCTCGAGCCCGCCGAGCGGGACGTCATGCAGAGGCGGCCGCGGGACCCCGGGGAGTCCATCCTCACGCAGAGCGCCTACCTCATCATCCTCATCCTCGGGGTCTGGCTCGGTCTCCTGACTATCTACGCCTTCATGGGCCTCTACCAGGTCGACCTCGACCGGGCGCGGACGATGGCTTTTTCCGGCCTCATCATCTTCGAGCTCTACAACGTGCTGAACTTCCGGTCGTTCCGGTTCCCGCTCCACCGGATCGGTTTCTTCTCGAATCCCGCCCTGATCCTTGCCATCCTCGGGAGCCTCGCCCTCCAGGCGCTGGTGGTCTACGTCCCGATCTTCAACACCTTCCTCGGGACCGCACCGCTGACTCTCGCCGACTGGGGCCTGCTCGCCCTGCTCGGCCTGCCGGTGCTGCTCGCCGGGGAGGCCTACAAGATCATCCGGCTGCGGACCGGGAGGAATGACGAAGCGCCTCCCGTACCGGCCTGAACCCATTCGGCCGGCGCCCTGCCGATCTCCGGCTGTTGTAGTGCCGGAACAGCAGGTTTTGCCCCCGCAGAAGCGGCACGGATCGGTATGATTATAGGAAGACGGGGCCTACCTAAATTCTACGATTTGTCCTTTTCGGGGAGTTCAATGTCCATCCTTCAGCCTCTCATGACGTGCTCTGACGCATCGAGCCCCAACCGTCGCCGGGGTGAGGGGGCGTGATCGTCGGCCCGGAACTGATCGCCATCGCGGTCTTCCTCCTCACTTACGCACTCATCATCGACGAACGGATCCACCGCGCGGTGGTGGCGATGCTCGGTGCATCGATCATCGTCTTCCTCCACATCGTCCCGTGGGAGATGATCCCGGAGTACATCGACCTCGGCACCATCTTCCTCCTGATGGGGATGATGATCATCGTCAACACCGCCCGGGGCAGCGGCCTTTTTGAGTATATCGCCATCAAGACGGCGAAGCTTGCAAAAGGGAGCCCGATGCGGGTGCTGCTCCTCTTCTCGCTCGTGACCGGCATCGCCAGCGCGTTCCTCGACAACGTCACGACGGTTCTCCTCATCACCCCGATGCTGCTCTATGTCGCAAGCGTCATGAAGACCAGCCCCATGCCCTTCCTCATCGCCGAGATCTTCGCCTCGAACATCGGCGGGGCGGCGACGCTCATCGGCGACCCGCCGAACATCATGATCGGTTCGGCCGCCGGCCTGACGTTCAACGAGTTCATCATTAACATGGCGCCGATGATGGTCGTCAACCTCGCTGTCGTCATGGGGCTGCTCGCTTTAATCTATAGAAAGGACCTCCACGTCTCGCCCGGCGAACGGGAAGGGATCGAGAGGACGTTTGCGGACTTAAAGGAGCAGGTGGCGATCCGCGACCGGTCCCTCTTCAGAAAGTCGGTCGTCGTCATCGCGCTCGTCATCGGGATGTTCTTCGTCCACGACCAGCTCGGCCTCGAGCCCGCCCTCGTCGCCCTTATCGGCGCATCGATCCTCCTCTTCTGGAGCAGACAGTCCCCGGAGGAGATCTTTGAGAAGATCGAGTGGCCGGCCCTCTTCTTCTTCGGCGGGCTCTTCGTCGTCGTCGGTGCCCTCGTCGAGACCGGGGTCATCGCGAGCGTCGCCGGGTTCGTGGTCGAGAACGTCCACTCGGAGGGCGAGGCCATCCTGATCATCGCCTGGTTTGCCGCGATCGCTTCAGCAATCGTGGACAACATCCCCCTCACCGCCACCCTGATCCCCCTGATCCAGGGTATGAGCGGGTCGATGGATATCTACCCGCTCTGGTGGGCGCTCTCGCTCGGTGCCTGCCTCGGCGGGAACGGCACGGTCATCGGGGCGTCGGCAAACGTCGTCGTCCTCGGAATCGCCGCACGAAACGGCTTTTCCATATCGTTTGTGGAGTTTTTGAAGATTGGAATGCTCGTGCTCTTCGTCACGGTGGCCATCGGGACGGCGTTCCTCTGGCTCAGCTTCGTCGTCCTGTGAGCCGGTGTTACCGGGTCGGCGGGGTTCCGGGCTCCCGGGTCGCCTCGACCTCCCGAAGCCGGCCGACCACCCACCTGTACGCGGTCGCGGCCGCCTCTCTGACCGAGGCGCTCGGGTCCTCCTTCCGCATCCGGTCGAGCGGCTCTCTCGCCGCCGGGTCGGCGAGCGTCCCGAGGGAGAGGGCCGCCTGCGATCGCACGAACTCGTCCTCATCGGCGAGGGCCCGGATCAGCCCGTCGACGTCCCGGCTGTCACGCATGGCATCGATATCGTCCAGTGTCGCCATAGCAACCTCCTCTGATCGTCTTTCGCGTAGACGTCCCGGCGGTATATATGCCTTACCGGGTGGACCGGAGGTGACGCCGTACCGCGGGGAGGAGACGTTTGGGACACCGCCAGGCTACGTATCGAGGAGCCAGCCCTCCACGACCTTCTTCTCCGCGAGCCTCCCCGCCACCCGGGCGTGCGCAAGCGATGCGGCCCGCCGGACGCCCGCGTCCGGGTCAGAGAACTTCAGCCGCTCCAGCGGTTCGAGGGCCCGTTCGTCTCCGATGGTGCCGAGGGCTTCGACCGCGCTCTGCCGCACGATCTCTGCCGGGTCTGAAAGCGCCCCGACCAGCCCGTCGATGTCCCGCTTCCGCCGCATGGTGTCGATATCCTTCCCTCTCATTCGAGACCTTCCTGACAGGTCATTGCGGCGTAACTATGGGGTATCGTCTAATGAACGTTGCGGAGAGCGACGGACGGAACGTCCGGAGCTCGAGAAAACGCGAAGCGTTTTCGAGGGCGATGTTCGGCCTTTCATGCCGAACGGAGCTTGAGAAACCGTTAGGCTTCGAGCAGGAGTTCAAGCACCATATAAAAGAGTTTGACGGGGATGGCGGACCACAGCCCCCCCTCTCACGACGTCGCGACCTCGACGCACTCTTTCCTCGTCCCGATCCGGGCGAACGCCCCGCACATCCCCGGGACGTAAGCAAGCGCTTTCCCCGAGTCCACCATGATCGACTTGAACTCGTCCATCCGGGGCGAGACGACCATGCAGGTGTCCGGGATCACCCGTGCGCCGCTGTGCTCGATGGCGCCCACCAGGTCGGGGTTGCTCCGCGCGACCCCCCGGGCGGCGAAGATGTAGAAGGGTTTCGTCGTCGTCTTTCCTTTGAGGAGATCCGCGAGTTCGCGGAGTTCGTCGGCGGAGCAGTGCGGGCACCCGACCGCGACCGCCTCGACCTCGGTCTCCGCAAAGAGGGCTTCGACCTCGTCCTGTGTTACCGTCACCCGGTCGAGGTCGCCGGTCTCGAACTCAAAGACCCGGGCCTCCGGGGTGATCTTATCGACGTGGAAGAGGGCGACGGCGCCGGTCGCCGCCATCGCGGCGCCGAAGGCTTTGAGGTGGTCGCGGCCCGGCCGGATACCGGAAAAGATCGGTATCCGGTTCCCCACCTTCTTCCCGGCGATGTGGCCGATGGCGCCCCAGTGGTCGGACCGCGGACCCGTGCCGCTCTCGACCTCGACGACGACCTGCGGCCGCCGGTTGGCGACGATGTGGAGGCCGTAATACGGGGTCTTCCCGACGATCGCCGCCGCAAGGGCACTCGGCCCGCCCTCCCGGTTCGTCCGGGCGCCTAAAACCGAGTTCGCGTAGGCAACCGCCGATGACTCCGACCAGGCCAGGTGTTCCCCGTACTCCGTGATGCGGAGGTAGTAGGGCGTGCAGGTGCACTCGAGCCGGATCCCGAGCCTCCGGTAGGCCTCGACGACCTCCGTCTGGTGGTGGGCAAACTCCTCGGCGATCCCGAACTCCCGCCACTCCTCCTGCGGCATCCCGATGGGGTTCAAGACCGTCGGGACCGCCACCCGGGCGTTGAGGCTCTGCAGCCAGGCAAGCCCCCACTTCCCGATGGTCTTGTAGGACGCACCGCTCACCTGGGCGCTCGCGATCGGGACGAGTTTCTCGGCCTCGTAGACCCCCCCGAGCGCGACCAGGATCTCCATCATCTTCTGGCGTGTCTCGCCGAACTCGCCGGCGAGCACCCTTTCGTCATCGTTATCGAGATACATCTACGGCCACTCCGCTCTCCTGAATTCGTCCTCTCTCCCCATGACCATCGTGGCATCGACCCCGACCTTCACGTTCGTCCCGTCGGAGAGGCGCGTCGGGTCGAGCGACGAGCCCCGGACGCCGGTGACGACCATGATGTCGGTATCGCCCCGAACCCGTGTCGCGATCGCGTACTCGACGTCGTGGGGATCGTGGATATCGATGTCCTCGTCCACCACCACGACGTGCTTTAAGGACGTATGGGCGGCAAACGCCGCCATGATGGCGTTTTTGGCGTCTCCCTGCGTGTTTTTGCGGATCTTCACCACCGCATGAAGGTAGCCGGCGCCCCCTTTCGTGAGGAGGACGTCTCTCACCGTCGTCACCTCGCCGACCGCACGGTAGATCTTCGGTTCGTAGGGCGCCCCCATCAGGAGTTTGTGCTCGTCGCCGGCGGGAAGGATGCCGTGGTAGATGGGGTCCTCCTTGCAGTACATCTTCGTGAACTCGATCACGTGCTGCTGCCGCACGGGGTCGTAGGTGCCGGTGATGTCGACGAACGGCCCTTCCGCCGTTTTTTCGGCACTAATGTAGCCCTCGAGCACGATCTCGGCGTCGGGGACCCGGACGCCGTTCTCGCATTCCCGGACGGCGAGTTCCCCGCCCATCAGCTCCGCCGCGTAGGCGAGCTCCTTTCCTTCGGGCACACGGGTGCAGGCGGCGAACGTCACGAGCGGGTGAGTGCCGACGGTGACCGCGACCGGGAGTTTCTCCCCCCGGGCGAGCGCCGCTTTCAGCAGGGTATGGGTGTGCCTCCCCTCCACCAGGCGGGCGACGACCCTTCGATCGTCGAGGACCATCATCCGGTGGATGGAGGCGTTCTCGACGCCGCCGTAGCGCGAGAAGACGATCCCGGACGTGAGGTATCGCCCGGCGTCACCGGGGAAGTGCTTCATGACCGGGAGGCGGGAGAGGTCGGCCGGGACGCCGCCCTTGAGCCGGCCCGCATCCACCACGCGGCCGCTGTAGGTCGCGGCGGCAAGGTGGCTGACCAGGTCCCGCTCATCCACGCCGAGCGCCGCTGCAAGCGCTCCCCGGTTGGAGAGGAGGTTCATCACTCCCCGGCGACCGTCGAGGTCGTGGAAGAAGAGAATCTTCTCGGTTCGGCTCCCCATGCGTGGAGCCTCGTACACGGTCGAGCAGGGGCGCTCGATATCCTCGACCCTGCCCAGCTCCCTCATCATCGCTATGAAATCACGCATCGTGTCCGCTCCATCGGGTTCCGAGGTCGTGTTCGACCCCCATGTGGTCGAGCACCCGGGCCACCACCATATCGACGAGGTCGTCGATGGTCTCCGGGTGCTGGTAGAAAGGAGGGCTTGCGACCATCACGGTCGCGCCGGCTTCGTCGGCCGCAAGCATATTCTTTAAGTGAATCCGGGAGAGCGGCATCTCCCGGAGGAGGAGGAGGAGGGGTCGCCTCTCCTTGAGGCAGACGTCCGCCGCCCGGGCGATCAGGTTGTCCGCGAACCCGTTGCCGACCGCCGCGAGCGTCTTCATGCTGCAGGGTACGATCGCCATCCCGTCGCAGCGAAACGACCCGCTCGCGATATCGGCCGCGAGGTTGCTGTTCTCGGCGTATATGGCGTCGAACCCGGTAAGGTCCACCCGTTCGATCCCGGCTATCTGCCGGGCGGTATCGGAGATGACGATATGCACCGTTGCGTGATCGCAGAGCACCTCGAGCAGGCGGTGGGCGTAGACGACCCCGCTTGCCCCGGTGACTCCGACGATGAATTCCTTCTTCATGTGCTCCTCAGATGTTATGCAACTATGAGTTTATCCTGTTTTGTCGCCCGCTTCACCCGGAGCACCTCGGTCGCCGCCTGCTCCACCCTGTCCCGGTGCTCTTTCGTGGTGTAGATGCCGAGGCGCCACTGCTGCCGCCGGGTGTCGTTTAGGGTGTTGATGAGGGGGGATACCTCCTCGATATCCATCATCGCGTGGCTGTTCCTGACCCGGACCTCCATCGAGAGGGCGCCCGGGAGCCGGGGGATGTCCACGAGGACGCAGTCCTCCGGAACCCCCGCGGTCTCGGCGATGACGGCGGCGAGGCCCCGCTCCCGGGCGGCCCCGAGGTCCTGCTGGAGGGCCGCGGCGTTCACCCGGTCTTCGCCGACGTAGAGCGCCCGCTTGTAGAGGTCGCGAGCGTAGACCCGGCGGGCGAGGTCGCGGGCGATTTCGCAGGAGGAATGCTTCAGCCGCTCCATGCAGGCGGCGTCGTCCATCCGCATCAGTTCGCGGGCGTCCGCACCCGGGACGTTTCGCACCTCCTCGCGGAGGGCGTGGACGAACATGCTCGTCGCGATCCGGCTCACGTGGTGGAAGTAGACCGCCGGGCGCATCAGGGTCCGGGCGATCAGGAGCGACTCGGCGGCGTTGATCCCGCCTTCGTGCAGGGCGATGCCCGATTCGGTGAAGATGGTGCTCCGGATCAGCCGGTGTGCGTCGACCGTCCCGTAGGGGACGCCGGTGTAGTGGGCGTCCCGCATCAGGTAGTCCATCCGGTCGACGTCCAGGCTCCCGTGGATGATGCTCGCGAGGCGGTGCTTCCCTGCGACGACGTCGCAGACCTCGGCGGGGTCGATCCCCTCTGCTTCGAGGATCCCGGCGGTCGTTCCCTCGCGGACCAGACGATCGATCTGGTGGTGACACCTCCCGGTGAACTCCTCCATCACCGGTTCGGTGACGTGGGAGAAGGGGCCGTGGCCGATGTCGTGGAGGAGGGCGGCCGTGGTGACGAGTTCGGTCTCGCCGTCGTCGAGCCCGAGCTCGCCCGACATAAGCCCCGCGAGGTGCATCGTCCCGAGCGAGTGCTCAAAGCGGGTATGGTTTGCCCCGGGGTAGACAAGGTTTGCAAACCCGAGCTGGGTGACGTGGCGGAGCCGCTGGACGACCTCCGAGTCGAGCAGCCGGAGCGCCAGCGCATCCGCCTCGACGTAGCCGTGCACCGGATCTTTGATGATCTTCATCCGTTCTGTTAAGATTCTTGGGAGATGGGTGATAAAGGTATTTGAAAGCGCGCGGGGTGCGGGGTGGTTTTCTTTTGGGGGGAACGCGCTGTGGCTGTGGAGGTGGAGCGCTCAGGCGGCGGGGTGGGACGCTCCGGCAGGGAAAGGCCGAGTAAATCAATTATGAGTTATATGCATAATCCTTGAAGAGTTCCTCTCAGAACAGGATTGATTTGCTTTTTTTTAGAGATTAACGACCATAAGTTCATTTCGTTACCTTAAAGCAGGTGTACAAGGAGTCAGATCATGTGAATAACTATGCCCAAGTTCTGTCCCGAGTGCGGGACGCCATTACAAAACATCAATGCAAAGTTTTGCCTTAGAGGGAGATTATGAGAGAACCCATTGAGCAATTTACTAAGAAGTGATTGAAGTGGAAGAAACCGGAGCACAAATTCCACCGCTTGATCCGAAAGAGTTTCAACATCTTGTTGAAACAGAAATACAAATTGCAATTGGGCAAGCAAATGTGCTTAAAAGGGACATCTTTACTGCTGTAGTGGTCTTTTTTGGGTTATTTGGCTTAACGGTGCTGATTCCCATTGAGTATTTGCTCCATTTTGGAGTCAATCTTATTGGAATATCCTTACTGAGTATGATCCCTATTGCTGCAGTTTATCTATTTCTCGGTATAAGAAATATTGAAAAGAACCATCACGAGAGGGTTTCTTGCCTTAACTTGTCAGAGAATACACGTGCAATAAGAACTTGTGAGATTTACCACAATTTGGATTATGAACGGTTGCTTTCTTGTAATCAGTCTTGGTTTGTTGCAATAATTTTGTTTGATATTGTAAAATGTCTGGCTTATCTTGTGGGATTATTGCTTGAGGTATTCCCTCCAAATTGGATAGAAGTTGGGTTAATAGTGCTTGATTTATTGATTTTGATCTACCTTATTCACATTGTTCGCTATTTTGATCTCTTGTATCTCAAAGATAAAATAAAGACTTTTTTTACTGTTCTTTTTGGATTGTTGGTCGTGATTTTGCTAGAATATGTTGTTGCCTTTTTCCATGAGATCCCTCCGTTTCTAGTATCGTTCAACACAACTATGAACTCAACTATCCATAATCAACTGATAAATGCTACCCTTGTATATATTCCCGCCCAGCATTCCGTTACGTTACTCATAATTATGCTTGTGATATATTTCATTATCCTCGATTCGGTCTCTCATACTCTTGCAGCGAAAGAGGTTGCATATAAAATTGTAATGCTAAATTATATCCGTGCTAGAATTAACAACGTCTTGACTGAAATTTCAAAAGATTATGAATGGAGATCTTTATACGGCGCTTTCCTCACCGCAAAAGTTCATTTCCCCGTTTACGTTAGCATGTTTGGCCTATCTTCGATGACATACTTACAGTTGAATATCACGTTTGAGGAAATTGATAAATTCAAGGATGCTTTTATGAGTACTTTGCTCAAAAACTTAAGAAGTAATCTAGCCTGAGGCCCTATGGTTTGACATCGATTTTTAGAAATAACCGATAACATCAGTTAAGTTGTTTTCCAAACCCTCGCTTCACTCAGACCCCGTAGATGGTCGCCTCCCTGCCCAGCACCGCAATACCGGTTGCTGGGAACATGCCGAATCGGGGAGACATTACAGCGCAAGGGCTACGGCGATCACCAAGTAGCTGAGTTGGGATGATGACGGAAAGCAAGATTCTCATAGAGAGTCAGGAACCCGGAGAGCACGCCCACCAACAACCAACCCCTCCCCACCACAGCAAATGAAACTGTTAACCCCCCGGAGACCCCACATACATGACATTCAGCCATGATCACCTTCCTCTCCGGCGGAACCGGGACGCCTGCGCTCATCCGGGGCGTCCGGCAGATCCTCTACGACAGCGAGATCGCCGTGGTCGCGAATACCGCTGAGGATCTCTGGATATCGGGCGGTCACTGTGCGCCTGATCTCGATACCGCCGTCTTCCTCTTTGCCGGCATCCTCGATACCGGCCGGTGGTGGGGGATCAAGGGCGACACCTACGCCACCCACAACTACCTCCCGAAGGTGGCGGGCAGCGAACCCTTCCCGGTCGGCGACCGTGCCCGGGCCGTCCAGATCGCCCGGGCGGGGCTCCTGTGCAGGGGCTGGACCCTGACGGAGGCGGTGCGGGCGCAGTGCCGCTCGCTCAACATCGGGGCGACCGTCCTCCCGGCGACGGACGGAGAGGCCGCCCTCCTCGTCGATACCGGCACCGAGCGGCTGCCGCTCTATGAATACTGGATGGCCGCCGATGCCGATACGGAGGTGCGAGAACTCGTCGGGCCCGAACCCCCGGCGGTCACCGACGAGGTGCGGGCGGCGATCGAGGCGAGCGATGCCGTGGTGATCGGCCCCGCGAACCCCGCCCGGAGCATCCTCCCCATCCTCGACTGCGAGGGGATGCGTGACCTCCTCCGTGATGCGTTCGTGGTCGCGGTCTCGCCGTTCCGCGGGAAGAGTGCGCCGGACCCAAAGGACGCCGCCCTCATGTACGCCGTCGGGGAACCCCCTACCTCTCCCGCGGTCTCCCGGCTCTACGGGGATGTCGTCGACGTCTTCGTCCAGGACCTCCACGACCCCGACGACGTCCCCGGCTCGCTCCGCCTCGAGACACGCCTGATGCACGAGCGGCAGGCCGAATCGCTCGCCTGGGACCTGATGGCAGTCATACGGCACGCGATTTCGTAAACCGAGAGAGTTATACTTTCCGGCTTAATTGATAAATTACATATACGGTTGCACTTGATACGCTAATTATCCAATGATAACCTTCCTCTCGGGCGGGACCGGAACCCCGAAACTCCTCCGCGGGATGCGGGAGCTGCTGGATGACCGGGAGATCGCGGTCATCGTCAATACCGCCGAGGACACGTGGCTCTCCGGCAACCACCTCTCGCCCGACATCGATACGGTCATCTACCTCTTTTCCGGCATCCTCGACACCAACCGGTGGTGGGGGATCAAGAGCGACTCCTACATCACCCACGACCTCCTCGCGAGGCTCGGCATCGACGAGTACATCGCCGTCGGGGACCAGGACCGGGCGGTGCACGCCGCGAGAGGGGAGATGCTCCGGAGCGGCATGCGGCTGACGGAGGTTACCAGGGCGCTCTGCCGGAACCTGGGCGTCCGGGCAACCGTCCTCCCGATGACCGACTCCGTCGTGACGACCTACGTCCGCACCGGTCAGGGCGAGATGCACTTCCAGGAGTACTGGGTGAAGCACCGGGGCGACGTGACGATCGACGGCGTGATCCGGCGGTTCGGTGAGCCTCCGGTCGCGACCGACGAGGTCATCGGCGCGATCGAGGCGAGCGATGCCGTGGTGATCGGCCCGAGCAACCCGGTCACGAGCATATCGCCGATACTGGAGTGCGCCGGGGTGAGGGAAGCGCTCCGGCGGCAGCACGTCATCGCGGTCAGCCCGTTCATCGGTGATGCACCGGTCAGCGGCCCGGCGGCGGCCCTGATGCAGGCCTTCGGGAAAGAGGCTTCATCGGCCGGAACCTACGGTCTCTACGAGGATTTCGTGGATATCTTCATCCAGGATACCCGGGACCCGGTCGGGCTTGAAGGCGCGCTGCGCCTGGACACCCTCATGGTCAACCGGGGCAAGAGCCTCGACCTTGCAAAGAGCATCCTGACGCTGATCTACGGGTGCTGAAAGCACCTCTTTCATTCTTTCTTCTGTCTGTCCCGGTAGTCCTGGATCGCCGCATGGAGCGCGTCCGCCGCGAGGTTCGAGCAGTGCATCTTCCGGGGCGGCAGCCCCTCGAGTTCGGTCGCCACGTCGTCGCGGGTGATCTTCATCGCCTCCTCCAGCGTCTTTCCTTTGGCGAGATCGGTCACCATGCTGCTCGTGGCGATCGCCGATCCGCACCCGAACGTCCGGAACCTGATATCCTCGATGACGTCGTCTTTGACCCTGATGAAGATCTCCATGAGATCCCCGCAGACGGGGTTGCCGACCTTGCCGTAGCCGTCCGGGTTCTCGATCACCCCGACGTTGTGCGGGTTCATGAAGTGCTCCATCACCTTCTGGCTGTATCCGATCTGGTCTGCCATTCTTTCTACCTACAGCGGTGTAATGGCCCGCAGGCGTTTAACTGTTTCTTCGACGGCCCTGACGATCCGGGGCACCTCGTCCGGACTGTTCGTGCGCCCGAGCGTCGCGACCATCGACCCGTGCGCCTCGTCGTGGGCGAGCCCGATGGCGAGGAGGACGTGGGAGGCCTCGAGTGTCCTTGAGGTGCACGCCGACCCGGTGGCGACCGCGATCCCGAGCATGTCCATGGCGAGCTGGATGCTCTCGCCCTCGATCCGGGAGAAGCGGAAACTCGCGTGGTGCGCCAGCCGCTCCGTCGGGTGGCCGGTCAGGTAGGCCTCCTCCATCTCCGTGATGCCGGAGATAAGCCGGTCCCGGATCGTCCGGAGCCGTCTGCTCTCGCCCGGCATCTCCTCCCCTGCAAGCCGGGCCGCCTCGCCCATGCAGGCGATCGAGAAGACGTTCTCGGTCCCCGGCCGGAGGCCGCGCTCCTGGCCGCCCCCGACGAGGACCGGCTGGACCCGGCCCCCCGGGCGGATGTAGAGCGCCCCGATCCCCTGCGGCCCCCCGAGCTGGTTTCCCGAGAGGGTGAGAAGGTCGATGCCGTCATGCTCCACGTCGACCGGCATCCTTCCCGCGGCATCGGTGGCGTCCACGTGGAGGACCCCTCCCCGGTCGTGGACGATCTCCGCCGCCTCCCTGATCGGCTCGACCGTCCCGATCTCGTTGTTCGCGTAGTGGACCGACGTGACGACGGTCTCCTGCGTGACCGCCTTCCTGAGAGCGTCGAGGTCGATCGTGCCGTAATGGTCGACCGGAGCCAGCGTGAGAGTAAACCCGCTCTTCTGCAGGTCTTTTGCCGGGTTCAGCACGGATATGTGCTCGATGGCGCTCGCGACGACGTTTTTCCCCCGTTTCGCATTCCGGAGTGCGGTGCCCCTGATTGCAATGTTGTTCGACTCGGTCGCCCCGCTGGTGAAGATGATCGAGTCCGGGGCACTCGCGCCGACGAGCGCAGCCACCTGCTCCCGCGCCCGGGAAACGGCTTCCTGCGCCGCGAGCCCCTCCTGGTAGAGCGTGGAGGGGTTGCCGGCGAAATCGCCCGGAAACTGCCTCCCGAACCGGAGAACCCCCGGGTGGACCGGCATCGCCGCCGCGTGGTCGAGATAGATTCGCTCCTCCATATCCGGCCGTCCCTAAAACGTGATGACCGCGTCGGCGTCGACGGCGAGGTCGTTTAAGGTGAGCGCGCCCACGACCTGCCCCTCCGCGATGAAGTCGCCCCGTGCCATGCCGAGGAGCTGGGTGCTCTGCTCGCAGATGTAGATCTTTGCCCCGGAAGCGATCGCCTGGTGCATGATCTCCGAGAGTTTCGGGAAGTTCCCGACCTGGATCTCCTCCGCGGCGCCCTTCTTGACGACCGTCACCCCCTTGATCATGAAGTAGATGTCGGCGTCCATGTCCATGCTGCGCGCCGTCATCGCGAGAACGAACGGTGCATACAGCCGCTCGGGGGTATCGGTGCCGCTGGTCTGGATATAGAGTATTCTTGCCATGCGTTTCACGCTCCTTTCCGGATGGAGAAGGTGATCTTCTCTCCATCCTTCTCTTCGCTCACGATCTCGTGGCCCATCCGCCTTGCCCAGACCCGGACGTCCTCCTCCGTGGGGGCGCTGTCCACCTCGACCTTCAGGATCTCGCCGCTCGCGAGCCTGTCCATCCCTTCTTTGAGCAGGATGACCGGTGCCTGGCAGTAGGCTCCCTTTGCATCCACGTAGCCTCCGTCAGCCATCCGATCACTTCGTCTCTGCCGTTGCCGCCGCTCCCTTGCGCACGATGAGGGTCGTCACGCCGCTCGCGACGTGCTCTTCCTCGATCGCATGCCCGTTCTCGCCTGCCCAGGACCTGACCATTCCGACGAGGTCCGGTTTATCGGTCGTCACCTGCAGGACCTGTCCCCCGTTGAGCGTTTCCATCTCCCCCTCGATCGAGAGCATCGGCGACTGGCAGATCCCGACACAACTTACCGTTTTATCCGCGTACATTCATCTCACCTCATTTCATCTTCCGGATGGAGAACCTCATGACGCCGTCATCCTTCTCGAACTTCACGATCTCGTGCCCCACCCGGTTCGCCCAGCGCCGGATATCCTCCTCCGCGGCGGGGTCGTCCGCCTCGACCAGGAGCACCTCTCCGACGTCGAGTCTCTCGATCGCCTCTTTCGTCATCGCGATCGGCATGGGGCAGTAGAGCCCGATACAGTCCACGACCGCCGCGGGTTTCTTCTCAAGTTCCACTTCTCTCCACCTTCCGTTGCGGGGCGCGCGTGCGAATCCGGGTGCCGTGATGCGTCGACGGCACACTCCCGGTTGCACCGGATCCAGCGCCATCCCTTATAAGCGTTCCTCCGGGGGTGCCTGCGGCAGAGGACGGCAACAGGTGGCCCCTGGGGGTCCGGAAGAAGATCAGAAGAATTATACGCCATCTTCTGTCACTTACCATCATCGGAGAAGACCGATCGCCTGGAGGATGACCATGGGACTGTGGAACAGGTTTGGTGTGCGCAAGCAGGAGGAGGAGGCAGCGGCAGCATCTGTCGATGCGGAGGAGGATGCCCGGGTAGCGGGACTCACGGAATCGCTCGAGAGTGCCGATATCGCGACCCGGTGGAGGGCGGTCCGGGCGTTCGGCGAGATGGGGGAAGCGGCGGTGCTCCCGCTGATGAAAGCCCTCGAGGATGAGGACTGGTGTATCCGGCGGGCGGCGGCAGGCGCCCTCGGACGGGCGGGGCCGGCGGCGATCCCCCGCCTCATCGGGACCTTCTCGTACGCGGACGACGCCGTGCGTGAAGACGCCGCCTGGGCGCTCCGGTTGATCGGAAGCCCGGCGATGGACGCCCTGATACAGGCGGCCCGTGACGGGGACGGCGCGATCCGCTGTGGGGCCCTGGAGGCGCTCGGGAACGGCCATGCCGGGGACGTATTCCTGGAGGCGCTCGGCGACGACGACCCCCGGGTGCGGCGGTGCGCGATCGCCGGGGTGCGGCGGTCCCGGGACGAGCGCGGCATGGAGAGCCTTGTCGGCCTCCTTCGCGACCCGGACGAGCAGGTCCGGTCTCTCGCCGCCGATGCGCTCTCCGGTTTCGGGGACGGTGCGGTCTCTCTCTGCATCGAGGCGCTCGGCGACGACGACGAGGATCTCCGGCGGCGAAGTGCGGCCGTTCTTGCCCGTATCGGTGCACCGGCGGTCGGCTCCCTCTCGGCCGCCCTCCGTGACGAACGGCCGTCCGTCCGCTGGGGGGCTGCGCGGGTGCTCGGGGAGGTCCGGGCCGGGGAGGCGGTCGCCCCGCTCATCGAGGCGCTCTCCGACCCCGACCGGGAGGTCAGGCGTACCGCCTGCGGTGCGCTCGCGGGTATCGGTGCGCCGGCCGTCGGCCCGCTCATCGAAGCCCTCGGGAACGGCGACGAGGCCGCCCGGCACCGGGCGATGGAGGCGCTCTGGCGGTCCGGAGAGGCGGCGGCACCGGCCCTGATCGATCTTGCCGGCGCCGGCGACGCCGGGACCCGGCGCGAGTCCACCATCGTCCTCGGCGAGATCGGTGCCCCCGGGGCATCCGAGGCGCTGCAGGCCCTCCTCCAGGATCCCGACAGGGATGTCCGGCGGGAAGCGTTCGAGGCGCTGGAGACGATCAAGGCACGGGGAGATCTCGCCTGACGGGTGCGCTCCACCGCGCTCCCCGCAAGATCGCGGGAGTTTTCCGATATGGACGGTTTCTGTGACGATTCCGGTTCAGGCCGTTCTGCAGGGGAAGATCGGCGAGCCCGGGCGTGCCCGCGGCCACCCCGGCGCACCTGAACAATCCGTATTTTTCCGGGTGTTTCCCAATTTACCTGTATTTTCGACCCCTAATGTTTAAAATGCTGAAAATTCCGCTCCGTTTTTAATTTGTGACTGTTATTACCGAAAATTTTAAAAAAGTCAAACGATAAGAAGATCCCTAATGTTCGTTCCGACCAAGTGTTTCTTTACGAAGGGTGTGGGCATCCACAAAGACAAACTGGCATCGTTTGAACTGGCTCTCAGGCAGGCGGGCATCGAGAAGTACAACCTGGTCTACGTCTCGAGTATCTTTCCCCCGAACTGCCAGCTGGTCTCGAAGGAGGAGGGCTTAAAGGACCTCTCTCCGGGCAGCATCGTCTACGTTGTCATGGCCCGGAACGAGACCAACGAACCGAGCCGGCTCGCATCCGCCGCCATCGGCCATGCGATGCCCAAGGAGAGCAACACCTACGGCTACCTCTCCGAGCACCATGCCTTCGGCGAGACTGCAGAGGTCTCGGGCGAATACGCAGAAGACCTTGCGGCAACCATGCTCGCGACAACGCTCGGGATCGAGTTCGACCCGGACAAAGCGTGGCAGGAGCGGGAACAGATCTATAAGGCGAGCGGTCGGATCATCAACACGACCCACACCTGCCAGTCGGCGAAAGGGGATATGAGCGGTCGCTGGACGACGGTCCTCGCCGCAGCAGTCTTCCTGTAACCCCCCATCTCCCGGACCGGCCGTCCCTTTTCCCGCCCCTCGCCGGTCCCGGCCACCCCCGGCGAGGAGCGCAAAACAAAATACCTCCCCGGGCCCATACTGTATCCAGGTTTTTCATATGCGTCTACCAATACGGGCCGTAACCCCGGAAACCGAATCTGCCGAGATCATCGGCTGGGTGCACGAGGTCCGCGATCTCGGAGGACTCTCGTTCTTCCTGATCCGCGACCGGACCGGCATCATCCAGGTGACCATCCCGAAGAAGAAGGTCCCGGCAGAGATCCTTGATGTCGCCCGGAGCGTCTCGCGAGAGTCCGTGGTCAGGGTCCAGGGGAGAGTGAAGGCGATCGAGAAAGCCCCCGGCGGGCGCGAGATCGTTCCCGAGGAACTCGAGATCATCAGCATCGCAGAGAGCCCGCTCCCGCTCGACGTCGCCGAGAAGGTGCCCGCGGAGATGGATACGAGGGTCGACTCCCGGTTCCTGGACGCGAGGAAACCGCGTGTCCGCGCCATCTTCTTCATCCGCTCGGCGGTGACCTGTGCCGCGACCTCCTTCCTCTCCTCCCGGGGCTGCGTCAACATCGCCACCCCCAAGATCGTCGCCGCCGCTACCGAGGGCGGCACCGAACTCTTCCCGATCGCCTACTTCGAGAAGGAGGCGTTCATGAACCAGAGCCCGCAGCTCTATAAGCAGATGATGATGTCTGCCGGGTTCGAGGGGGTCTTTGAGATCGGCCCCATCTTCCGCGCCGAGGAGCACAACACCGTCCGGCACCTCAACGAGGCCACGTCGCTCGATGTCGAGGTCTCGTTTGCCGACCACAACGACGTCATGGAACTCCTCGAAGACCTGATCGTCCACGTCTACGGCGCTGTCGCAAGGGACTGCGGCGAACACCTCGCGGAACTCGGGGTCGACCTCGCGGTCCCGGCAAAACCGTTCCCCCGTATCCCGTACGTGGAAGCGATCGAGATCGCGAACCGCACCATCGAGGAGAAACTCGCCTTCGGCGACGACCTCTCCCCGGCTGCCGAGCGTGCGATCGGGGATACGGTCGGGCAGCACTACTTCATCGTCGACTGGCCGACCGACATCAGGCCTTACTACGCGATGCCCTACCCGGAGAGGCCCGAGTTTTGCAAGGCGTTCGACCTGATGCACCCCCGGATGGAACTCTCCTCCGGCGCCCAGCGTGTCCACAACCATGATAACCTTGTAGAGCGGATCCGTGCCAAGGGACTCTCTCCGGAGAGTTTCGAGTTCTACTTGAAGGCGTTCCGCTACGGCATGCCCCCGCACGCCGGATGGGGGCTCGGCATTGAGCGCCTGGTGATGACGATGCTCGACCTTCCTAACATCCGCGAGGCGGTGCTCTTCCCGCGTGACCGGCACAGACTGACGCCATGACATTGATGAGCAAGCGCCTGCCCACCACGGTGGTCGGGAGCTATCCGGTGGTGAAAGGCTCGGGGGTTCGCGCCCTCATGGACCCGCTGAAACACGCGGTGGAGGTAGCGGTCGCCGACCAGATCGATGCCGGGATCGATATCATCTCCGACGGCCAGGTCCGGGGCGACATGATCCGGGCCTTCACTTCCCACCTTCCCGGCATCCGCGGGTCCTCGGTCGTCGGGAAGGTCCAGCCGGCCCAGCGCCCCATCACGCTCGCGGATACGAAGTATGCCCTCTCCCGGCACCCGAAGGTGAAGGGGATCCTCACCGGGCCGAGCACGCTCGCGCACGGTCTTTCGCTCGAGACCCCGTTCTACCGGAACAAGGACGAACTGGTTCTCGACCTCGCCCAGGCGCTCGCGGTCGAGGCGGGCTACCTTCAGGACGCCGGGGTCACGCTCCTCCAGATAGACGAGCCTATCTTCTCCACGGGAGCCGCAAACATCGCCGTCGGCCGCGAGGCGGTGAACGCGATCGTCGGCAGGCTCCGGGTGCCGGTATGCCTCCATGTCTGCGGGAACCTCGGGCGCGTCGTGGACGACGTCCTCCGGACGGATGTCGCCGTATTCGACTTCGAGTTCGCAAACAACCCCCAAAACCTCGAGGTGCTCTCGGGGAAGGATCTGCGCGGACGGATGATCGGCTACGGGTGCGTGGACTCGGCCGACCCCGGCGTCGAGAGTGTCGAGGCCATCCGGAAACGGATCGAGGCAGGTATCGACGTATTCTCGCCGGAGGCCATGCTCATCGACCCGGACTGCGGTCTAAGGATGCAGTCGCGGGATGCGGCACTTGGAAAACTGAAAAATATGGTTGTTGCGGCGGGCGAGGCCCGGGCCGAGTATACCGGCTAGACCACCCTGCTCGTCGTCGAGAGTTCAAGGCCTCTCGCGATGATGTGATAGGGGATCACCCGCTGCGGCACGTTTGCATCTTTGAGTTTCTCGATGGCGAGCGTCCGCTCGAACTCGTTGCCGTGAACCTGGTGCCTGAGGGTGATGAAGATGTCTGCGGCACGCATCATCCGCGCCTCCTCGTGCGGGGTGTGCAGATCGGTGTAGAGGAGGTAGACGATGTTTGCCCCTCCTTCGATGATCGCGCGGGTGTCCTCGAGGACGAACTCGGCGGCCGCGTCTATCCCCCAGGCGGCGATCAGCGTGGAGAGGGAGTCCACGACGATCCTCTCGCCCTGCATGGTCCCGATCAGTGCAGCGGCGTCCATACCCCGTGCGTCGGTCATGCCTTCCAGCGGCACGGCATCGAGCATCAGGTAAGCACCTGTTCCCTCTTCCGCCTGCCAGAACTGCTGTGCAAGGAGCTCGAGGCCGCTCAGGGGAGATCCGGAGATGATGATGCGGGTGCCCGGCGGAAATCCCCCTTCGAGTGCAAGGTCCAGGCCCGCGATTCCTGTTGAACGTCTGGTGATGTCTGCCACGTCTGTACCTCGGTGGTGTGTCCTCTAAACTACCTATTCGCCGCCGGTTCTTTAATACTACCCGGTCAGGTGCGATCCTGCACGCCGGCGGCGCCGCAGTACTCTTCCCGCAGGCGCTTCCGCAGGAGTTTCCACCCGTTCACCCGGGGAATCTCGCCGGCGAAGATGACCCGGCGGGGAACCTTGTAGCCTGCGAGGCGCTCGCGAGCGAAGGCGACGATATCGTCGGGAGCGACGCCCTCACCGGAGGGGACCACCACGGCAACCGGCACCTCTCCCCGGTGCTCGTCGCTGCACCCGAAGACCGCCGCGTCGCGGACGCCCGGGTGCTGGACGAGCACGTCCTCGCCCTCGGTCGGGTAGACCTTCCAGCCCGACATGACGATCATGTCCTTCTTCCGGTCGGTGATGTAGAGCATTCCGGTCCCGTCCAGGTGGCCGACGTCGCCGGTCAGGAACCAGCCGTCGGGGAGGAAAGCGGCGCCGGTCTCCTCGGGCATCTCCCAGTAGCCGAGCGCCACCCCCGGCCCGCGGAGGGCGATCTCCCCGTCCTCGCCGGGCGGTAGTTCCCGGCCGGGATCGTCCGCGGCGACGATCTTCACCTCCGAGAATCCGACCGGGGTGCCGACGCTCTTGAACTCGTCGGCGCTTGCGTAGTGCTCGGGGCGGATGGCGGTCCCGGTCCCGACGACGACCGTCTCGGAGAGGCCGTAGGCGTTGACGATCGGGATGTTAAACCGCTCGTGGAAGGGTTTCCAGACACCGGGCGTCAGGGGGCCGCCGCCGCTGATCATCACCCGGGCGGTGGCGAGCGCCGTCTCGGTCCCCGGCGGGGTCTGGAGGAGGGAGTGGATCACCGGCGGCATGCCGGCGACGATCGTGGCCCGGTGGTCGCGGGCGAGGTCGAGGTAGCGGGAGAGATCGAACCGCTCCATGACGACGTAGGTCCCGCCGGCCCGGAGCGTGGCGATGCCCCAGCTGACGCCGACGTGCCCCATCGGGTAGATCCCGAGGTAGACGTCCGTATCGGTGATCCGGAGGACGTCCCGCTCGGCGTCCATGGCCGCGATCCAGTTCCCGTGGGTGAGCATGGCACCCTTCGGCTTTCCCGTGGTGCCGGAGGTGTACTGGATCTGGCAGAGGTCGTCGAACCGGCAGTGGGCGGCACGGAGGTCCGCCGGTGCCCGGAGGAGGTCGGCCCAGGGAGTGGTGCCCGCGATATTTCCGCCGACGGCTACGATATGCCGGAGCGTCGGCGCCCGGTCCCGGATGCGCCCAACGAGGGCGGCACCCTCCGTGTCGGTGATGACGGCGGAGGCTCCTGCGTCGCGGACGGCGTAGAGGACCTCGCTCTCCCGGTAGACCCGGTTCGTCGGGACGGCGACGGCGCCGATACGCCAGAGGGCCAGGTAACTCACCAGGTACTCCGCCGAACTGTCCAGGTAAATGCAGACCCGCTCCCCGCGCCCGACACCGAGGTCGAGGAGGCCGCGTCCGACCCGGGAGGCCCGTTCCAGGAGGTCGGCGCGGGTGTAGGACTCCCCGGTGGAGGGGACGACGAGAGCGACTTTTTTGGGGTTACAGGCGTTGGCGTCGAGAAACGTGGTGCAGTTCGGCATGGACTGGCTCCGGGCGGCATGTATGCGCTTTGATGTATATGCTTGTTCACAGGTCGGTAAATAGGTTGCCCCGACGGAGGTGGTGCGCCGATCCCAGAGGTAATACTCGACTTCTACCGGTGCTAACTCTGTATCATCGGTTCACGCGAAGTGCGACTGCCAGAATGGCAGGAGCATGAGAAGCCATCAGGCTTCGAGCCGCGAAGAACGGTTGGTTATTGGTGGTAGTCCCTTTCGCGGCTTCGCGTTCTTCGCGTGAGGTTCTGTCGATATCCCCCCAATTTACTCACGCGAAGCCGCGAAGAACGCGAAGATCGGTTGACAGGTTGGGTAACGCTCCTTCGCGTTCTTCGCACCTGGCGGTGCTCGAGCTCTGTTCCTGACGGAACATCGCACTTCGCACCTGGCGGTGCTCGAGCTCTGTTCCTGACGGAACATCGCACTTCGCACCTGGCGGTGCTCATACTCCGTTCCGTTGGAACGTTGCACTTCGCGTGAGGTCCGATAGATGGCTATCAGCGACTCCTCTTCGGAGGCCATACCACGGACTGCCTCTGCTCCGAAGCCAAAAGCAGATTGCCGAAGAGGCAGACTGAGATATATGGAGCGCGACACGCTGCTCGTCCGGGAGGCCGTCGAGGAAGACCTCGACGCCGTTCTCTTCCTCTATACGCACATGCACGATGCCGACGAGAAGGCCGATGCTCGTGCACTGGAGACGGCCTGGGAGGATATCCTCGCCGATCCCCGGACCCATCTCTTCCTTCTCGAATACGGGTGCGTGCCGGTCTCCACCTGCGTCCTGCATATTCTCCCGAACCTCACCCGGGGCGCACGGCCGTACGGGCTCGTCGAGAACGTCGTAACCCGCCGGGAGTTCCGGAACAGGGGGTTCGGCACGGCCCTTCTCGCCGCCGTGCTCGATTACGCATGGAAAGCGAACTGTTACAAAGTGATGCTTCTTACCGGCAGGAGGGAGGAGAACGTCTTCCGGCTCTACGAGAAGGCCGGTTTTGTCAGAGGCGTCAAGGAGGGGCTCATCGCGTACCCGCCACCGCCGGTCGGCCTATAACCCCCACAATTCTGCTGTCGGGCACTTCCCCCATCCAGCAGCCGTGTTTTGCCCGTAAGCGCGTACGCCGGGCGGGAACAAAACCTGCAGGTATATTGCCTCGCACGTGAGAAGATGACTCATGGCATCCTCCGCTGTCGGGAACCCTTACGACCCCCGCTCTCCGTCGACGGCACGGCGGGAAGTGATCGTCTTTCTGGTGCTTGCGTTTGCCCTGAGCAGTATCGGCTGGTTCTTTACGACCCGGAGCACGGCGGCGGAGGCGCTCCTCCTCTCCACCGTCTTCACGATGTGGTGCCCGGGCATCGCCGCCGTCGTAACGCGGCTCTACTACCAGCGGAACCTGAGGGGATTCGGGTTCCGGGTGGGAGAGGCCCGGTGGCAGATGGTCGCGATCTTCCTCCCCATCCTCGTCGGCCTCCTGATCTTCGGGTCGGTCTGGATGACCGGGATCGGGCCGTTTAATCCTGAGGAGGCTGCAACGGTCTTCAGTATCGGGTTCGTCCCGGTCTTTCTCGCCACGATCGTCTTCAGCCTCTTCACTGCCGCCGGGGAAGAGATCGGGTGGCGCGGGCTCCTCGTTCCGGAGATGGCGAAGTTCGCGGGGTTTACGAAACTCGCCCTCCTCTCCAGCGCCATCTGGGCCGCATGGCACCTCCCCCCGATCGTCTTCTTCACCTATCACGGGGAAGGCCCGCTCTGGTACTCGCTCGCGGTCTTCGTCCCGTCGGTCATGGGCGCGGGGATCGTTCTTGCCTGGCTCCGTCTCCGGTCGGGGAGCATCATTACGGCCGTTCTCTTCCACGGGTTCTGGAACTACTTCATCCAGCAGTTCTACCCGCTCCTCACGGTTCAGACCCCGGAGTCGGCGATGATTACCGGGGAGTTCGGGTGGGCGGCCGCGGTGGTCTACATCCTCCTTGCTCTGGTCTGCTGGCATTTCCGGGGGGCTGTCGAGTCCGGGGGGGCGATCCCGCCCTCCACCGCCGGCGGGGAACCGTTGCGGTCATGACGGGGAAACGCCGGGCTGCACCTGCCGGAAGGAAACGCAAAGGCCAAATTCAGCCGGAGAATACGACCGCGGAGCCTTCCGTGGTGCCGACACAGGCGGCGGCTGGGTGGATGACTCCGCTCGCAACGCTTCCGACCCTCGCGGTCTGGCTCGGCCGACGGTGAGGCCGGGGGAAGAGTTCTCCCACCTTTACCGTGCGGGATCAAGATCGATCGAACCGATGTCCACCGATATGCCATCCCGACGGTTGGGATGGTCTGTACCGGCGGCGTTCACCGCCGGAGTTTTCATCACCTTCCATCAAAGATCTCTGGTTCGAGACCTTCCAGCGCATCTACTGTGATCTCGTAGTCCTCGATGGACTTCGGCGCATCCATCTTTGGCCGCACATGCAACGTCCGGTGAATCTTTGCAGAAGACGCCCGGTGAACCTTTGCAGAAGAATACTGCCCGTTCTTTGAGTTGTGTTTCCACCAGAACACTTTGCACACCTCCATACTGCCCTCCGGGCGGGCGGATGAACTGTCGTTCTCGAATCGGCCAGGGCACTAAGACACTTAAGCGCGAAATCAAGGCTTAGGTGTGTTTCCGATGAGGAATCTCCTTTTGGTTGGCTGATTTCATCCTGATAGGCATACATGAGGAGTGTGTCAGCGGCAGAAGGTATTTGACCATGGAGAAAGAATGATCAAAAAAAGAGACAGGGCTCAGACAAGCTACAGAAAATCGGAGAACGCCGTTACCGCCGTTGAGTGTTCTGATGGATGCCGGGGTACGGAAAGATTGGTATTGGAGGAACCCTGGTGCAGGAGTCGAGAGTGTGAATGAGAAGTTCCGGTCAGGGTTGTTTGAAGATCTCAGAGATCTGCCTGTATGAACAACTAAGGGGTGAAAGCTATAGCATATATCGTTCAGTTGGAAATCGCCGGCGACACCGCTATGTGGACAAGACCGGACACCGGCGACAGCCCCGTCAGCTATCCGGCACCAACATACTCAGCGGTTAAAGCCATTTTTGAGTCCGTGCTGTGGGGACCTGCGATTGAAATTATTCCACTTAAGGCGGAAATTTGTGCGCCGGTGCAGTTTCACAATTATTACACAAATTATGGTGGCCCGTTGCGAAAAACAACGAGCATTAAACACGGAGACAGTTACCAACTTTGCGCCACCGTCCTTATTGATGTCTGCTATCGCTTGTACGCCAAAATTGTTCCGTATAAGATAAAAGATAAACTGCCTCCAGCGGCGAAGAATTGGGATAACGCGACCACGTCGCCGGGGCACGCATATCAAGAGATATTCACCAGAAGGCTGAAACGCGGGCAGTGTTTCTCTGTGCCGTGCTTAGGATGGCGGGAGTTCACGCCATCCTATTTCGGCGAGTTTCGCAATGGTACACATGTCATGTCAGATATGGAGACTACGGTTATTCCCTCCATGCTGCGGCAGGTATTTTCTAAAGGCTATCAATCCGAAGTTGCCTATCTGTATGACACGGATGTTGAGATTACAGGGGGCGTGCTGACCTACAGGAAAGGAGAAAGTCCATGCTGAACGAGCTGCATCAGCTGTCTGTGACCCTTGCAAGCCACGATATCAAGCAGCAAGGGTGGCACAATCAGTATAAGCCGTTGCCGAACGGAGCTTGTTATCGTATATGGCTTGGCGATGATGGCGCGGTGGCGGACGTTGAGCTGATGAGTAAGGATCTGGTGAAGGATTGCAGAAAATTTGGCAATAATCAGGGGACATTTCCCGCTTTCAACATTGCACCGCTGTACCGCGTCACATCAGATGAGGATAAGCGCTATTACGATGCGCTTTACAAAGGTAAACAGGAACTTGATGTAAACTATTTGCAATCAAAATGTACTGCCGATAATTGGAGCGCTAAACTTTGCAACAAGATACCGCGCTGCCTGCGCATGCAAATCCCGAATACGCCTGAAGAAAGCGCAATCGCCGCCCTGATGAAGATCACAGCATCGCTTGACATTGGCGTGCTGCGCAGCACCCTTGAGCAGCAGGTTTGGAAAAAATTACCCGGCGATATAAAAACACACCTCCCGCTGCTTATCCATAAAGGCAACGAAAAGAGGCAGCCGGAAGATGATAGTGGTTCGATATCAATTATACTTGATCTGAAAAATTGGGAGAAATTCGAATATCCAATAGCCAACGAGAACACTACAAAGCAAGTGAACGATTGGCTTTTCACCAACGAAGGCGATCTTCAGCCCGAAACAAGCGATCAACTTGACGCTTTTGGATCTCCATATGCGGAGTTTAAGGATATCATGCCATCCGTGCGGCTTGTGCCAGGGTTTGAAGTGGCGTTGCGTTCCATGTTCCATGAGCAAATGTGCCAATTCCGCTATGGGAAGGCTGATGGCAGTTCTTTCCCGATTAACAAAGCGAATCGCGATACCCTGAAAACCTCGCTTGAATGGATTGTGGAACCCGACAACGAGAATGTTACGTGGCGTAGAATTGACAAGGATGCAATGCTGTTTGTCTATCCCAACAGGGTCCCAAAAATTCTGCCTAAATTTGCTGCGCTTTTCGGTAATACGGAGAATCATAAGGACATCACAACCAGATTTGAAAAGGTTGCAGAGGATTTTGTTGCGACACTCAACGGGCTTGAAACAAAGCAGAAGCCGGAAAATATCCATGTGTTTGCATTACAGCAAATGCCGCCGGCCGTGTCTAAGCGTGCAAGGGTGGTGTTTTCGCGCAATCTGACCCCAAGCGGGCTGATAAACGCAGCTCATGAGTGGCAACAAGGATGCCACAATCTGCCACCGATCGCGCGAATTGAATCTATCACGCCGTTCCCTTTGAATATCTCTAAAATCGCAAATAAGGTTTGGAAACGGGACGGCACACGGGCGGACGGCAAGAGTGAGGTTAAATTAATCCGATATTATCAAGGGATGGAACTGCTTTTGGATAAGCCCATGCCGTCGCAAATATTGCGCATTGCTGGGGGCGTGACCGCAAACTCATTGGGTTTGATACTATTTGTCGGCAATAACCTGTCAAGATGTGGAAATCTCGTTAAAGATCCGCTTAAAGTGGAAATCGGCGATTTATTGTCCTTACTCGGGCTGCTCCTGTATAAGAGCGGGATAAAAATGGAGGATTATATGAAAGACACGGCATATTCAATCGGGCAGCTACTAAAAATATCCGATGAGCTGCACGCGCTGTATTGTGAGATCAAGCGCGAAGGCGAAGTACCGCCGCAACTGGCGGGAAACTCTGTGTTCGTAACGGCATCAGAAACACCGGCACAGGCCCTGGCTCTGCTGTGTACACGAATGATTCCATACATAGCGTGGGCTGATCAGTACAGGCGGCAGGGCAAGGAGAAAAGCGGTTTAGCAGCGTGGTACAGGCGGCAGTATGGCCAACTTATGCCACAGCTGCGTCAAAACCTGACAGAGAATATCCGGTTTGGTGACTTAGAAAAAGCGCAGTTGTTTATCGGCTACCTTGCGGATCTTCCCAAATTGACGAACAAACAATCTATCGAGGAGGTATGAACAGATGACAAATGTAATGAAACGCGCAACAGGGCTTTTGGTAATAGAAGCCGTGAACTCAAACCCTAACGGCGATCCCGACCGGGAGAGCGAACCTCGCCAGCGTCCGAATGGCCGCGGCGAAATATCACCTGTATCCTTCAAACGTAAGTTACGCGATTTGCTGGAGGATTCGGACAGCCCATTCTTTAAAAGCCTGCCGGAAAACTTTAGGAACAATCCAGACCACTACCGCATACTCGAATCGCGTGGACGTGACCGTAAAGAGATTACAGAGGAAATGGGAGATATCAAAAGCTTTGATCAGCAGTCCTTCCTCAACAGCACTTTCGTAAAAAAATATTGGGATGCCCGCGTATTCGGCAACACGTTCCTTGAAGAAGGCGCGGCAAAAGGCTTTATCAAGACCGGTGTGGTGCAGTTTGGCGTTGGAGTGTCCATATCGCCGATAGCTATTGTGCGCCATACAAACACAAATAAAGCAGGTGTGCAAGAGGGTAAAAATGCCGGCATGGCACCGCTTGCGTTCCGTATCGTACAGCATGGCGTGTACTGTATGCCCTTCTTTGTCAATCCAAACTACGCGGGAAAGAGTGGCTGCACCCCGGACGATATAGAACTGCTCAAACTGCTGATTCCGAAGGCGTATGATTTAAATCGCTCGGCTATACGCCCTGATGTGCGAATCCGCCATGCCTGGTATATCGAGCATAAAAACGCGCTTGGAAGCTGCCCGGATTATCTGTTGCTTGAGGCGTTGACGCCCACTCGCATAGGCAATGTATCTGAGCCCTCCAACGAGTGGGCAGACTACGAGGACAAGACCTCTCTGCCGAAGAATCTGGAATCGCGCATTGATAGAGTGGTCGATTTGATGACATTGTGATGGAATATTTCGCTCATAGTCCAAAGGGTGAGTATCCTGCCCAGACATATGCGCAACATATTAACGGAGTATCGGAACGAGCCAAGCGTCATGCGTCTGACGCCGCCCGATACTCCCTTGCTGATGGTGCATTGCTTTTAAATACGGTGGAAGTTGCGGCAGTTTACCACGATTTGGGTAAACTGGATGAGGAAAATCAACTTATTTTGTCCGGCCAGAAAACGGCAAAACGTCTGCCACTTAATCATGCGGATGCGGGTGCGGCTTTTTTGCTGGACGACATGTGCCCCGCCGTTCTTGCGGCTATTTCTGTCGCGGCGCACCATATCGGGCTTCCGGATTATTGGATGCAAATCAACCGCGAGGATTCCGCATTCCGCGATGATAATATAAAGGCGCAGGTTGATTCGGCGTTGTCGGAGTGTTTGCAAATACACACCAGCAACGTAAGCGCAAGGCCGGCAATAGAGAACGCTGTGCCCTCAGGGGATTGTTCGGTATTCCTGCGTCTGCTGCTGTCTTGCCTGGTTGATGCCGACCACACCGATACCGCTTCGCATTACGGCAAGTATCCTGGGTCGGCAGATACTATTCCGCTTCGTCCGGCAGAGCGTCTCGTATTATTGGACCGCTATGTCAAAACGCTTGGAAATTCGAGCGAAGATGACGAACGAAATAGGCTGCGCTCTGAAATGTATACGGTTTGCAGGGACTCCCCAACATGCGAGAACATCGTCTCCTGTGACGCTCCTGTTGGTACAGGCAAAACAACTGCGGTCATGGCGCATCTGTTGGCGCAAGCGAGTAAGCGTGGGTTGCGCCGCATATTTGTGGTGCTGCCGTTTACAAATATCATCCAGCAGTCGGTCGAGAGATACCGTAAAGCACTGGTTTTCCCGGATGAAAACGGCGAAGAGGTTGTGGCTGAACTGCACCATCGCGCCGAATTTGAAAGCGAGGACACACGGCATCTCACGGCGCTATGGCGCGCGCCGATTATCGTCACCACAGCGGTTGCGTTCTTTGAAACTCTTGCGGCGAAAACCCCGTCCGCGCTAAGGCGGCTGCATGAGTTGGTGGGCAGCGCAGTATTCGTGGACGAAGCACACGGGGCGCTTCCTGCGCACTTATTGCCATTAGCATGGCGGTGGATTAATATTTACGCTAACGAGTGGTCCTGCTATTGGATACTGGCTTCAGGTTCGCTTAATCAATTCTGGGAAATAAAAGAGATCTCAGAACAAAAGCTGGAAGTGCCAAATATAGCAAATCCATCTTTAAGGGCTTCGCTCAACGCATTTGAAGTCAAGCGCATAGAATATCTGGCTAACCTGACGCCGCAGCCTCTGGAGACGTTTGTTGAAGTTGTGGTGCAATCGCAAGGGCCAAGGCTTGTTATACTCAATACAGTGCAAAGCGCGGCGGTAGTTGCAAAATACATTTGCGAGAAGTACGGACGCGGGCGCGTAGAGCATCTGTCAACCTCGCTTACGCCGAGTGACAGGGAAAAAACGCTTGAGCGGGTGAAGGCGCGGGTTAACAGTCCCGATGATGACGACTGGGTGCTTGTCGCTACATCCTGCGTGGAGGCGGGTGTTGATTTTTCGTTTAGAACCGGCTTCCGGGAGCTTGCATCGCTGACCTCGCTGTTGCAGGCGGCGGGGCGTGTCAACCGAAATGGCGAGTACAGTGTTTCTGAAATGCACACATTTTGCCTTTCAGAGAGCAATATGTTAAAATCAAATCCCGACGTAAAAAATTCCGCCGCTGTCCTGCGCGAGTTCATAGAAACGGGAGTCAACATTTCCCCGTCCCTCACGACCGAGGCTATCGAGCGAGAACTTAAGAAATATGGCAGCAAGCCGATACACAGGAAGTTGCTCGAAAAAGAAAGCGTGAAGGATTTTCCGTTTATAGAGGAGAATTTCAAGGTAATCGACGCGAATACACGTATTGCGGTGGCTGATATAAAAATCGTCGATAGAATACGCAATGGGCATTGCGACTGGCGTGAGTTACAGAAGCATTCGCTGCAAATAGCCTATTATAAAATGCAAGAGCTGCATATACCGCAAATCACAGAAGACATTTACCACTGGAATCTCGCATACGATGATTTTCTGGGATATATGGCGGGGATTATTCAAAAATCTGATCTCAAACTCCTCATATATTAGAGAATATACCGAGGTTGATTCCCTAGCGATCTCCCATACCTGCTTTGGCACCCTTGGTCATCCGTTTCTCCATGGGCGGTCACGTCCGTTGATAGATTCTTATGATACAACTTATAATAATGCCATATTGGGATCAGGACTTCCATGGACCCTGACGACTACCTCATGCTCAGCGGCATCCAGCATTTCGCGTTCTGCAGACGGCAGTGGGCACTCATCCACATCGAGCAGTTGTGGAAGGAGAACGTGCTCACCTTCGGCGGCAGGCAGATGCACAGGAATGCGGACGATCCTTTCTTCACGGAGAGCCGGGGCGAGGTGCTGATCTCGCGGAGCGTGCCCCTGGTCTCCCACATGCTGAAGATATACGGTGTTGCGGATGTGGTGGAATACCATCGTTCGGATGAGGGAGTTGTGATCCCCGGACGGGAGGGTTATTGGACCGTTGTGCCGGTGGAGTACAAGGCAGGGAAGCGAAAGCCGGACGACCGCGACGAGGTGCAATTGTGCGCTCAGGCGATCTGCCTTGAGGAGATGTACCAGACGGGGATTGAATACGGGTATCTGTATTATGGCAAAACTCGGCGGCGGACTGAGGTAACTCTTGACGATGAACTTCGCAACCGGGTGGCGGAGTTAGTTGCCGGGATGTATGCACTCTACGATGCGGGCACCACTCCCCCGGCGGTCCTGCTGCCGCATTGCAAGAACTGCTCTCTTATCGATCTCTGTATGCCGGCCGTCTCATCCCGCAGGCGGTCGGTAGATCGCTATCTTGCCGCCCGTGTCCGGGGGGATGATGCATGAGAAAGCTCCTGAATGTCCTGTACATTACCAACCCCGACTCCTATCTCTCGAAAGATGGGGAAAATATCGTCGTTTCCGTTGAGCACAAGGATGTAGGACGGATCCCCATTCACAACCTGGAGGGGGTCATCTGTTTTGGGTTTATGGGAGCGAGTCCGGGCGTCATGGAATTATGCGCATCTCACCACGTGGGTCTTGCATTCGTATCGCCGTACGGAAAGTTCCTCGGACGTGTTTCAGGCCGTGTGTCCGGGAACGTGCTGCTCCGTAAGCGGCAGTATCTCCTTTCGGACGATGAGGGGGCCGCGGCGCGGATTGCGATGAACTGCGTGCTCGGAAAGATGCTGAACTGTCGGAGCGTTCTCCTCCGGTTTGGCCGTGACTATCCTGAGAAGATATCACCTGCATTTTCAGAGCGTCTTCAATGGCTGACAGAGGGTGTTCGCCAGCTGAGGGAGTCGCCATCCGACACACTGAACGAGCTCCGGGGCCGTGAAGGGATTCTGTCGAAGTGTTACTTTGATTGTTTCGACGACCTGATCCTGTCGCAAGATCCCGCGTTTGCGTTTGAGTTCCGGAGCAGGAGGCCTCCGCTGAACCGGGTGAATGCTCTATTGTCGTTTATCTATACGCTGATCGCGGTGGATTGTGCTTCGGCTCTCGAATCTGTAGGGCTTGATCCGCAGGTGGGTTTTCTCCACCGCGCCCGACCGGGACGGATGAGCCTTGCGCTGGACCTGATGGAGGAGTTCCGGCCGTATCTTGGGGACCGGTTTGTGTTGAGCCTGATCAACAACCGGGCCGTTTCAGCGAATGATTTCCAGGTGAAGGAGAACGGGGCGGTGCTCCTGACGGATGCAGGGCGGAAAACGGTTCTTGCGGCGTGGCAGCGGCGGAAGACCGAGGAGGTCATGCACGGGTACCTGGACGAGCGGATCTCGGTTGGCCTTTTGCCGTATGCGCAGGCGATGCTGCTCGCCCGGCACCTGCGGGGGGACATCGATGGGTATCCGCCGTTCGTGATGAGGTGAGCGTGGTGTTTGTTCTGGTGACATACGACGTAAATACCGAGACCACGGAAGGACGACGCAGATTGCGCACGGTCGCGAAGATCTGCACGAATTACGGGACGCGCGTGCAGAACTCGGTCTTTGAGTGTGTGGTTGATTCCGTTCAGTTGATGGAGATGAAGGTTCGGATCGGTGACGTCATCGATCCTGCGATTGACAGCGTACGGTATTATAACCTGGGGAAGCATGGTCGGGATCACGTGGAGCATGTGGGGGCAAAGCCCGGGCTGAATGTCGAGGATGTGCTGATCCTGTAGCAACGATTTCAAGAGTGTTGCGAAGGTGAAGTGCCCATGGTTTCCCCGAGAGGTTCGCGATCCAGTAAATTGTGGCTATTTGTCCAGACGGGGCATGTTTCTTCGTAATTGCGGGTTCTTCGAGGCGTGGGGACGCGGCTGGTTATGCGATTTGGCACCCCTCCAGTTCAGGGATGCATTTATGCGTTATTTCTATTATTTTCTGGATATGCCGGCAGCGATTCGACGTAAAGCAAGCAAAGATATTTGGTCCTGGATATATAGTACAGAGTCGTGCCTCACGTAGGCACGTGGATTGAAATACCAGACCCGCGAACTCTGGGTTTTTCTGGTATGCGTCGTGCCTCACGTAGGCACGTGGATTGAAATGTCTCCGGAACCGGAAATACCCGCGCTTCAACCCGTCGTGCCTCACGTAGGCACGTGGATTGAAATTGCTCTACGCCAGGAAACACCCGCGCCTCGACCCTGTCGTGCCTCACGTAGGCACGTGGATTGAAATACGCTCCTCGGCAGCGATTGCGTTCACCAGAGCCGTCGTGCCTCACGTAGGCACGTGGATTGAAATCGGTGGCAATCGCCATCTGCCGCATGTAGGGACCGTCGTGCCTCACGTAGGCACGTGGATTGAAATTTCATCGCGTTCGGCAACGTGATCCTTGCTCTCGGTCGTGCCTCACGTAGGCACGTGGATTGAAATTGGTCGGTTCCTACGCGAAGAACCCGGAGTTTAAGTCGTGCCTCACGTAGGCACGTGGATTGAAATATCGAGTCCGCCGCCGGCAACATCCGCCCCGGGTCGTGCCTCACGTAGGCACGTGGATTGAAATACCACAGAATCGCTCACCGCAAGCGGGGTCAAGTCGTGCCTCACGTAGGCACGTGGATTGAAATCTTGTCGATCACGACGAGGGTCTCGACCTCGCCGTCGTGCCTCACGTAGGCACGTGGATTGAAATCCGGCAGATGAGGTAGCCGATCGCCGTGCTCATGTCGTGCCTCACGTAGGCACGTGGATTGAAATCGGCAGGTGGTGGTGGTGCTCGGGCTCCTGTGGGTCGTGCCTCACGTAGGCACGTGGATTGAAATACCGTGACTGCCGCGGGCATGGGCAACTCCCCGAGTCGTGCCTCACGTAGGCACGTGGATTGAAATCTGTTCGGCGATCCGGGCGGTAACCTCGGCGACCCGTCGTGCCTCACGTAGGCACGTGGATTGAAATAGACTGTGCCGGGAGTGCTCACCGTGAACTGCGGTCGTGCCTCACGTAGGCACGTGGATTGAAATATCGCTATCGCTTCCGCGCTCTATGCGTGGTGGGTCGTGCCTCACGTAGGCACGTGGATTGAAATCCAAGATACTCGGCGAGCAACTTGATCTGCCGGGTCGTGCCTCACGTAGGCACGTGGATTGAAATAGCGCAAGCGAGTGATACCCCCCAGCCGCGACCGCGTCGTGCCTCACGTAGGCACGTGGATTGAAATCGTTTTTCGCGCGTTCAGGGCGATCCGGACGCCGTCGTGCCTCACGTAGGCACGTGGATTGAAATAGGTCAGCGCCGTCAACCACGGGATCGCTGACCTGGTCGTGCCTCACGTAGGCACGTGGATTGAAATTTGTTGTGCCGGGAACAGATCCGCCGGGAGACGAGTCGTGCCTCACGTAGGCACGTGGATTGAAATTTCCTGCAGCGCTCCCTCCTGGTTCCCGGCGTGCGTCGTGCCTCACGTAGGCACGTGGATTGAAATGCGACCTCCGCGGACTCCCTCCCACTGACCAGGTCGTGCCTCACGTAGGCACGTGGATTGAAATCTCACAGTGTCGTTGAGCAGCCACCCGGCCAGGTCGTGCCTCACGTAGGCACGTGGATTGAAATGCCGTGAGGGGGGACACACCCCGAAGGGGTGGCCCGTCGTGCCTCACGTAGGCACGTGGATTGAAATCGGGCACAGAATGCGATGATGCAGAGCATTAGGGGTCGTGCCTCACGTAGGCACGTGGATTGAAATTGGTGACCGATACTCCCTCAAACGGAGAGTACCGTCGTGCCTCACGTAGGCACGTGGATTGAAATTTGTTGAGCCGGATGTTCGACCCGACCGCATCAGCGTCGTGCCTCACGTAGGCACGTGGATTGAAATTTGTTGAGCCGGATGTTCGACCCGACCGCATCAGGTCGTGCCTCACGTAGGCACGTGGATTGAAATATGGCCCGCGTTCGGGCTGATGAATACGCACAGGTCGTGCCTCACGTAGGCACGTGGATTGAAATTCGTATGCGTCCCGTAGTTTCTTATCCGGGAGGTCGTGCCTCACGTAGGCACGTGGATTGAAATGCCGCGACCATGGTCGGCGGCTGGACCTACCTCAGTCGTGCCTCACGTAGGCACGTGGATTGAAATAAAGGGGTCTCGAAACGCATGAAAGAAGGCTGTGTCGTGCCTCACGTAGGCACGTGGATTGAAATCGCCGGATGTAGTTTATTGCGCGGTTCTGCGCCGTCGTGCCTCACGTAGGCACGTGGATTGAAATCCATCGGTGATCCTGTTGCTCTGCGGCGATCGCGTCGTGCCTCACGTAGGCACGTGGATTGAAATGAGTGGTTGGACGGCGACGGGATCTGGTTACCCGTCGTGCCTCACGTAGGCACGTGGATTGAAATTCAACAGAAAGTCCCTCATCGGGTCCGGAAGTGTCGTGCCTCACGTAGGCACGTGGATTGAAATATCGGCAGGGGGGCGCCTGCCGATCCTATGGGGTCGTGCCTCACGTAGGCACGTGGATTGAAATCTTCGGGGCGGGCTCGGGATCGTTCTCGTCCTCGTCGTGCCTCACGTAGGCACGTGGATTGAAATACGGTGCCCGTCGCCGGACCCGCGATCACCTTGACGTCGTGCCTCACGTAGGCACGTGGATTGAAATACCAAGACCGTGCAGCGCCTGGAGCACTACGGCGTCGTGCCTCACGTAGGCACGTGGATTGAAATTTCAGGGCGTTGAGCTCATCGCGGATCTCGCAGTCGTGCCTCACGTAGGCACGTGGATTGAAATATGTCGTGTGCGGGGGCGGTGACCAGGGCTACCCGTCGTGCCTCACGTAGGCACGTGGATTGAAATTCATCAGAGCGCCTATACTCCCCCAACTAATTTGTCGTGCCTCACGTAGGCACGTGGATTGAAATGCGAAGGGCGCGAGCGACAACGAGTTCGGCGTGGTCGTGCCTCACGTAGGCACGTGGATTGAAATTTTGAGCGCGAGGACGTTGGGGAGCCGTATGTGGTGTCGTGCCTCACGTAGGCACGTGGATTGAAATTCGAGCTAGAGCCCAGAAGCCACCCCGCTCATGTCGTGCCTCACGTAGGCACGTGGATTGAAATAGCCAGCGCACCCCGGAATTACAGAGATAGGTAGTCGTGCCTCACGTAGGCACGTGGATTGAAATAACGCACTTTACGCCGGAAGAACGACCGCACGAGTCGTGCCTCACGTAGGCACGTGGATTGAAATACGTAGAAAGGAACCTGGTCGTCGATGTTCGTGTCGTGCCTCACGTAGGCACGTGGATTGAAATTTCGCAGACCTGCTCCGCAAGACGGAGAAATTCGTCGTGCCTCACGTAGGCACGTGGATTGAAATATCAGCGGGTTCCAACAGATGGCGGGATATAGCCGTCGTGCCTCACGTAGGCACGTGGATTGAAATATGGCCCGGGTCCGGGCGGACGAATACGCACAGGTCGTGCCTCACGTAGGCACGTGGATTGAAATGTAAAATCGTGCCCTTCGTGCCCTTGATGCCCTAGTCGTGCCTCACGTAGGCACGTGGATTGAAATGATGATTACTTCGTCATCCCCGACTGGTGCCCGTGTCGTGCCTCACGTAGGCACGTGGATTGAAATGGTCATGGTTAGTCCTCGATGACAGGGAGCAGCGGTCGTGCCTCACGTAGGCACGTGGATTGAAATGGCGAGGACCTCGTGAAAGCGGCGACGGGCGAGTGTCGTGCCTCACGTAGGCACGTGGATTGAAATAGCATCTCCGGACTCTACTCTCCCGAGGAGATCGGTCGTGCCTCACGTAGGCACGTGGATTGAAATTTTCAACCACGGATTGTCTTCGGAGAGTTCATATCGTCGTGCCTCACGTAGGCACGTGGATTGAAATGTGGTGCTCCCCGACATTGTGGCCGAGGGTCTGCGTCGTGCCTCACGTAGGCACGTGGATTGAAATATCGCCTCTTCGAGGCTTTCCCCGAAGGCTTTTGGTCGTGCCTCACGTAGGCACGTGGATTGAAATTTTGAAAAAAGCATCCGCAGGAGGCACGAACCCGTCGTGCCTCACGTAGGCACGTGGATTGAAATACACAGACCCGTAAGATTCTGGTCGGGACGACCGTCGTGCCTCACGTAGGCACGTGGATTGAAATATGCGCTGGCCTGGCGGTCGAATCACCGGCTGTGGGGTCGTGCCTCACGTAGGCACGTGGATTGAAATATCACCTCTAGTATTGGATCTGACAGCCCGTTAGTCGTGCCTCACGTAGGCACGTGGATTGAAATATGAAAGAAACCGTGATCTGGCGCGGCAGACCAGTCGTGCCTCACGTAGGCACGTGGATTGAAATCGCATCGACATCACGCAGGTAGGCACCTACACGGGTCGTGCCTCACGTAGGCACGTGGATTGAAATTACAGCACCTCGTTCACCAGCACCCAGATCGCAGTCGTGCCTCACGTAGGCACGTGGATTGAAATCTGCCCTCCTGGTCAACTCGGCATGATGACCCGTCGTGCCTCACGTAGGCACGTGGATTGAAATTGCCTGGTCAGGCCGTCACCAGCCGTCGCTGGTGGTCGTGCCTCACGTAGGCACGTGGATTGAAATAAGTCCTTGCGGGGTTTTGCGACCAACACAGAGGTCGTGCCTCACGTAGGCACGTGGATTGAAATATGAACCGCGCCCTTTGGTACTATTGCCCGGGTCGTGCCTCACGTAGGCACGTGGATTGAAATCCGATCATCGCAACGATCCTGTCGAAGAAGGCCGTCGTGCCTCACGTAGGCACGTGGATTGAAATCAGCAGGTCGTCGCCGACGGTACCAACCTCTCGAGTCGTGCCTCACGTAGGCACGTGGATTGAAATGTGCTCGGCGACTCCATCGACGGGCCGAACCGCGTCGTGCCTCACGTAGGCACGTGGATTGAAATATCCTGGCAGCGGCCACCTATGCTGCCCTACGGGGTCGTGCCTCACGTAGGCACGTGGATTGAAATACAGCATCACCCACAGAGCAGAGCAACCGATAGAGTCGTGCCTCACGTAGGCACGTGGATTGAAATCGGCTAAACTGAAAGGCTCCCCGGTGAAGATGGAGTCGTGCCTCACGTAGGCACGTGGATTGAAATCTTCTTACCTCCGAGCCCCGCCAGGAAGTTCGCGTCGTGCCTCACGTAGGCACGTGGATTGAAATTTCGGCGTCCGGGTCACGGCATCGACGGCAGGAAGTCGTGCCTCGCTCAGGCATGTGGATTGAGATGCCCAAAACGGGATCTGGTCATCGAAGTGCCGTGCCTCCTGAAGAGATAGGCACGTGGGTCTGACACTCACTCCTTTCTGTTTTAATAGAGTTGGGAAAATTGATTCTATTTGATTCTTCGACTTCGTAGCAACCCGGGGGGCGGGAGGGGAGTTCACCCCAGGCTCCCGAACCACTCACTGGTATTCCGGCGGCTGCACTTCTTTCGGCAGTCCGCCCTTGAAGTGCTGCTGCACCTTCCCGTAGTACTGCCGCAGCCGCTCGTTCATCGTCGCGTGCACCTTCTCCCGTGCCCGGTCGAAATGCGACGGGTTCACGAGGGAGGAGCCTTCCCGCATGGCGAGCATGGCCGACTCCCGGGCGAGCGCCTCGAGGTCCGAGCCGACGAACCCCTCGGTACCGGTCGCTATCTTCCTCACGAGTTGGTCCCGTGCCGGGTCGTCCAGGGTCACCTTCTGCTGGGAGAGGAGGTCGACGAGTTTCTTCCTCCGGAGATGGCTCCGGAGCCCCTCGTCGTCGCTCGCCTCAATCGCGGCGCGGTGACTCCTCACGTCCTCGATGCTCACCCGGTGATTGGCCCCGACGGCCAGGACCAGGTCCTCGAGTTCGTTCTCCGAGAGCCCCTCCGTCAGTTCCACGAGTTCTTCCATCGTCGAGCCCTCGATCGGTACGTAACGGGTGTGGATCGCGAGAATCTTCTCCCGGTCGTCCCGTCCGGGCTCGCCGATGTAGACGAGCCGGTCGAACCGCCCCGGCCGGAGCAGCGCCGGGTCGACCATGTCGGGACGGTTGGTCGCGCCCATCACCACCACGCCCCGGAGTTCCTCGAGGCCGTCGATCTCGGTCAGGATCTGGTTCAAGACACTCTCGATGACGTGCGACTCGGACCCGCCGCCCCGGGCGGGGGCCAGAGCGTCCAGTTCGTCGAAGAAGATGATCGACGGCGCCACCTGCCGTGCCTTCTTGAAGATCTCGCGGACCGCCCGCTCGCTCTCCCCGACCCACTTCGAGAGGAGCTGGGGGCCCTTGACCGGCACGAAGTTCGCCCCGCTCTCGCTTGCGATCGCCTTTGCGATGAGGGTCTTCCCGGTCCCCGGCGGGCCGTAGAGGAGGACGCCCTTCGGGGGCTCGATACCGAGGTTCTCGAACCGCTCCCGCTGGGTGAGCGGATACTCTACCGCCTCGCGGATATCCTGTTTCGCCTCTTCAAGCCCCCCGACGTCTCCCCAGGTAGTGTGGGGCACTTCGAGGAGAACCTCCCGCATGGCGCTCGGGCCCACGTCGCGGAGAGCGTCGCGGAAGTCCCTGCCCTGGACCTCCATCTTCTCGAGGATCTCGGGAGGGATCTCCTCGGCCTCCAGGTCGATCTCGGGGAGATAACGCCGCAGCGCCTTGATCGCCGCCTCACGGGCGAGGGCGGCAAGGTCCGCCCCGACGAACCCGTGAGTCTGCTGGGCGATGGAGGTGATCGCCACGTCGTCCGCAAGCGGCATCCCGCGGGTGTGGATATGGAGCACCTGGATCCGGTCGTCCTCTGAGGGAACCCCGATCTCGATCTCCCGGTCGAACCGTCCGGGACGGCGGAGGGCGGGGTCGATGGCGTCGAGCCGGTTCGTGGCCCCGATCACCACGACCTGCCCCCGCTCTTCAAGCCCGTCCATCATCGTCAGGAGCTGGGCGACCACGCGCCGCTCGACCTCCCCGGTCACCTCTTCGCGCCGGGGGGCGATCGAGTCGAGCTCGTCGATGAAGATGATGGCGGGAGCATGCTGCCGGGCGTCCTCAAAGACCTCACGGAGCCGCTGCTCGCTCTCGCCGTAATACTTCGAGATCACCTCCGGCCCCGCTATGGAGATGAAATGGGCTCCGCTCTCGCTTGCGACCGCCTTTGCGATGAGGGTCTTTCCGGTCCCCGGCGGACCGTAGAGGAGGACGCCTTTCGGGGGCTCGATCCCGAGCTTCCTGAAGATCTCCGGATGCCGCATGGGGAGTTCGATCGTCTCGCGGACCCGCTGGAGTTCGCCCTTGAGGCCGCCGATATCCTCGTAGCTTATCCGTTTGACGCCCTCAAAGCCGGCTGCGGGCTTCTCGGAGAACTCGATCTTCGTGTTCTTGGTGATGATCACGGCGTTCTCCGGCTCGACCACCACGGCCTTGAACGCGACGAGCTGGGGCTGCATGAACGGGAGCCCCGCCTGGATCGGCACGGAGTCGTTCTTCACGACCGGAAAGTCGATCAGTTTGTTGACGACGCTGCCGTAGTTGATGGGGAGCTGCTTGGGGAGGTCTTCGGGAGGGGCGAGCACGACCCGTTTCGCCTCGTCCTCCTCGTCCAGCGTCCTTATCTTTACCCGGTCGCCGATGCTGGCACCGGTGTTGAGCCGGGTAAAATTATCGATCCGGACCTTACCCTGGTGCCAGTCGTTCACCATGGCACGCCAGACCTTGGCCACGGTGCGACGCTTCCCTTCGATAGCGACGAGGTCTCCGGGGTTGAGCCTGAGCTGCAGCATGGTATCAGGGTCAAGCCGTGCCTTGCCTGCCCCCTGATCCTCCGGATAAGCGCTATCTACCTTCAAGTATATCTCGGGCATTACCTCTAGTTCTTATATTTCGGGGATTTATAAGTACTGGAGA
>JAEZIP010000076.1:0-26523 GCA_023436625.1 Methanobacteriota archaeon | reverse complement strand
GAATGAGCGAGGGGTCCTGCCCGGGCATCCCGTCTATTGTCACTCACATCTTCGGCGTTTGTGTTCCTGTCTTTCAGTTGTGGGAGTTGTGACTTGTGGAAAGGCTGGAACTGTGAAAAACCCCGGACACTGGACCGTGGGAATATCGCGCCTGGGGGGTGGGGACAAAGGGGAGTGCGAGCGCAGCGAGCATGAGAAACTCGAAGAGTTTCGAGGGGGGAGTATTCCCCCTCCCCACCTAGCGGTGGTCGAACTCCGTTCCTGCAGAACGTCGTCCTCCCCTGCAACCCCACCCCTATGGCGATAAACGACCGGCGGCACGGCGGTCGTTCGAGCACCGCTAGGTGCGAGATCCACTGGAAATCCGTGCACGGGTTTATTCAACGGAATGAAGCAGAGTATTCGAAAAGCATGCGAAAACACATTTGCAAACCGTGAAAGCCCATCATACTTCGAGTGGTGCTGACCTCGCCAACCCCCACCTATACGTTTCTAAAAAGATGTAGCACCCCCATTTCTTCGTCTCACCCTACCGCCTGTGCAAATGCCTGTGGTGGATGTCGGGCTGGTGCGGGTGCTCGTGGGAGAGTTCTGCGTGCGCGTGCACATGGGAATGCTCGCCGGCCGCCGAGAGCGGCGGGTCGCCAGCCTCGTGGGCGTGGTCGTGGTGTAGGTCGTCGTGGCGGTGACGGTGCTCGTGGACGGTAGCCGGGTGCCGGTGAGGATGCGAATGCTCCTCGGAGACCATCAGCCAGGCCCCGAGCGCCATGACGGGCAGCGCGATGTAGAACGCGCCCGCCGGCAGTTCGGCGAAGAGCAGGAGCGAGAAGAAGACGCCGAAGAACGGGGAGACGGCAAGGAGCGAACCCGCCCGGGCGGCGCCTATCCCTCTGAGGGCGAGGAGGAAAAGGATGCTCGTCAACCCCCCGTAACAGAGGAACCCGACCACCATGGCGGCAGCGGCCGTGGCCGGGCCCGGGAGATGTTCGCCTGCGGCGAACGCGATGAGGAGCGTGACGGTGCCGGCCCCGATCCCCTTTACGGAGATGACGAGGAGGGGGTCCTTTGCCGAGAGCCGCTGCCCCAGGTTGTTGTCGACCGCCCAGAAGAGGCAGGTGAGCAGGATGCCGAGCGCCGGGAGGGAGAGACCAAGACCGCCTGCCGTGTTCCAGGTGAGGAGGAGGCACGACGCGGTGATACACCCGAGCGCAACCCAGACGCGGCGGCTCACCCACTCGCCAAAGAGCGTCGCGGCAATCAGTGTCGTTGCAACGGCCTCGAAGTTCAGGAGGAGGGCCGCCGTCGCCGCCGGCGTTTCGGGGAGACTGTATACCAGGGTGACCGGTGCGAAAAGCCCTCCAAAGAGCGTCACGCCGATGAGCCAGGGGATCTCGCTCCTCCCGGGCGGCGCCTCCATGTGGCTCCGTTTGTTACCCGCCGCCGTTCCGGTGAGGGAGAAGAGCAGTGCGCCGGAGCCGCTCCCGAGCGAGACCAGTGCGGCGAGAACGAGCGGTCCGGTGCCGTCGAGGAGAAGTTTCGTGAACGGGGCGCTCCCCCCGATGAGAACCGCCGTCGCCAGCGCACAGAGGATGGGTGCTTGGTAATGCGCCAGGGTGGATCCGTTCTCTATGCCGGCAGGTTTGCGCGGGTACAGGAGAGTTGCCTCCGGGTGGATTGAAGGTTGTGAAAAATGGGGGACGAGTCGTCCCCGATTACTTCAGGTTGTGCTTCTCTTTGAGCTCTTCCCAGTAGGGATCGGCCTGCAGTTCCGCAATCCCCTCGTTCATGAGCTCGAGGAGCGCGGTATCCTCCTTTCTGATGGCGACGCCGAACTGCTCCTGCTCCTGCGTCTCGACGGACCCGATGGTCTTCAGCGGCTTGCCTTTGATGATGTCCTGCAGGGAGACGTCGTCGTACATAACTGCGTCAATCCTACCGATCTCGAGGTCGCTGACGGCAGCCGGTGTGTCTGGGTAGTATTTCAGGTTGTCTTTGGGCAACTTCCCGGTCTCGATCAGGTTCTCCTCGATCCAGATGGCGGCGGTGCATCCCCGCTGTGCGCCGAGGATCACCTTTCCGGCAAGGACGTCATCAAGCGTCACGTTCGAGTCCTCGCGGGCCGCGACGTCCTGGTTGATTGACCAGTAGGGGTTGGTGAAGCTGACCTTCTCCTGCCGCTCGGGGGTGATCGACATTCCGGCATAGACCATATCGATCTTCCCTGCCTGGAGGGTCGGGATGATCGCGTCCCAGTCGACCGCCATGAACGTCACCTCGATGCCCTTCTTCTCGGCGATCCACCTCATGGAATCGACATCGAATCCCTGGGCATTTCCGTCCTTATCGATGTAGCTAAAGGGAGGATATGCGCCGTCGATGCCGACGATGTATGAGTCTTTCAGTTCCGCTCCGCCGGTCTGCTCGGTCGTGCCGGTGCACCCCGCACCTGCGACGGCCAGCACTGCGACAAGACAGGCGAGCAACGTAAGAATGCCATGCGTTCTCATGGAAAAGAAATTAGCTAGATAAGTAAAATTAACCTTTTGATTTGGCTTTTCTGAAGGTCCGGTTCACCCGGGGGCCGGGAATGATACCACGCTTTTGAAGGCAGCGCCCCATCATTCCAGCTCGGTACGGCCTCAACTCACGGGCGGTGATCACCGCAGGAGGGCCCGGAACACCCGACGCACCTCAAACCCCTCACCGGTCGAGAGCGGTACGGGAGGGGCAGGTATATATCATAGTTTACCTATCGGGAGCACCCTCCCCGGCATGGGGAGTGCAAATGTGATGGTGAGGATCATGAAAGGTATGAAGGAATCCGCCATGGGCGGGATGTCAAAAGCCGCCGGGTCTCTGCAGGAACTCGACCCGCGGATCATCGAGCAGATCACTTCGAGGATCAATTTCCCCGCGTCGAAAGACAATCTTATCTCCCAGGCGAAGGATAGCGGAGCACCCCAGGGCATCCTCGACATGTTGAACAAGTTTGAGAATAAGCAGTACAACAGCCCGGACGACATAAAATCAGAGTTGCAGAAGGTCCAGCAGAAGTAACCCTTTTTCAGCCGCATACGGGTGCCGGAGGCGACGCCTGCCGGCCCCTGGCGGAACCGTTTTGCAGGGCGGCACACCACGCCAGGATGCAGGAGCGGGACCGCACCGTAACTCCCGCAAAGCGTATCAGTGTATGGACCGCTCTGCCGGAAAGGCCCGCGACCCGCCACCTATATCTGGTCCCCGGTGCATGGCGGGGCATGCTCATCATCGGACACCGGGGGGCAAGGGCTCTCGGACCGGAGAACACCCTGCGGGCCCTGCGAAGAGGTATGGCGTGCGCCGATCTCGTCGAGGTCGACGTGCGCCTCACAAGAGACGGTATCCCGGTTGCGATCCACGACGCAACCGTCGACCGGACGACCGACGGGACCGGGCCGGTCAAAGGCTACACCCTCGAGGACCTGACGGCGCTTGATGCGGGAGAGGGCGAGACGATCCCGACGCTCCAGGCGGTTCTCGACCTCGTCCACAACAAGCCGGGGCTTGTCGTGGAGATCAAAGAGCCCGGGACCGAAGCGATCATCGTCTCGATGCTCATGGACCGGATGCCGGAACGGCTCTTTTTAGTCTCGTTCCACCCGGAAAGCGTTGCGATGGCAAAGAAGCTCCTCCCCGGAGCACAGGCGGGCCTCATCTACTCGGGGGAGACCGATGACCCCGTCGGGCTCGCCCGCTCGGTGCAGGCGGCAATCATCCTCCCGCGGTGGGACCGGGTCTCGCACGAGGTGGTGGAGCGGGCGCACGACGCCGGGCTGCTCGTCGTTCCCTGGGTGCTGAACGGGGAGGAAGATATCAAAGAGGCGGTGCGGCTCGGCGTCGACGGTTTCGCGAGCGACGACCCCTGCGCCGCACGGCGATACCTGCAGGGCGGAGCCACGCCTCCGGCGAGGTGAAGAGCCGGTCAGACGAGCGTCCCCGGGAGGTGTTTGAGGAGCCACGCCTTCACCTCGACGGAGAGGCTCTCCGCCACCTCATCGAGGGTGTGGCCCGCTCCTTCGTAGAGGACCAGCCGTTTGGGCTCGCCGGCACGCCGGTAGACCTCCTCCGACGAGCGATGGGAGAGGACCGGGTCGTGATCCCCGTGCAGGAAGAGGATTGCCGCACGGCCGGCGAGGCCGGCGACCGGTTCGGTCCCGTCGGTCTGGGTGGAGATGGCGACGACGACCCTGACCGACGGGTCGCTCGCCGCCGCCTGGATCACCACCGCTCCCCCGAGCGAGTGCCCGACCAGCCCGACGGCCGAGACCTCCCGACTCTCAAGGTAGCGCATGCCGAGGATCGTGTCGACGGTCGATTCCACGAGGTCGGTCGGGTGCCGGTACTGCACCCGGAGCGTGCTGATCCTGTCGTTCTGGAGATCCGTCGCCAGTCGCGGGTAGAGTTCCCGGGCGGGGGTATCAAACCCGCCGCCGGTCCCGCCTACCATGACGACGCCGTTTCTGGCCCCCTGCGCCTCGTAGTAGCGGCAGGTGGTCGTCCCCCGGTCGGTCTCGATCTCCACGATGTCGTAGGCCTCGCCGGCCTGCGGCCTCCTCCTGACGGTCGTGGGGTGCACCTCGACCCTCGTTGCACCCACATCCACTTGAATCGCAGCCGTCTCGAGCATGGAGGGCAATAGAGATCGGGTCTATTTGTCTGTTGCGGCTACTGCAGGATCGGCAGGGACCCGGTGCAGTCCATGGGGGGCGGATGTTGTTGCGCGCCTGAGACCGGCGCGATCTCGCGTGCCGCAAGGAGCGTTACTCAACAAACCGGTGCGGAAAGTACATTACTATTGGTTACAAAATTATAAATTATAATGGATAAAATCAGCCACAAACTCTTCCAGCATGCTGGCGGCTCTCCTCCGGTATCCGCCCAGAAAGGCCACGGTACATCTCCCGATACCGGAGAGTCCGATGCCGACCTCCTCGACGCCTACTCCCGGGCCGTCGTCAGGGTCGTCGAGTCGGTGGGGCCCGCGGTCGTGAGCGTGGTCGCGGGGAAGAACCTCCAGGGCCGGCGCGGCGAGCAGATGGGGGCAGGCTCGGGCGTGGTCGTGGCACCGGAAGGCTACATCCTGACCAACAACCATGTGGTGCAGGGAGCGGGGAGGCTCGAGGTCCGTACGGCTGACGGGACCGCTCTTCCTGCGCGCCTGGCCGGGGCCGACCCGGCGACCGATCTCGCCGTGCTTCGTACCGATACCGGGGGTCTCTCCTACGCGCCGTTCGGCGACTCCGGGGCGCTCTCGGTCGGCCAGCTCGCGATAGCCATCGGCAACCCGCTCGGCTTCGACTCGACCGTCTCGACGGGAGTCCTGAGCGCTCTCGGGCGGGCGTTCAGGAGCCGGGACGGCCGCCTGATCGAGAACATCATCCAGCACACCGCTCCCTTAAACCCCGGCAATTCCGGCGGTCCGCTGGTGGACTCGCGCGGCCGGGTCATCGGCATCAACACGGCCATCATCCCGATGGCCCAGGGTATCTGCTTCTCAATCCCCTCGAACACCGCCTCCTGGGTCCTGCCGCAGCTGGTCGCCGACGGCAGGGTGCGGCGCGGATACCTCGGTATTGCCGGCCAGTCACAGCCGCTCCCGCAGCCGCTTGTTGCAGCGCTCGGGCTAACCGTGAATCAGGCGGTCGAGGTCGTCTCGGTGAACAGGGCAAGCCCCGCCGGTCGGGCAGGGCTCCGGCCGGGAGACCTGATCATCGGGATCAACGAGACCTGCGTTGCGTGCGTTGACGACCTGCACCGGTTCCTCGCCACCTGGCCCATCGCGGAGCCGGCAACCCTATCGCTCGTGCGGGAACAGCGGCGGATCACGCTCCCGATCATCCCGGCGGAAGCGGTCGCGTGTCCCGCCACCGGCTAAACAGGGGAGGAACTCACAACCGAACTGGTCTTCGCGCTCTTCGCGGGTCGCACTCTTCGAGTGCTCCAACTCCTTCCCCGACGGAGAAGTCGTTCTTCGCGTGAGATAACAGTTTATAAGCGACGATACAGCCTCACGCGAAGTGCGACGTTCCAGGGGAACGGAGCATGAGCACCGTCAGGTGCGAAGGACGCGAAGCCGCGAAGTGCGACTGCCAGAATGGCAGGAGCATGAGCACCGAAGGTGCGAAGTGCGACGGTTCGTTAGAACCGGAGTTTGAGCACCGAAGGTGCGAAGAGGGATGTCTACTCTCCGTCAACCGGGCATCACGCTCTTCCCACTCCGCGTGAGCCGGCAGGGTATAGCAGCAGGATTGCCCTGATCACGCCGGCGAACCCGGAGTCTCAGGGAACCCATGTTATCCGGGGTTCCCGCCGCGCCGGTTTCGGCAACAGGGGGGCGGGATAGCCGAAGATCAGCGGTGCCACGACCTGGTGGTCGTCGGGGACCTTCAGTGCCGCAAGGAGGTCGGGGTTCTGCTGGATGAGGGTCGCGGAACCGATCCAGCAACTGCCGATGCCGAGCGCCCAGGCAGCAAGCATCATGTTCTCCGCACAGAGCGCGCAGTCGAGGACGCTCGATACGACCTCCCGTGCGCCGAGGACCAGGATCAGCACCGGGGCGTTGTAGAAGATGTTGAACTCCGGGCCCCTGAGCGCCGCGAGGAACTCTTCCGTCCCCGGGCGTGCCTCCTCTCCGATCTTCTCCAAGAGGATCGGTTTGCAGTAATCGGACACACGCCGCATAAGGTCCCTGTCTCTCACGACCACGAACTGCCAGGGCTGAAGCCCAAGAGCGGTCGGAGCCTGGATGCCCGCAGCGATGATCCCCCTGATAGCCTCGTCCGGGACATCCCGGTCGATGTAGTTCCTGACGCTCCGGCGTTCGCGGATCACGGAGAGGATCTCGATGGACTCTGTAGCCGTCACCATAACTCCCCTACGGCTCGCCGATGGTATTTATGTGTTGGGGGGACCCCCACCGGTCTTCCGGCCAGGATGCAGCCTTTGCTTCATTTTCGGCCGAAAAACCGTCGAACTTTCCGGAGCCAGATCGCGACCGGACCCCGACGGCTACCACGCTACCGCCGGGGATGGTCTCCGACCCGTGGCCCTCTCGCCGCCTGATTTCTTATCCGGCGTGCCGTAACAGGACTCATCCGGACAGGAGGCCGGGAATGCCGCCGGAATTCCCGATAGATCGCGGAAACCTGATTTTTGCCCCAGAATCGTATAGCAATCTTTTTTACTGTCCCCGAAGCACAACCATTACAGCGACTGCATTCCAGCGCCGGTGGGAAATGACAGACTCGCATCCGGACTGGGCACCCTGTGATCCTGCGGTGTTCGACGCTCTCGAGGACAGCCTTCTTGTGGTAAACGACGACCGGAAGGTCAGCTGGTACAACCCGGCTCTCGCACGCACCTTTGCCATCCGGCAGGAAGACGCCATAGGGATGGACGTGCGGATTCTCTTCGGCACGTACCTTTTGCCGACCCTCGAGGATGAGGCCTCCGCACGGCTGCTCCGGCAGGCCCTGGAGAACGGTGCAGACCTCCCCGCACTTCTCCACCGTGCCCGGACACCCGACGGCATCCGGCGCTGGCTCTCGATCACGGGCAAACCGGTTTTTAACGGGCAGCGGCTCATCAAGATCAGGGATGCCACCGCAGACCTGAACGCGCACCATTTCAGGGTCGCGCTTGAACAGTCTCCGGTAGTCGTCTTTGCGCAGGACGAAGACCTCCGCTACATCTGGTCGTACAACCAGCAGCTGGGGTCTACGGACGCGTCCATCATCGGCATGCGGGACGAGGACGTCTTTCCCGACAGCGCCGCGCTCCTTACGGCACTCAAGCGCCGGGTTCTCGAGACGGGAGAGACCGTGCGAGCGGCGGTGACCTTCCCCGTCGCGGGCGATCCGCGCATCCGGGACCTGACATTGAAGCCGCTCCGAAATGCGGAGGGCAGGATTACCGGTGTTACAGGGACAGCTTTCGATGTGACCGAACGGAACCGTGTGGAGGAGGCGCTCCGGGAGAAGACGCACGAGCTGAAGAAACGGATGGATGAACTCCGGTGCATGTACACCATCTCGCACCTCGTCGAGGTTCCGGGAATAACGCTTGAAACGCTCCTGCAGGCGGTTGCCGATACCCTTCCCTCGGGCTGGCAGTATCCGGACGATACTGCGGTACGGATCGCCGTCGACGGCCGGGACTACTGCCGAGGCGGCCCGGGAGAAACCACCTGGAAGCAGAGCAGCCCGATCGTCGTCCGCGGCGTGCAGGTCGGCGAGGTTGAGGTCCGGTACCTCGCGGAGATTCCGGAGGCGGCCGAAGGACCGTTCCTGCCTGAAGAGCAGATGCTGCTTGACTCCGTCACAAGGCGGCTCGGCCGGATCATCGAACGACTGGATGTAGAAGAGGCGCTTGAGCAGAGCGAGGAGAAATTCCGGGGGATTGCCCAACGGAGTTTCGACCTTATCGTTACGTCATACCTGGCCGACGGGCTGAACTACGTCTCGCCGGCGATGGAGCGAATACTCGGGTACTCTCCCGAGGAGATGGTAGGAACCCAATGGGAGGATTACATCCTCCCGTCAAGCCTTTCTGTCTGGGAGGAGGGGCGCCGGAAGGTGCTCCGGGGCGAGCAGGTCGAAGCGCTTCAGGTCGGGGTCAGGCGGAAGGACGGGGAGACTGTCATACTGGAACTGAACGAGTCGCCGATCGTCGAGAAGAGGGCGATCGTGGGGTTCCAGGCAATCGGCAGGGACATCTCCGAGCGGATCCTGTACGAGCGGCTGCGGGAACAGGCGTTCGATATGACCGAGCGAAACATCGCGCAGTTCGCCGTCCTCGCCGACCATGTCCGCCACCCGCTCCAGGTGGTCATGGGGGTCGCGGACCTGCTCGACGATGAGGTAACCGCAGAGAAACTCCGGGAGCAGGTCCGGAGGATCAATATGCAGATCAACCTGCTGGACCGGGAATGGATGGAGTCCCGGAAGATCCGGGAGTTTTTGAAGCGGTACGAACTCTGAGTGGGCGGGCAAACGCCTGCCACGCCTTCACCGTCTGCGTCCCCTCTTCCCATGCACCCCCGGCATGGCCTCCCGGATGGCGGCGACCGTCTCCGGTAAAAGAGTGCCTTTCTTTCCGACGACGTCTGCCGTCCGGATGGTGGCGGCGTATTCGGTCAGGGCGTAACTCTCTGCAAAGAGGTCGAGCCCGCCGCGGGCAAAGTCGTCGAGCGAGAGCGGGACGGAAATTCCGTCGGTGGAGGGGCTGCTCGATACCGGACAGGTGAGCAGGTCTCCGTTCTCCCCTGCAATAACGACCACCACCGGCCGCACCTTCCGATCGCCGATACCCCCGATACGCACGGGGGCTAAAACGACGTCGCCGCTGGCGTAGCGTCCCATGTGCATACAGGTTGACCCGATAAACGATAAGAGAATTGATCCCGGGCCCGGGGTCCTGCTCGGGCCTTTATAGTAACAGGAGGAAGGAGGGTGTCCCCGGACCCTCCGGTGCGCCGTTACGGCGCCTGTCCCTTCGCTTTCCCGCTGGCTTTCTGCAGCTCTTCGCGGAACTCTTTCTGGTTCTTCACCTTCTCTTTCGCGTTCTCCTTCACCTTCGCGGCCCAGGCATAGCCGTCATCGCTCTCACCCTTCTTGTTGCCCGGGTTGATCACGGATACGGTGCCGGTGCCGGCCACCGAGACGTTCCCTTCCTCCGTGACGGCGCTGCCGATCACGGTCAGGTTGCCGTCGCCGGCGGCGAGGTCGAGGTCCTGCCGCCGGTACTTCAGGATGAGCGTGCCGCCGTCCTTCATGCAGAAGTTGACCTTCTCCGGGGTTGCGTTCCCGATCGCGAACTCCGAGGGGTCCGATATCGTCACGTTCGTGCGGTCGGCGCCGGCAAACCCGAGCCACTCTGCAAAGTTGATAAAGACGGTCAGGACACCGTTGCTCTTCTGGTTCAGGACCTTCGGGACGACCTTTACTTCAACCGGCTGCGGGTTCACGGTCACGTTTAAGGTATCGCAGGCGACGGGCACCGTCCCGTTGTTCGCGACCTTCACCGTGACGGCGTAGGTGCCGGCGGCGAGGTAGGTGTAGGTTGCCCGAACGGTGCCGTTATGCTCGTCGTCCTGCACGATCTCAGCATCCGTCGTTCCTGTGCTCCAGTCGATGGAAGCGGAGAGGTTCATCGCATCGAAGACGTCCGTGTCGTTGCAGGCAGCGAGGATGGTGAACGGCTCCCCGGCGAGCACGGTGCGGTCGCTCCCCGCATCGACGACAAGGGCGGCCTGCACGGCAGGAGCCACCACGGCGAGGGCGATCAGCAGGGAGAAGATTCGGATTGTAGTGTCGCGTTTCATGAGTAACTCGTCTCCGATAGATACTGATTCTGCTCCCCTATTTGACCGCATTGAGCTTCCCGGTTCAATCGATCACCCGGGAGGTAGTGCGGGGACTGCCCCTATACCCGGAGCAACCGGGCGTTGATCGCGACGATTACGGTGCTTGCACTCATCAGCACCGCCCCGGCCGCCGGAGTAAGGACGATACCGGCACCGATCAGTACGCCGGCGGCGAGCGGGATGGCGACGGTGTTGTAGCCGGTCGCCCAGAGGAGGTTTTCGAACATCTTCCGGTAGGTCTTCTTCGAGAGGTCGATGACCGCCGCTGCGTCCCCCGGATCGTTCTTCACGAGGACGATATCGGCACTCTCCACGGCCACATCGGTCCCCGCCCCGATGGCGATGCCCACGTCGGCCTGGACGAGCGCGGGGGCGTCGTTGATCCCGTCGCCCACCATCGCCACCCGGTAGCGGCGCTGCACCTCCAGGATCTTTGCGGCCTTCTCGTGGGGCAGGACCCCGGCGAAGAACTCATCGAGATCCAGTTCCCGCGCCACCCACGCGGCGACATCACGGTTGTCGCCGGTCAGCATCATGCACCGGATGCCCATCGCTTTGAGCCGGCCGACCGCCTCCCGCGACTCCGGCCGGATGATGTCGGCGAGCGCGAGCGCGCCGGTGAGCCGATCGTCCTCGAGCAGGAAGACGACGGTCTTGCCCTGCCGCTGGAACGTTCCGACCCGCTCGTCCCCGGCCGCTATGCCCTGCTCTGCGAGGTAGCCCGGACCGACTACCCGGACGGTCCGGCCGCCTGCCTTCCCCTCGACGCCGACTCCCGGGATCGCGCGGAACTCTTCGAGCGGGATCAGGGAAATGCCCCGTTCTTCCGCGCTCCGGACCACGCCCCGGGCGATCGGGTGCTCGGAATGTGCCTCCACAGATGCCGTCGCCCGGACCACGTCGTCTTCCGCGACCCCGCCGAAGGCGAGGACATCCGTAACCCCGAATCTCCCCGTCGTCAGGGTGCCGGTCTTGTCGAAGACGACTGCCGTGAGGTCTTTTGCCCGCTCAAACGCGCTCCGGTCCCGGATCAGGAACCCGGACCGGGCAGCAAGCGCCGTCGAGACCGCGACCACGAGCGGGACGGCAAGGCCGAGCGCGTGGGGGCAGGCGATGACCATCACGGTCGCGGCCCGCTCCACCGCAAACCCGGTACTCTCTCCGAGGGCGAACCATGCCGCAAACGTCACCGCACCGACCGAGAGAGCGATCGCCACCAGGAGGAACGCCGCCCTGTCTGCGAGGTCCTGGGTCCGGGACCGGCTCTCCTGCGCCCTGTGCACAAGGTCGATCACCTGGGCGAGGTAGGTCTCCGCACCCGTCTTTCTGACCTCGACGACGAGCGAGCCCTCGCCGTTGATCGCCCCGCCGATGACCCCGTCACCCGGGCGCTTCTCCACCGGTGTCGACTCCCCGGTGAGCATCGCCTCGTTGACGCTCGTCGCACCCTCGATAACCACGCCCGCCACCGGCACCTTCTCCCCGGGCCGGACGAGGACCCGGTCGCCCGGTGCGAGCCGGTCCACGGGAACATCCTCGGTGCCGGCGTCCCGGACCCGGTGCGCCTCTGAGGGCATGATCCGGACAAGTTCCTCGAGCGCCCTCGATGCCCCGAGGACCGAACGCATCTCCACCCAGTGCCCGAGGAGCATGATGTCGATCAGGGTGGCGAGTTCCCAGAAGAACCCTTCCCCGCCGACGATGCCGAGGACGACCGCCGAACTGTAGACGTAGGCGACGGTGATTGCGACGGCGATGAGCGTCATCATCCCGGGCATTCGTTCCCGGATCTCGCGCACGATGCCGGTGAGAAACGGCCAGCCGCCGTAGAGGTAGACGGTGGTCGCAAGAACAAGGAGGAGGTAATCCGAGCCCGGGAACGCGATGACGATCCCGAGGAGCGCCTGGACCGGCGGAGAAAGGAGGAGGATCGGGACCGTCAGTATCGTCGAGACGATGAACCGCCGCCGGAAGTCCTCGAGGGCATGGCGGTGTGTGCGATGGACGGGACGTCCGGAGCCCGGGGGCCGACTGCCCTCCGGCGGCGTCTTTCGACCCGCCTCCGATGGATGTCTCTCAGACTCTGGTCCGGCGTGCTCGTGGTCCATTTCATCCCGTCCCCGCCGGTCTCCCTCCGGGGTCCAGATGGTCGTCTTCGTCGGTCTCGCTCTGTATGCAGCGTTGCCGGAGCACGCCCGATGCCTGACGGTAACAGCCGTTCAGGCGCGGGTGTATGTATCCGTCCATGGAGGTGATGCCGGTCTCACATGACGTAAATATACCGCTGCCCACCGGCGGGTGCGAGACGGCCGTCCGCGCGCACCCCCGGTAACGCCGGGGGCATGCATCCGTTGCCTTGCAGATGGCGATTGCCTGCCGGAGTAAATGAACAGATTTATATCTTCAGGGAAAGAGCATACTGCCCGTGCTCAAATGAACCTGCCCACAAGGTCGATAGGATCCTCAAAATTCCTCTGAATTTTGGCTGGATTCATTTGGCGTGTGCAGGAACATTTTATCTGTCCCTGATGATGATACTCTTCGGAGAATAGAGGAAGGTGATTCCGGCCAATGCATGAATGCACACCCGCACACGGCGATAACCTCGCCCTCTCCGGCATCCTGGACGCGTTCGACGAGGGGCTGCTCATCATCAGCCCCGACAATCGGGTGGCATGTATCAACAAGCATCTCCGGCACCTCCTCGGCATCGACCGGGACGCAGTCTGTGGGACCGATGCGAACCGGTTCGTCCGCCGGGCCCTGGTAACCCGTATCTGCGAGGAGTCGGGCAGGGCCGAGATCTTTTCGTTCTTCTCCGGCCGCTCCCGGGCGGCCGATGTCCTGTGCACGCTGCGGTCGCCGGGGGGCGGGGAGAAACGCGTCCGCTGCTCGTGCCGGGCTGTACATGAGGGTCCGTTTCGCGGAAACCGAATCGTGCGTTTCTCTCTAGAATCATCCGGCCCCCGGAACGGTTCTGTTGCTGACGCCCCGTCCCTCCCGGGACCGTTGCCCGGGAGGCCTGCGGATACCTCCAAACAGAGGCGGATAGAGGAGATCCTGCGGGAGAGCGAGGACAGGTACCGGTTCCTCGTCGAGAACCTCAACGAGGGCATCGGGCTGATCGACAGAGAGGGTGTCGCGGTCTTTGCCAACCAGAGAATGGCCGATATCGTCGGCTACCCGGTCGCTGAGATTATAGGATTGCCGGTCTCTGCGTTCGTCGACGAAGCAGGGGCCGGATGTCTTGGAGAGTATCTGCAGAACCTGGGCCGGAACATGCACGAAGTCTTTGAGATCGATCTGATCCGTAAAGACGGCGTTCGTGTCCATACGCTGATGGCGACCACCCCGATCGTCAACGCCGACGGTACCTGCCGGGGGTTCCTTGCGGGGGTTCAGGATATCACCCCCATGAAACGGATGGAGGCGCAACTCCGGGAGAGCGAGGAGAAGTATCGCTCGCTCGTCGAACTCTCCGCCGAGGCGACCCTGATCCACCGCGACGGGAAGATCGTATTCATCAACCCCGCCTGCATGAGGCTGCTCGGCGTTTCACGCCCGGAGGAGATCCTCGGGAAGGCTATCCTTGACATCGTCCACCCGGAAGCACGGGAAGCCATCAGGACCTTCGCCGCGCGGGACCTGCAGGGGGACGAGACGCCGCTCATCGAGCTGCCGGTCGTCAGGCCTGACGGGACGACGGTACCCGTCGAGGGGAGAGGCACACGGATGTTCTTTGAGGACCGGCCCGCGGTCCAGGTCGTTATGCGGGACATCACTCACCGGAAGCAGGCGGAGGAGCAACTGCAGGCAAGGAACCGGCACCTCCTGCTGCTGAACCGGATCATCGGCACATCCGCATCGACCCATCTGCCGGGAGAACTGCTGGAGACGGCGCTCAACCAGACGCTCGACCTCCTCGGCTACGACGGCGGCGCTATCTACCGCCTCGATGCCGGACGGGGCGAGGCCACCCTCCAGTGCCGGCGGAACATGCCGGATGCGTGCCTGGATCCGGCAGGCAACATCCTGGGAGTGTCGTTCGCCGACACCCTCGCCACCGGTCATCCCTGCTACCTTGAACTGGACCGGGCGCCGAACACCTCCGGGTCCCGCCTCCTCCGGGAACTCGGGCTTGCCGCACTCGCCTGCATCCCGCTCGTCGTCGATTCCGACGTCGTCGGGGCGCTCCTCATCGGGAGCAGGGACCGGGGATATTTCTCCCATGACGAGCGCGCGCTCCTCGAGGCGGTCGGCCGGGAGATCGGGGCCGGCATCATGCGGGGGATGCTCTACCGGAGGCTTGAGGTGGCAAACCGGGAGGCAAACCTGTACCTCGATATTCTTACCCACGACATCCGGAACGCCGACAACGTCGCAAACATTTATGCCGACATCCTCATCGACGAACTCGAGGGAGAACCGGCCCGGCATGCCCGGAAATTGAAGGCCGGGATCAAGAAGAGTATCGAGATCATCGCGAACGTCGCAACTATCCGCAAGATCCACGAGAGCCGGGCAGGACTTACGCCTCTTGACCTCTACGACGTGATCCGTGAGGAGATCGCCCACTTCCCCGACGCCCGTATCACCTACGACGGACCGCGCGTGACGGTCCTCGCCGACGACCTCCTCCCCGAGGTCTTCACGAACCTCATCGGCAACGCCGCAAAGTACGGGGGAAAGTGTGTCGAGGTCACGGTTACGGTCGAGAGCCTGGATGAGGGGACCGTCATCGTCACCGTCGCCGACAACGGACCCGGTATTCCCGATACGACGAAGGAGGCGATCTTCTTCCGGTTCGAGCGGGAAGGCGGCAGGAGAGGGAGCCATGGTCTCGGCCTCTCGATCTGCCGGATGCTCACCGCACGCTACGGCGGCAGAATCTGGGTCGAGGACCGCGTCCCGGGCCACCCGGAGGAGGGTGCGGCGTTCCGGTTCACCCTCCGGAAGGCCGGGGGCGGCGGGGGCCCGTAAGGCGCCGGGATCGCTCCAGGCGCATATCAGACGCAGATGATCGGATTTATTCCTCCCGTTGCAGAGATCAATAGCCATGCACAGGATTGTTCCTCTTCTCTTCACCTGCATGCTCCTCTCTGCCGGATGCCTCACCGCGAGCGAGTCTCCGGCAGAGGGGGGTGTCGTACTGATCGCCCCGGCGGACCCGGTCTCCATATTCGACGGCCGGGCGACGTATGCCGGGCTCGTCGGCGAAGAGACCCCGCAGATCCGGACGAACTACAGCATGGGTTATGTCGTCATCGCGCCGGGTAGCGCGACGCCCCCGCACCGGTTGATCGGGACGACGGAGCTCGTCTACGTGCTCGGAGGAGCGGCGGAGATCCGTTGCGACAGAGAGACGGTGACCGCCCGCGGAGGGGAGACCGTCCTCCTGCCGGAAGGGGTGCTGCAGTCGATAGCCTCGGCCGGGGATACCGATCTCTGCTATCTCACCGTGATCCAGCCGCCGTTTGCGGCCGCAATCGAGATCTCGGGGGACGGGCTTGACGTGGTCAGCGTGATGACGGATGCCGCGCCGATCGTCGTCGCTGATCCCCGGGAAGGGATCGAGTGGGACCTTGAGTCCGGCGTGGCGGTCTACACCCTTATAAATCCGGTGCTGATGAACGAGACGGAGATCCCGATCGACTACAGTCTCGCGTATGCGGAGCTCCTGCCGGGCGGGTACCTCGGGTACGACGGAATCTGCGATTCGTCCGACCTGATTTACGTGATCGAGGGTGAGATCGAGGTAGCCACCCCCGACGGCGAAACAATACGGATTCCGGCCGGGAGTGCGGCTTACGTCCCGCCCGACCTGGTGAAGGAGACCCGGAACGCTGCAGACTCCACGACGAAGATCCTCTCGTTCATCGACCCGGCATGGACGCCGGAGAAGACCGTTCTCTTTGCATGAGGGTTCTCTCCTCCTTTTTTGCCGATCTTCTCAACTACCGGCGTCCGGCCGACCTATCCTGAGGGCGTTTGCGATGACCGCAAGCGAGAGCCCCATATCCCCGAACGCCACCGCCATCCAGAGGGAGACCAGGCCGAGGACGGCAAGCCCCGCAATGCCGAGTTTCACCACGAGCGCCGTCGTGACGTTCTGCCGGACGACCGAGACCGTCTTCTCCGAGAGAGCCACGAGGTAGGCGACCCGGGAGATGTCGTCCTCCATCACGACGATATCGGCCGCCTCGATCGCGACGTCCGACCCGATGGCCCCCATCGCGACCCCGACGTTCGCCCGGGCCAGCGCCGGCGCGTCGTTCACGCCGTCGCCGACCATCACCACGAGCCCGTAACGGTCCATCAGCCGCTCGACCATCGTCACTTTGTCCTCCGGGAGGAGGCCGGCATAGCACTCGTCGATCCCGATTCGGCGGGCCACTGCCTCTCCGACGCGCTCGTTATCCCCCGTGAGCATCACCGTCCTGATGCCCCGCGACCGAAGGTCGGCAACCGTCTCCGGGACATTCTCCCTGATGACGTCGGAGAGGGCAACCAGTCCGATGACCGCCGAATCGGTGCCGGCGAGGACGACGGTCTTTCCCTCCCCCTCCAGGCGGTCGTACGCCGCTCGCCATGCCCCGCCGGGGGGCTCCGGGAAGAGCGCGGCGTTCCCGAGGAGATAGATCGCACCGTCGATCTTCCCCCGGACACCCCTGCCGGTGATCGAGGCGAACTCCTCCACATCCAGAAGGACGGTGCCCTCCGCCCCCGCCCGCCGCCGGATCGCCTCCGCGATCGGGTGGCCGGAACGGGACTCAAGCGACGCGGCGACGGCGATTACCTCCGCCTCCGGCACCCCGAAGGGGATCACGTCATCCACCTCGAGCCTTCCGGCCGTGAGCGTCCCGGTCTTGTCGAAGACGACGACCCGGGCAAGCCCCACGGCTTCCAGGGAGTCCCGGCCCTTGATGAGCACGCCGTTATGTGCCGCGGTCGTGATCCCCGAGACCATCGAGACCGGGGTGGAGATGGCGAGTGCACAGGGGCAGGCGATGACGAGCAGGATCAGCGCCCGGTAGAACGCCTCGAGGAACGGGACGCCGAAGACGAGCGGCGGGATCACGACGAGGAGGGCGGCGACGAGGATGACCGCCGGTGTGTAGTAGCGGGAGAACCGTTCGATGAACGCTTCGGTCGGGGAGGTGTGGGCCTGGGCCTCCGCGACCAGGGCTACCACCCGGGCTATCGTGCTCTCCTCTTCGGGCTTCGTCACCCGGACCTCGAGGTAGCCCTCCACGTTCCGGGTCCCGGCGTAGACGCCGTCCCCGACACCCTTTGCCACCGGGACGCTCTCCCCGGTGATCGCCGCCTGATCGACCGAAGATGCGCCGGCAGTGACGATGCCGTCGAGCGGGACGGTGTCGCCGGGTCTCGCGATCACGGTCTCCCCGGCGTCGACGTCTGCGACCGGGACGGTCACCTCCCCGCCCTCCCGCCGAACCCGGGCTTTCTGCGGTGCGATATCGAGAAGCGACGCTATCGAGCGTTCCGCCCTCCCGGCCGCGTACTCCTCCAGGAACTCGGCGATGGCGTAGAGGTAGAGCACGGTCGCACCCTCTGCGGCGTTCCCGGTCAGGAACGCGCCCGCCGCCGCGATGGATATGAGCACCGCGATGCTGAACCGGAGCCGGATGAGGGCGAGGAACCCGGTCTTCAGGACTCCGTAACCGGATATGACCGCGGCGGTGAGCAGGAGGGCCGTGCCGGCGAGAGGATACGGGGTGAAGTACCCGGCGAGTATCCCCGCGAGGAGGAGGACGCCCGCGACCAGGAAGACCGCGACCTCCCGGCGGCCGACGACCGGCCTGTGAATCTCGCAGATCCCGGCCCGGCAGCGGGGACAGGACGGGCATGCCTCATGCTCCGTCACGGTTCGCCTCCGGCCGTAGTCTTTCGGGCGCAGGTCTCCATCATGATACTCGATCCTGGCTACGTCCCACTTAAAGGGGGGTCCGGGCGCACTCCCGGGCCTACCTCAGACACGATCAATCCGACCAGGGAGTCACCCTTTCACCGAGCAGAAACATTATGAAGAGATCGCCCCAAATGATTGAAAAAGCTACCCTCCCCACATCATGCCCGGGTGCCGGCCAGCCGGCATACCCGACCTCCCTGGAGGACCTTAACGATGCCTCCGCCAGACTTCACCACGGTCCCACCGGACAATCCCGACCGTCTCGGCGACGAGAAGGTTTCCTGCAGTATCTGGATCTGCCGGTCCGACGGTGTGGCACCCTACCCCCCGGACCCGTATCTCTGCCTCCTGGAGACGACGCTCGAAGAGTGCCGGGACTCCGGGTGGGCACGTTTCCTCCACCCGGAGGAGGCTGATGCGGTGCTTGCCCTATGGGAGCGCTGTGCCGCCGCCGGCACGCCGTGGGAGTGCAGTTACCGCATCCGGGGTGCCGAAGGGGATTACCGCACCGTCGCGAGCAGCGGTGTCCCGGTCAGGGACGCTGGAGGCCGGGTCGTCCTCTGGGCAGGTGTCAGCCTCGACGTCACCGGCCGGGACGAACCCTGCGAGCAGGTGAGGGAACTCGCGACCCTCTCCGAAATCGCCCGGGCGATCGAGAAATACGGTGCTGATCCTGAAAAGGTCTTCCGGGAGACGGTCGACCTCCTGCCCCGTGGGTTCCGGAACCCCGGAGAGGTATCGGCATGGGTCGTGCCCGGGACCGCTGCTCCGGGGCCCGGAAGGATCGTCGCCGGGATCCCGTCCGGGCACATCGTGGTCGAGCGCCGGGAGAACCCTCGGGGGAAAGAAGACCCCTTCCTGCCGCAGGAGCGCGACCTCGTCCGCGTTGTCGCCGCGATGCTCGGGGCGGCCATCGCACCGGGACACACAGGGACAGCAACTTCCGGGCGGCAGTACCGCCTCCTCTTCGACCAGGTGCCGGACGCCGGGCTCCTCCTCGAGATACTTCGCGACGGCGCCGAAAACCCCGTCGGCTTCCGGGTCGTCCGGATCAACCGCAAGGCCGAGGAGATCCTCGGACGCCGCCACCAGGAGGTCGCCGGAGAAGACCTCGCTACGGCCGTTCCGTCGATCACCCCTGCCGTGCTCGACCTCTTCTACCGGGTCGCGAGAACCGGGACGCCGGTGCATCGCGACGTCTCAATTCCGGAGACCGGCGCCTGTTACGAACTGAAGGCATACCGGCCGCAGTACGACCGGCTCGTCGCCATTGCAGAGAATGTCACGGACCGGCGGAGAGCGGATGAGATACTCCAGAAGCAGCAGATCGCTCTGGACAACCGGGTGAGGGAGCTTGCAACGCTCTATGCCGTAAGCGGCATAGTCGAACGGCCGGGGATATCGGTCGAGGAGGTCCTCCGGGAGGTTGCCGCCATCCTCCCCGGCGGCTGGCTCCACCCGGAAGATGCTGCCGCCCGGATCGTGGTCGGCAGCAGGGAATATCGGTCGCCCGGGTTCTTCGAAACCCCCTTGAGGCAGGAGAGCCCGATCGTCGTCCATAACCGGGTCGCCGGGAGGGTGGAGGTCTGCTACCGTCACGAGTTGCCTCTGGAGGACGAAACGCCGTTCCTCACCGACGAACGCCGCCTGATCGATGCCGTTGCCGGGAGGCTCGGCCGGATCATCGAGCGGATGCGGGCGACCGAGGCCCTCGGGAGGAGCGAGGAGAAGTACCGCCTTCTCTTCGAGCAGATGCTCGAGAGTTACACCCTCTACGAGGTCGTCTTAGACGATGATGGGAATTCCGTCGATTACCTTATCGTCGAGTTGAACGAGAAGGCAGCAGACGTCTTCGGCCGCAGCCGGGAGGAACTGGTCGGGCAACGGCTCTTCGATATCTTCCCGGCGATCGCGAAGGGGGCCCGCGTCCTCTACGGTGAGGTCGCAGAGACCGGCATTCCGATGCAGCGGCGGCTGCAGGAGCCCAGGACCGGGCGGTGGTACGACCTGCACATCTACCGACCGCAGGCCGGAAGGCTGGCCGTCACGGGACAGGATATCACCGAGCAGAAGAAAGCGGAACTCGCTCTCCGGGAGAGCGAGGAGAGGTTCCGGGGAATCTTCGAGCAGGCAGGGACCGGGATCGCGCTCATCGATCCGGAAGGGAGGATCATAGGGGCGAACCCGGCGTTCGTGCGTATGTTCGGCTACGACGAGGACGAGCTGTCCGGCATGCAGTCCCGGGACCTGATCTACCCGCCTGATCGGGAGGAGGCCGGGGCTCTCCACTGGAGGAGGGTGGCCCTGGGGGAGGGTATCCGCCGGGAGAAGCGCTACGTGACAAAGGACGGCAGGGTCATCTGGGGACGGCTGACGACATCCCTGCTCCGCGACTCCGGGGAGAGAGGGTTCGTCATCGCGATGGTGGAGGATATCACCGACTGGCGGAAGATGCAGAACGCCCTCGCGGAGAGCGAGGAGCGGTTCCGCGAGATCGCGCAGCGGAGTTTCGATATGCTCTACACCTGCTACTACGACCGGGGGATCACCTACATCTCCCCGGCCGTCGAGAGGATCCTCGGGTATACCCCGGAAGAGATGATCGGCGAACGGTGCAATGACTACGTCCTCGACAGCACCCGTCCAGAATGGCAGGAGGCCAGGGCCCGGATTGTCCGGGGGGAGCCTGTCGAGGGGCTGGTGGTGGAGCTCCGCCGGAAGGACGGGACGGCCGCCGCCGTCGAGATGAACGAATCCCCGATCACGGAGGGCGGCCGCGTGGTGGGCGTCCAGATCGTCGGCCGGGACGTCTCGGACCGGAAGCACTACGAAGACATGCGACTGCAGGCTTTCTACCAGATCGAGCAGAACATCGAGCAGTTTGCAATCCTCGCGGACCACATCCGCCTGCCCCTGCAGGTGATCCTCGGCATGGCCGACCTGGCCGACGACGCGCAGACGTCGGAGAAGATCCGGGAGCAGGTAGAGCGGATCAACGCGATCGTCAAACAGCTTGACGAGGGTTGGGTCGAATCCCGTGATATCCGGGAGTTCCTGCGGAGGAACGAGCTGGTGTAGTGATCGTTTCCGGTACGATCCCGATCGAATCATTCTCTCTGAGTGCCCCTGTATTGCTCTCTTTTATCTGAATAATGCACTATAAACGGCTTTTTCTATCCGGTAAATTTATGCTGTTGGAGATATAATATACGGGGAATAGAAGTGGGCCGGCGAACCGGGCCGTGCGGCGGTGTTGAGCCCCGGAAGAGGTACCGGAAGCGGCCCGGCGCTCCCCGTCGTGTATTCGAAAGAACCGGACTCCGAACCATGCAGAATGACCCTACACAGGCAGAACCGATCACCCATGCGATCCGGAGTAGCGCGGAGGACCGCACGGGACCGGGCATCACGGAACCCGACGTCCGGAGCTCGTTGATCGGCTTTACTGTGCTTCTCGCCGCTCTCGCAGCGACCGGCCTGTACAACTACCTCCTCTTCCACACGATCGCCGAACTCGTCGCCATCGCGATAGCGACAGCGGTCTTCATCGTGGCCTGGAACGCCCGGACGATGCGGGAGAACGGCTACCTGCTGGTCGCCGGCACCGGACTCCTCTTCGTGGCCGGCATCGAACTGGTTCACACCCTTGCGTACGACGGGATGGGGATCTTCGTCGGCTACGACGCGAACCTCCCGACGCAGCTCTGGATCGCCTCCCGCTACCTCCTTGCCGGGACCCTTCTCGCCGCACCGCTCGTGCTCCGGAGAAACCCGGGCCCCCGACGGGTCTTTGCCGCGTTTGCAGGAGTCGCCGTCCTCCTCCTCCTCTCGATCTTCGTCGTCCCGGTCTTCCCCGACTGCTACGTCGAGGGCGTCGGACTGACGGCGTTCAAGGTCTGGAGCGAGTACGCCATAGCGGTCATGCTCGCCCTCGGGGCCGTCGCCGTCTACCTGCTGCGGGAGCACTTCTCGCCCTGGGTGGCGAGCCACCTTGTCGCCGCCATCCTGGTGCTGGTCGCATCGGAACTCGCCTTCACGCTCTATATCAGCGTCTACGGGTTCTCGAACATGGTCGGCCACCTCCTGATGGTGCTCGCGTTCGGGCTCATCTACGTGGGGTTCGTCGAGACCGGGATCCGGCAGCCCTACGCGGTGCTCTTCACCGGTCTCGCGGCGAGCGAGGAGCGGCTCCGGCGGGAGAAGGACCGGCTCGGGCAGTACCTGGATATCGCCGGCGCCCTCTTCGTCGTCCTCGATGGGGACGGGCGGGTCGCCCTCATCAACCGCCGTGCGTCCGAGGTCCTCGGCTATCCGGCGGATGCGGTCGTGGGCGAGCCCTGGGTCGAGCGGTTCGTTCCCCCGGCGGTGCGGGAGCGTTACCGTGCGTTGCTTCTCGGGTTGATGCAGGGGGATATCGGACCTGAGGAGTATGCGAGTGCACCGGTCCTCACCGCCGGCGGCGGCGAGCGGATCATCGCGTGGCACACCACCGTGCTCCGGGACAGAAACGGCGTCGTCTGCGGGACACTCAGCTCCGGCGAGGATATCACCGAGCGGCAGCATGCCGAGGAGGCGCTCCGGCAGGCGAACGCCAAACTGAACCTTCTCGCGGGGATCACGCGCCATGACATCCTCAACCAGGTCAACGTCGCACGCGCCTACATCGACTTCGCCGGGGAAGACAGCGGAAATCCCGGGGTTCAGGCCTGTCTGGCGCGTTCCCGGGCGGCAGTGGACGAGATCCAGAAGCAGATCGAGTTCAGCCGGGACTACCAGGATATGGGGGTGAACGAACCCGCCTGGCAGAGGCCGGAGGACCTCATCCGGGAGAGCGCCGCGGACCTCGGCCTCCCGGCGGAGGTCAGGGTCCGGGTTGACCTTGCGGGTCTCGAGGTCTACGCGGACCCGATGGTGAAGAAGGTCTTCTTCAACCTCATCGACAACGCCGTTCGCCACGGCGGGAAGGTGACAGAGGTCCGGTTCTCATACGAGAGAACCGGGCAGGACCTCCTGATCCTCTGCGAGGACGACGGCAACGGCATTCCGGACGGCGAGAAGGAGGCGATCTTCCGCGAGACCTTCAGGCGGCGGCACGGTCACGGGCTGTTCCTGGTCGCGGGGATTCTCGGGATCACCGGGATGACGATCCGAGAGACGGGGGTCTTCGGGGAGGGGGCGCGGTTTGAAGTGAGGGTGCCGAATGGGGGGTGGCGGAGTGGGGAGTAAGAGAAGCAAAGGACAGATTGCTCTCACCTCATGTCGTTCTCCTATCCAGCGCAACAGTTATGGAAAAAACTAAATTTGGGTGCTGATAAGTAGACATTTCATGCGCTACATCGTCACCGGCGGGGCTGGATTCATCGGCTCAAACCTCGTGGGCACCCTGGCACAGGACCACGACGTCGTCATCATCGACAACCTCGCCACCGGGCGGCGGGAAAATATCAAGCACCTCCTCGGCCACCCCCGGGTGACGTTTGTCGAGGGGAGCATCACCGACCTCGACCTGCTCGTGAAGACCTTCCCGGGCGCGGATGGTATCTTCCACCAGGCGGCCATCCCGTCCGTGCCCCGGTCGGTGAAGGACCCCCTCGCCTCGAACGAGGCGAACGTGACCGGTACGCTCAACGTACTTGTCGCGGCGAGGAACTGCGGAGTGCCCGCCGTCATCGCCGCTTCGTCCTCCTCGGTCTACGGCGACACCCCGGTCCTCCCGAAGCACGAGGACATGGTCCCGAACCCGCTCTCCCCCTACGCGGTCACCAAATTTGCGGATGAGTGCTATGGGCGGGTCTTCTCGGACCTCTACGGCATCCGGACGGTCTTCCTGCGCTACTTCAATGTATTCGGCCCCCGGCAGGACCCCAAGTCCGAGTACGCAGCGGTGATCCCGAAGTTCGTCACCCGGCTGCTCGATGGGAAGCCACCGATCATCTATGGCGATGGAGAGCAGACCCGGGACTTCACCTTCGTCGCTGACGTGGTGCAGGCGAACATTAAAGCGATGGAGAGCGACGTCCGGGGGGTCTTCAACGTCGCCGGAGGCCGCCGGATCAGCCTGCACCAGCTTGCGTCGATCCTGATGGAACTCACCGGCACGCGGTGCGAGCCCATCTACGAGGCCACCCGGGCGGGCGACATCCGGGACTCGCTTGCCGACATCACCCGGGCCCGGGAGGCGTTCGGGTACAACCCGCAGTACTCAGTCGAGGAGGGGCTCCGGCAGGCGGTGGCGTGGTTCCGGGAGGGGGCGTGACGTGAAGAGCCCTCGGCCGGCAAATTCGACGCCCTCCCTGTTTATCTGAGCAGTTAACTGGCGTACCGAGTTGTTGTAAATTTCGTAGGTAACTTGGATGCACTCCATTACCTTTTGCTCTTCATGCACGTCTAGCAGAATTGTTACCCGGTTGCATAACTCATTCCCAGAGATTAGCCAGGTTATAACTCTGCTTCACCCTTTACTTTACTTGCACGGATGACCGGAATTTTTAAGTAGTATAATTCCTGGAATACCTGCATCAATAGGCTATGAGGGACTTGTCATATGGTTCAGGGGTTGGCAAAGGATACAACTGTCTGCGTCGTCGGCCTCGGATACGTTGGGTATCCTCTCGCCGATGCATTTTCCTGCCACCTCAGGACAATCGGCTACGACCTCGACGCGAACAAAGTTGTTGAGATCAATGTGAAACCGGACAACAAAATCATTGCCACCACAGACCCGGCCATGATTCGCGAGGCCGACGTCGTGATCATCGCCGTTCCCACCCCGGTGACGAAGGCGAAAGACCCCGACATCTCCTACGTGGTTTCGGCCGCTGAGACCGTCGGCCGGAACCTCAAGGACGGCGTCACCGTCGTCCTCGAGTCGACCGTCTACCCCGGCCTCACCGAGGAGATCATGGTCCCGACCCTTGAGCGAGTCTCCGGGAAGACCTGCGGGAAGGACTTCTTCGTCGGCTACTCTCCCGAACGGATCAACCCGGGCGACGTCGACCACACGCTGGAGAAGATCACGAAGATCGTCGCCGGCATGGATCCGGCAACCACCGAGCACCTCGCTTCCCTCTATGGGCTCGTGACCAACGTCTACGTCGCCCGCGACATCCGGACCGCCGAGGCGGCGAAGGTGATCGAGAACGTCCAGCGGGACTTAAACATCGCCCTGATGAACGAGCTCTCGATCATCTTCCGGAAGATGGGGATCGATACAAAGGCGGTGCTCGAGGCCGCCGGAACGAAGTGGAACTTCCACAACTACCGCCCTGGCCTTGTCGGCGGTCACTGCATCCCGGTCGATCCCTACTACCTGGTTTATAAGGCCGAGGAGCTTGGCTACCACCCGCAGGTGATCCTCGCCGGCCGGGCGATCAACGACAGCATGCCCAAGCACGTTGCCGAGATTGCGATCAAGGAGCTGAATCGGGCCGGCAAGGTGATCCGGGACTCAAAGGTCCTTATCCTGGGCCTGACTTACAAGGAGAACGTGCCGGACACTCGGGAGAGCCCGGTCAGGGAGATGGTCCCCGAGTTCAAGGAGTTTGATGTGGATGTCTATGGCTACGACCCGCTCCTCGGAGCGGCGGAGATCGAGCGGTTCGGGGCGAAGCCGGTCGCCTCGTTGCAGGGGCTTGAGGGGCCGGTGGACTGCATTATTGTTAACTCGCCGCACGGGGTGTTTGCGGGGCTGACGCTTGATAAGGTGCTCGCGATCTGTAATGGGAAGCCGATCATCGTGGACGTGACGGGGATGTTGCGGAGAAACGACGGGGTGCGAGAAGGGTGCGTTTATTGTACGCTGTGAGATACCCGGCCATGATGAATTGAAGCGGGAACATAACTACTCAAGAGATAACTGCATGGATGTAATTATTGTTGTTCATACCGAGTTTGGCTTTGTACATGCTAAAGAGGTTATTCCCGACAAAAAAGCCACAGAGGGCGTCAGCAAGGGTGTCCCGAACCTGATCAAGGTTGCGGATAAACATGGAGCCAAGATCACATTTGCCGTAATGCCTGAGGTGGTTGATGCCTTTCCAAAGGATATTAGCCACGAAGTCGGACTGCATATCCACTCGGGTTGGGAAGAGTTCGGGCAGAGCGGTTTCACCTTCCATGTTGGCGACAAATACCTCCGGGAGCACTGCCATCAGTCATCCACCTCCACGGTGCTGAGAAGCTACCCATACGA
>JAEZIP010000050.1:0-8654 GCA_023436625.1 Methanobacteriota archaeon | reverse complement strand
TTCATAATCTCTTGGGAAGTATCAAGCATTGAAGCACCCCTAAAACCATTAAAACGCTTTATCTCGCTCAAAAGCGGTTAAGCGTATAGCGATATCATAAAACATAAATTTATCGTCGTACCGGGTTACAGGCACGACAACGATAAGCATCTGTATGTTATATGAATGTTGTCCCTTAATTCTTTCGCAGGCCCTGCTGGTCAGGCAGCAGAACTTTGATCAACTCCCGGTCGAAGAGCATGGCAACGAGCCGCTTGTTTCCGTTGACCACCGGGAGCTGGTCGACCCGGGCCCGCCTCATCTTCAGTGCGCATTCGCCGACCTCGGCGTTCAGGGGAACGGCGAGGACGTTCTTGACCATCGCGTTCTTCACGGGGATCGGGAGGAGCTGGATCTTGGAGATACCGTAACTGATGGTGTGCATGTCCCGGATGCTCTCCCAGGTCCATTCGTCGTCGTCGGTGCCGTTCGAGAAGTCGCTGACTTCGACGCCGTCCTCGATGCGAGAATGCCTGATGAGGTCGCGCTCCGATATGATGCCGGTGAGCGTGCCGTCCTCCATCAGGACGGGGATGGCGTCGTAACCCGAGATCTCGAGGATCCTCCCGACAAGCGAGAGAGGCGTATCCTCCCAGAGAGCGTAGGTCTTGCTGACGTAGTTGTCCTTGATAGGCAGGGCAAGGCGCATCTGGGCGATGGCACCGATGAGGTCGGCCACGCTGATGATCCCGATCATCGATCCGCCTTCCATGACGGGGAGCCTTCTGATGTTATGGCGCACCATTAACTGGGCCGCCTCCGAGATGGGGGCGTCCGGCCTGATGACGACCGGGTCGGGCGTCATCAGGAGCCCGAGCTGGGTCTCTTCCGCTTTGCGGAGGAGGTCCTTACGGGTGATGATACCGACGAGTTCGCCGTCCTTGAGGACCGGGACGCCGCTGATACCTGTGCGTTTCAGGATACGCAGGACATCGTCCCTATTTCCGGGGATCTCAACACAGACGACGTCGGTCACCATGAAGTTCCTGACGAGCATCTGCTGGGGAGAGGCTATGATCTCACCACCGTTGTCGTAATGGGACTGTTTTGCACCACGTAATCGGTCACACTCCCGAGCAGGAGACGGTCGACGCCGCTCTTACCATACGACCCGAGCATGATGAGATCGGCTCCCAGTTCTTCGGCGAGGGAGACGATCTGGGATCCCGCGTGTCCCTGCCTGAGATGGGTGGTAAGCGAAACACCCGCCGCATCCGCTTTCTTACGAGCCCCTTCAAGAATGTCCTCGCCTTCCTTCTGCAAAACACTGTAGATTATCTCGAGTGTGTTGTCCATGGGAAGGGATGAAAAGAGCCCGGATTCGACCACATAAACGACATGAACTTCGGCATTCCAGACGCCGGCCTCACCGAGAGCCTCTTCGAAAGCCCGATTGGCCGGTTCTGAGCCGTCTATAGCAACGAGTATCTTACGGAACATACACACCACGCAGAACAGATACTTCTTATCTGATTTCTATTGCAGGGTTAAAACTGTTTGGCCAATAGATGACGAATCCAGCCGTTTTACGATGGTTGCCAGGATGTCTTTGCTGAAGGAGAGATTACTTTTCGCCGGATTTACGACAAGGAAATGCGCTTCCTGCCCCTCCTCAATGAATCCCGATCTCCCTGTCATCCGGGCGCCCGCGATCGCAGCACGCAGGATCTCGCCGGGAGGCGCGCGGTAAACGGTTGCGGTGAAAGCCATCTCCCGTGAGAGGTCGGGCTGAACAAACATGACGTTATCTGTTCCCAAATAAAACCTGCCGCCAAGTTCGAGGATGCGCGTTATCGGCGGATGGGCCGCCGACGCCGCGACCCCGAGCAGCCAGTTCGACCTCGGACAGACGGCGACGGGGATATCCATATCGACGATCCGCCGGAGCTGTGCGTCTGTCGCGTGGGTGCAGTGGACGAGCAGGTCGGGCTCGAACTCGAGCGCTTCGTCGATATCGTCCGGATTCTTCTCCCCGGCGTGGAAAGCGACGAGTCTCCCTGCGGCTCGTGCATCCCTGACGACCTCCTCGGCGTTCGCCACGTCATGGACGCTGCTGATCCCCGCCCCGTCGCTCACCTCTTCGCCGCCTTCTCGGCCGAGAATGACCGGCCGGCAGTCGAGCCCGGCCGCCGCCTCGCGGAGCGCCGCCACACCGTCGGCTCCCCCTTCCCTGAAGTCGGCAAACCCGGCCGTCCCGGTCGCGATCATCGCGACAATGCTCGCACGCATCCCCCGGACGAGTTCGGTCCGCGGGGTTGCCGCAAGGATCCTGTGCTTCAAGCCGTCCGGGGGTTTGACGAGGTCCGCGAGGCTGCCACTGGCGGGGAGGTCCATCGCGACGGTGTCGCCGAGATGCGTGTGGGCGTTGAAGAAGGCGGGCACAATCCACCGGTCCGACGCCCGGGGAGAGGGCTCTATCGAAGTGACGATACCTCCGGAGACGGTGATGCTGACGTCTTCTTCCCTGAAGTCCTCGCCGAGGAGCGCCCGGCCGGTGACGACGCATTGTGTGGCTTCCTGCATCTCTCAACCTCTGTTTTATATATTGCAAGGGAGAATATTTCAGTATGGCGAAGAAATCTGGCGGAAGACTGGTATCCTCTGCCGGCCTGGTCAACTACTATGACAGCGACGATCACCGGGCCATCCATATCAGCCCGATAACCGTGATCGTCGTGACCATCGTGACCGGAGTGGCAGTCTTTATCCTCAATGCTCTCTTCTAATCCTTTTTGTTCTTCTTCAGGGCCGCCCTGATGATGTCTTCCTCGGGCGTGAAGTAGACCATATCGTGCCCTTTCCAGGCCTTGCAGTTCCGGAAGACCACGGCGGGGACACCCTGGTGGCTCTCGCCCATGATGAAGTTCGCGAAGGCCGCGATCTCGTCGACCACCGCTTCTTCGGTGATCTCGAGGACGTGGCCGAAGAGGTCGGTGTCGCCCCGGTAATCGTCGATCGCCGTCATCCCGGCCCATCCGATGGCGATACCGGTCTGGCCGCGACGGAACGACCTCCCGCAGGTGTCGGTGATGAGCACCCGGACGTCCTTTCCGGTGATGCGGTGGATCGCGCTCCGGACGTCGGCGGCGGCCCCCATAGGATCGGGGGGAAGGATGATCAGCCGGCCGTCTTCGATGTTGCTGTGGTCGACGCCTGCCCGAACGCCGATGTGGCCGGAAGGCAGTTCCGAGAGGATGAACGGGTGCTCGAGCAGGACGTCAGTGGACGAGTCCAGCACCGCCTGCACGAAGCGCGGGTCTTCCTTCGTCTTCGCCGCAATCCGCACGGCGTCGGCGCCGGGGACGATGGCGGCGAGGTCCCGGGTGAAGCCTTTTGCCTTCGAGTAGACCGACGAGGCGACGGCGAGGATGTCTCCGTCCTCAAACGCAACACGATCGCAGATCAGGGCGGGCAGGTCGTCACCCTGCTGTATCAGGGGAAGGCCTAAAACTCCGATTACCTGGATATCCATGGAACTCACGGATCAGTGATCGTCTCCGATTGCAGAAAAATGCTCGGGTTTCTTTCGGCGGGGATCGCTGGGGATTCTGGGGATTACGGGCTCGAGGGGTGCGGGGTGCGAAGGATGGGATGCGGTCGGCTGCTTAAGAGACTCAAAAGGTTTCGAGGCAGGAGTTCGAGAAGGCCGATGGCCTTCGTCGTGCAGCAAACTGAATGAACAGATGCGGCAAACTGAATACACAGAACGAGGAAAAAGCCTGGTACAGTGGACCGTGGTGGCCTCCGCACCTTCGGTGCTCGTGCTCCTGCCCCGAAAACGCTTCGCGTTTTCTCATGCTCCTGCCGTTCCGGCAGTCGCACCCTACGGCCAGTCGCACTCCCCCAAGGGCGATATTCCCACGGAATCCGCTTCCGGGGCGTAATCAGAGATTATGCGCGAGTATCATTGAAGTGAGTGGCAACGGTGCGGACTGTCGACTGGTCGAAGAACCGGAAGCCGAACACCGTTAAGCGCGGCGTCGTGACAAAAACCCACACCCACATCTCACCCGCAGGAATACCCCACGTCCTCCCTCAGCCGGAACTCCGGCTCGAACGAGCCGATCAGGTCGAGGTACTGCTCGACGGTGCGGGTGAAGAGGAAGTTCTCCCGCACCCTCTCGTGCGCCGCACGCCCGAGCCGTGCGCGGAGATCGGGGTCGCTGAGCAGCCGGACGATCCTCTCCGCCGCCTCATCGACGGAAGAGACCAGAAACCCGTTTTCCCCGTCCCGGATCTGGTGGCGGATGCCGCCGACGTTCCCGCCGATCACCGCTGCGCCCTTCCACATCGCCTCCGATACCGTCAGCCCGAACCCCTCCCGGATGGACTTCTGCAGGACGACCGCCGCCCGCCGCTGGAGCGCGTTCACCAGCGCCCCGTCCTGGACGCTCAGCACGATGATCCGCTCGTTTCTGTGGGCGAGGAGCGACCGGTAGACCTCCGCGCCCTCCGGGTCGTCGGTCGCGACGTTTCCGACGAGGACCAGGGTGCACTCCTCCTCCTTCCTTGCCTTCTGGAATGCCCGGATGACCCCTTCAGGGTCTTTCCAGTGGTCGAACCGGGAGATCTGCACGATCAGAGGGAGGTCGGTCGGGATGCCGTAGTGCTCGAGGCGCTCGTCGACGGCATTCTCGGAAAGTTCCCTGTTCACGATGGAGATGGGGTCGATCCCGGGCGTGAAGAAGACCTGCGGCCTCGCGAGATCCCGGCGGTACTCCCCGCAGGAGAGGACGACGGCGTCGTATCTCTCGATGAACGGGACGAGGTAGTTCCAGACCTTCCGGTTCGGTGCGGTAAGGTCGAGGTGGCAGCGCCAGACCCAGGGGCTCTTCTTCCGGTAATGGGTGATCAGCGGGAGCGGCTGCGGGTCATGGACGAAGACCATGTCGTGGTCGAGATGGTTCCGTACGGCGTTTTCGTGAATAACATCTTCGTAGATCTCCTTTTTGCGACCGGTCAGGTTGATCGGCGCCCCCTGGAGAGCGTTGTGGAACTTCTTCGTCACGCTGAAGAAGTCCGGCGGGCCGTGGACGACGCGCCATCCGGTCTGTATGCCGAGACTGTTCATCAGGAGCGTCAGGGACGAGAGGATCTGCGAGACCCCGCCGCCGTAGTAGGTGGAGTTCATGTGCATGACATGAAGGTCGCGGAGCGGCCGTGCCTTCGCCTTAATGCGGCGTACCGCCTCTTTTCCGACGTATCGCTCATAGTCCCCAATCGTGTGGATTGCGCTCATCCCGATCGCTCCTGAATTCTCGCGATCGTTCTTATGCATAACGGCAGGTCTCACCTCATGCCCGCACCGCCGGAGGGTCCTGCATAACCGTTATATAGGGCCCCGGCACCCATCAGCGAAGAGGGGAAGAAGCATGGGAGAGTCACCGGAGCGCGATGAGGATCTGCCGGGAACGGCAGAATCGTACTGGATAGCCACCTCCCCGGAGACGGGGTTCCCGCCCCTCGATGGGGACGGGCGCGTGGACGTCACGGTGATCGGCGGCGGGATAGCGGGCATCACCACGGCAATTCTTCTGAAGCGGGCGGGGCTGACCGTCGCGCTCCTCGATGCCCGCCGGATCGTCACGAGGACTACGGGCTATACGACGGCGAAGATAACGTCGCTCCACCGGCTCATCTACACGCACGTCATCGACCGGTTCGGGAGCGCAAAGGCCCGGCAATACGCCGAGGCGAACCAGGCGGGGATCGAGACGATCGCGTCCCTCGTCCGGGAGTACAACATCCCGTGCAGTTTCGAGCGGAAGCCCGCCTACACCTACGCGGAGTCGGAGGAGTCCCGTGACCCTGTCGCGGCCGAGGCGGATGCGGCACGGAGCCTCGGGCTCCCGGCGACGTTCACGGAAGACATCCCGCTGCCGGAGAAAGCGCATGGAGCGGTTGTGCTCGAGAACCAGGCGCAGTTCCACCCGAGGAACTACCTCCTGCTGCTCGCCGGGCACCTCCCGGGGGAGGGGAGCTACGTCTTTGAGATGACGAGGGCGGTAGACCTCGAGGAGCAGCCCGACGGCGTCGTGGTGAAGACCGACCGGGGTTCGCTCTCCTCCGACTACGCGGTCCTCGCCACGCACTACCCAGTCTACGACCGTCCCGGCGCATACTTCGCCCGGATGCAGCCGTCGAGGTCCTACGCGCTCGGCATCCGGATCGACGAACCGTTCCCGGACGGGATCTTCATCAACGCCGCGGGACCGGTCCACTCCTGGCGGTCGCAGCCTGCCGGCGACGGCGACCTCGTTATCGTCACCGGCGCGGCGCACGACACCGGGACGGTGACCGACACCAGGGCGCACTACAGGAGCCTCGAAGCCTACGCCCGGTCGGTCTATCCCGTCGGGTCTGTCGACTACCGCTGGTCGGCACAGGACTACATCACGGCCGACCGCGTCCCCTACATCGGCCCGCTCGCCGAGGGGCACGGCCGCGTCTTTGTCGCGACGGGATTCGGGAAGTGGGGGATGGCTGCCGGCACGGCGGCGGGGATGATCCTCGCTGACCTTATCCGGGGCCGCATAAACCCCTGGGCGGAGGTATTCGACCCTTCGCGATTCCGGGAGCAGCCGGAGTTCCCCGACCGGGTGCGCAGGAAACTCCAGGCGGCAGGAGGAGCGATCGAGGTCGACACCGGCCGGTTCGAACGGGAGATCGCGGCGATACCGCCCGGGGAGGGGAAGGTCGTCGAGTTCGACGGACAGAAGGTCGCGATCGTTCGGGATGAACACGGCGGAGTCCATACGCTTGATGCGACCTGCATGCACATGGGCTGCACCGTCGCGTGGAACAACGCGGAGAAGTCCTGGGACTGCCCCTGCCACGGTTCGCGCTACGATGCCTCCGGGAAGGTGATCGGGAGCCCGACGGTGAAGGACCTGAGGGGGAAGGAAGTCATAAGGAGGTAGGCGCAGGAGGGAAAGCGGGTTCCATACCTATATATGGCGCCGGCATAATGGGAATCGGTTGCCGCCGCCCTCTTCCCGGCACCCGTCGGGGACGAGAGGCGGGCGGGCAGTAGGAGGCTTGACATATGGAGCATGGACCGGGTGCTTATGGCCTGCCGGGCAGGCACGAGTCGTTCTGGATGGAGACAACGGCGGAGACGCCGCATCCCTCACTGGCGGGGAATCTCGAGACCGACGTGGCGGTCGTGGGCGGCGGCATCGTCGGCATCACTACCGCCGTCCTGCTCAAGCAGGCCGGTTACGCGGTCACGGTCCTTGAGGCGAACCGGATCTGCCACGGGGTGACCGGCCACACGACGGCGAAGGTCACCTCGCTCCACCGGCTTATCTACGCGGAACTCATCGACCGGTTTGGGAGCAGGCAGGCGCAGCAGTACGCCGAAGCGAACCAGACGGCGATCGAGACGGTCGCATCGTTTATCCGGGAGTACGACATCCCCTGTGACTTTCTCCGGAAACCCGCCTACACCTACGCGGAGTCGGAGGAGTCCCGTGACCCTGTCGCGGCCGAGGCGGACGCGGCACGGAGCCTCGGGCTCCCGGCGACGTTCACGGACGACGTCCCGCTGCCGACCCGGACCTACGGCGCGGTGCGGTTTGCCGATCAGGCGCAGTTCCACCCGCTGAAGTACCTCCTGCACCTCGCCTCCCTGGTGCCGGGCGACGGGAGCCGGATCTACGAGAAGACCCGGGCGCTCGAGGTGCAGGACGACGGAGGACGCTGCACGGTCCGGACGGAGAACGGGACCGTCACGGCACGGGCCGCCGTCCTCGCGACCCACTATCCCTTCTACGACAGCCCGGGATTCTACTTCGCCCGGATGGAGCCGTCGCGCTCCTACGTCCTCGGCGTCCGGCTTGACGAGCCGTTCCCGGACGGAATGTTCATCAACGCCGCGGGACCGGTCCACTCCTGGCGGTCGCAGCCCTCCGGTGCCGGCGAGCTGGTGCTGGTCGGCGGCATGGAGCACCGGAGCGGCGAGGACGTGGATACAAGGAGGCACTACCGCGACCTCGAAGCCTACGCCCGGTCGGTCTACCCGCTCCGGTCCGTCGATTACCGCTGGTCGGCGCAGGACTACATCACCATCGACGGCGTTCCTTACATAGGCCCGCTCGCCGCCGGCCACGAGAACGTCTACATCGCGACGGGTTTTCGGAAGTGGGGGATGACCAACGGCACCGCGGCCGCGACGATCATCACCGACATGATCCGGGGCCGTGCGAGCCCCTGGGCGGAGGTCTACGCCCCCGACCGGTTCAAGCCGGCGGCGGCGGCCCGGCGGTTCCTCGTGCACAACATCGACGTTGCCGAGAAGTACATCGGCGGAGCGATATCCCGGCCGGCCGGGGACCTCGCGGACGTTGCACCCGGAGAGGGAAGGATTCTGATGCTCGAGGGCAAGAAGGCCGGGGTCTTCCGCGACCGGGAGGGAAGGGTCCATGCGGTCAACCCCACCTGCACCCATCTCGGGTGCGTCGCCGCATGGAACAGCGCCGAAGAGACCTGGGACTGCCCCTGCCACGGCTCGCGCTACGATGCCGACGGGAAGGTGATCCACGGGCCGGCGGTGAAGGATCTTGCGCCGAGAGGGGGGTGAGTTTCTGTCCGAGGGGGGAGCGGTGGCCATGTAT
>JAEZIP010000040.1:0-2798 GCA_023436625.1 Methanobacteriota archaeon | reverse complement strand
GTTGTAGCCACCGCCACCGCCGCCACGACGGTTACCACCTCCGAAACCACCACGTGATTCGTTGGTTTTAGGACGAGATTCATTTACTTTAATGTTCCGTCCACTTAGTTCGGCATTGTTTAGTTCTTCTATGGCTTTCTTAGCTTCCTGGTCTACGTCCATTTCAACGAAACCAAAGCCTTTGCTGCGTCCGGTTAATTTATCAGAAATGATTTTTACCGAACTAACTTCACCATACTCTTCGAAAATCTCTCTTAAATCTTCCTCAACTACATTATACGGAAGATTTCCAACATAAATGTTCATCTGTAACTAAAAATTAAATTAATAAAACGGGTATCCTTCTCAGGAACGAGAAATATCCAGTTAATGTTTCATTCCGTACGTTATTTGAATACTTTAAAGAAAACAATAAAATCGTGAAGTAAACAGAAAGGAGAATCGTGCCTGGTTGCAGAATACCTAAATAAAATCAACAAAAAAAGACCAATTTGTTTATTACCAGACAATCGAATTTTAAAAAAGTTCAGAATTATCTATTAATTCACACCACAAAGATAAACTAAAATTATATTCTGCAAATATTTAACAACTAATATTTTGTTAAAAACCTGAAATAAAATTCTTTTTAATTGCAACTTTCTGATTTTATAAGGTCCGTTATTACAATACTTGCTATAAAACAACCAAATACAGCAGGCATATAAGAAATTGTGCCCACAGTTGATTTTTTATTAACAGATTCCTCATGACGTACTGTTTTAGGATTAACAAGTTCAGAAGAAAATACCACCTGAACCCCATTTCTGATATTCAGCTTTGAAAGTCGTTTTCGAATCATCCGGGCAAGTTTACAATTATAAGTGGCTGACAAGTCAGTTGCTCTCACCTGTGCAGGGTTCAACTTTCCCCCGGCTCCCATGGAACTGACAATCTTTAACCCTTTCTGAATACTGTGGTATATCAAAAAGACTTTTGGTGACAATGTATCAATTGCATCTACCACATAATTATACGGTTGACTTTCCAGCAATTCAAGAGTCCTGTTATCACAAATATATTCATTATATACAGTAAGTTCAAGTTCAGGATTTATATCTTTAAAACGTTGCTGTAAAACCTCTGCCTTCGGAATCCCAATCGTACTTGTTAATGCTGGTAACTGTCGGTTCCTGTTAGTTACTTCTACTGCATCACCATCAACAATGGTCATTTTTCCAACTCCGGCCCTGCAAATCATTTCTGCTGCCATTGCCCCTACTCCACCTAAACCAACGACAAGAACATTGGCATTTTTTAGTTTTATAAGGTTTTCATCTTCTACTAAAAGTCTGGTTCGTTCAAGCCAATCTATATTCATCAATTAATTACCATTTTCTATACCGGTTAAACTTACATTTTCCAACCGGTTAAAATTTTCCCACACTGCCTTGTTTAAATCATCAACCGATATACCTTTTATCTCTGCTGCAACACTGTAGATATCCGATAGAGCACCCTCATATTCATCCGTTTCCAGAAAAATCGTTTGTAATGGTAATAGCCGGAATACCTCAATAGCTTTAGTGTTATTTTTCAATAGGATTTTCCCAAATGAAAACATAAATCCTTTATTCACCATTTGTTGTGCAATTTCATAACTTCCGGTAAATCCATGTATTATCCATGGCACAGAGGGCTTAAGCTGATTGAATAATTCAATAATTTCATTATAAGCTCTGACACAATGAATCAGAAGTGGTTTTTGATATTCCTCTGCTATCATTGCCTGAGCAGCAAAAACACTTTTCTGCTCCTCCATGTCTCCCCCATAAACTTTATCTAAACCACACTCCCCAATAAATATTACATGATCAAATTCTTGTGCCTCTTCGATAATGCCAAGAAGTTGAATATTCTCCTCCCTGGTCTGAAGTCTCCAGGGATGAAGGCCCATGGAATAAAAAATCCTGCCATTGAAAACAGGTATAGAGTCACCGGGAAACAGGTTAATAACCTGTATGGTGTATTTATCAGAATGCCTCCGGTGTGAATGTATATCAATAAAAGGTAAAGCTGACACCTGTAATTATTAAGCTAAATTTAGAATTTTATCGATCACACGATCAGCTCCTTCTGCTATTTGAGCAATTGAAGCATCAAGCATATAACAGGGAGAAGTAACAAGTTTATATTTTTCGTCAACTATAATTTCTCCATGGGTAGTTCTCGAATGTTTAGCTCCCATTTTCTCAATTGCACTTATGGTCTCATCATCCTGTCCGATGGTCACATTTACCTGATCCAATAGCCGTGCAAAAATTACCGGAGAGATACAAAGGGCACCAATTGGTTTACCCGCTTCAACAGTTTCAGTGATTACCCTTTGTACTTCACCATTAACCGTTAAGTTATTTCCAACAAAAGCATAGGTACTAAGATTTTTGGCTGCTCCAAATCCACCGGGAAAAACAACAGCATCAAAATCATCCACTTTATATTCTGATAAGGATTTTATGTTCCCACGTGCAATGCGGGCCGATTCTACCAACACATTTCTTTCTTCCTTCATTTCCTCACCGGTGAGATGGTTCACCACATGAGCCTGCTTAATGTCAGGAGCAAAACATTGATACAATGCCCCATGTTTTGCTATTGCTAATAGAGCAAGAGTAGCCTCATGTATTTCTGATCCATCATATACACCACAACCTGATAATACTACAGCAATCTTCTTCATCATTAATTGATTTTCTTTTGGGTCAAAATTACTGCTTTACATCAAAACAAAAAAATTCCTTAATTAATATCCTCAAGGT
>JAEZIP010000041.1:0-17799 GCA_023436625.1 Methanobacteriota archaeon | reverse complement strand
ATCAAGGGGTGACCTGCAGGACCGGGCTGCTCTGGGACACCCCTCTCATGTTCTCGCGGCTCATCGAGGACTGCGGGGCCTGCTGCGAGATGGTCAACCCCTACATGCTCGCCTCACCCTTCTGGCGCGGCAGATTCGTCTCGCTCATCGTGCCGACGGGGTTTGCGAACCCGGACTACTCGAACCTCCTCCCCGCTCTTCGGGCTGCAGAGGAGCGCATCCGGCGTTTCGTCGAGAACGGAGGGCGGCTGCTGGTCTTCGGCGCTGGATGCTGCCGGGACGGCGCCTACGACTGGCTCCCGTTCCCGGTGACCTACGCGTTCTCGTACGGGCCGCGTGCCGTCCGGTTTACCGGGGAGAGCAACTACACTTCCCTCTTCTCCGGGTACGACCTTACCGCCGTCGAGTGCGACGGCTCGTTCCCGGCCCATGGAGGCGAAACGCTTGCCGCCTCGGCTGCCGGCGAGGCGCTTCTCGTCGGGAAGACGATCGGCGACGGCATGATCCTGGTCTCAAGCATCCATGAATACCCGTCGCGCGAATTCTTGAAGGAGTTCTCCTGCGGCGATAGGGAAACCTTATTTTAGATAAACCATGATGAACAGTAGGGGTACGACCATGGAGCAATACATCATCTCTGTCTCTTCGAGCGCGCGCGATCTCGCTCCCGTCATGCTCTGCCTCCATGATCTGCTTGGCCGTCTGCCCGTCACGGCACGATCCCGCGACCATCCCGGAGTCCGGATCGAGGGGGGGAAGGTCATCGACGAGGCCTATACGGGTCCTGTCCTCGAGGAAGTCCTGGCTGAGAATGCCACGTTGAGGGTCAGGCCCCCGAACGGGCCTTACAAAGGCATCCCGGTAGTGGTGGCGCCGGTGAGGGGCGACGACGGCAGGCCCATCGGCGCAATCGGCATCGTCGATGTGACCGGCATCTTTGATCTGGCGGGTTTTATGGAGCAGCACGCGGAGATCCGGAAGCAGGTCTGCGGCGAGGATCCGTGTCCGCTCCCGACTGAGTCGCCTGCAGCGAAAAGGTAATAGATATGAAGGATACGGCAATCAACGTACTGAAGATTCTCGAAGAATCGCCCGGCCCGGTATCGGGCGAACGGATTGCAGAGCAGCTGGGCGTCACCCGATCGGCGGTCTGGAAACAGATACGCGAACTCCGGAGGCTGGGATACGGCATATCGTCGTCACGGGCGGAAGGCTACCGCCTCGAGACGAAGACCGACAGGCTCCTTCCGTACGAGATCCACAAGCAGCTCCGCACCCGCTTTATCGGGAGACAGATCCGCCACTTCGATCGCACCGCCTCCACGGGCTGGATCGGGAAGAAGCTCGCCGAAGAGACCGATCCCGAAAGACTGCACGGCATGGTGATCATCGCCGAAGAGCAGACCGGCGGGGTGGGCAGACTCGGACGCGCCTGGGTCTCGCCTGCGGGGGGCATCTGGGCCACCATTCTCTTAAAACCGAAGATCCCGTTCGATCACCTCTTTATGATCACCATGGCCGGGGCGGTCGCGATTGCCCGTGCCATCCGGAAGGAGTACGACATCAGTGCGCTGATCAAGTGGCCCAACGACATCTTCGTCGGGGATAAGAAGGTTGCCGGGTTGCTCCTGGAACTCACAGCCGAGGCGGATACCGTGCACTACGGCCTCCTCGGGATCGGGATCGATGCGAACATCTCTCTCGACGAACTCTCGCCGAACCTGAGGGATACGGTGACCTCGCTCCAGGCGGAGGTCGGCCACGAGGTCGACCGCGTGGCGCTTCTCGCCCGGGTCCTGCGGGAGTTCGAACTGCGCTACCAGCAGCTCGAGGATGGAGAGTACGATCCCATCATCCGCGAGTGGAAGAGCCTCTCCCTGACGCTCGACCACCGGGTGGCCATCAAGACCATCAACAAGACCTTTTCGGGAGAGGCCATCGATATCGATGAGCACGGCGCCCTGATCATCCGCAAGGACAACGGGAAGATAGAGCGGGTCATCGCGGGCGACTGTTTCCAGCTCTAACTTCCTGTTCCCTGTCAACACCCGTACACTTTTTGGATCATTGGGAGAGAAGACCCCCCATCGGTAACGGAACTACCCGGGGGTTATGCGAAGCAGTTCGTTAGAGTCATCCATCATTCATCGTTCAACATCGACAGGATTTTTCTTGTCAACCATCCAAAATAAGATGGTTGACATGATGCACCGAGCCCGGATCCTCGCCTACAGTGGTACGTTCGTCGCGCTGATCGCCGCCGGGAGCTGGATATCCATCCCGCTGCCCCCGGTCCCGCTCACGCTCCAGACCCTTTTCGTCCTCCTCTCCGGGGTCGTCATGAAGCGGTATGCGGTGATCCCCGTCGCCCTCTACGTCCTCCTCGGGACGGCCGGCTTCCCGGTCTTTCACAACGGCACGGCGGGCCTCGGGGTGCTCCTCGGCCCCACGGGGGGGTTCCTGGCCGGCTTTGTCCCCGCCGCCCTGATCGCCGGGCTCGCCTACGAGCATGAATCGCCGAAGTCCCGGGTCGCGGGTCTGATCGCGGCGACCTGTGTGACCTACGTCTTCGGTGTCGCATGGCTCGTCTTCTCGGCGTCGCTCTCGCTTCCCCAGGCGATCCTGGTCGGCGTCGCCCCGTTCGTCGTCGGTGCCGTCGTGAAGGTCGCGGCCGCCTATGCCATAGGAAAGCGGGTGGCATGATCCGCATCTCCTGTTTCCGGCACCGAATCGTCGATATCCCCGACCTCATGGTAGATGCGCGCCACATCGCCGTTATCGGGCCGAACGGGAGCGGCAAGACGACGCTTCTTGCGGTCTGCTCCGGCATCGAGGCGCCCGGCGCTGGAACGGTCCGGCTCCTCGGCCGTCCGCCGTCCGCCGTGAAGGTCGGGTGGGTGGGGGAGTTTCCCGACCGGACGCTCCTCTTCTCCCGGGTCTACGACGAGATCGCGTCGACCCCCCGGTTCCGCCACTACCCCTGCCGCGAGACCGACGAGCGGGTCAGGGCGGCCGCAGCCCGGGTCGGTATTTCGCACCTCCTCGATGCGAAGGTCTCGGCCATCTCCGGGGGTGAGAAGGCACTCGTCGCGCTGGCCGCCGCCTGTGCCGGCGATCCCGAGGTGCTCGTGCTGGACGAGGCAGACTCGCACCTGGATGCCGTGACGGCGGAGCGCGTCCGCCGTGTCGTGCAGGAGAGCACGGCGGCCCACGTGCTCTGGTGCACGCAGTCGATGGACGCCGCGGCGGGGGCGGACTACGTCCTCTTCATGGAGGGTGGGCTGGTCCGGCACCACGGCACGCCGGAAGAGGTCTTCTCCGCGCTCGAGGAGACGTGCTTTTATCCCACGATGTGGAGGGTGTGCCGGTGAGGGTCGACCTCGAGGATCTCCGCTTCTCCCGCGGTTCGTTCACCCTCCGGGGCAGCGGCACCTTTGAAGAGGGCGTGCACCTGGTCAGCGGGCCGGTGGGGAGCGGGAAATCGACGCTCGCCCTCCTGCTTGCTGGACTGCTCCGTCCCGGGAGCGGCGCCGTCCGGCGGCACGATGTTTTGTCGGCGCTGCTCCTGCTGCAGTTCCCCGAACACCAGATCACCTGCCCGACCGTGGCCGAGGAGGCCGGTTCCTGGGGGCTCTCCCCGGAGGGCGTGCTCGCGCGGGCGGACCTTTCGGCGCGCGCGGACGACGACCCGTTCCACCTCTCCCGCGGCGGACTCCGGAGGCTGACCCTCGCCTGCGCCGTCATGCGGAACCCGGACCTGCTGATGCTGGACGAACCGTTCAGTTCTCTCGACTGCACCGCGAAGAGGGAGGCCTGCAGGATGATCGAGGAGAGAGAAGAGGGCATAACGATCATCTTCTCGCACGAGCGCGCGGTCCTCCCCCGGGTGAATGCCGTCTGGGAGATGGAGGATGGTGTTCTCACGGCCCGCGGCAGCGTACCCGACGCGATCCCCTCCTGGCGGCACGCCCCGCCGTATCTCGTGTATGCCCTGAGAGAGGGTGCCCGCCCGGAGAACATCAGGCTGTCCGACGCCCGGGAGGCGCTATGCAGGATCCGCGGCTGAGGCTTCTCGCCACCGTGCTCCTCTCGCTCGCTGCGTTTGCGAGCACGGCGGGAGCCGTCGCCGCCCTGGTCTGGTGGCTGCTCTTTACCCCGCGCACGAAGGCCCTCCCGCGGCCGGGGGTGCTCCTTCCCCTCATCGCGATGATCGCGGCAACGGCGCTCCTCTCGGCGTGGGGGGGCGGCCCGGGCCTCTCTTACTTCATCAGGATGACTGTGCTCCTCCTCATCGCCGCGTGGGCGTATACCGCGACGGAGGACGGCGAGGTGCTCGGCGTGGCGGTCTGGGCCCTCGGGAACCGGGTGGGGTTCGAGGTCGGGCTCATCGCCGAGATGGGACTTACGGGTCTTGCCGTGATCCGGCAGGAGATCGATCAGATGCGGATTGCAATGGCGCTGAAGGGTATCCGGCCCGGTGTGCGCTCGATCGTGCCGCTCGCCGTCACCCTTATCGTCACCCAGCTCAGGAGGGCCGACGAGATTGCCCGGCTGCTCGTGGTACGGGGATACACGATCGGGGGGCGGATATGCCCCCGATTTGAAGCGGATCCACGGGACGTCCTGGCTTGCATAACGGCCGGAATACCCGGGTTTTTATCCTGTCTCCCTCTTCGCGACGTTTTTATATTAGTAGGATGAATTTTTTAGAGGCTTTATCGATATCTTCTCAGCCCTTCGAGGTGCAAAATTCGATGTGTGCTGCCAAATTTGATTCACTCAATATCACCGATACCACGCTTAGGGACGCGCATCAGTCGCTCATCGCCACCCGGCTCCGGACTGAGGATATGCTCCCTCTTGCCCGTGCCATCGATGAAGTAGGTTTCTTCTCTGTCGAGGCCTGGGGCGGGGCGACCTTTGACAGCTGCATCAGGTTTCTCAACGACGATCCCTGGGAACGCCTCCGGATGCTGAAGGCCGAACTGAAACACACCCCCATCCAGATGCTCCTGCGAGGCCAGAACCTCGTGGGCTACCGGCACTACCCCGATGACGTGGTGGAGAAGTTCGTAGAGGCATCGGCGCAAAACGGGGTCGATATCTTCCGGGTCTTCGATGCGTTGAACGACGTCCGGAACATGAAAAAGGCGATGGAAGAGGTCAGGAACGTCGGGGCGCACCTGCAGGGCGCGATATCCTACACGACGAGCCCCGTCCATTCCGTCGCGACGTTCATCGAGATGGCGGAGGAACTCTACGCGCTCGGCTGCGACTCGATCTGCATCAAGGACATGGCAGGCCTGATCATGCCGCACGATGCCCGCGACCTGATCACGGGGATCAAGAAGACGGCGGACGTCAGGGTCTGTCTCCACTCCCACTGCACGAGCGGCGTCGCGCCCCTGAGTTACCAGGCGGCGATCGATGCGGGCGTGGATATCCTGGATACGGCGATGTCGCCGTTCGCCCTCGGCACCTCCCAGCCCCCGACGGAGAGCGTCGTTGCAAGCGTTGCCGGGACGGCGCGAGACACCGGGATCGACCTTCTCCCGCTCCGGAAGGTCAGGAACATCTGCCGCGAGATGCGGGAGAAGTACGAACCGCTCTTCAACTCCATCGCGGACCGGGTCGACTCGGACGTGCTGATCTACCAGCTCCCGGGCGGGATGATCTCGAACCTCGTCTCGCAGTTGAAGGAGCAGGATGCGCTCGACCGTCTGGAAGAGGTGTTCCGCGAGATCCCCCGGGTGAGGGAGGACCTCGGCTACCCGCCGCTTGTGACGCCGACGAGCCAGATCGTGGGCACCCAGGCGGTCTTCAACGTCCTGATGGACGGGGAGCGCTACCGGAACGTGACGAAGGAGGTAAAGGACTACGTCCGCGGCCTCTACGGCCGCTCTCCCGCCCCGATCGGCTCCGAGATACGGAAGACGATCATCGGCGACGAGGAGCCGGTCACGGTTCGTCCGGCGGACCAGCTCGCGCCCATCTACGAGCAGATGCGGGCGCAGGCAATTGAACAGGGTCTGGTTACCAATGAGGAAGACGTCCTCACCTACATCCTCTACCCGAGCGTCGCGCCGTCGTTCCTCCGTGGCGAGCGCCAGCCCGAAGCGATCCCCGAGAAGGTGCACGCCGGACCGGTGGGGGTTGCGGAGATCCCCCGCTCCATGGAGGTGGAGGTGGACGGCGAGATCTTCTCGGTCCGGATCATCACGGTGGAGGGAGGCTCGGTCGCGGCCCCGTCGGCAGCCCCGTCGGCCGGGGTACCCCGCGGGGATGTCGCCGGCGGCGTCAAGAGCAACATGCAGGGTATGGTCCTGAAGGTGATGGCCGAGCGCGGGAGCACCGTCAGGAAGGGGGACACGCTCATCGTCCTCGAGGCGATGAAGATGGAGAACCCCATCCCCAGCCCCCGCGACGGCACGGTCTCGGAGATCTTCGTGGACGCCGGGGACGTCGTGCAGAACGGCGACGTGCTGATGGTCATCGAGTGAGGCTGCCAGGACGATGAAATACTTTGACAAGATCCTGATCGCCAACCGCGGCGAGATCGCCATCCGGGTCATGCGGGCCTGCCGGGAACTGGGCATCGATACGGTCGCGATCTACTCGGAGCCGGACGGCAACGCGCTTCACGTCAAGTACGCCGACGAGGCGTTCTGTGTCGGGGAGGCGCACCCGTCCAGGAGTTACCTCAACAAGGAGCGGATCTGCGACGTGGCGAGAAAGACCGGGGCCGAGGCGATCCACCCGGGCTACGGGTTCCTCGCCGAGAACGCCGGGTTTGCGAAACTGGTCGAGGACGAGGGCCTGACGTTCATCGGGCCGTCGTGGAAGACGATCGAGGCGCTGGGCTCGAAGATCGGGTCGAAGCGGATGATGCGCGAGGCGGGCGTCCCGGTCCTCCCCGGCACACCGGAAGGCGTTACGAGCGTTGAGGAGGCGAAGAAGGTCGCCGCAGAGATCGGCTACCCCGTGATCGTGAAGGCGAGCGCGGGCGGCGGCGGCATCGGGATGCACATCGCCGAGAACGAGGAAGAGCTCGAGGAGGGGATCGACAAGGGCAGGCGGATCGCCCAGTCCGCCTTCGGGGACCCGACGATCTTCGTCGAGAAGTACCTCACGAAGCCGCGCCATATCGAGATCCAGGTCCTTGCCGACGTGAAGGGGCACACCGTCCACCTCTACGACCGCGAGTGCTCGATCCAGCGCCGGCACCAGAGACTGCTCGAGGAGGCGCCCTGCCCGATCATGACGCCCGCCCTCCGCGAACAGATGACGGCGTCGGCCGTCGCCGCTGCAAAGGCGGCGAACTACAAGAACGCCGGCACGGTGGAGTTCCTCTACGCGAACGGCAACTACTACTTCATGGAGGTGAACACCCGGCTGCAGGTGGAGCACACCATCACGGAGTTCATCACGGGGATCGATATCGTGAAGCAGCAGATCGCCGTCGCGGCCGGCGAGGACCTCGCGATGGACCAGGACGATATCGGCATCCGGGGGCACGCGATCGAGTGCCGGATCAACGCGGAGGACCCGCTGAACAACTTCGCCGCCGATCCGGGCAAGATCGTCCGCTACCGCTCCCCGGGAGGACCGGGGATACGGGTCGACTCCGGCATCCACATGGGCTACACCATCCCGGCGCACTACGACTCGATGATCTCGAAACTCTGCGCCTGGGGCTCCAACCGCGAGGAGGCGATCCAGCGGATGCGCCGGGCGATCTACGAGTACGTCGTCCTGGGGGTGAAGACGACGCTCCCGCTCCACTACGCGATCATGCACAACGCCCACTTCATCGCCGGCGACACCCACACGCACTTCCTGCAGGAGGAGCACATCGCGACGAGCCTGCGCCGCTATCTCCACGAGGAGGAAGCACGTATGCAGACGCTGGCCGACTCGCTCCGCCAGGGGAAGCACGTGGCGGCGATCACGGCGGCGGTCGACGTCTATATCCGGAAAAACACGAAGTAACCCCCCGTCTAATTTTTCCAGTAATCCATAAGGTTTATTTGGCAATACAACATTGTTATACTGCACTTTGTGCGCTGCGGTGGCCTAGCCGGTTAGGGCGCCAGACTCATAGGGTTTTGAGAAGAACGGTGCGTCCAAGCCTGGGACATCTGGAGATCGTGGGTTCGGATCCCACCCGCAGCATTGATTTTTGAGTGGTTTGCGGTTCTGAATTTTGAAAATTTGTTTTTGTTTGAGGTTGTTCCTCTGCTTTTCTTGTAGGATTCACTGATTCAAAAACAAAATATCTTTAGTAAATTAATTACGAGGCTTGTTCCTCATTCAAACCGAATATTTTCGCAAATCCACTTCATCCAACTTTTCACCGTAGAGGCTCTTCTTCTGCTTGTAGTATGATTATATCTTGGACTATTATCCCTTATTATTCGTGCCACGTCATCCAAATCGATGTTCGTTGGATTAAAATCAAGATGTTTCACCAAGAGAATTGTTGAACGGAAGGAAGGGCGTTTTAATAATTGAGTTAGAAGCTGACGGTTTCTGCATCTCCGGTTTGAGCAACGCTTCATGGCCTTTCCTAAATCTGTTAATGCAAAGGATCCATAATTGTCAGTATCTCGGCTAAGAAGACCAAGAAATATTGCGGCATTCGCGTAGTAATCTCCCTGGCGCTCATCAAACTCGAAATATTCTGATATCTGTTCCTTTGTTTTCAAATCTTCGCTAAATGATGTGATGATATCGATTATTTTATCAAGGTCATTTGCCTGCGGAAAGGGAACACTTTCCGATTCGGATGTATCCATTACTATGGAATCCATCAACTCCTCGAAATTGACAGATAACACGGGATCTTCATCGATTGAGAAGGATCGTGACTCAAGAATCTGAAGATCTCCAAAATCTTTTCCGAATCTGAATTTCGTAAGATAAAAGATGCCATTTGAATAGACGAAGAAAATGGGAATAATAGGTTTGTCTGTTTTTTGGGACCAGTCTTTCCAAGGATAATAGAGTTGTCGAATGTGGAAATCATCACGTTTTCCTATCTTTGCTTCGATTAGATATATTCCGTTTTTACCCTCATATCCGGAATCGACCTCAATTTGCACACCATCAACTTCAATTTGCTTATCATTGTCAGGTAAGTGGAGATTGAAATTTCCAGAACGAAGTTTTCCTCTTATCGTGAGATACAATTGAGATTCGTTGGTGAATGTTTTCAGTAATGAGACAAGGTTTGCATAATCAATGGCCTGAAACTCGCTTGAGATCGAACCTATGCTCAGGCTCTCAAGGATTTCAGAATCAGGACAGGGATCATGAATCTCTATTGGGATGCCATAAAATGAGGAATCGTACTTAAAATAGGAGTGCCCTTTGTTATCGCGATAAATAATATATTCACCATTTTTGATTGGAAGGATGGATAGGTGCTGCCGTTTGAAAATTTCCGGTCGGGAGTTTAATGTATCTTGCTTCGCCATCAGGCGCGGTTCCCTCTGCCCGATTTCCTTGAGAGTGGTTGCTGAAATCTGGACGAATCCCTCGGATTCGATTGTATTAAGAAGATTCAGGGATTTAAAAACTTTATTCCAGGCCTCGTCGCCCTTTGTGGTCATAAACGGAGTTTAGTAGTTTGTGACGATAATTTCATTGATTTCTCCCCGCTTACTCGCGTCTGAATTAATCATCCTCCTTGCAGGGACGCGTTGAATGTTGAACTTCCCGTAGAGGGTATCAAAGAAATTGTCATCAGGATTGATATTTTTAGGATCTGAGTTGCTTAGCATCAATTTTGCTCGCTTTTCGTCACACTTTGCAAAAAATTCTGCGAGCCGTTGCTGCTCCACGTCATCAAATCCATCCTTTGAGTACTGAGTAAATGAAGCAGTATCACTTAGAGGTCGATAAGGGGGATCAAAATAGACAAATGAATTATTGTTGATGTATTGAGATGACTTCGCGAAATCACCGAGATGAATTTTCGTGTTTTGCAGAATTTGAGCATCTGCTCTCAACACATCTGGATAAACAATTTTCGGGTTTTTATGCTGTCCAAAGGGGACATTGAATTCGCCCTGAGAATTTACTCTGAATAGACCATTAAAACAGGTTTTATTCAAAAAAATTAGCTGGCCTGCTCTTGGAATCCACGCTCTGCCATAATTTTTAAAGTTAATACTCGACTTTGTCTGATTGAATTCATAGCGGATGGAGTAGAAGTATTCTTTTCTCCCTTCATCGTCTTTTGATAAGAATTCTTCTGTGAGATCACAGAGATATTCGATGAGCTCCTCGACGTTTCTTTTGACGACACTGTATGCGAGAATCAGCTCTTCGTTAATATCAAAGATATGGCATTCTTTAAAGGAGAATAAACTGTTAAAATGAAAGAATACTGCTCCTCCACCAACAAAAGGTTCTACAAATGTGGATATTTCACCATTTTTAAGTTCCTTTGGAATCCGTCTTGCGAATTCGTTGAGTAACTGGGTCTTCCCGCCTGCCCACTTGAGGAAAGGCCTTGCATTGGTCTCAATCATGGTGAAATCTCGTAAATTATTTACTCCGTCAGTTTTCTGTGCGTAATTTTATTTGGTTTCATGAAATTTAGAGTTAGCTGAGTGGCTTAGCCTCATGACTTGTGGAGATTGAGGAACTCATTCACACATCACCAATATCTCTGCCTCATACTGCAGCACATTATCCCGGGCTCTCCCCCCGCTCATGCCGCGGTGCCGCGTGTCGATTAGCTGCAACTCGCCGAGCGTGAGCAACCGATCAAAGAAGACTGGATATGACAGCTGCATCTGCTCCTTTGCCGACCGGAAGACTCGCCAGACGTCAGCCTTACATCCTCGGCTCATGTGAAACTGAACACGAAGGAGGAGTGGGGTGAAACGTTTTGAATCTTCTGTAGATGAGTGATTAAATTTTGAAAATAATCAGTCCACCAATCCACTTAGATAAGCGACATATTTTCCGGTGTCCGTATTCGATATGTACAGATTCCTTCCTATCTTCTCTCGCTGAATGTAACCTTTTTTCTCTAATTTGTCAAGAATTGTCTTATTTAATTTCATTAACTGGCGACTTTGAAGGGTTCTTTTGACGAAGAGGCCCCTATTTTGGTTGTCCTTACGTTTATCGCTATTAACCAGTTTAATGTCATCACAAAACAATTCTTGAAAACCCGCTACCTGTAGTTCTTGTAACTTGCCCAATAGATCCCTGGTATTGACTTTCTTCTCCTTTCCACAGAGAAATGCCAATATATACATACCGATGGGGTCCGGCATGTCGAACTTCAAGTTAGTCAAGTAAGTGATCTTATTACTGTCACAGACGCTGAGACCATGCTCTTGCCGCTCATCCGGCTCGTCGGGATAATCGTCAGCATGGACGTAGTAGACCCGCACGTCATGATGCATGCCGACGAGTGTTGCAGCTACGGAAGTTAACCGGCCTGCCGCTGACATATTCATCTGTATCCTGTTCCCTTCGGCCTTCTCCCTAACAATAATTTTTGAAATGCTCTTTGTTACGTCAAAGAAGTCGAATAAATTTACTGACTCGCATCTTACGTCGATTCCTCTTTTTAACAGGGTGTCTCTCACTTTGTTCGCGTAATAGCGCTGATCATCAACCATTTTCATTGCAGCAGAAGGATCGCGCCATCGAGTGAGGATATACACTCGATCCGCGTTACTATCTTCAAATGGTTTCACTGCTCGGTCATACTCATGACCGAGTGGAATAATATGGACAATTTTTTCCATCCCCGCCATGCTGGTCCCACCACGCACCCACAATATGCTAATGACGTTAACGATGCTAACTATGTTAAGGAGAATGTATATATGTACACATAAATCCTTCTATTTTATCAGGTGTCTAAATGACCCGATCACCTTCTAAGCGTGGCATAGACTACGAAAAACAGAAATCGTCTGCACATGGGGCTCGCCACGTTGGCGGCCCTGGCAAACACGACTATGAGAGAGGAACAGCACGAGGCGAAGTCAAGTGTCGCACTTCCCCCGTAACAAAGCCCGAGTTACAGCGACTAGTGAAACAAAAAGGAATCACTGAGGTAGACAGCAAAGGGGGCTACACGGGCCCTGCAGTTGAATACCGGGATCGATATCATCCTGATGTAAAACTCTTCAAGCGTGGAAAAAAACTCTAAAGAGGAAGATACTTTGGCTCAAAGAATTGCAGGAATGGGATTCTCTGCATCGGGAATCGTAGGCGTTCTCATTCTTGCCGGTATTTTCTTATCGGTGACTGATGTAAGTCGGATAGTGGGTCAGATTGCCCTTGGAGGCGGTGTTATCATCGGCATAGCATTGGGAATACTTGGCGTTGTGGGCGTAGTCTCAAGGTATTGCTAAACAACAAATCTCCAGTTTTTCAAGATTCTTCTTTACTTGACCGAAGTGCCTGGATGGTCATCTCACCGGCCTTTGAGGGTGCAGGGGGGTTCGGCCCTTACCCCTCGCAAGCGTTCAATATACTGAATGCTCAGTTACTCTATTGGACTGTTTTGAACCCCCGGCGAATCCTCCGCCACACCCGGATCACCTTGTTATATATACTCATACAACAACCCTGAGATCATGTCCGCGAGCACCGCACCCGGCCACTCTCCCACACTCGACACGATTAGAATGGTCGAAGATTTCATCCGGGAGCACAGCGGCGAATACCGCCGCCGGGCGCTGTGGGAACGCCTGCCGCGGAAGGTCATGTACCAGACGTTCAAGACGATCATCGAGTACCTCCTGGAGTCGGGTAAGATCGCCATCGATGCACAGGGCAAGGTCTGCTGGATCTACGATCCGGAGTTTACCCGGTGGTACCTGGCCCGTGAAGACCTGCGGATCCGATGAAGGCGGCAATCTTCTTTGCCGACACGAAGGTGAAAGAAGCCTTCGGGGCTCTGTCGGCGTCAACCCGAACGGAAGATCGGGAACTGGTCTCCCTCCTGAACAGGGCTTTCGAGGCGATATCCGCCAACGCTTTTTGCGGCATTCAGGTGCCGAAGAGGCAGATCCCTGATGTATATCGACAGCGAGATCCTCCGGTAAAGAACCTCTGGAAATACAACCTCTCTCGATCCTGGAGATTGATGTATACCGTGACCAGCGACGGTGACACCATTGCGGTCGTCATCGAGTGGCTGGATCATACCGACTACGATCGCCGGTTCGGGTACTGAGCGCAACTCCCTGGAGAATGCTTAGAAATACCCGCCGGTCAGTGTACCGGGTTGGCGACCGCGTAGTTATCCATCCCGCGAACGACAACATTCATCATCTCCTCACCCCCAGCTACGATCAAGAAGAGGAGAGAACCCATATGGCTGCTCAGGTGCGCCGGGAAAAGAAGAGCGAGTTCGTCGCGAAGCTCGAAGAAGTGCTCCCGCTGCTCCGGGAGCGGTTCGGCGTCGCGAAGATCGGCATCTTTGGGTCTACCGCACGGGGAGAGGAGCGGCCTGACAGCGATGTGGACGTGCTGGTCGAGTTTGCGCCGGGGCAGACGACGTTTCGGAACTTCATGGAGCTTGCGTTCTACCTGGAGGACCTCTTTGGGCGCCGTGTGGACCTCGTCACCGAGCAGGGGCTCAGCCGATACCTCCGGCCCTATGTCGAACAGGAGGTTGTCTGGTGTGATGCGTGATGAGCTCTTCCTCCGTCATATCCTTGATGAGATCGTGCTTCTCCGTGAGATCGGTAGAGATCTGACATACGAGGACCTGCTTCGTGACCCGGTGCGGCAGCATGCGATCGTCCGGGCGATCGAGATCATCGGAGAGGCTACGAAGAACGTCTCCGAGCACCAAAAAAAGCAGCATCCGGAGATTCCCTGGAAGCTGATGGCCGGGTCGCGGGATAAACTGATTCACGCATATTTCGAGGTAGATTGGAGGATCGTCTGGGCTATTCTTGAGACCGAGATCCCGGTTCTCGAACCGAAGGTTCAGGCAATCCTGCTCGCTCTTGACGCATCAAACCAGGAATGATGAGCGAAAGGTTCACCGGGGATTTCAAATCTCGTTCTTCCATAGAGATAGTGTGAGCTTCTGGAGCGTTCTGAGTCTGAGTAACGGTTAGCAGGAGATCGATCGCTTGCATCGGCAGAACCCGGGAGATGGGAGGTACCTGCCCTCATGCAACGAGGAGGTCCCGGGTGGTCTTCTCCTCCGGCACGGTGACGCCTCCGTCGTGAGGGACGGTAGGGAGGTGGCAACCGTCGCCTGTCAGGGGAGATAGATATTGCTCCCGGGAATGCATTATAAATTCACGTCATCACGTATCGCCGACAATAAACGGCAGGTATTGCGCCAGCCCGGGATCGTACCTCGTCGCGTTCTCGAAACACGCCGTCGCTTCGCCGGTCTTATTCATGTTCGTCAGAATGACTCCTTTCAGGTACCAGGCCAGCCCGTATTCCGGGTCCAGTTCAAGCGCCCTGTTGCAGCTCTCCATTGCCTCGGCATACCGGTTGTGGTAATTGTTGTAGTACATCCCCCGGATGCACCACGCCTCGGCATTGGTCGGGTCCGATGCGACCAGGTTGTCGTAATATTCCTGGCTTTCATTCACGTTTTCCATGAAACGTGCCATATCTTCATTATCCGGGCTTTCGGTATAGGTCACACAACCGCTTGAAAAGAGAACAATTACCAGCGCACAGCAGAGGCATGCGGCTGATGACGGAAGTTCCATAGTGCCGTATTGAACTTAGCAACTCATGAATACTACCCCACCGTCAGGAATGCGCATTTGCCGGTTCCATCTGCCGTCCCATCTCAAGGGATATATACCCGAAGAACGATCTGTCGCCGGAGCCGGTTGTGACCCGACCGGGGTGAAAAATGGCGAAAGTTGCACGTGAAATGGTGGAAAAGGCAGGAGTCGACGTTGAAAAACTCCTCGAGTTGCTCGTAAAGAACGCATCGGCCGAACTGACGACGTACTACTACTATACCATTCTCCGCGTCAACCTGATCGGGCTTGAGGGAGAGGGGATAAAAGAGATCGCGGAGACGGCACGCATCGAGGATCGCAACCATTTCGAGGCGCTCGTTCCCCGAATTTATGAACTGGGTGGAAAACTCCCCGAAAGCATGGTGGATTTCCACGAGATGTCCGCCTGCAGGCCCGCACGGTTGCCGGAAGACCCGAGAAACATCACCGAGATGCTCACGGTGCTGGTGAACGCGGAGCGATGTGCCGTAAGAGGGTATACGGAGATCTGCAACCTGACTGCCGGCAAGGATCACCGTACCTACGACCTCTCGCTCTCGATCCTCAACGAGGAGATCGAGCACGAGTCATGGTTCTCAGAATTTCTTGGAGAAGGCCCTTCAGGCCATTTCCTGCGGAGAGGAGAGACGTCGCCTTTTGTTTCGAAGTTCCTTCGATAGAGGAGGGCGGTCCCTCTTTTTACGATGAAGCGCTGTCGATCGCCCGGGTGCAAAATCCCATCGGACCTAACCGCAGGTCTGTGCGCCGCCCCGGAGTAACACGATGCTCACCTATTTTGCCGGGTTAAACCCGGTTCACCAGGCGCTTCTTGCCGGACTTTTCACCTGGGGACTGACCGCTCTCGGCGCCGGGGGCGTTTTCCTCTCGCGGGAGATGAACCGCCGGAAATTGGACGCCATGCTCGGGTTTGCAGCCGGCGTTATGATTGCTGCCAGTTTCTGGTCGCTCCTGTTACCCGCGCTCGAGCTCACCGGATCGACCGGTCTGCAGGCCTGCATTCCGGTTGCTGTCGGGTTCATCGCCGGGGGGGTGTTCCTGAGAGGTCTCGATACCTTGCTCCCGCATCTCCACCCGGGATATCCGCTCCAGGAGGCGGAAGGGCCGAAATCATCCTTCCGCAGGACAACGCTTCTCGTGATCGCCATCACGATGCACAATATCCCGGAAGGGCTTGCGGTCGGGGTAACGTTTGGTGCCGTCGCTGCAGGCCTCCCCCACGAAACCCTGGGGGCGGCGATTGCTCTTACTGTCGGCATCGGCCTGCAGAACTTCCCCGAAGGCTTTGCCGTATCGGCCCCGCTCGCCGGAGAAGGGTATTCCCGGATCAGGGGTTTCTGGTACGGCCAGCTCTCCGGGGTCGTAGAACCCGTTGCTGCTGTTTTCGGGGCGGCCGTGGTGCTTATCGTCCAACCGCTGCTCCCATATGCCCTCGCCTTTGCTGCCGGTGCGATGATCTTCGTCGTCGGGGAAGAGGTGATCCCCGAGTCGCAGATGCACGGGCATAAGAAGATCGCCACGACGGGCCTGCTCGCCGGCTTCGTAACGATGATGATGCTGGACGTCACGTTCGGGTAATCCGCGCAACGGGTGCCCCCGGAAAACATTGCCCGGGTGCAACCGCTGTCCGGCCGCCCGGTTCTTCGGGCGTTGGATGTGCACCTGCCCTCAGGGGCAGGCGAAACGGCCGATCACTCATCCCCGGCGATGGGGTTCGGTCGACCGTATCCGGGGAAGGAGCCCGACCGTGGGATGCACCCGCCCCCCACCATGCCTCGCATGAACCCTCCCCCGGGTCAGACTCCGTCGTCTTATCCTCCTGTGCGGCGGATTGTACAGGGCGAGTCCGCTGGCCGGCCCGGGCGACAGAAAACACAGTAAAGCGCAACCGTTATGCCGCTAGAGAGCAAAACAGTCTGTTTCTTCCCGGCGGCGAACGAACGTGCTCAAAATGAGCATGAACCCTCTTCTCCGGATACACCTGGAGAAAAACCGGTACCCGAAGGATAACTATGACAGAAATCACCGCCATCACCTCCGAACCGGCAGAACGCCGGGACGCGATCACCGAAGGTGTCGCCGTTCTCACCGGCGATCCCAGACGCGCCATCTTCAAGATTGCCGGCCCGATCATGGTCGCCATGCTCTTTCAGGCCGTCTATAACCTCGCCGACGCCGTCTGGGTCGCGGGCCTCGGCTCGGACGCCCTTGCCGCCGTCGGGTTCATCACCCCGGTCTTCCTGATCCTGATCGGCCTCGGAAACGGCCTTGGGGCCGGCGTCATCTCGGCCGCCTCCCGCCGCATCGGGGCCGGGGACAGGGCCGGAGCGGACAACGTCGCCATGCACGGCATCGCCGTCGTGCTCGCCCTCGCAGCCGTCGTCACCCCCGCGCTCCTCCTCTTCATCGAGCCGCTCGTCTTCGCTCTCGGGGCCGGAGAAACCGCGGCATACGCCGTCGAATACGGCAGCATCGTCTTTGCCGGAACCGTCTTCATCCTCCTCTCCGACATCCTCTACGCCGTCTTCACGGGCGAAGGGAGCACCCGGAGGACGATGTACGCCGTCGCCGCCTCCGCCGTCCTCAACATCATCCTCGACCCCATCCTCATCTACAGCGCGGGCATGGGCGTCGCCGGTGCTGCATGGGCGACCCTCATCTCGATGGCAGCCGCCTGCGCCCTCCTCCTGTACTGGTTCCTGGTCAGGAAGGACACCTACATCACCCTCGACTGGAAGCGCTTCTCGCTCGATGGGCGCACGGCAATGGACATCTTCGGCATCGGCATCCCCGCAAGCCTCGAGTTCGTGCTGATGTCGGTCACCGCAATCGTCATCAACGCGCTCCTCGTCTACGTCTCCGGGCCCGATGCCGTCGCCGTCTACACCGCCGGGTGGCGGATCGTCTTCTTCGCCCTGATACCCTTCATCGCCATGTCGATCGCCGTCGTCTCGGTCTCGGGGGCGGCCTACGGCGGCAGGAAGCACGACAAACTCATGGTTGCCCACTCCTTTGCGGTCTCCTCAGGCATCATCAT
>JAEZIP010000003.1:0-15389 GCA_023436625.1 Methanobacteriota archaeon | reverse complement strand
GTTTTGCGGTGTGCCGGATGGCCTCCTCAAACCCAATCGTTCTCCAGGACCTTCCATCGTTCGAGATCGGGAGCGTGAGACGGCTCTGCGAGAGGAACTTTTCCGAACCCAGCGAGCATGCGTTATCGACCGACCTGACGACCCCGTTCTCGACCCTCACGACGAGGTCGTCGCAGAGGCACCCGCAGAGAGGGCAGGCAACATCGCGGATGGTTGCGGAGCTGCCGCCGTTCCTTTCGGTGCAGGGCCCCGGCACCGGAGGGCATACGGTGCCGCCTTCATCGATGAGGATCTCCCAGCCCGATCTCGGGGGCGAATCGGTCCGTGTCAGCGACCCTTCCAGCCATTTGTAGTCCGGCGCGCCGGTTCCCCGTGTATTCGCGTGCAGAATTGCATTTGCATGCGGCCCGCAGGGGATGAATACGGTTCCGGAGACGAGATCGTCGCAGGGGGTGGCGATGAACACCTCTTCTCCTGTCCCGGTCGAGAGGAGCAGTGAGTCCCCTGCCGCGGCACCGAGTTCGAGGAGATTGAACGGGTTGACGAAACAGCACCCTGTCTCGTGGGAGTATCCGGCCGTGTCTTTATAGTAGAGTTTGCTGCCCTGCGCGATCGTCCTCCCGCTCGTGATGAGAACGTTCATTGATGGTCAATCTGACCTCTGCGCCGATAATGTTTGCGGTTTTATATTTACTATTCGAGAAAATAAATGGTTTTTAATTTACATGGTGGCCGGCATCTGCAAGGACAAAAGGGGCGCCGGTCTACCGGGCACCCCGGTAATATAGGATATGCTCGAATGCGCATCACACCGCTATGTACCGCGCCGCTGCCACCTTCTCCTTCTCGAACGTCTCGCTGAGCGCGAACAGGTCGTTCCTTTCGAGGTGCTCCTCCGCCCGGGCGAAGACCTCGCCCTCTTCCGAGGCGAAGTGGGCCTCGACCCGTTCCCGGAGATCGACGAGCGCCGGCATCCAGGCGCCGTCCCGGAGCGGGATCTTCTCGAACCGTGCGAGCGTCTCCCTGACCTCGGTATGCTCGTCGAGCGACCGTCGTATCTCCTCCGGAACTCTGTCCCGGAGGTGCGCATACAATGTAGCCTCCTCCGCGTACATGTGCCCCGGCAGTTCCCGGCGAAGCGTGATGCACCGGACGTCCCGGGTCTCGGGGTTGCTCTCGAGTTCGTCGAAGAGCGCCCTGATGAGATCGTGATCCTCCCGGATCAATTCAAGAATCTGCGGCATACGCGTCCTCTGTCCGGATGAACAATAGGAGATGCGGTACTTAACGATTTCGCCGGGTTCAGCTCGCTCCGCGAGACTCCGGCCCGGGGAAAAATGGGGGCGTATGGGTGCCGCGCACCTGTCCGCTCAGCGTGCCGCAACCGGCATCGCACTCTTCTTTGCCTCTTCGTAGCTGCTGCCGAGACTCGAGAGTTCGTCGTTGCTCATCTTCTGCTGCATCTCGGGGAAGATCTCTTCCTCCTCCTCGCTGATGTGGTGTTTCACGTTCTCCTGGATCACCTTTATCTTCGCCACCCAGACGTCCTCTTTTGACGTGGACGCGCTGTCGAGCTGGGATAGCAGCGATTTGACCGCGTTATGCTCCTCGATCGCCTCGAGGGTCATCTCCTGCATCCCCGAATCCATGAGTTTCGGGTACACGGCCTGCTCCTCACCGATCATGTGCGGCATGAGGTTCTCTTTTAAGGTGCTGTATTTCTGCTCCCGGTTGCTCGTGCCCTTGCTTGAGAGTTCCGAGAGCTGCGAGAGCACCATTTCGTGCTCCTGTTTCAGGATATCGATAACATTCTGCGCCATCTGATCACTCCCCCCGCCTCTGCAGGGAGGCTTGCATGGGCAGGTCCCATATATATGGATTGTGCCCGGATCCGTAATCCGGACGGTGGGCTCTTGATTTCGGCACCCGGCCGGGAGACCGCGGGAGTCGCCCGGGCGGTCGGGGGGACTCCTCATCGCCTCCCGGAGATCAGGCGTACCCGGAGTACCGTTTCGCCGGCCGCCGGTTCTCCCCCGGGTGCAGATCTGCCGATCGTCCCCGGATACCCATAAATGGTGCAGACACATACGGTAGAGCATATGGCCGAAGAAAGACCGGATGCCTCGAATCCCGGCGCGAAGCTCCGTCGGGAGCTCGGGCTGCCTGCAGTCACCCTCTCGGGCGTGGGGATCATCCTCGGGGCCGGTATCTATGCCCTGCTCGGGGAAGCGGCCGGCATGGCCGGCAACGCTGTCTGGCTGACCTTCGCCATCGCCGCCACCATCGCCGCGTTCAGCGCCCTGAGCTATGCCGAGCTCTCGTCGATGTATCCCCGTGCAAGCGCCGAGTTCGAGTACGTCTCGAACGCCTTCGGGAGGAGGCTTGCGTTCGTCGTCGGGTGGCTGATCATCTTCTCCGGCATCCTCGGCGCCGCAACAGTCTCGCTCGGGTTTGCCGGCTACTTCTCTGACCTCGTCGGGTTTCCGGTCATTCCCTCGGCGGTCCTGATCATCCTCCTCCTTGCCGGGATCCTCCTCTACGGCATCAAGGAGACCGCCCGGGTCGCCATCGCCCTGACCCTCATCGAGGTCGGGGGCATCGTCATGGTCATCCTGATCGGCCTCCCGCACCTCGGGCAGGTGGACTACCTCGATATGCCCCATGGGGTTCCGGGCCTCCTGCAGGCGTCCGCACTCGTCTTCTTCGCCTATATGGGATTCGAGGAGATGGTGAAACTCTCGGAAGAGACCAGAAACCCGGAGCGGACCGTCCCGATTGCCCTGATGATCGCGCTTGCCGTCTCCGTCCTCCTCTACATCCTGGTATCCCTCGCCGCCGTCTCGGTCGTCGACTCCGGGCAGCTCGCCGCCTCCCGGGCACCCTTCGCCGATGTTGCGTCGGTCGCGCTCGGCCCTGCGGCGTTCACCCTCATCTCCGTCATCGCCCTCTTCGCCACGGCGAACACCGCCCTCCTGATGATGATGGCGTCGTCCCGGATCATCTACGGCATGGCCTCCTCCTTCTCGCTGCCACCCCTCCTCGCCCGGGTGCATCCCCGGACGCGGACGCCCTGGACGGCCATCGTTGCCGTTGCACTCGCCTCCATGGTATTCCTCTTTGCCGGCGAGATCGATTTCGTCGCGAACGTCACCAACTTCACGCTCTTCGTGACATTCGTCGTCATCAACGCATCCGTGATTCTGCTCCGGTATCGTGCGCCGGATGTGGTCCGCCCCTTCCGGATACCGGGAGCCATAGGGTCTCTGCCGGTCATCCCGGTCGTCGGCATCGTCTCAAGCCTCTTCCTCCTGATCCAGCTGGACTCCCTGGTGCTGCTGGTCGGCGGGATCCTGGTAGTTCTCGGTGCAGGGATTGCACTGCTCGGAGAGCAGCGATCCGGCGGGGCGGCGTAACGATGGGGAGATGGCTCCCAACTCAATAGTTTATGGGTTTACTATGTTCCTAAATGGATAATTTCGATAAACTCTATATTTGTGCCCTCCCTCACCAGTTATCATGACAGGTCAATCTTCTGTCCGGCACGGCAGAGCGCTTCTTGCTCTCCTGGCCGCTCTCATCATTGCCGCCACACTCTTTACCGGGTGCACGGCAGGTACCGATGGAAATGCCGATTCGGCGGACCAATTCTCCGGAACCCTCTCGGTCACGGGCTCGACGACGGTTCTCCCCATTGCGCAGCTGACCGCCGAGACATTCATGGCCGAAAACGCCCGCGCAGATGTCCGGGTCAGCGGCGGCGGGTCCAGTGTCGGCGTCCAGGCCGTCGGCGAGGGCACTGCCGATATCGGCATGGCTTCCCGCGACCTGAAGGATGCCGAGAAGGAGAAGTACCCCGAACTTGTCAGGCACACCGTTGCCATCGACGGCATCGCGATCATCGTCAACCCGGGAAACACCGTTGAGAGCCTGACGATGGATCAGATACGGGGCATCTACAACGGCACCTACACGAACTGGAACCAGGTCGGCGGGTCGAATCAGCAGATCGTGGTCGTCGGCCGTGACAGCGCTTCCGGAACCCGGGAGTATTTCCAGGAAGCCGTGATGCAGAAAGAGGACTTCGTCAACACCCAGCTTGAGAAGAACTCGAACGGTGCCGTGGCGCAGACCATCGCCCAGACTCCGGGTGCTGTCGGGTACGTCGGGCTCGGATACCTCGACAACACCGTGAAGGGCCTCTCCGTCGATGTGAACGGGGATGCTGTTCCACCCACGATCGAGAACGTGAAGGCCGGAACCTATCCGATCGCACGCGAAGTGTTCATGTTCACGAAGGGTGAAGCAGCCGGCCTCGCGAAGGCGTACATCGACTTCATCCTCAGTCCCGACGGTCAGGCGATCGTTGAGAAAGAGGGATTTGTCCGGGTCGATTGAGATCGTCCCTGGGTGAGGAACCGGTACACCAGCGGCAGCCCGGCTGCCGCCTAACTCTCTTTTGACTCACTGGCCCGGTAACACTCGACCGGCCCGACCGCTTCCATCTTTCCGTCCGAGAGGACGGAGACGGCGCCGTGGCCGCATGCAATCAGGCACCGGCGACCGGTCGGGGCGAGTTCCTCGTCAAGGTCCCGGATCAGTTCAAGCAACGCCCTGCGCTCCCGGCGTGCACAGTCGCTGTCGACGTTGACCGACGTCACCAGGAAGTCGGCCAGCGAGTTGTAGCGTTTCCGGTCCTCATCGAGGCTCCCGAAGTTGATCAGCGTATCGGCGGTGAAGATGATCCCGTGCCCGGGAGAGAAGAAGTAGACCTGGCCGTGCATGTGCCCGCCCAGGGACTCGAGGACCTCGAATTCGAGGTCGTGGACCTTAATCCGGGCAAGGACGGGAAAGATCGAGCGTGTGCCGATGCTCTCCGCCGGGAAGACCTCCGGGTTCTCCGGCGGAGTGAAGTGCGAGAAGAGGTTGATGACGGTCGTGTAGACTTCTTCGAGGATCGAGGACTCGCTGCGCGAGCCGTAGGCCCGGTTCGCCCGGCGGATGATCTCCCGGGACCCGGCGTGCGTATACGCTTTCGCATCGAAGAGCCCCCCCGCCCCGCAGTGGTCCGCGTCGGCATGGGTGAGGTAGATCCTGCGGATCCTCTTGAGATCCCCGAGGCCGTAGTGCTGGAACATCCGCACGACGTCCTCGTGATAGATCCCGTATCCGGTGTCGATCATGACGGTCTCGTCCGGGGCACGGAGCAGGAAGATGTTCCCGCCGCCCGGCATCTGGAAGCAGAAGACCTCGACGGCGTCGCTCAAGCGGATGCGCTGGACGTCCGCGTAAAACCGGTCGCCTGTTGTGTTCCGGAGCGTCCTTCCGGTGAGCAGGATGCACTCGAAGACCTCTTTTGGGTCCTGGCCCAGACTGTTGAGTTCCTGGACGATGTGGTTGACGTCCTGCAGCAGAGAGAGCAGGAACTCGTCCTCGGCAGTCCCGATCAGCCCCCGCACTGCCTGGGCGAACCTGACGTAGAAGACGGTGTCGTCGAGGTTATCGCCGGTCATGTCGTATTCCAGGATCTCGAGGCGGTACTGTGACTTCAACCGGTCGAGGAGGCTCTCCACGATCGCAGTCTCTTCGACGTTCAAACTGATGGTGACCCTGCCGGCATCACACCTTCGGTGTTCGCGCTCCGGCTCTGCGACCCCTCGCGAATCGCACCTCTGGTCGTCGAAGTCTATGTAGGCGATGTTCGCCCCCGCCCCGGTGATGTAGGTGAGGAGCTCGAAGAGGGACCCGGGCTCGTGGGGGACGTGTACGGAGAACTTGAGAAACCCGAGCGTGGGCAGCGATTCCTGGAGGTAGCCGATCGCGTGGAGGTCTTTCTTCATCAGGGAGTAGGTCTCCGGGGTGGCGGTCACCTCGAAGAAGACCGTGGCGGGATCGATCCTGCGGTCGTACTGGATGCGGATGATGTTGCCCGAATAGGACTTGACGATCTCGGCCGCGCGGTGCAGCGCGCCCGGTTTGTCGGGCATTCTCGCGACAAAAGAATATTTGTTCACCCGGTTCACCTGATAGTCTTTAGAGATGGGCGGTCGTCCTATAAGCACCTTTTCTTGCGATCTTCTGGGCCGGAATGATAAATAAGGGGTTGTGGTGCTGTTGTCAGTCCTGAGAAAGCCTCGGGCGCACCGCCGCCGCCCAGGAGCGGACGGCCTCCCAGTTGCGGAAGTCTCCCGTCTTTGCCCTGATGAGTTTGGTGATGGTCCGGTCCGTGAGGGATAGGCGGCCGCTCTCCAGTTTTCCCGGAAAGACGCCGACATCCACAGGGTTTACGAGCATCCTGACCGCATCCATCGACGCTTCCGCTTTCCTGAGGATCTCTGCTCCCCCGTCTGCGACCGTGAGCCCCACGGCAAAGTAGGCGACCGGGATGGTGCGCAGGCGCTGCTGGTGCCGCTCGATGAAGACCTGCGATTCCGGGAGCCATTTCCCCATGTAGATCGGGCTCCCGATGACGGCCGCCTGGTACAGAGAGAGGTCCCCTACTTCGCTCACCGGCAGCACATCGACCGCAACGCCTTCCTTCCGGAGTTCATCCCCGATCGCCTCCGCCACCTCTGCAGTCGAACCGTAGCGGGTGGCATAGGCAACAAGAATCTTACCTGTCATAATACAGGTATCTCTCGCTCGACCGGTCATAAACGTTCCCGGAGGATACGGGTAATGTTCTTATGGGTTGGTCTCCCCCTAGGTTCGATGGCGACCAGAGAAGAGGGTGCCGAAGCATGGTACCACAGAGGTCAGGCTCTCTGCAGCACCAGGAACTACAGTAAGGCGATTGCCTGCTACGACAGGGCCCTTGAACTCTCCCCCGAAGAACCGGTTCTATGGAGGCGGAAGGGGTTTGCTCTCATCAAGGCCGGCCGCTACGACGAGGCTGCCGCCTGCTTTGACCGGGCGCTCTCTCTCGATCCGGAGAATGCAACGGCCTGGCAGAGAAAGGGATACGCTCTCGCGCACCTCGGGGAGCACAACGAGGCCATCGCCTGCTGCGACCGGGCGCTCGCGCTGGACCCCTACCATATCCTCGCCTGGCAGAGCAGGGGCTGGGTGCTCGGGGTCATATGCAGGTACGATGAGGCGGCGGACTGCTACGAGGCGATCCTCGAAATCGACCCCGACCGCGGGTCCGCGGCCTGGCACCGGGACCGGATGCGGGAGAGGCGGGAACTTGAGGCGCTCGTGTCCGAGATCCGGGAGGCGGAGCGGATCACCGAGGTCCCGGCCTGCATCCGGGACGTCGCCCGGGAGCGGGACTACGGCAACGTCGATCTCGCACGGGCGGTGCTCCGGGAACTCGCCGGGCGGGCGGAGAGGGCGGCGATTCAGCACCGGTGAACGCGGGCGGCTCCCCTGGAGTCTATTATCTGTCTCGCGTAAGGCACAGGGCTCTAACGCGAAGTTCGGTACAGTTACCTGTAACTCCCCGTCGCACCTGACGGTGCTCAAGCTCCGTTCCTACGGAACGTCGCACGTCGCGGCTTCGCGTCCTTCGCGTGAGGCCGTATCATCGCTCATAAACTGTCAGCTCACGCGAAGAACGACGGATGGAACATCCGGAGTTGGAGCACCGTAGGTGCGACTTGCGGGCGAAGCGAGCTTGAGCACTGAAAGTGCGACCTGCGAAGATCGGTTTATCTAAAAGGAACTCACCATCGCGGCTTCGCGCTCTCGCACCTTGCGGTGCTCATGCTCCGGTCTGTTGGATCCTCGCATTTCGCGTGAGGTAACGTACAAGGGCAATGAAACAGCCGGTCGTTTCAAAAAAGTTGTTGTAAAGAAGGGGGCCTACCTGTCCGGCGAATCCGCTTCACCGGTGCGCGAAGTACGCGCTCACCCGGCCGCCGTCCGCCGAGTCGATCCGGGCAAACCCGATCCGCTCGAACTGGACGACGTGGTCAGTCTCCCCTGCGACCGACGGCTCGCAGAACCCCTCGAGGCTTCCGTCCTGCCGGAGGAGGGTGCAGGGGAGTTTCGTGTCCGCCGGGAGCCACTGGATGATCGGCGCCTTCTCGCGCCGGGCATCCTCGAGCGAGTCGCCTGCGTAGGAGACGTGCAGTATATCTCCGTTCCGGTCGATCCTGACGTTGTAGAGGTCTTTTAAGCGGACCATGCTCTTCCCTTCGACATCCGCTTTCGGGAGGAGCACCCTTCCGGCGGTGACGAGGGTGCGGACCCCGCGGGAGGGATCGTTCGGGTGAAGGGCCGCGTGGGCCTCGTGGAGAGGAGCGCCCTCCACGACGACCTCGACCGGGTCGGGCACGAAGAAGTAGCGGTTCGCCTTCGGGTCGACGAGTTCCTTGTTCCGGGAGTAAAGGTTCTCCCAGGAGAACGAGATGTCTGTCTCCCCGATGCCGATATCGACCATGGCGTTCCGGACCGCTTCGGGTTCGATACCCCTGCGTGCGATCGCCCGCATCGTCCCCAGGTGGATGTCGTCCCAGCCGGTGTAGATGCCGCTGTTGATCCCCTCGCGCATCCCCGATGTCGAGAGGACGACGCCCGATATCCCCATTCTGCCGTAGTGGCGGTAGACCGGCGGCTTCCAGCCGAAGTAATCGAAGATGAAGCGCTGCCGTCTCGTGTTCGCGATGTGGTCCTTCCCGCGGATCACGTGGGTGATCCCGAGCAGGTGGTCGTCCACCGCGACCGAGAAGTTCATCAGCGGAAAGACCGTGGCGTCCACTCTCGGGTGGAGGGGCGCGTTCACGATCCGCATCGCGGAGTAGTCGCGCATGGCCGGGTCGGGGTGCGTGAGATCCGTCTTCACCCGGACGGTCGCGTCGCCCTCGTAAAACTCTCCGTCAAGCATCTGCTGCCAGAGTTCCAGGTTCTCTTCCACCGTTCCTTCCCGGCAGGGGCATGCCTTCCCCTTGAGTTTGAGTTCCCTGAACCGTTCTGCATCGCAGACACAGACGTAAGCGCCGCCGAGCTCGATGAGTTTCCTGCACCAGTCGTAGTAGATATCGAGCCTGTCGCTCTGGTAGACGACATCGGTGATCCCGAGCCCCAGCCATGCGATATCTTCCTGCACCATCGCGTATGCCTCGGGATCGACCCTCCTCGGATCGGTGTCCTCGATACGGAGGACATACCGGCCCCCGTAGCGCCGGACATAGTAATCGTTCAAGATGGATGCCCGGGCATGCCCGAGGTGCAGCGGTCCGCTCGGGTTTGGTGCAAACCGCATCACCACGCCGTTCTCGGCGCCCTCGAGGGCAGGGAGTTCCCGTGAACGCTCGTGCGTCTCGGTGAGTTCGGCGAGGAGCTCGGGAGCGATCGCTTCAAGGCGGCTTTTGCGGTCGGACTGGCTCATCGCCGCCACCTCCGCGATTGCCCTCCCTGCGAGAGGGCCAAGCTCCCTCGCCCGGCTCCGGAACTCGGGGTGCTTGCCGAGCACCGTGCCGATGACCGTTCCGGTCTTCGGGGCCGCGTCGTGCTTCACCGCGTTCTGTAAAGCGTAGATGAAGAGCAGATGCTCGAGATCCGCGTCCATGGAATCAGTAACCCCGGTCTATGAAGTAATCGGCAATCTCTGCAAGAATCTGCTTCTCCTCAGAGTCCGGGAGGACCGAGAGCGCCTGTTTTGCGACCTTTGCCCGCTCGACGGCAACGGCCCGGACTTCTTCGATGATGCCTGCATTCTGCAGGAGGGAGATCAGGTCGTCGATCTCGGCGCCCGAGAGTTCCCTCCGGTACGGAGCGAGGTCAAGCCCCTTCTCGCGTGCCCTGATCGCTATCAGGGTCTGCTTCCCTTCCCGGATGTCCGACGCCCGGTCCTTGCCGCTCTTCTCGGTGCTTGCGAGGAGGTCGATGAGGTCGTCCTGGATCTGGAAGGCAACGCCGCTGTTCACCCCGAACTGGTAGAGGGCATCGGCCTGGACCGGGTTTGCCCCGGCAAGGATCCCGCCGATGGCGGCGGACGCGCCGTAGAGCACGCCGGTCTTCTTGCTGACCATCTCCAGGTAATCGAGCTCCGAGACGTCGTCCCTCTTCTCGAATGCCATATCCATGCTCTGCCCCTCGCAGATATCGGTGCATGTCCTGGCAAGCATCTTCACCGCCCGGATTTTGGCGGGGTTTTCGGCATCCGAGAGGCAGATGAACTCGAACGCCTTCGCGTAGAGCACATCGCCTGCAAGAATTGCCGTCGGCTCGTCCCAGACCGTATGCACCGTCGGGACACCGCGCCGGACGACGTCGCCGTCCATGATATCGTCGTGAATGAGGGTGAAGTTGTGGGTCAGTTCAAGCGCGAGCGCTGCCGGGATCAGGTCGTCCGAACTTCCTTTCCTCACCGCATCCGCAGCGAGTATGACGACCGCCGGGCGGAGCCGTTTGCCCCCCGCAAGCAGCAGGTGGGCGCTCGCCCGGAAGAGGTCGCCGTGGACGTCTCCGAAGTAGCGGTGGATCACCTTGTCGATCCGCTCGGCATTCTTCTCAAGGTAGTCTTCAAGCGTCGTCATGCACTCTCTCCTACTTTATCAGGACGTTCTTCCCGTTCCGGAGGATATGGAGGTCGTTTCCGAGCGTATACCCGATCTCCTCCGCGAACTTCGCGTAGCCGCCGGTCATGCCGATGTCGCCGTGGGACGGGATGACGTGCTGGGGGTTTAAGAGATGCAGGAACTCGTAGTGGTCCTCTTTGTAGGCGTGCCCCGAGACGTGCAGCTCGTCGAAGATCCGCACGCCCGCCATCTTGGCGCGGGCCTCGACCAGGTAACGCTGCCCGTAGTTCATCGGGTTCGGGATAACCTTTGCCGAGAAGAGGATCTTGTCGCCCTTCTCCAGCTTGTAGGGGGTGTCCCCCATCACGATCCTCGTCAGGATGGCACCCGACTCTCCCTGGTGGCCGGTGACGATCGGGAGGAACTTGTCCTTCCCGGACTTCATGATCCGCCGAAGCGTCCTGTCAACGGTCCGGCGGTTGCCGAACATGGAGAGGGACTCGGGGAACCCGACCAGTTTCAGCTGTTCGGCCGCCGAGCTGTAGCGCTCCATCGACCGCCCGAGCAGGACCGGTTTTCTGCCGATCTCGTGGGCGCATTCGGCGATGGTCTTGACACGGGAGATATGCGACGAGAACGTCGAGACGAAGAGAGCGCTCTTGTCGTCCTCATAACTGGTGATGGTGTCCCGTACGAGGTCCCGCGCGATCTTCTCGCTCGGGCAGCGCCCGTTGTCAGCGATGTTGACGCTCTCCGTGATGAGAGCGATGACGCCCTCTTTCCCGATCTGCCGCAGCCGGGCGAAGTCCGGCGGCTCCCCGAGCACCGGCGTCCTGTCCAGTTTGAAGTCGTTCGCGTAGATGACTGCGCCTCGCGGCGTGTGCAGGACGGGAAAGACCGTATCGATGATGGAGTGCTGGGCACGCACGAACTCGAGCGTGAGGTGCGGGGAGATGGTGTAGCGCTGCCCGGCCTTCAGGGCGAAGAGTTTATTGTTCACTCCGAACTTCTGTTCACCTGCAATCTGCTGCCTGATCAGTTCCGAGGTATAGGGCGTGCTGATGATCGGGGCGTTATACCGGTGTGCCAGTTTCGGTATCGCACCGATATGGTCCAGGTGCCCGTGCGAACAGACGATCGCCTTGACACTCCCCTCTACCCCATTCATGATGGTATCATCAGGAATGGCTTTCATCTGGATCAGGTCCAGGGAATGCATATTCTCGATATCAGCATCCTCGTGGATCATCACCTGGTCCAGACGCAGACCCATATCAAAGATGACAATCTCTTTTCCGCAGCGGACGGCGGTCATATTTCTGCCGACTTCGTTATATCCGCCCACTGCTATGATCTCAATATCCATGTAGCCTCCTTGTAGAGATGTTTTCCGTGTTTTTTGTAGTTAGTCGCTGATTCCAATCATTTGCCGGGTCAGGCCGGTTATATACGTCCGTGCGTGGGAAAGATCCCGTATCGACCGGGATCCCGTCAGGAACATCGCCACCTCGAGTTCGCGGTGCATCGCCTCGACGGCTGCAAAGAGGGTTTCCTCACTCTCCATGGCCGGTTTTAAGAGGGGGAGCGCCATGCCCCCGAGATCCGCCCCGAGGGCAACGGCTTTCGCGATATCGACACCTGTTCGCAGTCCGCCCGTCGCGATGATCGGGCCTCCTGTCGTCCGCACCTCACAGAGGCTTACCACCGTAGGTATGCCCCAGGAGAGGAATGCTTCCCCGAGATCGGCGAGGCCGGAGTCGTTCGCCCGCAGGCGTTCGATCTTTGCCCATGACGTGCCTCCATAGCCCCCGATATCGATGGCGCTTGCTCCTGCTCCCCGGATAACTCTTGCCGTCCCGGCCGATATACCGGAACCTGTCTCCTTCACGATGACCGGGTAGGAGAACTCTTCGCAGAGGTTCCGGAGCGCTTCAAGGCTCCCCTCTGCGTTATGATCGCCCTCCGGCTGAATCGCTTCCTGGAGCGAATTGACATGGATGGCGATCGCCTGTGCATCGATCATCTCGACAGCCCGTTCCGCCCACTCGATGCCGTGGTCGCGGAGCTGGATGATTCCGAGGTTCGCACAGAGGAAGGCACGCGGTGCCTCCTCCCGCACGACGGTGAAACTCTCCTCCAGTTCGGGCTTTTCCAGTGCCGCTCGCTGAGAACCGACACCCATACCGAGGTTATACCGTTCGGCGGCACGTGCGAGCCGCCGGTTTACCTCGAGGGTGTCCGGGTGTCCTCCGGTCATCGCTGCAATGAAGAGGGGGGAGCCGAGTGCTCTACCGAGGAACCGGGTTTTCGTCTCGATCGCATCCATGTCGCACTCGGGAAGGGCATTATGGACCAGCCGCACGTCTCCGAATCCGGCATCGCCGGCCTCGACGGGCTGTTCGCAACAGATGACCAGGTGATCCCGTTTCCGTGAGGACGTGGCGGTCTCTTTCGTCATGACATACCCCTTCCGATTATCGTTCCGCCATGCCCGGTGCCGTCCAGGAACCGGCCGATCTTCGAGACATGGAAGATATGGGCGTCGGTGCCGGCATCGGCCAGTGCCAGGAGTTCGGCAATCTTGCCCTGCATGCCTCCGGTCACGTCGGTGTTTCCCGACCCGCCGACATCGAGCGTCGCGGCGACGCTCCGGTCGATGCGCGGGACGACCAGGCCGTTCTGCAGCACGCCCGGAACGTCGGTCGCGAGGCCCACACGCCGGCTCGCGAGAGCAACGGCGAGGCGGGTCACCAGCTGGTCGCCTGATACGATGCAGGATCCCCGCAGACGGTCCATCACCACGTCGCCGTGCAGCACGGGCACAATGCCGTGTTCTGTCATCTCGGCGATATGGCGGGTCTCGAACGAGACCAGGCGTCCGTCTTCGGCGAGACCGAGGTCGAGGGGGTGGATGCCGATCGCCTCGACCCCTGCATCCCGCAGGGCATCGACGACCGCAGCGTTCAGGCTTGAGACGGCCGCGTGCGTCGCATAGACGCCGGGGACGTTCTCTCCGGTGAGGCCGTCGTCGATGCGATAGCGCCGGGCCTCCGGGTGCCCGCACGACCCTGCACCATGGACGAGCACGAGTGCGGTCTCTCTGTGTGCGGCGAGCTCTTCCGCAACCTCGTGCAGGCGGGCGTGATCGATAGCGCATTCTCCCGACTTGTCGGTGATCACGCTCCCCCCCAGTTTCAGTACCACGGTCTCAGTCATGCTTCTCTTTTCTCGCGCCGTCTGTGTCTATGGTGGTGATGATTGCTTTTCCTTCGCAGGCCTCGATGGCCCCGGCAACCCGGCTCTTTGCGCGCCGGGGACAGAGGGCGATGATACACCCGCCGCCTCCGGCCCCCGTGATCTTCGCGCCGTATGCGCCGCTCGCCCTCGCCGCAAGGACAAGTTTGCTGCTTGCCGGGTGTCCCACGCCGAGAGCCTCCAGGAGGGCGTGGTTCATGTCCATATACTGCCCGAGTTCCTTCGGGTTGCCGATGTTATGGAGGGCGGCAAGCGTCACGGCCCCGATGGCGTCCAGTATCGGGTTTGCGACATCGGGATGCTTCCTCTGCAGGTCCCCGACCAGTTCTACCATTCTCGCGGTGCTGTGCGGCACCAGGGTGTTTCCCACGACGACCTGCAGGCCCTCGGGGGGGAGTCTCCGTTTGGAGTTCCCCGTGATGAGGACCATGCCGCCGTTCGCACAGACGTAGGTGTCGGTGGGGCTTGCCCTCCCTTTCTGGACCTTCTTTTCGATGGCGAACGCGGTTTCGGCGATATATTCGCGGGTATGCCCGAGATTGAACTCATCGTTGATCGCAGAGAGCGTCGCCACCGTCACCGCGGCCGATGACCCGAGCCCCGACGAGCTCTGGAGTTGTGAGTGGACGTAGACACTGCCCCTGACACCCATCATCCTGAAACACTCGTCAATGTAGGGCGACTTCGCACGTGTCGGGTTGCGGGATTTCCTCACCGTGACAAAGACACGGGGCTTGATCGCCATCGCGACCCCCGGCTTCCCGTAGACCACTGCATGCTCGCCGAACAGGAATATCTTGCCCGGCGCGCTCCACGTTGCCAATTACACCACCGCTATCGCCGCATACCCCACTACCTGATCGAAGTCCTCCGTCACATCGCCGCTGGTTGTATACCGCAAGAGTTCCCCTCTCTCTGCACCGAGCGACCGGCAGGCGATACACATGGCGGCGATCGGGCCGTAGCCGCATGCCGTAGCACCGGTCTCCTGGAGCCGCCGGTAGAACTCCGGCGTGTCCAGGGTTTTGAGCGCATCGATCGCGTAGAGGTCCTGTCGGCGGGCTACCTGGTCCGGGACGTAATGAGAGAAGTCGCTTGAGGCGACGATCCGCACGTTCCTTCCCGTGTGCCGTATCGCCCGGAGCACCTGCTCCGCGAGGCTCATTGCCGCCTCGTAACTCTGTTCTCCCATGAGGATGGGTGCAACCCTTGCTCTCGGGAACCGGTATTTGATGAACGGCATCTGCACCTCGATCGAGTGCTCGCTCCGGTGCGATACCTCATCTATCTCGATATCCAGCGCGTCGACAAACTCATTATCGACGTCGACGATCCCGAGAGGCGTCTCCCAAAGTACGGCAGAGGCACAGGTCATGTATCCCCGGTGGCTCGGACCGATGACAACGAAGGTGCCGTCAAAATCAGGTGGTATGGTAGAGAAAGCACAGGCTCCGGTCTCCCCCGAATAGACGTAGCCGGCATGGGGAGAGACAATGCCCCGGGCATCGATGTCCGGGGCCCTGTTCCGGAAGAATGTCTCCAGCAGTTGCTCCAGATGCCTGGGCTCGGCAGGATAGAACATTCCCGCTACACTGCATGGGCGCATATCCATCAAGGTTGAGCTCTTGTGCTTCGGATCTTATAACTCTGTCTCAAAGTCTTCGGGAGTGAGCG
>JAEZIP010000081.1:0-16747 GCA_023436625.1 Methanobacteriota archaeon | reverse complement strand
GCCACCCCTCCGTGCGAGGAGCGTGGTGCGCAGCACGACGTGACGAGCACTTCCTAGCAGACGATGACCGGCGAGTTCCGAGCCGGTCATGGTCGTCTAAGGTCCCACACAGGAAGAGAAGACCAGGCAGACGCCACGACTGGAGGGAGGCGAGGGGGCACGGAGTGCAGCGCCGGGGCGCGACCCTCGCTGACCGGAGGGAGTGAGGTCTGCCGGTGGAGGGTCCCCGGCTACGGGCTATCGTCACGGACTGCCCCCCTACTCGGAGGGGGGCGGAGCGACCAGAGGGAGCGGGTGAGGGTGGGTCCTGGGGGCAAATAGGGGAGAGAAACAGGGGGACCAAGTCCATTCAAGCGTAAGGATCACCTATGAGTTAATCACTCCATCTGTACTGGACCAGCATCTCCCCAAGACCTACTGCAGAGAAACTGACATTGCCTTAGCAAGAATGGCTCTGCATCGCATTGGCATGCTATGAAAGAGATGTATGCGAGAGGATAATAGACCGATCCAGTAGGTTCCTCGAAAGGTATTTCCCTTCAAAGCATCAAATTCGATTCAATGCGATTTTGTGACATCGAATTCGGATTAAACGATGCAGATAATGAACTATCATACGCGGATCACTTATTAAAACATGGATTTATTGATGCTCATAATGCAGTCAATGATCTGTTGCATGCAAGGAAGTTCTTAGTATTGGGCTCTAAAGGATCGGGAAAAACTGCTATAGGTTCTAAGCTCGAGACTTTAAGTGAAGAGGATGAGTGTCTATTCGTTAAAAAATACAATTTAGGGACGTTTGAATATCAGACATTTACATCAATACTTGATATCAATGAAGCTGACGAAATCAAACTTCCAATTCAATGGGAATTTATTCTACTAATCTCATTGATAGACAGTTTTGTAAAAGATAGGCAATGTACATGCCTGGGCGATGTGGACTATGAAAGTTTAATACTATCTCTGAAAAACTCTGGCTTGCTTCCGAACCCAGATCTCAAACAAATTATCTCGATGGTGTCATCAAAAGGTTGCTTAGCGGGACTGAAAGGGTATCTCAGCGCAAATTATTCAACAGAGTGTAAAGTAATTCCTTTAGATAATAAGATGCTGCTAAAAACAGTAAGGGAAGCTTGTTATTCAATTAACACTCCTTCGAAACATATTCTAGTTCTTGATGGGTTAGACGACGTCATTACAAATCAGGAGAATCAAAAACTAGCATTATATGGATTAATAACTGCTGCTGACATAATGAACAAAGAGTTTAGCAAAAACAAAGTACCAGCAAAAGTTATCGTTTTGTGTCGGGACGATATTTTTGAAGATTTACCTGGCGCGAATCTCAGTAAGATTAGATCAGATTCATCGATAACGTTAGATTGGTATCAAGACACGAGGGACTTTAGGGAGACGAATTTAATTAAACTCGTTAATAAAAGGGCATCATATTCACTAAACAGAACGGATATGGATGACATCTTCACACATTTTTTGCCGGAATATATCCCTCATGATCGATTGGTAATTAAGTTAATCCTAGAGAATACAAGGCATCGACCAAGGGACTTAGTATCTCTTATGAATCAGATTCAAAGACATAATCGGACAAGGAACCCCGACTCAAAACCAACTATAAATGACATATGGAATGGTTTGAGGACATACTCAAGAGAGTATTTCCGAACTGAAATAGAAAACGAACTATATGGATTTATCACCGAAGAAGATAGGAGAAAAGTTTTGCAATTATTAGGAAACCTGCATATGGCACAATTTACATATGAAGACATATGTGAAATAAAAAATTCAAATGAGCGTTTTTCACACCTAAATCTGGAGGAGATTTTAACTAAACTGTTTAAATGTGGAGCCATTGGCAATTTTCATTGGCATAACGGCAATATGTACTTTACATTTGCCTTTAGAAATCCCGGGATAGAATTTGATCCTCATCAAGGGATTGTAATCCATAAAGGACTCCGAAAGGGGCTAGGTATCGAATAATATGCCCTGCTCTTTAGAGTGTTGTGTTGCATAATTCACATGAAATGGTAGCGAAAGCAGCGGTGTGGCACCTCAAAGTCCCAAAGGGGCAGACATTCTGCTCCTTCGCTAGAACAAGTATGATCCCACAATTTTCAATTCATATCCTTTAGTTATACTGAATGAACACTGACAAACTAACAACTCTGAGAGATAGGTAGCACGAAACAAGCGATGAAAAGGAACATCAAAACCATACAACGCAAAAAGGGAATATCGTCAAGCGAGATTCAACCGATCACAACACCATCCAACGCCAGCATCCTGTTGGCATAACCATTCTCCAACGAGTGCGTGACGATCAAGACATCCTCAGCCCGTGTGAGCGCAACATAGAACCGGCTGTTCTCAAGCGGCAGGTCACCCGGCCTGACCGGCACGAACGCATCCGGCCAGAGCAGGATAACCACCCGGTACTGCAGCCCTTTTGCAGAATCGACCGTCTGGATCTTGACACCCTCATCCAGCACTCTCGCCCGTGACGAAGAATCCTCGTTGATCCAGACGACAGGGGCATACGGGCGGATGCCTTCGATGAGATCGCCGAGCAATTCTTTGTCCTCTGCCGACGCCTTCCGGTAGAGTATCCCGATCTCTTCGGGGTGCACATCTTCAAGAGCGCTGCCGTCCGGCAGCCTGCCGGCAAGAAGGCCTTTCACGATCTCAAGTGCCTTCCGGCACTCATCGCCGTGATCCGTACACTGCACGAGAAACGGCTTCGAACCTGTTCGCTGCGCCTGATAGGGATCGACCGGGATGATCCCAAAAGAGTCCTCGTTGAACTGTGTATCCTGCGAGGCGAAGTGTGATGCGAGCTTCAGGATCTCGCGGGTGTTCCGGTAATTCCGATCCAGATCCAGGGCGCGATGAATGGTTCTGCCCTGTGCCCTGATCCCTACAGACTTCCAGCTGACCGTCCCGACCGGCCGGATCCCCTGGTTGCCGTCGCATACGATCAGCAGGTCGCCGTCATACGGGTCTTTCATCGCGAGAAGGATGCACGAGAACCAGGTCGGATGGAAGTCCTGAGCTTCATCGACCAGAACCGCATCATACGCCCGAAAGTCTCCGACGCGGCTCGAGAGTTGCGCGTGCAGGCGGTTGCCGAGGTGCTCGTCTTCCTCAACGTGGCCGGTGATCGGGTCGCACCTGTACCGGATAACATCGTTCTGCTTAGCCCATCCGTCGAAGTGAGTGACGGTTATCCGTGGGTAATCGGCGAGGATATGTTTCAGATACGCTCCAAGGGAGACATTGTAGCAGAGCAACAGGATCTTTGCCTCAGGGTCGCGGTCGTGAAGCCAGCGTGCCCGTGCGACCAGGACGACCGTCTTGCCAGACCCGGCTACCCCACAGGCGATCCGGTGTCCGTCGCCGATCTTCCTGGCGGTGTTCTCCTGCCGCCTGTCCAGCACCTTCAGCGATGTTACCTTCGGTTCGTGGACTCCCCGGGCATAGGAGAAGACATACTCCTTCGCCGGTTCCTGGACGGTGTCACTCTTGGCGGGGGCTGACCGCACCGGGTCCTGCGCTGGCGGCGTGTCAGAGGAGATGTAACTCAGGATGATCTCCGGATGGATGATAGCCCGGAGCACGTCGATCTGCTTCCGGGAGAGGGGTTCGATCCGCCAGAATGGGTCGAAATACGATCTCAGCTTGTCGGCAATCTCCTGCGGCGACGCACTCTCAAGGTTCATGAGCATATCCCGCGTCATGGTGTTTTCAGGCCGGAAGACGACCGATAGGTCGTGCCCTCTGTAGTTCCGAAGTTGGTCCTGAGAAATATTCGAGAGCACGACAAAATGGCCGAACGGGAAGACAAATCGGTTCTTGTGCGGTCCGTCCTTGTGCAGGAGGTGTGAGAAGCTCGGGTTTTTCTCACACGCTTTCACGAGCCGCCACTGGTAATTCCGTGCCTGCGTGAGCGGGTGTATCTCAGCCTTTGGGCGTCCGTCGTAGAGCGTAACGACTTCGCTGTCGCTTACCTTCTGGATGTCGTCGAGGTACCATCCTTTCACTTCGATGACAATGACACCCTGGTCCGGCGCGATCACGATGAAGTCTGGCCGCCGGTTGTCGATATTGGGTTCATAGTAAACGAGGTAATCGTCAGGCAATTTCTTTAGAATACTGAATGTACGCTCTTCCCCTTTACTCGCCCTTGCGGGGAGACGATCGGGGATAAATTCGGCCATGTTTTGAAGTTTTGCGTGGTGTGAGAAAAGTCTTGTGATTTTAAGGCGATAAAATGCGTTTTTTTACAAAAAATTCGGTAAAGCACTCATACTCATTTTAATGTATGCGAGTGCTCATGACGAACTATGACGCAGATCTGCCCGGACTGCAACGAGGAATGGCCTGACACTTCGAACTACTGCGGGATGTGTCGGGCGAAGCTTCCGAATGCCGCCCCTTGGCTCACCGATTACAAAAAAGCCCGGAGATTTTTCAAGCATCTCACAGAGGAGGAGTTTTCAGAGTTCTTTCGGGCATGCTTTGCCAATCCAAAATTTAAAGACCGGCTGCTCGCACGGATTATCGAGCGCGCGGTCAATGAGAATGCACCGGGTGCCCCCGATAAGGCGTACTTCAGGGATGAGATCTTCCGCATCCTGGCAGAAGAGCTGCTAAAGGAATACGAGAAAGGCACCGGCTACCCAGGAAGATAGATGAATAGCATGCGAGGGAAGGGATTCGAACCCTTGAACTCCTTCGAGAACGGACCCTAAATCCGTCGCCTTTGACCTGGCTCGGCAACCCTCGCGCGTGGGTGGGATGTAAGTCAGATATAGGAACCTTTTTTAGTATAAGACCCTAAATCCAGCGCCTTTGACCTGGCTCGGCAACCCCCGCGTGCATATATGTCGGTGCCGCGAGCATTATACTTGTTCCCCGGCGCCGCAGGAGGGCGTCTTCTGCCGGGGGCTCGTCGTCCCGGAGCCTGCCTGACGGGCGGCATGCGCGGTATCGCCTGCATACCTGCCGGATCCGAAAACCCTTCCCGGCTCCCGAATCCGGCAATCGCGGCGCAAAGAGCCCCTGAAAAGGTGCGTGGAAAAATATATCGTATATAATATTCATTACATTACATACAATACTAACCCGGGGTAATCATGCCGGAGGTGCGTCGGAGCCGCATTCCGGTAAAATAACGCCCGAAATGTTAACAACAAAACCTTTATTGAATTGATTGACCGTATTTTCCAGTAGTTGAAATAAAAATGCTGGACGAACTCCTCCATATCCTGGCGGCAGCGATAATCAGCTGGCTCCTCTTCGTAACCATCGATATTCTCTTCCGGTTGCCGGAAGCGGGGGGTGTCAGCGGAGCGTCGGCCGTCGCGCGGGATATCGAGGCAGGCGGCGGCGCTCTTGCCGGCGGCACCATGATGGGGAACATCGTCTGCTCCCCCGACGCCTCGGCCGGGACGCTCCTTGCCGCCTGCGGCGTCTACGTCGCCGGCATCCCCGGCGGGCTTGCTGCGGCCCTGATGGTCTTTGTCGGCAACCGCATCTGCCACGACCCCGGCTACGCGGGGACCTCCGGTGCGGTCCTCGCCACGTTCGTCGTCTACGCCTTCACCCTGGTCGGGTTCGCCGCCACCGACTTCATCGCAGGCATGGTGATCGCCATCCTCACCATCCAGGGGCTCTCCCACACCCACGCAAGCCGGCTTCTTGCACGGCTCTGGAGGCTCCGACAGTGATCGCGCTCTATCTCGTCGCCGCAATCGCGGTCTTTGCCGCCGTCCGGGTCATTGCCGAGAAAAAGACCGGCCGGAAACTCCCCTACGCGAACGTCCTGAACTTCGCCGTCGCCGGGACGATCGTCCTGCTGCTCGATCACCCGCTCTCGCTCGTCGCGGCTGCAGCCTACTTCGTCGGCTCCACGCTCGAGGCGAACGCCATAGCAAGCACCTACGCGGGGGGGATGAAACGATGATCCTCGCCCTCGAGGTTGCGTTCGGGCTCGTCGCGCTCCTCGGCGCCCTCTCCACCGCTCTCATCCGCGACTCCTACGGGAAGGTGATCTCGCTCGGTATCCTCGTCGCCGGTATCCTGCCGTTCATCGTGGACCGCGGCTACCTGGACGTCGCGATCGCGGTCTCCCTCATCGCCCCGGTAGCCACGATATTCGTTCTCATGGTCGTGAGGAGGGAGCAGACGTGAACGCCACCCTCGTCCTCGGCCTCGCCATCCTTGTCATCGGCGTCCTCTCCGTCGCCTTCGTGCGGCCGAAGACCTATGTCGCCCGGCTGATCAATCTCGAAATACCGGCATGGGGCCTCCTCCTCGTCATGCTCGCCTACGACGAGGCCCTGGCTCTCCTGACGTTCGTTGCCGTCACCGCGATCAGCACGTTCGTCATCGTGCGCCTGATGGAATGGAGGGATGCATCGTGCTGATCATCACGCGGATCTCAAGGTTCGTCTCCAACTTCCAGAACCTCGTGGCGCTCTTCGCCGGCGCGTGTATCATCGTCTCCCTCGCCGGCATCCTCTCCCTGCCGCTCGGATTCGAGGAGCAGCAGCTCTACCCGAAGACGGACCTCGACCCCGCGAGCGGACTCTACCCCTACGACCGGGGAGGGGTGCCGTTCGGCACAACGGAGGTCATCTCCCAGTACCCGGAGAACTCGCCCTACGCAGGCTACGTGACGACTTACCTGACACCGCTCTCGCAGTACCTCGCGGACCACACGCACTACCTCGGCACGACGATCGTCGCCCATCCGGGCGGGATCGTCGACGAGATCCTCTATAACACCCGTGGCCTCGATACGGTCGTCGAGACGAGCATCCTCTTTGCAGCGTTTGCAATCGCCTCCTACCTCTTCCGGAGGGAGGAAAAGTGATCCCAGACTACTCGATCGGCCTTTCTGTGGCGTTTGCGGCGGCGGGAATCGGGTTCTTTGCCCTGATGCGGGAGACCGACGGCCTTCACCGCCTGCTGCTCACGGACCTTGTCGAGGTCGTCACCCTCGCGTTCATTGCGCTCGTCGGCACCGACCTTGCAGAGGCCCTCATCCTGCCGGGCCTCGTGGTGGGGGTCTCGGAACTGATCGCGCTCTCGGAGATCTACCGGGTAAAGGAAGGCTACGTCCGGCCGCCGGCGGACGGCCTGCAGATCGAGGTGATGGAGAGCGCTCCCGCCATACTCGCCGCGATCCTCGTCGTCTACGGCATCGTCCTCTCCGGGTTCTCCGGCGGGGCCGTCGCCGGCCTCGGCGTGCTCTTCTACTTCCTCTGCCGCGACCACCACGAGCGGTTCGAGCTGATCGAGACGGCGAGCGGCTACTCGTGGGTGCTCTGGATCGTCGCGTTCTTCGTCTTCATGCTCCTCCCGCAGTACTGGTTCTTCGCGGTCATGCTCGCGGGATCGGCGATCCTCGTCAAGGTCATGGCCAAGATGTCGCTCATCGGCACCATGCGGGGTGGTCCGAATGCCTGATCTCGGCGGAATCGGCGGAAGCGACCTCTTCGTGCTGGAGTTTGGGGATATCCTCCACTACTACACCCCCTATACCCTCACGCTCTTTGTGCTCGCGCTGATCTTCACGGGACTCGCCATCCTCGCCAGGCCCGAGGGTCAGGTCGACATAGCGTTCGGGGGGGACGCCTACTACGCGAAGGAGACCGCCGTCTCCGAGATGCGCTTCCGGCGGTTCATGACGATCGCGTGCGGCCTCGCGACGATGGGCGCGATGGGGAGCGGGGACATCTTCAACTTCACGCTCTTTGCCTCGCTCGTCGGCATCACGAACGTCGGCATCGTCGCGGCGGTGAAAAGCCGCCACGTCCTCGATGCCGCGTACGAGTACGGCATCGTCGCCATGGTCGCCACCCTGCCGCTCTTCGGGGGCGCCGCGCTGATCCTTGCGACAACGGGGACGCTCTCGATACCGGCCCTTGCGGCCGGTGCCTCTGCCGTCCCGCCGGTGGGCAAAGCCCTCCTCGCACTCGGCGTCATCGGAGAGGGGATGGCGCCGTTCTACGCGGCAAAGGCCGAGATGTTCCGGGCGCCGGGCGCCCCCTACGTCATCATGTGCTCCCTCTCATCGCTGTTGATCTTCCTGCGCGTCGTGGAGATTGCCATAACCATCTGATTACCATGAAGAGAAAGACGGTTTCCCTGGGACTCGCGGCATCGGCCATAGTCATCGCCGCCGCGTGGGGGCTGCTCGCAGCAGGCCTCATCCCGCTCTGGGCGGCGGAGACTGCCATCGTGATCGCCTTCCCGGCACTGGTCATCTTCCTGGGGCTCTGGTGGCGGGCTCCGGGCGGAGAAGAGGACATCCCGTTCATAGGATACTGACATGATCGAGTACCTGATATTTGCAGCAGTCTTCGGCCTCCTCCTTCTGGGGCTTCACCGGAAAGTCATCGCACGGGTACAGATGAGGCCGGGCCCTCCCGTCTGGCAGGAGATCCTACACGCCCTAAAGTTCTCGTTCAAGAGCACCTGGGTCCCGAAGACCGCAAGCGCCACGCTCTACGTCGGGGTCGTGCTCGTCGGCATCGGCATCTGGAGCGCAGCGCTCTTCATCGTCCTTGCCGGCGAGAGCATCCTGATCCTCTTTGCGATCTACATGCTCCACAAGGTCGTAGAGCACGGGTTCGGGCTCTCGTCGGGATCACCCTACGGGAAGTTCGGCGGTGTCCGGTCGGTCATATCCGCGGCCTCCGAGATCCCGCTCTTCGTCACGATCGCCGCGATCTACCTCTTCACGGGATCGCTCCTTCTTTCGGACATCACCGCCTACCAGGCAGTCCACGGGCCGTTCCTCCTGATAGCGCCGCCCGTTGCGATAGCCATGTATCTCGTGATCCTCTCGAAGATGCCCTACGGCCCCTTCTCCATCGTCGAGAGTAAAGAACTCGTGAGCGGCTACAAGACCGAGCACTTCGGGGTCTGGCGGGCCGGGATCTCCGTCATCGACGGGACGAAGACGTTCGTGCTCCTCTACGCGTTCGTCGCGATCTTCATCGGGGCCGTGCCGTTCTCTCTGGCGCTCGTCATCATGACGATAGTCCTCGTATCGCTCTCGTTCGTATGCGCGATAACGCCCATGCTCTCGCCGTTCGACAGCGTTACCATCCAGGGGCTCATCACCGGAGCGATGCTCGCCTACGTTGGATACCTGTGGTGGGTGATGCCATGATCCGCGAACTGGTGCTCTTCGGTGGGGCGGCGTACCTCGTCATAGCCCTGGTGCAGTGGCTGCAGAACGGGACGGTCCGGGGCGAGGCGGTAGCCCTCGCCGGGGTCCTCGTGGCCCTCTCTCTCGTCCATTACGCCTCGAACGAAGAGCGGTTGAAACGGTTCGAGACGGCGGGGCTCTGGCTGGCGGTCGCTCTCTTCGCCGGCTACGCCCTTCTGAAGGCGGGAGGATTCGCATGACCGGCTACCTCTACGAGAAAGACCTCCGGCAGATGAAGTACAACATCCTGACGAGCACGAGGCACGACGAGACCGTCCGGGCGATTGCCCGGCGCCTCGGGATGGCCGACGCGAAACTCCGGATGGTGCTGATCCGGCGGTTCGATATGTCCCTGCTCGAGAACCTCGAGTACCGGTGGCAGATGGGGCAGGAGCACGCGGATAACGACAGCGACCCGGTGGCGGAAGAACTCGGGTGCGAACTCTTCACCCGGTTCGTGCCGCTCGTGGAAGCAGAGACAATGCGGTCGATATGCGACGAGACAAGAGCAATGATAGGGGACGGATCGTCGAGAGACGAGGCGATCGCGAGAGGAAAAGCACGGGTCCGGGAGGCGGTCCTCTCATGAAGAATATCCTGCAGGAGATCAAGAACTTCGTCCGGTCGAGGTCGATCCACGTCGCTTACGTCGACGTCGGGTCGTGCAACGGCTGCGACATCGAGGTGCTCGCCTGCCTCGCGCCGCGCTACGACATCGAGCAGTACGGCATCTACGTCCACAACAACCCCCGGGAGGCCGACGTCCTCCTGGTGATCGGCTCCGTAACGCCCCAGTGGGTGGACAAACTCCGCGAGATCTGGGAGAAGATCCCGGAGCCGAAGGTGGCCGTCGCCATCGGGAACTGCCCGATATCGGGATGCGTCTATGCCCGGAGGGGTACCTTGACGACCCCGCCCGTCGAGAACTACATACCCATAGCCGCACAGGTGCCGGGCTGCCCGCCCCGCCCGACGGAGATCCTCTCCGCCATACTCTCGGTCGCGCCGCTGATATTCAAAGACTACGAGGAGAAACAGCCATGAAGAAGACCGTCGACGTATCCATTCCGCTCGGCCCGGTGCACCCCTGCTGGAAGGAGCCCGTCCGCCTCAAGTGCGAGACGGCGGGCGAGCGGGTGCTCAGGGCCGAGGTCGAGCTCGGGTACATGAAGAAGGGGATCGAGCGAATCATGCGCGGCCGCCCCTGGCAGGAGGTGATGTTCCTTGCCGAACGCGTCTGCGGCATCTGCTCGGTCATCCACAACATGGTCTTCATCGAGACGATGGAGGAGATCAGCGAGATAGCGGTCCCGCAGCGGGCGGCCTACCTCCGGGTCATCGTCAACGAGCTCGACCGGATGGCAAGCCATATCCTCGCGAACTTCTCCTACTGCTACACGATCGAGCACGAGACGCTCGCGATGTATCTCCTGAATACCCGGGAGACGGTGCTCGACAATCTCGAGCGGATCACGGGCTCGAGGATCAACACCGCTTACATGATCCCGGGCGGGGTCCGGTTCGACCTGCTGCCGGAGGACGCCGCGGCGATGCTTGCCGATCTCGCGAAGGTGGAGGAGGAGATGCGGCGGTATACCGGGATCTTTGAGACCGGCCCGCTGATCGCTCTCCGGAGCAAGGGGATCGGGGTCATGAGCCGTGAGGAGGCCATCCGCGCCCACACCGTCGGCCCCACGGCCCGGGCGAGCGGTGTTGTCTGCGACCTCCGCCTCCGCCACCCGACCTACCGCGAGCTCGGCTTTGAGCAGATAACCCGGACCGAGGGCGACAACTTCGCCCGGATCATGGTCAGGTTCCAGGAGGTCTTCCAGAGCATCGACCTGATCCGGAAGTGCATAGATACCCTTCCCGACGGCCCGATCCGGGGCGGCGGCCTCTGCAAAGCGGGCGAGGCCTCCTACAGCGGCGAAGCCCCCCGGGGAGAACTGACCTACTTCATCAAGACCGACGAATACGGTCGGGTGCTCGATATCGCGATCCGGACGCCGTCGATCATGAACATCGAGGCCTGCGCCCACTCGATGATCGTCGATGCCGCATCGATAGCGGACGTGACGTCGACGTTCATCAGCAGCGACCCCTGCATCGCGTGCAACGAGAGGTGAGGATATGCGATCGATCGTCTACTACGTGCGGGAGTTCCTCCGGCCGGAATGGCTAAAAGATTTCTTCTCGGTAAAGACCGCGCCGCTCGAGACTCCCTCCTACTTCAAGGATTACCCGTCCCTGACCGGCAAGGAGTGCACGCAGTGTCTCACCTGCATGATGATCTGCCCGGCGCCCGGCGCCATCGCCGTCCTCCGCAAGAAGGACCGGTGGGAGCCGGAGGTCTACCCGGGCCACTGCATCCGGTGCGGCCTCTGCGTCGAGGCGTGCCCCGAGGGTGTCCTTTCGAGCGGGCGGATCCTCGATGTCACCCGGCGCGATAAGACGGCGTTCTCCTCGTGGTACCGCTTAGAGGTCGACGACACCCTCTGCATGCGGTGCGGGAACTGCTGCGTCTCCTGTCCGGTCAACCGGGAGGTGGACCCCCAGCTCGCGGGGACCGGGACGTCCGCAAGCGACGAGGTGATCATGCGGATCGAGGGCGGCCGGGTTCGAATCCTCCACGAGGAGAAGTGCACGGGGTGCAAGACCTGCGAGACCAACTGCCCGAATCGCGCGATCCGGGTCGCCCGCATGGTGGAAGGGGTGCAGGGCGAGGAGGCGGAAGCATGACGTTTCTCATGATCACCGGGCGGACGGTGACACAGGGCGTGACCGTCGAGAACAAGACTTCTGCCGCCTATGCGGAGGAGACCTCGACCTGCTTCATGCACGAGTTCGACATGATGGAACTCGGGCTTGCCGACCGGGACCCCGTCAGGGTGACCGGGCCCTGCGGGGAGGTCGTCATGCGTGCGGCTGCATCGGTCGAGGTGGAGATGGGAACCGTCTTTGTTCCCTACGGACCCTACGCAAACCACATCGTCGCCGCCGGCACCCACTCCACGGGGATGCCGGACTTCAAGTCGCACGAGGTGGAGATCGAACCGACGGACGAAGAACCGAAGACTGTTCACGGACTGATGAAAGACCTGGGAGGCCTTGCGTATGATCGTTAAGGACGCGGTCTGCCCCTTCTGCGGATGCCTCTGCGACGACATCGAGGTGGAGGTTGAGGAGGGCAGGGTAGTCGCCGTCACCAATGCCTGCGAACTCGGCACGACGAAGTTCATGGGCGAGAATCGGCTGAAGGGCCCGATTCTGCGCGACGGAGACGTTTGGAAGGACATCACCTGCGATGAGGCGATCCGGTATGCCGCCGATATGCTCCTTTCCGCCGAGCGCCCGCTCCTCTACGGGTGGAGCGGCACCCACGGAGAGGCCCAGTGCGTGGGGGTGCATATGGCCGAGCTCGTGCGGGGCGTCATCGACAACACCTCCTCGGTCTGCCACGGGCCGTCCATCCTCGCCATCCAGGAGGTCGGACACCCGGGATGCACGCTCGGGGTGGTGAAGAACCGGGCGGACCTCGTGATCTACTGGGGGTCGAACCCGATCGACGCCCATCCCCGCCACCTCTCGCGCTACACGCGCTACGCGGAAGGGTTCTTCCTCGAGAACGCCTTCCGCGACCGGAAGGTGATCGTCGTCGACGTCCGGAAGACCGAGACCGCAAACATCGCCGACGAGTTCGTGCAGATCAAGCCCGGCGGGGACTACGCGGTCCTCTCGGCGCTCCGGGCGATCGTCCAGGGAAAGACGGAGACGATCCCGCGGACGGTCGCGGGCGTCACCCGGGAGCAGCTCGTCCGGGTGGCAAACCTCTGTAAGAGCGCGAAGTTCGGGGCGGTCTACTTCGGGCTCGGGCTCACGATGACCCGGGGGAAGTACAAGAACATCAGGAACGCCATCGAACTCGTCTCCGAACTGAGCCGGCACACGAAGTTCACCATCTCGGCGATGCGGGGCCACTACAACGTCTACGGGTCCAACGAAGTGAACACCTGGATGACCGGCTACCCCTTCGGGATCGACTTCTCCCGGGGGATCGCCTTCTACAACCCCGGGGAGACGACGGCGGTGGATATCCTGGCCCGGAAGGAGTGCGACGCGGCGCTGATCGTCGGGAGCGACCCGGCCGCCCACTTCCCGCGGAAGTGTCTCGAACATCTCGCCGATATACCTGTGGTCCAGCTCGACCCCTACCCGAACGCCACCACCGCGTTCTGCAACGTCCAGATCCCGGTGGCGGTGACCGGGATCGATGCGGAGGGGACGGCCTACCGGATGGACGGAGTGCCCATCCGGACGAGGAGGGTCCTCTCCACCGGCTACCCGTCCGACAGGGATGTCCTCTCCCGGATGTATGCCCTGATGCAGGAGGCGAAAGGACGATGAGCGAGCTCCTGATCAGGAACGCCTGCGTGATCGATCCCCTCCGGGGGATCAACGCCGAGACGATGGATATCGCTATCCGCGATGGCAGGATCGTCGAGGAGGTGAGCGATGCGGCGGAGGTGATCGACGCCCGCGGTATGCTCACCCTGCCGGGCGGGGTCGACTCGCATACTCATATCTGCGGGACGAAGGTGAACTTCGGGCGGTACATGAGTCCCGAGGATATGCGGGCGGGGAGGACGCCCCGGCGCGGGCCGCTGCACGCCACGTCCGGCTACAGCGTCCCGACCACCTATGGCAACAGTTACCGCTACAGCGTGATGGGCTACACCACCCTGCTCGAGGGCGCGATGGCGCCGCTCGAGGCCCGCCACACCCACGAGGAGTTCCTCTACACGCCGCTGCAGGACACGATGGCAAACGTCCTCTTCGACGGGAACTGGGGGATCATGGAGGCGATCCGCGACGGTGACAAAAAAAGGGTCGCTGCCATCATCGCCTGGACGCTCAAGGCGGTGAAAGGGTTTGCCGTCAAACTCACGAATCCCGGCGGCACCGAGGCCTGGCAGTGGGGCAAGAACGTCTCGTGCATCAGGGACCCGGTGCCCCACTTCGAGGTGACGCCCGCGGAGATCATCCGGTCGATCGTCGAGGCGAACGAACTCCTCCACCTCCCGCACTCCGTCCATCTCCACTGCAACAACCTCGGGACGCCGGGGAACTACACCTGTACGCTCGGGTCGCTCGGCCTCGTCCCCGACCTGAACGAAAAGCGGCAGACGCTGTATGCCACCCACGTCCAGTTCCACGCCTACGGCGGGTCGGGGTGGAAGGATTTCTGCTCGAAGAGCGAGCCGATTGCGCGGTTCGTCGACATGCGTCCGCAGATCGTCATGGATATGGGGCAGGTGATGTTCGGCCGGACGACGACGATGACCGCCGACGGGCCGATGGAGTTCAACCTCTACCGCCTCCACCACGAGAAGTGGAGCAACCACGACGTGGAGCTCGAGACCGGCTCGGGGATCATCCCGGTCATCTACCGGCGCAAGAACCTGGTCAACTCGATCATGTGGGCGATCGGGCTTGAGCTCGCGCTCCTCACGAAGAGCCCCTGGCAGTGCCTGCTCTCGACGGATAACCCGAACGGCGCGCCGTTCGTCCGCTACCCGGAGATCATCGGCCTTTTGATGAGCAAGAAGTACCGCGACGCCGAATTCGCCGCGATCCATCCCGATACCGCGTCACGGGTGCCCCTCCCGGCGATCGAGCGGGAACTGGACTGGTACGAGATCGCGGTGATGACCCGCGCCGGCCAGGCAAGGGCGCTCGGGCTCCAGGACCTCGGGAAAGGGCATCTTGCCCCGGGCGCCGATGCGGACGTCGCCATCTACCCGCTCCGGATCGACGAGGTCGACCCGTCGGTTGACTATCAGAAGGTGGTCGATGCGTTCAGCCGGACCGAGTACACGATCAAGCGGGGCAGGGTCGTCGCCCGGAGGGGCGAGTGCCTGGTCGACGGGAGCAACGCCACGTTCTGGGTCAGCCCGAAGGTCTCCGATGCCTACGATATGGGAAAAGATCCCGACTTCATCGAGAAGTTCGATCGTTACTACACGGTCCGGATGAGGAACTACCCGGTGCAGGCGGAGTACCTGAACCGGAACCGGTGCATCGAGACGGAGGCGGAGATATGAAGGTCACGCTCGCGATGAAGCCCGGTGCGAGGTCGTTCATCCCTATCGAGGCGGAGTCGATCGTCCCGAAGAACTTCCTTGCCGGCACCGATCTTTTGGTCTGGCGGGGGAACAGGGAGTTCCGGCTCGACGAGGTCTTCACGGTCTCGGTGGAGGGTGATGCCGACCGCTCAGAGGACGTCGAGGTCGTCCTTTCGGGGGAGACGTTCCGGCTGAAAAGGGTCGGCGAGTACATGGACGGCGGCAGGATCACCATCCTCGGGGATATCGGGATGCACTGCGGCAACTTCATGAGCGGCGGGACGATCGAGGTTCACGGCAACGCCGACGGCTGGCTCGGGAGGGAGATGGCGGGGGGGACCATCGTCTGCCGGGGCGACGCCGCCGATTACTGCGCCTCGGGATACCGCGGCGGCAGGAAAGGCATGAGGGGCGGCATCGTGGAGGTCTTCGGCCGCGCCGGGGATTTCCTCGCGGAGAGCATCGCCGGCGGCACCGTGATCGTGCACGGCGATGCCGGGGACATGGCCGGGGCGGAGATGCACGGCGGCACGCTCATCGTCCACGGGGACTGCCGACGCCCGGGTGCGAACATGAAAGGGGGCTCCTGTTACGTCTACGGGACCGCGCAGGGGATGCTTCCCACCTTCAAGAAGATTGAGACGGTTCAGCACGAGGGGCGCACGCTTATCCGGTTCACCGGGGATATTGCGAACCGCGGGAAAGGAAATCTTTTTGTGAAGGACTACGAATATCTGGATTGATGGTCAGACACGAGTGTGGGTTCGAGGCCCCGATTCACTGTAAGCGATGCGGGAGACCGTTATCCAGCAACGAACGTACGGGCCTTTACTGCCCGCACTGCGGGAGGAGAGTGAGCATGCTCTGCCCGGGCTGCGGGCGTCTCTGGTGATCAGACCCGGCTCTTCACCCATTCGGCATACTGGGCCCTTAGCTGCCGGATGTCCTGCTCTGTGAGGTCCTTTTTTCCGGTCTGGTGCAGGTACGACTCCAGCTGCGCCACCACCCGTTCTGCATCCAGGAAGTCGTCGGCTTCCAGGTAGACCGGCGCACGTCCGACGTTGATCACCTCGCCGCACATGGGACAGAGCCTCCAGCGCTGGTAACGGTCCACGTAATTGAAGGTCTTGCAGCCCGGACAGCGGATGACGAGGTACATGATTAATGGGAATGTGCGGGCGGGCGGATTTATAGTTATCCATCCGGTCTTTTTCCGGAGTGCTCTGGTGAGGCAGCTGATCCTCGGGCGGCAGACAGAACAACTCAGGCGAGGAACAATCCCGATGCAGTGGACCGTGGTGGCTATCGCCATGGGGGGAGGGGCTGACGGGGAGGGGGATGCTTCCCCCTCCCCTGTCTCTACCCCGTAAGG
>JAEZIP010000060.1:0-46531 GCA_023436625.1 Methanobacteriota archaeon | reverse complement strand
CGCCCTGCTACGTCAGCTGGAGCGCCAGCAACCGGTCGGCACTTGTCCGGGTCCCGGCGCCGCGCGGCAACAGCACCCGGGTCGAGTTCCGCAGCCCCGACCCGACCTGCAACCCGTATCTCGCCTTCGCCGCGATGCTCGCGGCCGGGATGGAGGGCGTCCGGGAGGAGATCGAGCCTCCGGCCGGTGCCAATGGGAACATCTTCCACATGACGACCGCTGAGCGGGAGCGCGACGGGATCGGGACGCTGCCCGGGAGCCTCGCCGAGGCCCACCAGAACCTGCTCGCCGACGACCTCATCTGCAAAGCGCTCGGCCCCCACGTCGTCGAGGCGCTCACGAGCGTCGCACAGGCCGAGTGGGATGCCTTCCGGACGGCGGTCCACCCCTGGGAACTCGATCGCTACCTGGCAACATACTAACTTCTTTTTTTAACGACGGGCCTGAGGGTGCGACGGTTCGTTAGAACCGGAGCTTGAGAAATCCGAAGGGTTTCGAGTCCGGAGTTCGAGCACCGGTAGGTGCGAGTTGCGACGGGCCGCAGGGCCGGAGTTTGAGAAGCTGTCAGGCTTCAAGTGCGACGGGCCTGAGGGTGCGACGTTCCAGTGGAATGCGACGGGCCGAAGGGCCAGAGCATGAGCACCGACAGGTGCGAACGGAGCAGGAGCACCGAAGAACGATGTTCCATCAGGAACGGAGTTCGAGCACCGGAGGTGCGAGGTGTGGGTCCGGAGTTCGAGGAACCATCAGGCTTCGAGTGCGGCGGGCCGCAGGAGCGCTTTTTTCTGCTCCTTTGGGGTGCCCGGCGCGACTGCGGAACTTCCCGGGAACCGGTTCCATACACCGCGGACTGCGAGGGAAAATAGGGTATTCTGTGGTTCTCAGATCGCCGGCCTCAGCAGCATTGCTGTTTGCCTTCGGCCTCTTCACCCTCGAGGAGGAGCCTGCCGAAGAGCACCTTCTCGAGTATCGTGGAAATATACTTCATCCGCTGGGCCGCCTCCATGTCCTCGTAGCGGTGGATGTCGGCGTAGATCTGCAGGCGGACGAGGCCGAACCGAAGGCGGTCGAGGTCTTCATCCTCGAGTTCCGAGGCCTCACGGTAGATTGGCTCGAGCAGGAAGGGGAACTCCTCATAGTTCTCGAGCGCCTCGACGACCCTTGAAAATACCGGGTGGGGTTCCCCCTGTCCGGCAAGAATCCTCGAGTAATCCATCTTATCCCTCGATCTCTTCTACCAGGGCCTGCATGATGGCATCGAAACTCTTCCAGGTCGGGCTCTCGGTGGCGCCGGCGTGACGGATGATGAAGGGCCTTCCTTCGTCCGCTGCCTTCCGCATCTCGGGATCGAGCGGAATGGCCCCGAGGAACGGCACACCGAGTCCTTCTGCCTCTTTCTTGCCGCCGCCCTTGCCGAAGATATCGATCTCCTCCTTGCAGTGGGGGCAGACGAATCCGCTCATGTTCTCGACGATCCCGAGCACCGGGAGTTCGAGTTTCTTGATGAATTCGGCTGCTTTGCTCGAGTCGAGGACCGCGACATCCTGCGGGGTGGTGACGATGACCGCTCCGGCGATGTTCGGGGCGAGCTGGGCGACGGTGAGCGCCTCGTCGCCGGTTCCGGGCGGGAGGTCGACGATCAGGTAGTCGAGGTCGCCCCAGTTGACGTCTTCCAGGAATTGCCGGATGACCGTCATCTTCATCGGGCCACGCCAGATCACGGGAGTGTTGCGCTCCGGGAGCAGAAATGCCATGGAGATGACCGCGAGGTTGCCGGTGACCCTGACCGGTTCGATGATCTTCCCGTCGTAGGACTGGAGACGGGCGTCCTCGATCCCGAGCATCTTCGGGATGTCCGGGCCGTGGATATCGAGGTCGATGAGACCGGTGTTATAGCCCCGGTTGGCAAGGGCGTAGGCGAGATTTGCCGAGACTGTGCTCTTTCCGACCCCCCCTTTTCCGGAGAGGACGAGAACGACGTGTTTTACGCTGACATCGGCTTTCGGGGGGAGGCCCTTTGGGGCGTCCGCATTTCTCGGGTCGTCGCACTTCGTCGTAGCCGCACAACTGGCACAGTTCCCGGTGCAGGTTTCCTTATCGGGTTCGTTCGTTTGAGTCATAAGAAATATCCTCTGCAGTATAGTATCCTTCTAAAGAAGGATCTGGAGCTACTATATATTAACGGTAAATGCCACAAAAAGGTATAGTTTATGGCAAATTGTCCCGTTCGGTCGCCGGGATATCCATTCGTGCATGGGTCATCCGCCGCCTGCCGGGGGAAAGAGGGCGATGATGTCGCCGTCTTCAAGGGGCGTTTCGAGACCTCCGCTGAAGTGGATGTTCCTGCCGTTCTTTAAGATGTTGACGTAGGCTCCGAGCTCCCCGGCGGCGGTGAAGAGAGCGTCGCCGAGTCCGGGGTGCCGGGCGGAGAGGAGGCTGAGCAGATCGCCGACCGTCGCTCCGCCGGGGAGTTCCGCATCATGCTCCGCCGGGATGATTTCCCGGAGCATCGCAAACGCCCTGACCTTCACCCGTATGCACCCCTCTCTGTCCGTGCAGTTCATCCTGTGCATCAGGCCGGTGGGGGCGAGCGGTCTTATTGGTATCGCTCCCGGAGTGGGTGCCTGGATCGGATGTGGTTTCCTTTACTCTAAGGTTAACGTGGAGTCTATTTCGCGATCCGACAGCATTATTAGCCCCGAGCGAAGCCTGTAGGCCTGGTGACAATTCATGAACGGTTACGCAGAGAAGATCCTCCATGTCGACCTTGCGAGGGAGCGGACGGTGGAGGAACCGTTTCCCGAAGAGTGGAGGCGGGCATACATCGGGGGCAGGGGGCTCGGGGTCCGTATCCTCGAGGATCTGGTGAACCCGGGTATCGATCCTCTCGGTGCTGAGAACGTGCTGGTCTTCGCTACCGGGCCGGTTGCGGGGAGCGGCCTCCCTCTGGGGTCCCGGTACGACGTCGTCACGAAGTCCCCGCTGACCGGGACACTGACCAGCGCGAACTCCGGCGGGAAGTTCGGCACAAGCATGAAACGTGCCGGCTATGATGCGGTCGTCATCCGGGGGCGGGCGGAGAGGCCAGTCTACCTCCTCCTCGATGACGGGCATGCGGAGGTCAGGGACGCCTCGGAACTGTGGGGGCTGACGACGAGCGGGACAACCGCGGCTATCCAGGAGGATCTCGGCGACCCCGGTCTCAGCGCCGCCTGCATCGGCCCGGCCGGTGAGCGCCTCGTCCGGATCGCCGGCATCATCAACGAGAACTCCCGGGCAGCAGGTCGCGGAGGCGTCGGCGCCGTGATGGGGTCCAAGAACCTGAAAGCGGTCGCCGCCCGGGGGAACGGCCGGATCACCGTCGCCGACCGCGACCGCTTCCTCGCCCTCAAAAGGGAGATCGCGGAAAAGATCCGGGAGAACGCCATCTCGGGCGGAGGGTTGCCCCGGTTCGGGACGGCGGTCCTCGTGAACATCATCAACGAGAACTACATTCTCCCTACCAGGAACTTCCAGAGTGCACATTTCCCTGCCGCGGAGAACGTCTCGGGAGAGAAAATGGCCGATACCATCCTCTCCGGGAAGATGGGATGCCAGGCCTGCGTCATCCAGTGCGGCCGCGATGTCGAGGTCGAAGGAAAGCGGACGGCCGGCCCCGAATACGAGACGATCTGGGCGTTCGGCCCCGACTGCGGGATCGACGACCTCGCCGCCGTCGTGGAGGCGAACAACCTCTGTAATGATCTCGGCCTCGACACGATCTCCACCGGGTCGACGATCGCCTGCGCCATGGAGCTCTCGGAGAAAGGCTACATCGACGAGGAGATCCGGTTTGGGGACGCGGAGCGGATGGTCGACCTCGTCCGACGGATAGGCTACCGCGACGGCATCGGCGACGAACTCGCCGAGGGCTCCTTCCGCTTCGCGCGGAAGCACGGGCACCCCGAACTCTCCATGAGCGTCAAGCGGCAGGAACTCCCGGCCTACGATCCGCGGGGGCTGCAGGGGCACGGCCTTGCCTACGCCACCTCGGTCCGGGGCGGCGACCACGTCTACGGCTACATGATCGCCCCCGAAGTGCTCGGGTCGCCGGAGAAACTCGACCCCTACTCGAACGATGGAAAGGCGGTCTGGACGAAGACGTTCCAGGACCTCACCGCCTTCATCGACTCGTCGGGGAGTTGTCTCTTCACCTCGTTCCCGCTCGGGGCGGCGGATTACGGGGCCATGGTCTCGGCGGTCACCGGCTACGAGCTTGATGCCGGCGAAGTGCTCAGGATCGGCGAGCGGATCTGGAACATGCAGAAGGTCTTCAACCTGAAGGCCGGGTGCACCCGGGAGGACGATACCCTGCCGCCGCGCCTCCTCCGGGAGCCGCTCGCCGAAGGCGCCCCGAAAGGCCGGGTCTGGGAGCGGGAACCGCTCCTCGACGAGTACTACCGGGCCAGGGGATGGGACCGGGAGGGGCACCCCACGCAGGAGAGGCTCCGCGATCTCGGCATCGGGGAGGAGGCGGTCCCCTCTCTATGACCAGACCTATTTTTTGATGTGCCACCCGCCCGTCGCTTCGGGAATGCAGTCGATCTCGGGGGAGTAGGGCTTGATGTCCAGCACCGGGGTCCCGTCCAGGGCGTCGAGCCCCCGGACCACCAGGACGTCGCCCTCCCGCCGGACCAGGTCGACGATCCCGAGGCCGATCGGGTTTGGCCGGGCGGGTGAGCGGGTCGAAAAGACCCCCCTCTCCCGGGTCTCCCCGGGAGGCTTCGCGAAGAGCAGCCCGCGCTCTGCCCGGTCGAGCCAGTAAAGGATGATGAGATGACTGCTCCGCTCCACGCCCTCGAGGCCGGGAACGTAGGTGTCAAGGACATGGATCTCCGCGACGGTATCCGCGAGGCGCCCCTGCCGGGGTGCGTCGCCCCGGACCCGGTAGGGTGACCGGACGACGCCGATGGGGATGCATTCGATCGCAGTCATATCGCTATCTTCTCCTTCTCTCTGCATCAAGCAGCTCGTTGCAGAGGCGGTCCGCGACCTGGATGCAGGGGTGCTCTCGCGGGACGCTCTCGAACCTGACCTCCGCGAAGTCACGCACCCGCTGCCGCACCTCGCCTGCCAGGTCTGCAAGGTGCTCTTTGGTGATGCGGTACCTGCCGGTGAGCTGGCGAACGACCAGTTCCGAGTCCGACCTGACTTCGAGCCTGCTACGGGTGAACGCCCGGGCAGCCTCGAGGCCGTTGATGACGGCGTGGTACTCGGCCACGTTGTTGGTCGCGGTCCCGATAAATCCCGAACGGCTGGCTACGACAGAGCCGTCCTGGACGATCACGTATGCCCAGGCTGCGTCTCCGGGGTTTCCTCGTGATGCGCCGTCAGTATACAACGTCACCGCATCGGTTGCCGTCACCGGTGCTCCCTCCGGTCTTTTTCTCTCTGCATCATCTACCGGTTGATCATCGATCTGCGGAGGGTTATTGGTATCGCTCCCCCGGGCAGGGGGCCACCCACCGGAAGATGTTAATATACCCGTGCAGTAAGGGCGAACCTATGCTGGATACGGGCCGGATCATTGAAGATAGATCAATGCGGGACCGGCTGAGCGTTTTTGAGAACCGGACCGATGCCGGGAGGCAACTCGCGGCGACCCTATCGCGGCTGGAGACGGCCGACGAGCCGGTGATCTGTGCCATTCCTGCCGGGGGGGTGCCCCTGGGGCTTGAAGTGGCACGGGCCTTGAAGGCCCCGCTCCGGATGGCGGTGGTGCGAAAGGTGCAGATCCCCTGGAACCCTGAGGCCGGGTTCGGTGCGGTGACCTGGAACGGGCAGGTCTTCCTGAACCGTCCTCTCATGGACGCTCTCGATCTCTCGGAGGCCGAAGTGAATGCCGCCGTCGCAAAAGCCCAAAAGAACGTGGAGGAGCGGATCGAGAAGTTCGCCGGCGGCCGGGAAGAGCCGGGGATCGAGGGCCAGGACGCGATCCTGATCGACGACGGCCTCGCAACCGGGTATACGATGCTTGCCGCAATCGAGGCCGCCCGCGCCGGGTCCCCCCGCCAGATTGTTGTGGCGGTCCCCACCGGCTCCCTTCACGCCGTCAACTTCATCGCCCGGAAGGCTGACCTTGTCATCTGCTTAAACGTCAGGACCAGCCGTACCTTCGCGGTGGCGCAGGCATATGAGCGGTGGCACGAGATCACCGACCGCGAGGTGCAGGAACTGCTGATCCAGGCCAGGGATATGGGGTTATTCTGATACAGGAGATCGGTCGGGACCGGATCCCCCGGTCGGCCCCCTTGCCGCAACAGGTTTATGCGACCTCTTCCATGGGGTGCCGGGAGGTAACGAGTATGCAGAACCTGACGATTGAGGTCGATTTCGACCGGTTTCCCCCGGAGCATACCTGTGACGGGGAGGACACCTCCCCACGGATAAGGGTCCGGGGGTCGGATGCGCCTTACCTTGCGGTCATCATGGACGACCCGGATGCTCCCCGGGGCACGTTCACCCACTGGCTTGCCTGGAACATTCCTGCAACCGGCGAGATTCCAGGGGGCATCCCCCCGGAACCCCGGATCTCCCATCCGGTCTCTGCCGTTCAGGGGACAAACGACTTCGGGAGAACCGGTTACGGCGGCCCCTGCCCGCCGAAGGGCGCTTCGCACCGCTTCTTCATCCGTGTCTGGAGCGTCGGGCGGGAACTCGACCTCCCGCCGGGTGCCGACCGATGGCACCTTGAAGATGCGCTCGCGGCAGCCGCCACCGGATACGGCGAGACGATGGCGGTTTACGACCGCAGGAAGGCATTCGGCGCCCGGCCCCGGACCGTGTCCCGGACCTGAGGCGCTCGAGACTCCGCAACCTTTTTTATTGCCCTGCGCCGAGAATCCCTGCATGGGCTCCAGAATTGCTAAACTGATCGTCTCCCTCCGTTCGGCAGAGTTCCCTGTCTGGAACACCTGCGACGGCCCCGATCTTTCCCCTGAACTGAGGATCCGTGGACTCACGGAGGAGACGCAGTCGATGGCGGTCTTTGCGCTGAACCCCTTCGAACCCGGGTGCTCCTTCACGGCCTGGATCGTCTGGAACCTCTCGCCGACGCCCGTGATCCCGGAGGGTATCCCGCCGCAGGATGTCGTGACGGCTCCGGTGGATGCTGTCCAGGGGACGAATGATTACGGAACACCCGGCTGGCGCGGCCCCTGCCCTCCCGCGGGGGAGACGCACCGCTACCTCTTCAAGGTCTACGGGCTCGACGCCATGCTCGATCTTGCGCCCGGCGCAGGCAAACACGATCTCATCGATGCAATGCAGGGGCATGTCCTCGCATTCGGCGAGACCGTCGCGATGTACTCCCGGTGACCCACACATCCTTTTTATATCTTGGTTCCGGATGGAGAGTATCGATGGAGCCTGGTATGATGCCGAACCTGACAGTAAAACTGGATTTTGAAGATTTCCCCCGGGATTACACCTGCAGGGGGGCGAACCGGTCGCCCCCGATCCGGGTCGAAGGGATCCTTGCAAACATCAAGTCCTTCGCGGTCCTTGCGACGACGAGTCCCGAAGAAGGACCCTCAAGGGTGGCGTGGGTCATCTGGAACCTCCCTGCCGTTCCACTGATCCCGGAAGGGTTCCCGGCCGTTGGGGTGGTGGAGTCACCGCTCCATGCCGTACAGGGCACGAACGACTTCGGCAGCATCGGCTACCGGGGCCCCTGCCCCGAGGCCGGGAAGACCGAGGCATACCTCTTCCGGGTGTATGCACTCGACCTCGATCTCGCGCTCGCGCCCGGGGCGACCTGGGAGGAGATGGTCCGGGCGATGGATAGGTCGATGAACCAGACCGGGGAGGTCATAGCCTTCGCCACCGGGTAAGGGGACGAAGACCTGCGGCCTTCACCCGGAAATGGTGGGAGCCGCCCCCCCTCACATGGGTATGGGGGGGCTCTGTTTCTGTATGGGCGGGCTTTGTTTCTCGATATTCGCTGCAATCGCGGCCATCTCCTCGCCCAGCATGCGGACGATGTCGTCCATAGTGACGATCCCGATCAGTTTTCCGGCGTTGTCGACGATCGGCATCCTCCGGATGCCCTCGGCGGTCATCTTCTGAATGGCCTCGTAGATTCCCATGCTGTCCTGGAACGTGATCACGTCCCGGGTCACGACATCCCCGGCCCGGACCTCGCCCGGATTCTTCTCCTGTGCCATGACCCTGACTGCAAGATCGCGGTCGGTAAGTATGCCGGCGGGCCGGTTATCGCCGGTGACGATGACGACGCTTCCGACGTTCTTCTCTCCCATGATCCTCGCCACCTCCACCGCCGGCGTATCCGGCGAGACGGCGACGACCTGCTCACGGCAGCACTTCACAAGTCCCATATCTGTTGCCTCCGTTACTGACGACTGACTCATGCCGGTATGGTATATGAACGTAACCCGTATCGCCCGCCCCTCCTCATCCGGCAGGCAGGCTACTGACATGGACCCGGGTGAGTGCCCTGAACCGGGCCGGACTTGCTTCCTTATATGCGAGCAAGGAGAGATCGTATACTACAGAAATGGACTGGCTGCTGATCATTCTGACTGTAGCAGGCCTCGTTGTCTTCGAGACCGTATCGAGCATTGATAACGCTATCATCAACGCCGACGTCCTCGCGACGATGCAGGAGAAGGCCCGCAGGTGGTTCCTCTTATGGGGCCTGGTCTTTGCCGTCTTCGTGGTCCGGGGGCTCCTGCCGTGGATGATCGTCTGGGCGACGACCCCGTCGCTCGGGCCTGTCGGGGCGCTGCTCGCAACTTTTTCAAGCGACCCCGCAGTCGTGGCTGCGATCGAGGAGTCGGCTCCGATCCTCCTGATCTTCGGGGGAACGTTCCTCGTCTTTCTCTTCTTCCACTGGCTCTTTGTGGAGGAGAAGAACTGTGGGCTCCGGAGCGAGCGGTTCTTCTCCCGGCAGGCCGTCTGGTTCTATGCGGTCGTCTCGATCCTGCTTGCCGCTCTTGTCTGGTTTGCTCTTTCGATCAACGTCATGATGGGGTTCGCGGCCGTGCTCGGGTCCACCGCCTTCTTCATCGTCCATGGGTTCAGGCAGAACGCCGAGGCGCAGGAGGCCCGGCTGACGAAACCCGGGATGTCGGACCTCTCGAAGATCGCCTATCTCGAGGTCCTCGACGCGACCTTCTCGATCGACGGCGTCATCGGTGCGTTCGCCTTCACCCTCTCGGTCCCCCTCATCCTGATAGGGAACGGCGTCGGGGCCTTCGTGGTCAGGGAACTGACAGTCCGGGGTGTCGACCGGATCAGGAGTTACTGTTACCTCAAGAACGGGGCGATGTACTCCATCCTGGTGCTCGGGACGATCATGCTCGCGGACAGTTTCGGGTTCCATATCCCCGCCTGGCTCTCGCCGGTGGCGACATTCGCCATCGTCGGGTACTTCCTCTACCGCTCGGTGCAGGAGCAGAAGAAGGGGATGACGGGCGCCGCGTGACCCCCTCTCTGCGCCTCCCATCACCTGTTTTTCACCGTTGCGCCGCATCTCCCGGGGTTTGAAAAGGTTTATCCGGGTCTGGAGAAGAATCGTATCCCCATGACGAAGCGATCGATTGGCCCACGGACACTTCTTTACCCCCACCCCGACCTGATCATCGGAACCTACGGCACCAACGGCCGGCCGGATGTGATGGCCGCCGCATGGGGCGGCATCTGCTCGTCCCGCCCCCCTGCGGTGGCGGTCTCGGTCCAGAAAGCCCGTCAGACCTACGAGAACCTGATCGAGCGGCGCGAGTTCACGATCAGCATACCCTCGGTGGACTACGTGAAGGAGGCGGACTACTTCGGTATCGTCTCCGGCCGGGATACAGATAAGTTCGCCGCGACCAATCTGACGCCGGTGAAAGGCGACCTGGTGAACGCCCCGTATGTCGGGGAGTTCCCGGTCGTCCTCGAGTGCCGGCTCCTCCAGACGGTCGAGATCGGCGTGCATACCCAGTTTATCGGCGAGATCCTGGACGTGAAGGTGGACGGGGGCATGCTCGGGGAGGACGGCAAGCCCGATATCGAAAAGATCCGGCCGTTCGCCTACGACTCTATGCGGCAGGAATACTACGGGTTTTCCGGTCCGCTCGCGAAGGCCTTCTCGGCGGGGAAAGAATTCAAACAGTAACTTTTTTTCGATTTGATCGATACCCCGGGCTTTTCCGGATGGTGCCGGGTGCAACCGCTCCGTTCGGGCATCTTGAGGGCCGGTTGGAGCAGCATCGACACCGGAGCGGTGGGCGCCTCCGGCATGAACGGCGTCACACGGCGAGGGATATGCAGAGAGGTGCCGGGAAAAACGATTATCGATAAATAACTCTGTATTTATGATTTAACTTCTGAATTCTGCGTTTCAGCGCCGTTGTGCTATTCCGATAAGTTATTATAGGGTTACCCGGGTATAGTTGAGAGCTGGGAGCATTGCAGATGGTTCAGTATTTCGTACTCTACGTCGATGATGAACCAGCCCTTCTTGAAGTAGGTAAGACATTCCTCGAACGTTCGGGTGCGCTCACTATCGAGACCGCGCCCTCCGCCCGGGAGGCCCTGGACCTGCTCGGGGAGCGGACCTGCGACGCCGTCATTGCCGACTACCAGATGCCCGGTATGGACGGCATCGAACTCTTAAAGGAGGTACGGCAGCGTTTCGGAGATATCCCGTTCATCCTCTTTACCGGGCGCGGCCGCGAGGAGGTCGTCGTGGAGGCATTCAATTGCGATGCGGACGGCTATATCCAGAAAGGAGGCGACCCCTGCTCGCAGTTCGCCGAGCTCGAGCACCGGGTCGTGCAGGCGGTGGAGCGCCGGCGGACCGTCCGGGCGTTGCGGGACTCAGAGGAGCGCTACCGTGCCCTCTTCGAGGGAGCGAACGATCCGATATTCATCTTTGAGGAAGACCGGTTCGCCGACTGCAACCACAAGGCCCTCGAAACCTTTCAGTGCACCCGGGAGTTTCTCATCGGGAAGACACCCTGGGAGCTCTCCAGCCCCGTTCAGCCGGACGGTCTCCCGGCGTTTGAAAGCGCTGCCGAGAAGATGCAGGCGGCGTATGCCGGGCAGCCGCAATTCTTCGAGTGGCGGATCGCTGCACCGAGCGGGAAGCGTTATGATGTGGAGATGAGCGTCAGCCGGCTGGACGTGAAAGGCCCGCGCCAGCTCCAGGCCATCGTCCGGGATGTCACCGACCGGAAGCAGACAGAAGCCGCTCTGATCGCCGCCAACCGGAAGATGCACCTGCTCGCCGGCATCACCCGGCACGACATCCTGAACCAGCTGACCGTCCTCCAGGGCAACCTGGAGTTTGCGAGAGACCGGACAACCGATCCGGTCCTCCTCGGATACCTGGACCGGCAGCAGCAGGCTCTCGGGTTCATCAACCGCCAGATTGTGTTCACCCAGGATTACCAGGACCTGGGTGCCCGGGCTCCGGAGTATCAGGACCTCCGTGAGTGCGTGGTCCGGGCGGCGGAAGGCCTCGGTTTCCGGGGCCTCACCCTCGTTACCGAAGCCGAAGGGTTTGAAATCTACGCCGATCCGATGCTGGAGAAGGCCTTCTACAACCTCTTTGAGAATGCGGTCAGGTATGCCGGGCCGGCCCCGACGGTCGGGGTTCAGTGCCGTCGTCAGGGGGGGTGCCTCACCGTCTTCGTCGAGGACAACGGCTCCGGGATACCGGCAGGCGAGAAAGAAAAGATATTTTTACGTGGTTTTGGCAAGAACACCGGCCTCGGGCTCTTCCTCGTCCGGGAGATCCTCTCGACCACCGGGATCGCCATCCGGGAGACCGGAGAGCCCGGAGGAGGTGCACGGTTCGAGATACTGGTGCCGGTGGGTGGCTGGCGGAACCGGGGTTCCGGTACCGTAGCCGGTGTTTGAGCAGATACGCATTCGACTGAAGAACCGTCACCGCCGCCGGTCCCGCTTCGTCTCGATCCACCGCTTTCTCTTCCCGCACCGTTCGCATCGCTGCTCCCACTCGATGACGTTTGAGGAGTACTGGTCGTATCCTCGCTTTCTGCCCCATCTGTGGAGGCCGATTCTGCAGAGGATGTGGCCGATGGTCGTCATGGTTGTCTCAACGTTGTCATCCTTCGGCCGGATGAACGTTGCCCTTCCCTGCGGGCGTTTATGCTGGCGTTCCCCGTAGGGACATCCGGGAAGGTTTTTATCGGATACTGCACGATCTTCTACAACCGAACAGCAGGATAGGGAATCTATGGCGTTTATTTACTACGGGCAGGGGGTGTCGTCCCTTTACCGGGACTTTGTGGAGCGGCTGATGTCGCAGCTCGCGCTCAGGGGCACGGAGATCACGCACCAGAATATCGGGGATACATCTTCGAGGATGGACGTCCGGCATACCGGCGAAGAGGGGCACATGGAGATCACGGTCGACCGCGAGAACGTCCGGGTGAGCTACACCGTCGACCGGGAGCGCAAAGAAGTCAAGAAGGGGATCGCGGGAGCCATCGCCGGGGCAGGCCTCGGCGGTCTCCTCGGCGGCATCGTGCGGGGCGAGCGGGACGTCGGCGACGTCATCGGCGGTGCGCTCGGTGGTGCGGCGGCCGGCGGGGCGTACGGGGCCTATGACGGCTACGAGTCCTCCCGCGAAGATAGGACGGCGTTCGCCGAGGTGCTCGCGGAGGCGGTCAGGGACGTCGAGAACGAACTCCAGGCGATCATCGAAGGGCAGGAGGAGGCCCGGGAGGCTCTCCGAGAACGCGGCCGGCAGAAGCGGGAGGAGGATACGGCCCGGACCGAAGAGTTGCGCGAACTCCTGGAGGAACTCTACGGCGACCTGCTCGCCGTCCAGGAAGAGGTCGAGCTTGCGGCCGTCGAGGGGCAGGATGTCAAAAAGTCCCGGGCACGGACGGACCGGGCCGAGGTCCTCTACCAGGAGGCGGAAGCGGCACTCGAAGACGGCAACCATGCTATCGTGAAGGCGAAGACGAAAGCCGCCCGCACCATGGTGGACGGGGCCCGGGAACTCCTTGACGCCGCCGAATAAGCGTAAGTTCCCCCGGACTTCCCACGTCCCTCTTTACGGTATAATCTCGCAGCTGTTGTACTTCCGGTGGGCGAAATCCTCCATCTGGATCTTCCCGTCGCGGATGAGGGCCCGGATCTCGGGGAGTGCCGCCGAGAGCGCCGAATAGAGGTTCTTCACCGTCCCGCAGACGACCCGCCGTCCTTCTTCCGGCCAGGGGTTGGTGATGTTCGAGTAGAGGCATCGCCCGCCGCAGAAGTCGAGGAGGGCACACTCCGTGCAGGCGCCCCTGATATCCGTAACCGGGAGGCGGAGGGGGTCGGCGGTGGCGATGTGCCCGGCATAATAGTCCTTCATCCCGACCATGATCGGGCAGGGCGCGATATGCCCGTCGGTCATGATGCTGTAGTTCGCGTGGCCGCACCCGCACCGGAGCATGCTCGGCCGCGATAGAAGCATGTCCTGCATCGGGTCCATGAAAGGATACCACCGGAGCACCCGGCCTCGCTCTCGCATCGTCTCCACCCAGAACTCGACGAGCGATCGGATGCCGGGATTGTAACTCTCTTCTGCCCACACGGCGTAGTCGCGCGAGGAGTAGTCGTTCCAGAAGTTCGCGTCCATCTGCCAGTGGACGGCCGGAAAGGAGAAACGGTCGTTCTCCGTGAGGTAGCGGACGGCCTCCACGATCTCGGTATCCTCGGCCACGGTCATCCGGGCGATCAGTTCGCCGGCAAACCCGCCCGCCGCGAGGTGGTGGAGGTTTTGCGTGATACGGGCAAACGTTCCCTCTCCGCGGTGGGCGTCGGTGAGCCCCTCGGGACCGTCGATCGAGACCAGGATCGTGTCGAAGCGGTTCGCGATCGCGGGTTCGAGACGGTCGAGGAGTGTGCCGTTCGTGTGCAGGATCAGCGCCGATACCGGGGCGTCGCGGGCGATCTCGTGGACGAGGTCGACGGCCAGCAGGGGTTCCCCCCCGTAGAAGGTCAGCACGGCCTCCGGGTCCTTTGCGAGGAACCGGTAGAGGTCGGCAAGATCGAGATCGAGGTCGACCGGAAGGTCCTCGTCGACAACGATCTCGGGCAGCTCCGGGGGGTCGACGGTGAACGCCTTGCCGCGGCAGTAGGTGCAGCAGAGGTTGCAGTTGTCGGTCAGGATGAGGTGGTAATACACAGAGGGTCTCTTACTCTATAGGATGCCGGGCGAAAAAAAAGATGAGGATGCGTGACCTCCCCGGGCCGCAAAGCAGAATACCCTGCATGAGCAATCGACCTGTATGTCCGAAGAGAAAAAAGAAAACCTCACCGAACGGGTCATCGACCCACGCGACCTCGTCGCCTATCAGCCCGGCTCGATCGTCAGCCGGATGCTCGTCTACACAAAGTCGGGTACCATCACGGTCTTTGCCTTCGACGCGGGAGAAGGGCTCTCGGAACACACCGCACCCTACGACGCCGTGCTCCAGGTCATCGACGGAGAGGCCCTCATTACCATCGCGGGTACCGAGTATTCCTTAAAGGCGGGCGACCTGATCATCATGCCGGCACAAAAGCCCCATGCCGTCCACGCCGTCACCCGCTTCAAGATGATGTTGACGATGATTCACGCCTGATCCTCCCGGAAGAAGGCTCCTCTCAAAACAGGTCTGCAGGTTTTTATACGCGGGTGACGGATACCCTTCCCGGTAGGTTCCGGGAGATCGGTATTGACGGCGTTCCAGACCTTGCCGAACGGAAAGACTTCACCATCCGGCCGATCCACTGCTGATACGGATCGTCCGGCATAGCCGGGCATATCCGTTCTTCCAGGGCACCCGCACCTTGCAACGCAGATCCGTGAGATGATCGTATGGGTACATCCCTCTCCCCTGACGAGTCCCGGACGACGGCATGGCACGCCCTACCGCCGGACGACGCAGCCGGACGCCTCGCCTCGCCGGAGGAAGGTCTTACGGACGCAGATGTCACCCGGCGGCGCGAGATCTTCGGGGAGAACGCCCTCCCGCAGAAGCGCCCCCCGACGGTATTTGAGGTCTTCCTCCGCCAGTTCACGAGCCCGCTCATCTACGTGCTCCTTGCTGCGGGGATCATCTCCATCCTCTTCGCCGACTTCACCGACGCGATCTTCATCTTCATTGTCATCCTGATTAATGCCGTCATCGGGACGTTCCAGGAGGTGAAGGCGGAGCGGAGCGCAACGGCACTGCAGCAGATGCTCAAGATCTATGCACGGGCGAGGCGGGACGGCCGCGAGTCAACCGTCCCGGCAGAAGACCTTGTTCCCGGCGACCGTGTCGTCCTGGAGTCGGGCGACCGGGTCCCCGCCGACGTCCGCATCGTCAGGGCGCGGTCGCTCGCCGTCGACGAGTCGCTCCTGACCGGTGAGTCGCACGCAATTCAAAAGCGCCCTGATGCCCTCGATACCTCGCTGCCCCTGGCCGACCGTCTGAATATGCTCTATGCCGGCAGCACCATCATGAGCGGCAGGACCACGGGGATCGTGGTCGCGACCGGCCAGAATACCGAGATCGGGCAGATCGCCGAGACGGTCACGACGTCCGAGATGGGCAAACCCCCGCTCGTCCTGCGCATGGAGGATTTCTCCAGAAAGATCAGCATCGCCGTCCTTGCCGCCACCGGAGTGCTTGCGATCATCGTCCTCGGCCAGGGGGTGCCCCCCATCGAGGTCTTCTTCCTTGCCGTCGCCCTCGCGGTCTCGGCGATCCCCGAGGGCCTGCCGGTCGCCCTGACCGTCGCGCTCTCGATCGCGACGTCACGGATGGCCGGACGGAACGTCATCGTCCGGTTTCTCGCGGCCGTGGAGAGCCTCGGGAGCTGCACGCTGATCGCGAGCGACAAGACCGGCACTCTCACCGTGAACCAGCAGACCGCCCGGGTCGTCGCCCTGCCCACAGGCGAAGTGTTCTCGGTCACCGGGGCCGGGTACGCGGGCGAGGGAGAGGTTGTTAGCGAGAAGGGGGACCCTATATCCGGTCCCGCCCGCAGCCCGCTGGAGCACCTGGCCCGGGCCGCGACGATCAGCAACGAGGCCGCCTTGGAGCGGACCGATGAGGGGGACTGGACGCACCGGGGCGACGCGATCGACGTGGCGTTCCTCGCGCTCACCTACAAGCTGGGGCTTGACCCCGCCGGCATCCGCGGGAGTGCGCCCGCCGTCGCCGAGATCTCCTTCGAGTCCGAGCGCCGGTATGCCGCCGTCTGGTACCGGGAGGGGAAGGAGACCCTGGTGGCGGTCAAAGGGGCCGTCGAGACGGTCCTCCCGTTCTGCCGGACGATGGCCGCAACGGGCCAGGAAGGCAGCGTCCCCCTCGACCCGGAGCGGGTGCAGGAGGACCTCGACACCCTCACCTCTCGCGGCTACCGGGTGCTTGCCGTGGCCCGGGGTCGTGCAGAGGGAGAGGTCTTTGCGGAGAACCCGGAGCTCCCTCCTCTCGAACTCCTCGGCCTGGTCGGGTTCATCGACCCGATCCGGCCCGACGTGCCCGACGCCGTGCGGCGGTGCCGCAGCGCCGGGGTCGACGTGGTGATGGTGACGGGAGACCATCCCGCAACGGCTCTCGCCATCGCGCGGGAGCTTGAGATCACCGACTCCCCCGACGAGGTCGTCACCGGCGCGGAACTTGGCGATGTCGAGGTCCCGACGCTGCCCGCGTTCATCGACCGGGTGCAGGGCGCCCGGGTCTTTGCCCGGGTGACGCCGCTGCAGAAACTCCGGATCGTCGAGGCCTACCGGGAGAGCGGGGCATACGTCGCGGTCACCGGGGACGGGGTCAACGACGCGCCGGCGCTCCGGAGCGCGAACATCGGGGTTGCCATGGGTTCCGGGACCGATGTTGCCAAGGACACGGCGTCGCTGATCGTCACCGACGACGACTTCGCCTCGATCGTCGCCGGGATCGAGGAGGGCCGATACGCCTATGACAACGTCCGAAAGGTCGTCTACCTTCTGGTCTCGACCGGGTTTGCGGAGGTCCTCCTCTTCCTGATTGCCCTCGTCATAGGCCTGCCGCTGCCCCTCCTCGCGGTCCAGCTCCTCTGGCTGAACCTGGTGACGAACGGCATCCAGGGCGTGGCGCTGGCGTTTGAGGGCGGAGACCCCCGCGTCATGAACCGGCCGCCGCGTAGATCGGAGGAGGGGATCTTCAACCGGCTGATGATAGAGGAGACGCTCATCTCCGGCGTGGCGATCGCTCTCGTCGCGCTCGGTGCCTGGTACTGGCTTCTCTCAAACGGGTGGGACGAGTTCGCGGCCCGGAACCTGGTCGTCCTGCTGATGGTGCTCCTTGAGAACTTCCATGTCTTCAACTGCCGGTCGGAGTACCTCTCCGCGTTCCGCATCCCCATCAGCCGCAACTACCTCCTGATTGCCGGCGTCGTTGCCGCGCAGGGCATACACATCCTCGCGCTCTACGTCCCCTTCTTCCAGGACGTCCTCCAGCTGCAGCCCGTCTCCCTGGTCGAGTGGCTCTCTCTGCTCGCCCTCGCCTCCTCGGTCGTGATCGTGATGGAGGTCTTCAAGGTGGTCCGAAAACACCGCCCTCCCGGTCACCAGACAGGGTAAGGGGTCGGGTAGGTCCCCCACCTGTAGGGGAGGAGAACCTCGTTGATCCGGCTGCCGTTGGTAAGATCGGTCATGACGACGCTTCTTGCCGAGACGGTGTAGAGGGTGTCTTCCATGAAGAGCGACCGGCGCACGGCCTCGGCCGAGTTCCAGTTGTAGGAGGGTCCATTCTCGGCGTGGGCGACCGTGCCTTTCAGGGTGAACCCGGAGGAGGGGTTCACCGAGTAGGCGTAAGCCCCCTGCCAGGTCGTGGTGCCGTAGGAGCCGGGGTAGCTCGATCCGGGGTTCTCCACCCGCTTTATCTCGCTCACCGGGATGACGAGGAGGTTCTTCTCTTTTACAAAGAGGAAGGCCTTGTGGTCGCGGAGGGCCTCCGAGTCGGTTCCGGGCTCCCCGATCACGACGGTATCGACTTCTAACGGGTTGTTCACGTCCGACACGTCGAAGAGCGCGATCTTGAGCCCCTCCACCGAGACGCCGCCCCAGGTGTTCTCGCTCGTCTCTTTGCCGATGCCGATGATGTGGTCGGCGTCATAGGGGTGGAGGTAATCGGAGTAGCCGGGGATCTTGAGTTTCCCGAGGATACCCGGGTGTTTCGGGTCCGAAAGATCGATGACGAAGAGGGGATCGATCCGCTTGAACGTCACCAGATAGAGCCGGTCGCCGACGAACCGGGCAGCATAGATCCGCTCGTCCGGCGCGATATGCTCGAGCGTCCCGATGGTCTCCATTGCGGGGTTGAGGACGTAGACGTTGTTGTACTGGAATGACCCCTCACGCGTCCAGCCCTCGACGGTCGTCGCCACCCGGAGGTTCTCCCCGTACTCGTCGAGCGAGAACTGGTTCAGGAGATGTCCGGGAACCCTGCCCATGGCCTTATAGTCGATCCTTCCGTCATCGATCGCGAACCGGTGGACAATCGTCTGCTCCAGGGTGCCGGCGTAGTCGGGCATCGTTGCGGCGGCCGGGCCGGAGTAGGCGGCTCCCATGTAGCGGTAGCCGATGTAGAGGTTCTTTGCCGACGCAAAGAGGGTGGTGTCGTAGCCGAGGAGGAACGTCTCGGCGTCGGGAGTGTCCCTGTCGTTTTTGACGGAGAAGGCGCTTGCGGTGTAGAAGACGTAGTTCTGCAGCGGAGTCTCGGGGCGGTAGATGTCGGGCAGGATGGGCTCGCCGCTGTCCGTCCACACCTCGGGGAGGACGATCTCGTCCCGTATCCATAGGGGAGCCTCCCGCGTGAGGACGTAGACGTTGTCGCCGATCATCCGGGCATCATAGTAACTGCCGGTGAAGGTCTGGGTCCTGACCAGTTCGGGATCGCTCCGGTCGCCGATATCGTAGATGTATGCGTGCGTCACCGCCCGCTGGACGGGAACGGGTGCTATACTCCCTTTCACGGTGGTCGTCTTCTCCTCCGTTCCGGTGGCAAAGACCGTCAGGCGGTCGCCCGAAAGGAAGAGCGCTGTCGGGAGCCCGCCGATCCGGGTTTCGGATACGATCTTCGCATCCTCTGCCGGGAATGCTTCGAGAATCGCGAGCGTCTCCCCTGAGATGACGTAGATGTACCTGCCGTCGTTCTTCAGGAAGTCGGCCTCGTCGACGCCCTGCACCTGCACGTTCGTGGTGGAGTAGTCGCGTGCGGCCGTCGGAGCGGACGTCGCTGCCGGCATCGGCGCATCCATACCGGTCTCCTGTTTGGTAACTCCCGGGGCCCAGGAGTAGCCGCCGTCACTCCATCCTCCCTGCGCGCGTTCCTTTAAGAACGCTTCTATCTCCTCTTTCGACGCAAATTTCCGTAAATCTCCATAGGTTTCCGCCCTGGCATCCTCCGACGCGAGGGCGGTCCCGATGATCGCGGCGATCACGAGACATCCGAGGGCGACCGCTGTCGCCGGTTTCCAGTTCCCCATATCCGCTCACCTTTCGATAGAGGGAGATACACGTCCCGATGCATCATCTTTGCGTAACCTACGAATATTTTCGAAGTCTTACGGGGTGGCCCGGTCAGGTCTTTTCGTGGCGACTCTCTCACGCGCCCGGCACCGCCCCGAAACTCCAGGCGATGTAGGCGGCGTAGCCGAGGAGCAGGACGATCGACCAGCCCCGGACGATGGACGGGCGGGCAAAGAGCAGGGGGAGGATCGCGATCGAGAAGAGGACGACGGCGATGATGTCGAACGCGGACCCGATGGTGGCCGGGGCGAGGAGGAGGCTTATCCCGAGGACAAGGAGGAGGTTGAAGATGTTGCTCCCGAGGATGTTGCCGATGGAGATGGCGCCCTCGTCTCTCACGGCGGCCACCAGGGACGTCGCAAGCTCCGGGAGCGACGTGCCGACGGCGACGACTGAGACGCCGATGACGAAGGCCGGGATCCCGAAGATCTCCGCGAACGTGACGGCGCCGTTGACGACCAGCTGGGCGCCGACAACGACAGCGACGAGTCCGAGGCCGATGTAGAGAGCGTCGGCCCATCCGTGGGACTCGATCTCAACCCCTCCTTCTTCGCGGCGTTCCCGCAGGAGGATGATGAGGATGCCCACGAAGAGGATGAGGAGCACCCCCCCCGTGAGGGCGTCGAGCGTGCCTCTCACGGCGAGCAGGGCGAATGCCGTCGTCGCAACGAGCATCAACGCAGCATGCTGGACGAGCGCGGAGCGGGATGTCCCGGATGCGGCGATCATGCCGGGCCGTATGAAGGTGCAGAGGGCCAGAACGAGGGCTATGTTTGCAATATTGCTTCCGAAGACATTTCCAAGCGCAATATCCGAGTTTCCCGTGGCTGCAGCGTTCGTGCTGACGACGAGTTCCGGGAGGGAGGTGCCGAACGCGATGATCGTGGACCCGATCAGCGCCGGGGAGATGCTGTAGCGGAGGGCAAGGCCGCTTCCGCCGCCTACGAAGAGGTCGGCCCCTTTGACGAGGAGGGCTACGCCGACGACGAATATGATGAAGGTCACGATCATTAGAACACCTCGAGAGTAGTGGTATTAATTGGGCGGGGTCTGCTAATACGTTTCCGAATCCGGGTTCCGGAGGCTGCCGGGAGGGGGAGTGCACGGCGGGCAAAAAGTTATGTACCTCCGGCATCCACCGGGCCGCCATGTTCACTCCGGGAGCCAGGTCCCCGCGCGGGGCAGGAAGGGAGTTCATGCGGGCGACGGAGTATGGGACCCAGCCCCCGTCGGACCAGATGCTGGGCCGCCCGCCTCCCTCTCTCGAGGTCCCGTACACGAAGGCAAAGACGGTTATCCCGCTTCCCGCGCCCGGCGATATCGCGATTCCTGCCGTCGATCTCCGGGACGCGATCGAGCAGCGGGAGAGCGTCAGGAACTACGCGGCAGAACCGCTCACGCTTGCGGAAATTGCGTTCCTCCTCTGGTGCACCCAGGGGGTCAGGCAGGCCGTCGACGGGACGTTCACCCTCCGCACGGTCCCGTCCGCGGGAGCACGACACGCGTTCGAGACCTACCTGCTGATCAACCGGGTCGAGGACGTTCCCCCCGGACTCTACCGCTATCTGGCGCTGGAGCACCGCCTCGCCGAAGAGTCGCGCGATCCCGGTGTCGCCCGACATGTGGCGGCGGGGTGCCTGAACCAGCCGCATATCCTCGAGAGTGCCGTCACCTTCCTCTGGACTGCCGTTCCGGATCGGATGACGTGGCGCTACGGCGAGCGCGGCTACCGCTACATGCATCTCGACGCCGGCCACGTCTGCCAGAACCTCTACCTGGCGGCATCGGGCGTGAGGTGCGGGGTCTGTGCGATCGCCGCCTTTGACGACGCGGCGATGAACCGGCTTCTCGACATCGACGGAGAACGGCAGTTCCTGATCTACGTTGCGACTGTCGGAAAAATGCCTTGAGGCGGCGGGTGCCGAAGGGCATATCCACCTCCCCGTCAAACACCAGAGTGAAAAGTCCCGGCATTCGTGCCGGGCAGGATGACGGAGGCTGCCGGTTACGTTCACGTTCGACGAAGAGATTGCTGCCCTTGAAGCGGAACGCGAAAATCTTCTCCGGTTCCCGGAAGACGAGTTCATCGCGATCATACGGGAGGTGGGGTTCTCCTGCGACTGCTGCGGCCGGTGCTGCACCCGGGAGTTCAACGGTCATGTCTTCCTGCTGGAAGAGGATACAAACAGCGTCCGCTCGTTTCTGCCCGATGCCGTCGTCCCGGCACCCGATTTTGATGCCTGCGACCAGCAGGGGAGGTTCTACGTCTCGGGCTACGCACTCCGGACAAAGCCGGACGGCTCCTGCATCTTCCTCGAGGACGGCAGGTGCAGCATCTACGACCGGCGGTTCGCCATCTGCCGGGTCTACCCCTACATGCTCCACCGGGAGGCCGATGAGACGGGCGCCGTCGACTGGCGGCAGATCGGCGGCTTGAACGAGCACGGCTGCTACAACACCCCGATCGACGACGCCGAATGCGTCCGGATTGCCCGGGAGACCCGGGCTTACGAAGCGGCGTTCCTCGACCAGGCGATCCGGTTCCGGCGTGCCCTCCGGGACCTCTTCGCCCGGGAAGGACTGCGTTACGTCCGGCGGACCTACGACCTCCTGATGCGGGATTTCCGGAAAGGAGCCGAAGTAGAGGTCCGGGTCTTTCACCGCGGACAGTTTGAGCCACACCGGGTCACTCGTGCGATCTACGAGTGATTTACCCGGGTTCCAGGGCATCTCCGCTTCAATCCCCGGTCCCCCGCACCTTTTTCTGCTCCCCTCCTATAGGGTGCCCGATGGAGACCCAGGTCCTCCTCACCCTGCTGGTGCTGGCCGGCACCGCCGTTCTCTTCATCACCGGCGTCGTCAGGGTCGACGTCGCCGCAGTGCTCGTGACCCTCGCGCTCGCGTGGCTCGGCCTCGTCACCCCGGTCCAGGCTCTCTCGGGCTTCTCGAGCAGCGCAGTCATCGCGATGCTCTCGGTGATGATCCTCGGGCGCGGGCTCGACCGTACCGGAGTGACCATCCGCATCGCCCGCGCGATCGTCAGGGTCGCCGGTCCCGGTGAACGGCGGCTCATCGCCGCCGTTTCCATTGTCGCCGGCTCTCTCTCGGCGTTCATGCAGAGCGTCGGGGCCACTGCCGTCTTCCTCCCCTCGCTGCTGCGGGTATCGTCGCTCACGGGGGTTCCGGCGTCACGTTTCCTCCTGCCGGTCGGCTACGCTGCGACCCTCGGCGGCACCGTCAGCATGGTGGGGGCGGGCACCCTCATCATCCTCAACGATCTCCTCCGGCAGCGGGGATATGCGCCTTTCGAGCTCTTTGCCGTCACGCCCGTCGGCCTGCCGCTCCTGCTCGCCGGGATCGCCTTCTTTTACTTCTTCGGGGACCGGGTCCTTCCCCGGCGCGAGAGGGGCCGGCTGACTCCGCAGGAGGAGTTGATCCAGACCTGGTGCCCCCCCTGTCAGATATCCTACCTGCGGATTCCGGCCGGGAGTTCCCTGGTCGGGAAGACACGCGAGGCGGTGCATATGATCTCGCGCTACAACCTCCATCTCATCTCCCTTGCCGAGGATGGCGAGGTCGTCTACACGCCGTGGCGATACACCCGGTTCGCCGCCGGGCAGGAGCTCGGCATCCTCGGGGAGGACCCGGACGTTGAACGGTTCAAGACCGATTTCGGGCTCGACCGGGTCCGGGCGGGGGAGAGCACCGCAAACGTCATGGCCGACCCGAACGTGGGGTTTGCGGAGGTGATCGTCCGGCCGTATGCACCGGTCATCGGCAGGACACTCCGGGATCTTGAGTTCCGGGTGACTTACGGTGCCGAGGTGCTGATCCTCCTCTCCGGGGAAAAAGAACAGCGGAATAATCTGGCCGACCTGCCCCTGCAGGCAGGCGACACGATGATCGTCCTTGGCCGCTGGGAGCGGCTCCAGGCCCTTGCCACGAGCCGGAACTTCGTCCTGGTGACCCCCGTCGAGGGCAGGGCCGGGGTTCGCGAGCGCGGCGCGGCAGCCGCCGTTCTCTGCTTTGTTACCGCCGTCGCCCTCACCTACACCGATCTTTCGATCGCGGTAAGCCTTCTATCGGGGGTGGTCGCGATGGTCCTCTTCCGGGTCATCCCGGTCGATGAGGTCTACCGGGCCATCGACTGGCGGACGCTCGTGCTGATCGCCGGTCTCCTCCCGCTCGGTATCGCCATGGATACGACCGGAACGGCCCGGTTCATCGCCGATCGGATGGCCGTCCTGGTCGCCGGGTACCCGACGCTCCTCATCCTCGTTGCCGTTGCGGTCCTCGCGACCGTCTTCTCGCTTGTCATGTCAAACATCGCTGCGACGGTCGTCCTGGTCCCGCTCGTGCTCGTGATGGCAGGCTCGTTCGGGCTCGACCCCCGCGGGATGGCCCTCCTCGTCGGGATCTGCACCTCGAACTCCTTCCTTCTTCCGACGCATCCCGTGAACGCCCTCCTGATGGGTCCCGGGAACTACCGGACCAGGGACTATGTCGTTGCAGGGAGCGTCATGACCGTCATCTTCATCGTGATTGCGGTCGGCATCGTCTCTCTCCTTTACTTCTGACCTCCCTCCCCGCGGGGACAACCCGTGATGCCGTGTCGCCCGGTCCGGGTAAACCTTTATGCCGGTCCATGGCGACCGGAGGCTCACTATGGAGCGGGAATACGATGTCGTCGTTATCGGGACCGGCGTCGCCGGTTCCGACATCGCCTGGCACTGCAGGGAGGCCGGGATGGAGGTCGCGATCGCCGACTGCCGGGACTACGGGGGGACGTGCGCCCTCCGGGGCTGCGTCCCTAAAAGGGTGCTCGCCAGCGCCGCGGGGGCGGTTGCCCGTGTCCGTGACCTCGAGGGGAGGGGGGTTGCCGGGGAGGTCTCGATCGACTGGCCACGCCTGGTCGCCTTCGTGCGCTCGTTCACCAACCCTATTCCCCGGCGGAAGGAGGACGGTTTCCGGGGGGCGGGGATCCACACCTATCACGGGTTTGCCCGGTTTACCGGCGAAAGACGGGTGACGATCGGCGGTGATGTGCTCACGGCCCGCTACATCGTGATCGCCGCCGGTGCGGACCCCCGCCCCCTGAATGTCCCGGGCGAGGACCTCATGACCCCGAGCGATGACTTCTTCTACCTCGAGGCGCTTCCGGAACGGATCGTCTTTGTCGGAGGGGGCTACATATCGTTCGAGTTCGCCCATGTCGCTGCCAGGGCCGGGTCGGCGGTGACCATCCTCCAGCGGAGCGGGAGAGTGCTCAAAGGGTTTGACCCCGATATCGTCGACCGGGCGGTGCTCGCCTCACGGGAGATCGGGGTCGACGTGCAGGTGAACATGCCCCTTCTCTCGATCGAGAAGAGTTCCGCCGGCCTCCGGGTACGGGCAGGAAAGGAGGGTGAGGAGAAGACCTTCGATGCCGATATGATCGTCCACGGTGCCGGCAGGGTCTCTGCTATCGAGGGTCTCGACCTTGCGGCCGGAAACGTCGAGACCGACCGCCGGGGGATCGTGGTCGACGACCATCTCCGGAGTGTCTCGAATCCTGCGGTCTACGTCGCCGGGGACGCAAACCGGATGAGCCCGCAGCTGACGCCGGTCGCGGTGATGGACGCCCACATCGTCGTCGACAACATCCTGGGCAGGAACGCACGGGTCGCGGACTACTCCGTCATCCCGAGCGCCGTCTTCACGACGCCGCCGCTCGCGTCCGTCGGGCTCACGGAAGAGGCGGCGGAGGAGAAGGGAATATCCTACGTCGTCAACGCCGGGGACCTTTCGGCGCGCTTCACGAACCGGAGCATCGGCCAGAGGCACGCCGGCTACAAGCTCCTGGTCGACGACGACTCCCGCCGGATCCTCGGCGCCCACCTCATCGGGCCGCACGTCGAGGAGGTGATCAACGTCTTCGCCCTCGCGATCAAACACGGTCTGACGGTGGACGACCTGACGCTGGACGCGATCCCGTGGGCATACCCGAGCAACACTTACGACATCATCCACATGGTCCATCCGCTGGTGAGGAAGTGACGAGCGTCCACATGCCGACCGGCCTCACGCGAAGCCGCGAAGAACGCGAAGAACGCGAAGACCCGTTTTGCTGTGAGTCAGCCCCCCTTCGCGGCTTCGCGCCTTCGCGTGAGTTATCTTTAACGGGAACAACCATTCAAAAAAAGACAGCACCGGGGATTCGGGCCCCGGCCCCTTCTCACGCGCTTTCGCCGGCGCCTTCTTCCTTTACGCTCTCTTCGGCCGGCTTCTTCGCGGGCTTCTCGGGCTTCACGTAGGTGATGGTGTAGCGCTCCACCACGTGCTCCACCACCGGCTGGAAGTAGTCCTGCTCCATCGTGAGGCTCCCGAACGGGCAGCCCTCGACGCAGTCGCCGCAGGCGATGCACCGCATGCGGTCGATCTCCCAGACCTTCTCCTCCTTATTGAGGCGGATCGCCTCGCACGGGCACCGCTTCGAGCAGAGGCCGCAGGAGCGGCATGTGGCGGGGTCGATAGCGACGTGCCCCCGGGTAAGGGGACAGGTCCGCGCCGGGACCGCCGGATACTGCCGGGTGACCGGCCCTCCCGCAAGGTTCCGGAGAACCGTCCTTGTCATCTGAAACATTCCCATCCTTCTCACCTCTCCGTGCAGCTGATACAGGGGTCGATCGAGAGGACCACGACCGGGACATCGGCAAGCTGGGCGCCCGGAAGCATCTTCACCAGCATCGGGATGTTCGCGAGTGTCGGCGTCCTGATACGCGCCCGGGCGAGGTGTTTCGTGCCGTCGCCCCGCAGGTAGTGGATGACCTCGCCCCGCGGCTGCTCCACGCGGGAGAAGTACTCGCCGTCCGGCGTTCCCTTCACCTTCACGTCGAGAGGTCCTTCGGGCATGCCGTCGATCGCCCGCCGGATCAGGTCGATGGAGGCGTAGACCTCCTTGACCCGGACGGCGCACCGGGCGTAGCAGTCCCCGGCGGTCTCGACGACCGGCTTGAATCCCAGGTCCCCGTAGGCCGCGTAACCGGTCTCCCGGATATCCACCGGAACCCCGCTTGCTCTCGCGGTCGGCCCGACCGCCCCGAGAGCGTAGGCCTCGTCCTTTCCGACGATCCCAAGCCCCTGGAGGCGGTACTTCACCGTCTCGTCGTTCACGAAGACGTCGCCGAGGTCCCGGCACTGCTGCTCGAAGGAGTCGAGCCCCCGGAGTATCTCGTCGAGTTTCTCCCCCCCGATGTCGCGCCTGACCCCGCCGACCTTGCAGGTGCCCTGGATGACCCGGCCCCCGGTGGTGTCCTCAAGCACGTCGAGCACGCTCTCCCGGAGCTGCCAGGACCGCATGAAGAGGTTCTCAAAGCCCATCCCGTCCGCAAAGAGCCCGAGCCAGAGGAGGTGCGAGTGGAGACGCGAGTACTCCGACCAGATAGTCCGGAGGTACCGTGCCCTGTCGGGGACTTCGAGTCCCATGATCTGCTCGACACCCTGGCAGTAGGCGACTGCGTGCATGAAACTGCAGATCCCGCAGATCCGCTCGGCCACGTAGACGTACTCGGTGAACTCGCGTTTCTGCACGAGCTGCTCGAGCCCCCGGTGGATATAGCCGATGGAGGGGACCACGTCCACCACCAGCTCGTCCTCGAGGACGAGGTCGAGGTGAATCGGTTCCGGCAGCACCGGGTGCTGCGGCCCGAACGGCACGACTATGCGTTCCGGCATCGGTCACCTCCGCTTCTCGTAACGCTGAACGGAAACTTCTCCCCCGACTTGATGAATGTCCCCTTGAAGTCGATGTTGATCCCGACGACCGGAATCCCGAAGAGGTCGTGCGTCTCGTTCTCGTACACAAACGCCCCCCAGTAGATGCCGGAGATACTCGGAACCTCTATATCCGGGCCGACCGTCAGGCGGAGGTTCTTGAACTGGTAGTTCTTATCGAACGAGTAGTTGATCTCGTAGGCCCCGCCGATGTCCGTGCACCCGATCTGGACGAGGCGGTATCCGTCGGCCTGGAGCCCTTCGACCTCTCGAAGGAGATCCTCCAGCGCGACGCTCATGGTCGTCTGCTCTTCGTTAACCGTCATGTGCTCTCACCTGCCGCGTGCCGCGTTTCTTCTTTCATCTGCGCCGCCCCTGTCATCTTCGTCCGTTTCTCCTCGAGGATCCCGAGCGCCTTCACGACACCGTCGATGATCTGTTCCGGCCGTGCCGCGCATCCCGGGACATAGACGTCGACGGGGATAACTTTGTCGATGCCTCCGGTGATGTTGTAGCACTCCCGGAATATGCCGCCGGTTGCAGCGCAGACGCCGATCGCAACGACGACTTTCGGCTCCGGCATCTGCTCGTAGAGGTTCCTGACCACCGCGCGGTTCAACTCGTTGATCCCGCCGGTGATCATCAGGATATCCGCGTGCTTCGGGTTTCCGGTGTTGATGATGCCGAACCGCTCCACGTCGTAGAGCGGTGTGAGGCATGCAAGCACCTCGATATCGCACCCGTTGCAGCTGGACGCATCGTAATGAAGGATCCAGGGTGATCGCTTCAGGAATGCCATGGTACTCATACACCTCCAGTCATCATATAGGAGAGGATCGCCAGGTTCACGAGACCGAGAACCCCGGCCACGAGCCACCCGCTCTTCAGTGCTGCCTGCCACCGCGCCCGTGCGGTGACGTTATCGACGAATATCTCGGCTGCGTAGGTGATCGCGACCGCAATAACCCCGATCACCGGGTTCCAGGCAAAGAAGAGGTAGAGGAACCCGAGGAGGAAGACGTTCTCGTACCAGTGGGCAATCTCGACCTGGCCGAGCGTCGAGCCCGAAAACTCCGTCGTGATGCCCTTGACGATCTCCTGGTGCGCGTGGTGCGACGTCGAGATGTCGAAGGGGGACTTCCGGAGTTTGATCGTGAGAATGGTCACGAAGCCCAGGAAGACGCCGGGGAGGTAGAGGATGACCGGCACGGTCGTGGCTACCATATCGGCGACGTAGAAGCTGTTCGCAACCATATAGAGCCCGACGGCCGCAAGAATGACCATCGGCTCGTAGGCCATCAGCTGAATCAGTTCCCGCTCCGCTCCGATGTGGCTGTAGGGCGAGTGAACTGCGTAGGCCCCGAGGACCAGGAAGACGTGGGCGAGCGTGAAGGCAAACACGATCAGTAAGAGGTCCCCTCCCGCGAAGAAGAGCGCGCCGGAGAGGGCGATGAAGACCAGGTAGGCGAGGACATAGAAGTTCTGCGCCGTGGTGACGACGACGTTCTCCTTCTCGAAGAGTTTGCCGACGTCGTAGAAGGGCTGCAGGATGGGTGGTCCGACCCTCCCCTGCATCCGCGCGGTGATCTTGCGATCGATACCGGCGATGAGGCCGCCGGCGATGGGCGCGAAGATGAGGAAGAGGACTGCGCCGATGATTCCGTTCATAACGCCACCCCCGCGAGGACCCATGATGCAAGGATCAGGATGGTGCAGACCACCATTCCCGGGAGGAAGAGTTTTGCCTCGCCGAAGTACTCGGTGAGGTAGTAGTTCCGCGTCTGGGCCTCCCGGGTCAGGCCCAGAGACCCGGCGAAGTGCAGGTCCGGCGTCGCGGGCCTCCCGCCCATATAGGCCGGGAGGTGCTTTGCGCTCCTCCGGAAGAGGAGGAACGAGATCGGGAGGATCAGGAGCAGGGCCATCATCAGGAGCATGATGGCGACGTTCGCCTGCGCAAGGAGCGCCGTGACCCCGTATATGGCAAGGACGTAGGGCTCAATCAGCGTCGAGGATATGACCGGGAAGAGGAGGACGGTCGCTATCACGAGGCCGGTGATGATGTAGAGGGGAGCCCAGGGCTCTTCGAAGAACCCCTTCTCGACCCGCTCCGCCTGCCGGGTGACCGCGACGAGTTTGCCCATCCACTTCGCCCAGAAAAAGACCGTGACGGCGCTTCCGTAGGCGAGGATGGCGATGAAGACCAGGCCGAAGGGGACCTGGACGAACGCCTCGATCGCCGCCCACTTGGAGATCAGCATACCGAACGGTGCAAGGAACATTCCTGCGATCCCGATGAACATCATCACCGCCATCTTCGGCATCCGGACGATCAGGCCCTCCATGTCCTCGATGTCCCGGCTCCCAAGCCGGTGCTCGATCGCGCCGGTCCCGAGGAAGAGGAGCGACTTCGCGACGGCGTGGAAGACGATCAGGAGAATCGCCGCCCAGACGAGCATATAGTTCCCGACACCCGCACAGGCGGCTATCAGGCCGAGGTTCGCTATCGTCGAGTAGGCGAGGACCAGTTTTGCGTTGCTCTGCGATATCGCTATCGCGGATGCGACGACGAAGGTCACGGCGCCGACGAGGCCGATGGAGAACCCGGCGAACGTCCCGGCAAAGACCGGCGAGAACCGGACCAGGATGTAGACGCCGGCCTTGACCATGGTGCTCGAGTGGAGCAGGGCCGAGACCGGGGTCGGGGCCACCATCGCCCCGAGGAGCCAGGAGGAGAACGGCATCAGCGCGGCCTTGGTGATGCCGGCAAACCCGATCAGGACTGCCGGGATCAGGATGATGGCTGTTTCCCCTGAGGCAAGCACCCGGGCGAGATCGATACCCCCGCTTGTCGCCTCGGTTGAGGCAAGGAAGATGAGCGCCACGACGAACGCGACTCCGCCGAGGAGGTTCATCACCAGGGCGCGGAAAGCGTTCTTTGTAGCCTCCTCAGTCTCCGAGTAACCGATCAGCAGGAACGAACTGATGGTGGTGACTTCCCAGAAGAAGAAGACCCACATGAGGTTATTGGAGAAGACCAGGCCGAACATCGCGGCGAGGAAGGCGAAGATGACAAAGAAGAACATCGTCTGCCGGTCACGCACCTCAGGGTGGTGGTGGTGGTACGTCTCCATGTACCTGACCGCGTATACGGCTATGAGACTCCCGATGAGCCCTATGATCAGGGCCATGATGATGGAGAACTGGTCGACGAAGAGGTTGTTGACCGCATGAAGGTTCCCCGAAAACGTTGTCTCAAGGTATACCACCAGCGCCGCCTGGACGACGGCCAGCGCGATTGCCAGGTAGTTTCTGAACTTTGCGCCCATATAGACGATAAAGAGCGCCAGACCCATCTCGATGGCCACCATAGCGAGGCTGGCCGCCTCCGACGGCGCGGCGAAGTAGACCGCGCCCTCGAACGCATACCGCATAAGCAGGTATATCGATGCCCCGCCGATAACGAGAGCGGAGAGGGCAACCACCGCGTAGCGCAATGTCGTCCGTTTCACGAACAATAAAAGACACGCGACGAGGATGGGGAATAGTATTAGGAAGAGCAGCGTCTGCACTAAAGTCCCTCGTAGGGTAACTATGCCCTACTCACATTATTAATGATTCTAAATGGGCACCCGGGATATCGGCCGACGGACGCCGGTGTCGCTGCCCCACGCGCTCCGGCGCGATGCCGTCATTGGAAATTATGCCGGAAGACCGATTTCCACTGTTATTCCGGCTTGCACGGTATCACGCCGCGCACGCCCCCTCCGTGCTCTCCGGCATCGCCCCGGTAGCGCGGGATGAAGTGGATATGGACGTGCATCACGTTCTGTCCCGCAACCTCTCCGATGTTGACGCCGATGTTGTAGCCGTCAGGATGATGCTCTCGCCCGGTGAGTTCCCTGCAGTCGTCGATGAGCCGGGCTATGGCCATTCTCTCTTCGTCGGTCGTATCGAAGTAACTCGCCACATGCCGGAACGGAATCACGAGCAGGTGGCCGGGGCTGACCGGGTGTATGTCGTAGCGGGCGTAGCAGAGGTCGTTTGCCGCCACGATGTCCTTCGGGGCCGGGTTGCAGAACGGGCATGGCATGACCCCTGCTCTTTCTCCGATCGTTCATGAGTGTTTTGGCCAGTACTTCGCTGATCTCAGAAACCGATCTTCGCGTTCTTCGCGGCTTCACACCCGGGATGCTCAAGTTCGCTACGCTCGCACTTCGCGTGGGTTATTGGTGTAGATGACGATACGGTCTCACGCGAAGGACGCGAAGTCGCGAAGGGGAGTTACAGGCAATTATACCGGACTTCGCATTCTTCGCGGCTTCGCGTGCGATATCGATTGCTGATAGTGATACAGTCTCACGCGAAGTGCGGCGTTCCAGGGGAATGCGACGGGCCGAAGGGTGCGACGGACAGCGTCCGGAGCTTGAGAAGCCACCAGGCTTCGAGCCAGAGCATGAGCACCGGTAGGAACGACGTTCCTAGAGGAACGGAGTTCGAGCACCGAAGGTGCGAGATGCGAAGAGCGCGAAGCCGCGAAAAGAAGCTGGTGTCCGGGGGTGTTACCAGCTGTATTCTCACCCGAGCAGGTGGGCGAGGAGTTTCCCGGCGAGCCCCCGGGAGAGGACGATGGCGTGCTCGGTGCACATCTCGTGACAGCAGTAGCACCGGATGCAGCGCGATAGATCGATCGTCGCCCTGCCTTCCGTGACGGTGATCGCGTGCACGGGGCAGATCCGCTCGCACTTCCCACAACCGATGCACGATTGAGCGATCACGCCGGGCCGGGGGGCGTAGGTCCGCCCGAACCGCTGGACGACGGCGAGGACGACCCGCCGCCAGACGCCTGCCCCGCCCCCGGCATAGGTCGAGGGTTTCCGGAAGTCCGGGATCGCGAGTTCCGCGGGATCGTCGCCGACCGTCCGGACGGCCCCGGGATCGAGAAGCCCGCGTGCTGCCGCGCTCTTGAGGCTCCCGATCTCAAGCGGATCCATCCCGATGAGCCGGGCGAGGACGGTGTCCACGGCCAGGTAGTCGCTCCCGGCAAGGATCGCCCCGATCTTCCTCGGGCTGCCTGCCTGGGGGCCGTCCCCCTCCATCCCTATAACTGCGTCCACGATCTGGAGCCGGGGCTTCATGCACTCGTTGAGGTCGACGAGCATCCTCCCGAAAGCGTACTCGTCCTGGAACCGGAAGTGGAAGACCGGCTTCTCGAGCCCCGGGATGAGCCCGAAGAGGTTCTTCGTGGCACCGGTCATCCGGGTCCACATATGGGTCTTCGCTTTGGAGACGACCACGATCGCGTCGGCTTCTGTGGCCGGGGCGATGATGGAGAACTGTTTCATCACCTCCCCCTCCGGGAACGCCACGATCCGGGAGCCGGTGTCGTAGTTCAGGACGGCGCCGGTCTCCTCGGCCACCGCCGCGTACCCGCTGCGTGCGTATGCCCGCCGCAGGTTCGCCTCGCTGTAGACGATCCCGGCTCCCGGGCTGTCGCCGATGACGACCCGGCACCCGTGCTCCACAAGAAGCCGTGCGACGGCAGCGACGACCGCCGGGTGGGTGGTGACGCACCGTTCCGGCTCCTGCCCCTGCAGGAGGTTCGGTTTGAGGAGGACTCTCTCTCCCGGCGAGACGAACCTCCCGATGCCGCCGGCGAGGTCGACCGCACGGCGGACAGCCGCATCGGCCGCCTCAGGCACGTAATCGTCGCACCGGACGACCGCGACGGTCGTATTCCTGCCGACCGGTTGCACCGCTTCACTCCTCCCCGAGGCGGCGGAGCGCTTCTTTTGCCGCGAGCATCGCCGCCCCCTGCTTGGTCCGTGCCTCTCCCTCGCCGAGGGAAGCCCCCCCGACGGCCACCCGGGCTGCCCAGACCGGGCAGCTCCCGGGTCCCGTCTGGCGGAAGGTGTAATCGATCCCGCCGAGGTTCTCCCGGGCTGCGTGTTCCTGGAGTCTTCCCCGGTAGTTCCTGCGGGTGTCGCACTCCGCAATCTCGCCCTCGAAGATCGCGAGCACCACCTCCCGGGCCACGGTAAGGCCGCGGTCGAGGTAGATAGCACCGATCAGGGCCTCGAACGCGTCGGCGATGATGGAGGCGGTCAGCACCTGCCCCCGCCGCCGGATGGCGCTGTCGATGCCGAGGCCCTGCTGGAGCACGATGTCGGCGAGTTTCGTGTTCCTCGTCACCTGGAGCCTCCGGTTCATCTCCCCCGGCGGGAGGTCGTACTCGCTGTAAAGGTGATCGGCGATGATGAAGTCAAGGATGTAGTTCCCCAGAAACTCAAGCCGCTCGTTGTCGTCGATCGCCGCTAACGGGTACTCTCCAGTGTTCGTGTACGACCGGTGGGTCAGCGCCCGGTCGTAGAGGGGGAGGGCGGCATCGGCGAGATCGGTTATCCCGAACGGGGGGCGGGCGAGGAGCGCGCACACCTCCGCCTCACGCTCACGGCCGGCGGGCTCCGGGCGTCCGGGATATTGCTGCCCGAAGAGGCCGCCGATACGAAGTTTTTTCCAGATGGTGGAGAATCTCATGGTTGTCGGGTGCAGGGCGTCCCGCTGCTCTTCCATAGAATGGCATTCCTCCTGCCGGATAAACCTTTGCCGGAGACGGGGAAGCGGGAAACCTTTTCGTCGTCCCGGGAGAGAGATCTCTATCGTAATGCAGTCCGCAACAGGCGGGGCAGACAGGCATGTCTACCTGGACATCGAGTTCGGTTACGTCTATGGCACCTGCCGTGGGGTCATGATGCCGATCGAGATCGGTGCGGTCGTCCACCGGCCGGAGGATGACAGCGTCCGCTACGCCGGGGAGCAGTTCCGGTATGACGTCGACGTCGAGATCTGGAAGAAGGTGACCGATTCGTGCGGCAAAACCGTCGGTGTCTCGACGACCGTGGCGAACACGGGCCGCGGCGAGTACGGGATGGCTTACGACCACTCCTTCCGTGTCTCAGACGACGAGGTGCCGGCGGCGGAAGAAACCGCCCGACATGCGTTTGGAGACCTGCGTCTCTTTATGGAATCGATGATCCCGGCAGGGGATATCCCGGCGATAGTCGTCTTTGCCGCGGATATGGAGAAGAAGGCCTTCCGGGCCGCAAACGTCTCGCTCGACGGATGCATGCTGGTCGACCTCCAGCGGGAGATCCGGCGGCACTTTAAGATGAAGCAGGTCCTCTCCCTCGACCGCCTTGCCCGGCTCATCGACTTCAACGTCGGCGAATCCGCCGTCGCCTCGACAAACTTCAGGTATCCCTTCCCCCGGGAGTACCGCCACCTTCTCTCTGCCCACAGGGGGATGGGTGATGCCGTCCGGATGTTTCTGCTCGCACGCGAGTACCAGGAGAGGCTCCCGGACCTCGAGGCCCGCATCCGCACCCTGATCGAGACCTGCGAGAACGATGGGTGAGGAATGGGAGGCCTGTCAGGAACTGTTCTTCACCGGGAGTGGTGTTCCGTCTCCCTGCACCGGGGATTCAGGTGCGGGTCCGTGGCTTTCGGGTGACGTCCGAATCGGTGCCCGGGATCCGGTCCGCAGGACTTCGACCTCGGTGCCCTCACAGATGCTTCCGGTGCCTGCGGGGACGTGCAGGTAGGCGTTTGCATGCACCATGATCATCTGCGTCCCGGCCCCCCGGGGCAGGGGGGTGGCGACATATCTGTCGGCGATCCGGGAGACGGTGAGGAGAACAAACTCGTCATAGCCGGGATCTGCCACGACCGTTCCGGCGAGCCGGGCAGGAAGGCGCTCCGCCGGTCGGGGGTGAAACCCCCACTCCGCGAGCAGCGGGAGAGCGAGTTCCCGTACGACCGTCAGTGCGGCGATCGGGTGACCCGGAAGCCCTATGACCGGTTTGCCGTCGATCCGTCCGATGATCGCCGGTTTTCCGGGTTTCATCGCAATGCCGTGGACGAGCACCTCCCCGAGCTCGCCAACGACGCCGGCGGTGAAGTCCCGGGTGCCCGCCGATGACCCGGCGGAGACCAGGAGCAGGTCGTTCTCCCTGATGCCCCGCCTGATGGCCTGTCGAAGATTGCGTGGGTCGTCGCGGACGATTCCGTAGCGGGTCGAGAAGGCGCCGGCCTCACCGAGCAACGCCGCCGCAACGGCGGTGTTGCTCTCGATCACCTGACCGGGTCCCGGGCGCTCGCCTGCCGGGACCAGTTCGCTCCCCGTCGGAATGAGACCGACCTTCACGCTCCGTACGTCGACCGCGACGATCCCGTAGGAGAGGAGTGCCCCGATGTCGCAGGGGCGTATCCGGTGTCCGGCGGGGAGGATCGGGTCGCCCTGCCGGATCTCTGTGCCGGCCGGATAGATATGTTCACCGTGGAGCACCGCCTTCCCGGTGGTCCAGACCCCCTCCTCTCCGGCGACGTCCTCGATCATGACGACCGCATCGTAGCCTGGAGGGATCGTGTTCCCGGTATTCACCCTGCAGGGATTTTTGAGCCTGACCGGGTTTTTCGCGCTCGCTTCGGCGGTCTCGCTGCTCACGACGGCAAAGCCGTCTCTTGCTGCAATATCTGTTGCCGGGACTGTCAGGGGCGAGTGGACGGGTCTTACCGTCACCTGCCCGGCCGCCCCGGCCACCGGGACCCGGATAGTCCGGTCCGTGTTTTGAAAAGCGGACCGCATCAGATCCAGGACATCCGCAAGCGACTTTGTTGCGAGGCAGCGCCTCATCATGGTGTTACGCCCGCCCGGTCGCCTGCTCCCGAAGAGCCTGTCACTCTCGCCTGGAGAAAAAAGTTAGATTCTGGTGTAGAGGTTTGCATACACCGTCTTGCCCTTCGCGACCGGATGACGTTCGCCGAGGTCTCCGATGTGGTGGGCGAAGCGGGCGGTCTCGCCGTCGACCTCCTGCTCCACCTCGCCGACCATCTTGAATCCCGGGAGCGGGTTCTCGATCGTCCCGTAGACGTAGATGTCGCCTTTCACCATCTGCCCGCCGACACGGCCCTTGGCGTTGCCCTTGACGACGACGGTGCCGCCTTCGCCGTGGGTGGAGATGTGAATGTCCGCATCGCCGCCGATGATGATCGTCCCGCCGTTGATGAACGTGGCCGTATCGTTGCCGACGGACCCGGCGACCCGGATCAGCCCGCCCTGCATGCCGCGCCATTCGCCGCGGGGCGATGAGCCCAGGTGGCTTCCGGCGTTTCCGTCGACGATCAACTCGCCGCCTTCCATCCCGATGCCGCTGAACGAGTCGACGTTTCCTTTGACGTGGATCTTACCGCCCTTCATCCAGCCGCCGATGTACATGTCGGCGTTGCCTTCGATGACGATCTCGCCTGCAGTCATCTGCTGGCCGATCCTTTTCACACGGGTGCAGTCTCCGCGGAGGACGATCTTCGTTTCGGCCGCCGTCGCTCCGCCGTCGCCTGCAACCGTAAAGTACTTCCCGAGCGGGCTCTTCTGCTTGCCTTCCCAGACATCGAGGGCGGCGATCTCGGCGGCCTTCTTGCCTGCAAAGTTGTCCGGAGTGATGTTCTGCCCCTCGAGAAGGAGTTCGGAGGGGTTGGTCAGGGTGAGGGTTACTGTCTTCATGCTTCTCATCACCTCATTCTGTTGCGTCGACCTCAATCACCCGCGGGTTGTGGAGGTGTTCCTCGAAGAGCGAGTAGTTGTCGAGCTTCACGCTGTAGTGCCTGAGGAAGTGCTCGTAGATGTCCCTCTGCACCTGTGCGTTCTCCGGGACCTTTACGTCGACCCAGACGGTCCGCTTTGCGGGTTCCGCGACGACTTCGCCGTCCCGGACGGTCACGACGCCGTCCTTGACCAGCCAGGCGCACCGGGCGAAAGCCTTCTCGATCTCTGCCGGGTCGGAGGGCATACTCTCGGGGTTGAGGGCGTAGACGGCGATGTCGGCATCCATGCCGGGAGCGAGCCCGCCGTAGGTGTTGCTGACGCCGAGCGCCTTTGCCGGCCCGGCACGGGTCATCTGCGCGATCTCGTAGAGGCTGAGTTCGCGGTCGATGCTGTCGATGGAAGTGGCGTCGATCGTCTTATCGAGCCACTTGAACGTCTTCATGGTCGCGTCACGCGCCGCCCTGCTCATCAGCCAGGTGATGACCTGCGGGTAGCGGGTGAACGGTCCTGCGTTCGGGTGGTCGGTGGTGACGAACGTCCGCATCGGGTCTTTTGCGAGCAGCGCGATCTCCAGGCCGACGGCCCACTGGATGGTGCAGACCTTGACCTTCGGGCTGTAGATGTAGGGCACGACGCCCGCGGCGGTCTCGAGCTCCACATCCACGTTCGCCCACTTCAGGTGGTTGAGGGAGCACAGGTGGTGCTCGAACGGCCCGTCGGCGGTCATCGTGGTGGTCTCGTCGAGGGTCACCTGGCCCATGTCGATGGTGATGTTCTCGTGGGCGTTCACGTAGTCCATGACGTCTTTTGCCCGGGACTCGAAGTTCCCCCACGAGTCGCCGCCGTAGGAGTGGAACTGGAGGTGCGTGACGTGCATCACCTGCTCGCGGCCGAAGTCGTTCTTCGGGGCGTAGCCTTCGGCGAGTTTGAGCGATTCGAGGGTATCGGTGTAGTTCCCCGGATTTCCGAGATTGTTGCAGTGCAGGTGCACGGAGTGGGGGAGGCCGAGATGCTCGTTCGTCTCGATGAGCCCCTTCACGATCTCTGCCGGAGTTATGGCGAAGTAGGGAACCGGGTCGTGGATGTTTACACAGTTCAGCCCCCATCCCCAGGCCTCGGAGCCGCCGGGGTTGACGACCTTGATGCCGAACCCGCGCGTAGCGCGGAGGAGCCAGGCGGTATACGCGGCGTTGTTCTCGATCTCGTTGTTCTTGAGGTATTCAAGGGTAAACCAGTTGTTCCCGAAGACCGGCATCGCGGCGTTGTCGATGATCGGGGTATCCCGTATTTCTTCGTGGACGTGCGGGGAGTGGAGCGGGGGCATCGCCGCCTCGTTGACGAAGACGTAGCCCATCCGCGCGTAGTCGTAGCCGGTCTTGAACGTCGAGGGGACCGAGAAGCCCATCTCCATGCGGCTGCAGCGCTTGAAGGGGCTCTTGAAGAGCTTGTCCTCCGGGCGGAAGAGCCGGCCGACGTTCACCTTCGGCCCGACCACGTGGGAGTGAATGTCGACACCGCCCGCCATCACGGTCATGCCGGCGGCGTCGATCGTCTTCGGGTTCTTGAGGGTGCCCGGCTCAACAATCCTGCCGTCCTTGACACCGATGTCCATGCGGTTGCCCTTGATGCCCTGCAGGGGGTCAAAGACGAACCCGTTCCTGATCAGTAGTTCGCTCATGTCTCACTCCTCCGCACGTACGCCTTCCGGCGCGGCCTTTGCCTGCCCTTTCGCGGCCTCTTCGGCCTCAAGTTCGCAGAGCCTCTTGTGGATCCGCTCGAAAAGTTCCTCGTCGCTGATGACGCCCTCGGGCGGGTCGATGACCTTGCGGTACTGGATCGGGACGTTGTCCATCCGATAGACGATGCCCGGGACCTCGACCCCGACGATCCCCACCGGGATGTGGAGGTCGGAGATCTCGCTTGCCATGCAGATGTTCGGGTCGACGGTGATCCAGGGGTGTTTCCGGAGGTGCTTGACCGCCTCGATCGGGAAGTGGGCGCCGGCATCGGTCCCCACGTTGAAGAAGGCGTCCACCTCGTCGCGCATCGCCAGATCAACGGAGCTCGTCTCGCCGGGGTTCATGTAGGCGATATCCTTCTTCGTCAGGTCCAGACAGTAAGGGTACCCATACTGCCATGACCAGACCGCGCCCGGCCCGGTGATGTTGTAGTGGCCCCGCATCGCCATGATCGTCCACTTGGTGAAGTCGTTCAAGTCGCGGGTCAGGCTGATGGCGATGTCCACGTTGTGGTTCCTGCCGTCGGAGTGACAGAGTCCCATGCCGTAGAAGATGGTGCCGAACCGGGCCTTCTTCAGGATATTGGCAACCTCAAGGATCTGCTCCCGCTTGATCCCGGCGACAACGTCCGGGATCTCGTGGCCCCGGACGACGGCACGGAACGCGTCGAAGAGCTCGTAGTCATGCCCCTGCTGCACCTGCAGGTAGATATCCGCCACCTGGGCGGTGTCGGTGTGCCGGGGATCGATGACGATGATCTTGCGGCTCTTCTGGCCCTTGCCGGTGAAGAAACCACGGGGAAAGATCGAGTAGCGGGACATGTGCCGCGGGTGGGCATGGGCGGGGTTTGCGCCCCAGTAGACGATGACGTCGGCCCGGTTCTTCGTCTCGCCGAGGGTGCAGCTCGGGTAACCGTTGTCGAATATGGCCAAAAAGGAGCTTCCGTGGCAGATGGACGCGCAGTTGTCGAGCACGGCCCCCGCCTTCTCGGCGACCTTGGCCGCGGCGGCCATGCCCTCGCAGTTGGTCGATCCGAACCCGTAGATCAGGGGTTTCTTCGCATTGTGGAGTACTTTTGCCGCGTAGTCGACCGCCTCGTCGTAGGAGATGTCCTTGTAGGTGCCGTCCGGCTGGCGGAGGCGGGGGAGCCGGATCCTCTCGCCGCCTGTCGCATGGTGGAAGATCTGGTTGCCGATGGCACAGGCATTCTCCACCTCGAGGATCTGCTTTCCATCGTCCGATACGGTCACGACAAGGTCGTCGCAGCAGACGCCGCAGTATGGGCATCCAACGTTTTCAACTTTCTTTGGCATTACTGATCACCTCTCCACAGGCCGACGGCGCCCTGGACAAGTTCGAGCGCACTCTTGCGCCGTTCACCGTTGACGGGCTCAACCGTCACGGGAAAGCCGCTGTACTGGGGTTCCCCCGTTGCCTGGGTCCGTGGAGGAACCACCTGGTTTGCCCAGACACCCTGGGGGATGAACGCAAGACCGGGGTAGAGTGACTGACGTCCCCTGACGGTCTTGACGATCACGCTTCCGCACTCGCTCGTCACCCGTACAAGCTGGTTCGGGACCAGACCGAGCGCTCTGACGTCGTCGTCGTGCATCTCGATGATCGAGCAGGCCTCGAAGTATTCCGGGGTCGTTTTGCCCTTTTCCATCGCGACGCCTTCTTCGATGGAGCGCTGGGTGATCATGTTCAACGTAATCTTGTTCGCCATTGTTTTGCCTCAATGTAGTTGGTAGGGCCGGTCTTCCGAAGTTCCGGCGAGTCGGCCCCGTAGAGTGTGGTGCTCCCAGTACGGCCCTCGATGGGCTCTCCTCTGCGTTACGGGAGGATCTATCGGGGCTTTCCATACCTGGCAGGGCGGACCCTCCTGCACGGCGAGGGTCTGCCGGCCGGGTCCCCGGAACACACCGGAAAACCAATCGATATGCAGAGGAGCTCCTCACCTGAGGGAATAGAAGCTCTCCGGGCGGAGCACCGGACGGATCGCTTTGTCATAACTTGTAATGTTTTGTATTTAACCATTCCGGATTTGTAAGTAATTGAAGATGACAAACTTTACATTGAGCATTTTAGTGGGCATTCCCCTTTACCTGAAGAGGTGACGGGATCTGTTGAGAAATGTCACGACATTGAGCAGTTCCGGGCTGGTCGCCCCAGCGGCGCTGATGTGCGATGTAATTGCCGTGCCGGTGTGCGGGGGTATCAGCCTCTCCGATCCCGGTCGGGGCCCACAGGATGCAGGTTGCGAGAGGCGCGAAACCGGCTCCCCTCTTCCTCCATCGTTCTGGATGCGCGGGATCCGGAGTCTGCACGACCGCAACCGGTACGCCCGGGTGTTTACGGAGGATACTATATAACCACATCGCATTTACTTCTGGCCGCTGTTGTATGGATCCTGGAAAAAAAGGTCTGACTATCAGCGTTCCCTGGAATCCTCCCCTCTCCGGGTAAGATTATATATCTCAAAATCCAACCTATAGAGTCGGGTACAATTGAGCACCTTTCAGCAAGAAAAATTTTAATCCTTGCTATTAGTATTGCCTTATTTATTATTTAATATGTGTCCCTCTCCTCCTCCCTCCAGCCCCTTCGCCTCGAACGTGGTGCCGGGAGAAATCCTTTTTAAGGATCGCGTTCAACCATTTGAACCGTTCAATCTCGATTTTAAAATATCCGTTTGGAAATATAATCGATGTAAATATTACTTTATGTAAAAAAGTCCGCGTTAATTCGCAAATTTTATTAATAGCTCTCCTTCTACTCTTATAGTCCCTTTTGGGACGTGCAGTAGTGGCCTTCAGAGATCCGGAGCCGGTGTTTGCTCTGGCCTCTAGCATGAACGGAATGCATTGAACAAGGGTAAAAGGATGAAATACTATGGCTAAATACACGGAAACAATTGATCTCTATTCTGATGACGGGAAGCTGCTCAAGAGCGGCGTCACCCTCGACAGAATCAGCCCGCTGGTTAACCCGGCCACAGGTAAGATCATCGACCTGACCAAGAGAACGATCAACGTAAACCTCGGGGGCATCCAGGATGCGCTCAAGGCTGGCAAGCTTGGAAAGGGCAAGATCAAGGGAAGAGAACTGGATCTCCCCATCATGGAGAACAAGGACGCCATCGTCGCCAAGATCAAGGAGATGATCCAGGTCGAGGAGGGTGACGACACCGAGATCATGGAGTTCAACGGCGGCAAGCTCCAGCTTGTCAAGGTCCCGACGAAGCGCCTGGTCAACGCGTCCACCTACGATGCCGCGATCACTTCGGTCGCAGCCGCGACCACCTTCGCGATCGTCGACCAGTTCGACATCGATGCCTTCAACGCGTCCACCGTCAAGGCGGCCTGCTGGGGCGGCTACCCGCACACCCAGGACATGGAAGGCGCACTCGTCACGTCGATCCTCACCATCCCCCAGAACAACGAGGGTATCGGCTACGCTCTCCGGAACATCCCGGTCAACCACACCGTCATGATGACCGGCAGGAACGCCCTGCAGGGTGCAGCACTCGCATCCACCCTCGAGACCGCCGGTATCTTCGAGATGGGATCCGCCGTCGGGCCGTTCGAGCGCGCCATGCTGCTCGCCTACGCCTACCAGGGCCTGAACGCGAACAACATGGTCTACGATCTCGTCAAGGCAAACGGCCAGACGGGAACCATCGGCACGGTCGTCCAGAGCCTGGTCGAGCGCGCCATCGAGGACAAGGTCATCTTCCCCGGCAAGAAGGGCGGGTACTTCCAGTTCTACGACACGAAGGACCCCATGCTCTGGAACGCCTACGCAGCCGCAGGAACCATGGCAGCAACCATCGTCAACTGCGGTGCAGGACGGTTCGCCCAGGCAGTCTCCGCGACGCTCCTCTACTTCAACGATCTGCTCGAGCACGAGACCGGTCTCCCGAGCACCGACTACGGCCGCGTCATGGGTACCGCCGTCGGGTTCTCGTTCTTCAGCCACTCGATCTACGGCGGTGGCGGCCCCGGTATCTTCAACGGTAACCACGTCGTGACCCGGCACGCAAACGGCGTTGCTATCCCGTGCGTGGTCGCTGCAGCGGCACTCGACGCCGGAACCCAGATGTTCTCGCCCGAGAGCACCTCGAAGATCTTCGCCGACACCTACGGTAAGATCGACGTGTTCAACAAGCCGATCAACCAGATCGCCAACGGAGCCTGAACAAGCAGAGATCCGAATGACGAACGCCACGTTTCCGCAGGTCAGGATCGTGCCCCTCAGGATGCTCAAGCCTGATACGGCCGAACGCCTGCTCAATAAGCTCGCCGACATACCCGGCATCCGGCGGATGATGATCCACGGCCCCGGCCTGCCAAAGAAAGTCCCGTACGGGCCGGCACGGGGGAACCCGAACCCGCATTCGGACCGTAAAGCGATCCACGTCGGCGATGCCGAGATCGCGCTCCGCATCGCTGCGGGCGAGGTCGTCCTGGAGGTCGAGGATGCTTCCGTTATCGAGAAGATCCGGTCGCTCTGCGACGGCTTCTTTGTGGGGTTCTCCTACCAGCTCCAGGAGGGCAGGTTCATGAAGACCGCTCCGACGCTCGTGGACTACGCGAAGTATGGGCCTCGTGTCGATACAGCGCTCATCGGCCTTGCGGACCCCCGGAACGGGGAAGGGCCGGTGGTCATCCGAACGGAACGGTGACGGCCTGAGCGCAAAATACCCGGAAATTTGGCTGGAACTCATTCAAGACAGGAAATGGATAAGATATCAATCACTTTGAGGTGAATGAAAAATGGCATACAAGCCCCAGTACGGTCCCGGGACATCGATTGTCGCCGAGAACCGGCGCAAACAGATGAACCCAGGCCAGAAGCTTGAGAAGGTTCGTTCCGTAACGGATGAGGACATCGTGCTGATCCTCGGCCACCGCGCTCCCGGATCGGCGTATCCGAGCGCCCACCCGCCGCTCGCCGAGCAGCAGGAGCCCGACTGCCCCATGCGCAAGCTCGTCAAGCCCACCGAGGGTGCACAGGCCGGCGACCGCGTCCGCTACATCCAGTTCGCGGACTCGATGTTCAACGCCCCTTCGCAGCCCTACCAGCGGACCTACACCGAGTGCTACCGCTTCCGCGGCATCGACCCCGGTACGCTCTCCGGCCGTCAGATCGTCGAGTGCCGTGAGCGCGACCTCGAGAAGTACTCCAAGGATCTCATTGAGACCGAGATGTTCGACCCCGCTCTCGTCGGCATCCGCGGTGCGACCGTGCACGGCCACTCGCTCCGTCTTGCTGAAGACGGCATGATGTTCGACATGCTCCAGAGGAATATCCTCGGGGAGGACGGCATCGTCAAGTACGTCAAGAACCAGATCGGCGAGCCTCTCGACCGTGCGGTTGCCGTCGGCAAGCCCATGGACCAGAAGTGGCTCAAGGCCCACACGACGATCTACCACTCGCTCGTAGGAACCTCCTACCGCGACGACACCGAGTACGTCGAATATGTCAAGCGCATCCACTCGCTGCGCACGAAATACGGCTTCATGCCGAAAGAGGAGTGATTACAATGGCAAAGATTGAGAGATCCCAGAAGCTGTTCCTGAAGGCGCTCAAGGAGAAGTTCCAGGGACAGGACGTCGAGTCCGAGACCGCCGAGTTCTACAAGTTCAACGGCGTCCGCCAGTCTCCCCGTAAGATGGAGTTCATGAAGGCGAGCCGCGCCGTCGAGATGGACCGCGGTGTCTCCATGTACGACCCCGAGCGCTGCCACCTTGGCGGTATCCCGATGGGCCAGCGCCAGCTGATGACCTACGAGGTCAGCGGCACCGGCGTCTTCGTCGAGGGTGACGACCTGCACTTCGTCAACAACTCTGCGATGCAGCAGATGTGGGACGACATCAGGAGGACCGTCATCGTCGGGATGGACCTCGCTCACCAGACCCTGCAGAAGCGTCTCGGCAAGGAAGTCACCCCCGAGACGATCAACGAGTACCTCCACATCTTAAACCACGCCATGCCCGGCGGCGCCGTCGTCCAGGAGCACATGGTCGAGACCCACCCCGGCCTCGTCGACGACTGTTACGTCAAGGTCTTCACCGGCGACCAGGAGCTCGCAGACGACATCGAGCCCCAGTTCCTGCTGAACATCGAGAAGCTCTTCCCCGCCAAGCAGGCCGAGGAACTCAAGGCAGAAGTCGGCAAGAGCATGTACCAGGCTATCCACATCCCGACCTCGGTCTCGAGGACCTGCGACGGTGGAACGACCTCCCGGTGGTCCGCCATGCAGATCGGTATGTCCTTCATCGCCGCCTACCGCATGTGCGCCGGTGAAGCGGCCGTCGCCGACCTCTCCTACGCCGCGAAGCACGCAGGCGTCATCCAGATGGGATCCCACCTGCCCGCCCGGCGTGCCCGTGGCCCGAACGAGCCCGGTGGCATCAAGTTCGGCCTCTTCGCCGATATCGTCCAGGCAAACCGGAAGTATCCCAACGACCCCGCGAAGGCTGCCCTTGAGGTCGTCGGTGCCGGAACCATGCTCTACGACCAGATCTGGCTCGGCTCCTACATGTCCGGCGGTGTCGGCTTCACGCAGTACGCGACCGCGGCCTACACCGACAACATCCTCGACGAGTTCACCTACTACGGTATGGACTACGCCAAGGACAAGTACAAGGTCGACTGGAAGAACCCGAGCCCGAACGACAAGGTCAAGCCGACCCAGGAGATCGTCAACGATCTCGCCAGCGAGGTCACGCTCAACGCCATGGAGCAGTACGAGCAGTTCCCGACCATGATGGAGGACCACTTCGGCGGGTCCCAGCGTGCCGGCGTCATCGCCGCCGCGTCCGGTCTGACGACCTCTATCACGACCGGAAACTCGAACGCCGGCTTAAACGGCTGGTACCTCTCCATGCTCCTGCACAAGGACGGATGGTCGCGTCTCGGCTTCTTCGGCTACGACCTGCAGGACCAGTGCGGTTCCGCGAACTCGCTCTCCATGGAGTCCGACCGCGGTCTGATGGGAGAACTCCGTGGCCCGAACTACCCGAACTACGCGATGAACGTCGGACACCAGGGCGAGTACGCTGCGATCGTCGCCGGTTCCCACTACGGCCGCGGCGACGCGTTCTGCTACAGCCCGCTCGTCAAGGTCTGCTTCGCCGACCCGAGCCTGAAGTTCGACTTCGCCGAGCCCCGCCGCGAGTTCGCGAAGGGTGCAATCCGCGAGTTCATGCCCGCCGGCGAGCGTTCGCTCATCATCCCGGCCCGGTAAATCCCTCTATAACCCCTTTTTATTTGCACGTCCTCATAATCCGCGATCGCAAACATTCCTGCCGATCAGCTGGAGTTGGTGGAGCGAGTGGTTCTCACTCGCCCACGTATTATGGTGATATAAATTCGTATCACAAAGTCTGCTTATTTTCAGTAATTTATTCGTATTTCCTGGCTTCGGAACCCCCGAGGAGCCCGCCCCGGTCACCGGGGGGCGCGCGGGGGGTTAGGGTGGGGCTCGGGTGGTGTCGGACGAAACTCCTGTTGTAGGGATGCCCCATACCGGGGGTGCCTGGAGATCCAGGCAAGTGTAAGACACGAGGTTAAAGCCCAAAAACGGCTTCCGAGGGGGTATCGCGTTTGGGGTGGGGCTGACGGGGAGTGCGAGCGAAGCGAGCTTGAGCACCGATAGGTGCGAAGGGGAGCATCCCCCCTCCCCTGTCTCTACCCCAGAAGGCTATACCTGTGCCCCCACCCCGCCCGGCCTCCGGCCTCCTCCCCGCACCTGACGGTGCTCATGCTCCGGCCCCGTAGCCCGTCGCACTCCGCACCTGCGGTGCTCAAACTCCTGCCGTTCCGGCAGTCGTTCCCCGCCCCCGGGGGCGGGGGCAGTGCGTGGCGATATCCCCCACGGTCCACTGT
>JAEZIP010000025.1:0-38169 GCA_023436625.1 Methanobacteriota archaeon | reverse complement strand
CCGGGCTACCCCGGAAAGCCGGGCTACCCCGGAAAGCCGGGCTACCCCGGAAAGCCGGGCTACCCCGGAAAGCCGGGCTACCCCGGAAAGCCGGACTACCCCGGAAAGCCGGGCTACCCCGGTCAAGAAGAGCGTGGAGGTGGCAACAACGAAGACTCTGGAAACCCCTGAGCCGGCGGTGCCGGCAGAGAACGAGTTTACTCCGGACGAGATCCGGGGAGACTTCCCGATCCTCGGCGACATCGTCTACCTGGACAACGCGGCGACGAGTTTCTCGCCGGAGCCGGTGGTGGAGGCGCTCGTCGAGTTCGAACACCGCTACCGGGCCAACGTCGGCCGGGGCGTTCACCGCCTGACCCGGATCGCGACGCAGCGCTACTGGCATGCCCACGAGAAGGTGGCCCGGTTCATCGGCGGGGAGGCGGGGGTGACGGTCTTCACGAAGAACGCCACGGACGCGATCAACATGGTTGCGCAGGGCCTCTCCTGGAAGCCGGGCGATCGCGTGGCGACCACCATCCTCGAGCACCACTCAAACCTCCTCCCCTGGCGGGTGCTTGCGAAGCAGGGAGTCGCGCTCGACGTGATCGGGATCGACGCCGACTACTCGCTCGACCTTGCCGCACTCGAAGCGACCCTGGCCCGGGGCGGCGTCCGGCTCGTCGCCGTCACCCACGCCTCGAACGTCCTCGGCGTGACGACGCCGGTTAAAGAGATCGCGGCGCTCTGCCGGGAGCACGGCGCGCTCTTCCTCGTGGACGGAGCCCAGTCTCTGCCGCATATGCCGGTAAACGTCGCGGACCTCGGCTGCGACTTCCTCTGCTTCGCGGGGCACAAGATGTTCGGGCCGACCGGGACCGGTGTCCTCTGGATGCGGGATCTTCTCCTCGAATCACCGACCCTCGGCGGCGGCATGGTCGCGAGCGTGACGGCTGAGGGGTATGAGCCGGCGGAGGGCTACCAGCGCTACGAGGCCGGGACGCCGAACGTCGGCGGCGGGATCGCGCTCGGGGTCGCCGTGGATTACCTCTCGGCGATCGGGATGGAGCGGGTCCACCGGCATGAGGAGCGCCTGACCGCCCGGCTGATCGAGGGGCTCTCCGCAATAGATGGGGTCACGGTCTACGCCGGGAGAAGGCCGGGAGCCCGGATCGGGGTCGTCTCGTTCACCATCGACGGCGTCCACCCGCAGGAGGCCGCGCAGATGCTCGACGAGGATGCGGACATCCTGGTGCGGTCGGGGCACCACTGCTGCCAGCCGCTGATGGAGCACCTGAACCTCCCGGAGGGGACGGTCCGGGCGAGTATGGCAGCCTTCACGACCGAGCACGAGATCGACCTCCTCATTGCGGCCGTCGGCGAGATCAGCCGGGGGCGGTGAGGCCGGGACTACTCCGCTATCCTTCCCGCGTGCGTATAGACCGCCATCTCCGGCGTTCCCGCGTACCCGACGATGCAGAGCCCGGTCTCCTCCGCGATCTCCACGGCGAGGGCCGTCGGGGGTCCGGTGGAGACCAGCACCGGGATGTTCGCCACAAGGCATTTGCGGACCATCTCGGAGGTGACCGTCCCGGTGCCGACGGCGAACGTCCTGGAGAAGTCAAGATCGTCTTGCAACCCCCGGCCGATCACACGGTCGAGGGCGTTGTGCCGGTCGAGGTCTTCTGCACAGGCGACGATGCGGCCTCCCGTGGCAAGAGCGACTGCATCGAGCATGCCGGGCGCTCTGAGAGCGGCGATGGCGCCCTCGATATCCGGGACGGATACCGTGAGATCGGAGTCGATCGCGGGCAGTTTCTGCGTATCGATGTAAGAGACGGCCCCTCCGCACCCGGAGAGGATGGTCTTTTTTACGCTGACGCGCTTGAAGATGTTCTTGGTGAGGACGCTTATCCGGTTCTCCTCGATCCTGACCGACTCGATCTCGCCGGCATTCCTGATGATCTCTTCGGTGTAGAGGTAGCCGGTGATGAAGTCTTCAAACCCGCCGGGAGTCAAGGCAACGGTCGTCAGGTGCCGGCCGTTGACGAAGACCGCCACCGGCGCCTCCTCGGCGGCAGCCCGGGTGACCTGCCCGCCGCCGATACGGATACAGGCGATTTTTTTGAACATGATTCCTCACTTCACGTATGCCACACGCGCCGGATCACTCCGGGGCGGGATCGATTCCTGTAGAGATCATGCACGGGAGAGGACTAGACGATACCGGTGGTCGTCCCCGGCGCGCCTTTCATACACACTGCCGGACGAACTCCTCGGGCATCGAGGTGCGCCGTACGGTCTCCTCGACCGAGAACCCCCTGCCGAGGAACCTCCTTACCACGCTTTCCATGGGTTCGCCGACCTCGATGATGTGCAGATCGGGATCGTACAGCCGGATGGCCCGCTGTCCCCAGGGTTGCTCGACGAGTCCATGCACGAACTTCACGGAGTCCATCTCTTTGAGTCTTTCAAGAAATGCATCCAGGTCGTCCTCCTCGAAGTAGAGTTCGGCGTTGTTCGAACCCTGAACAATATCGCTTTCATCGACGCCGATGAGATCCGAGAAGTGCGAGCGGAGATGTATCGCAAAGCCACCCTCGAACGATACATTCTCGCCGAGATCGTATACTGCGTTCTGGTTCAGCACCTCCTCATAAAAGGTCCTGGAAACCTCTATGTCGCGAACGACAACAAGTGGACATACAAATTTCATCTACTTCCTCCGTTGCCACAGACCCTGCTTCGTACCCCGGCGATGCAAGCGGCCTCACCACCCTTCGGACGGCCGGTTATGCTGCTGTTGTCGTAGGGGGTTGCAGCAGTTCAGCCTTCCGATTGCCGATTCCTGTGGTGTGCGGACGAACCCCATGTAAAAACGTTGATTGGCAGCACAGAAGGGATTTTAACGGCTGCCCGGCAGCGGAAGAGAGGTTTGGGGCCTCTCCCGCCGCCGGGTATTGCCAGGCACACACTTTTGCGCCCCGGCACGGGCGCAAGGGAGGTTTTTTTTATGGAACTCAAGATGGTTTTTCAGTGGTCGTTACACGCCCGGCCGGATTGGCCGGGCGCAAAGGTGTGTGTTCGGGTAGGACCGAACATCGCCCTCGCACCTTCGGTGCTCGAACTCCGTCCCCACGGGACGTCGCTGCTCGAAAACGCTTCGCGTTTTCTCAAGTTCCGGACGTTCCGTCCGTCGTCCTCGAAATCCTTTGGGTTTCTCGAACTCCGCTCCTTCGGAGCGTCGTTTACTCGAACACGTTGAAGATCTGGTCGCTTCCGGTCGCGGAGAGTCGCTCCCGTTCCGCCTTCTCCTCGACGAGCGCGAGGATAGGAAGGTTCATATCCACACCCGGGGTGTGGCCGAACATCCTCTGCATATCCGTCTGCAGGGAGTGCATGTAGAGCGAGTTCGCGATCTCCATCGGGCAGTTCTCCTCGCACTGGCCGCAGTTGACACAGGAGTCGGAGATGTGCGCGAACCGGATCAGGTGGAACATGAACGGCACAGGAAGCTCGCCCGGCGGCACCAGGTAGGTCTTCTTCGTGCTGCAGTCGACGCAGTAGCAGATCGGGCAGTTCTCGATGCAGGCGTAGCACTTGATGCACCGGGACGTGTCCTCCATGATCTTCTCCAGGCGTTCCTTGCCCTCGCCGAGGCCCTCGAAGTAGCGTGCCCGCCACTTGTCGCCGAGCTTCAGCATCGCGTTCTCGACCTTGCCCCGGATCTCGATACCCTTCGGGTTCGCGGGCTCGGAGGCGATCGCTCCGGCTTTCACGGCCGCATTGAGGAGGTTCGCACCCTTCTCGGAGCAGACCTCGACGAAGGTGGCCTTGCCGGCCTTATCGCCGATGACACCCCAGTTGCCGCAGGCGAGGTCCGCCTGGCGCGGGACTTTCATCTTGCACCGGCGGCAGTTGGACCGGCGACCAAAGCCTTCCTCTTCGAGCTCGTCCATCGAGATGCCCTTGTGCTGGCCGTCCTTCGTGACGATGATGAACTGGCCCTTGTCGATCTCTTCCTTGACGACGTCGTCGGGGTTAACGCCGAACTTCTCGCGGATCATCTTCCGGGCGGCGACCGGGCTCACCGAGCCACCACAGTTGACGCCGATCAGGAGGAGGTTGTCCAGGTTGACCTGGTTGCGCTTCGCGAGTTCGTATATGCCCATCGCGTCGCAACCCTTCACCGTCACCCCAAGACGCATGTCTCCGGCGCCGTCGAGGTACTTCTTGATCAGTTTCGAGAGCAGGAGCGTGCCGCAGTGGAGCGAGCCTGCCGTCTGTCCGATCTCGGCGGGGTCGGTAATGACCGTGGGAACCGCATCGTAGAGGTCCACGCCCTTCTTCACCGCCAGCACGGCGTCGACGATCTTGTTCTCCAGGGCATACTTGAGAAGCCCGGTCACCGCGCCGCCGCACTCCGCCACTTTGGCGATATCGGGGCTCGTCGTCCAGGCGTAGAACATATCTCCCTTTGCTGCCATCTTACTGCACCCCCGTGATCTTCTCAACCTTCACAGCACAGTGCTTCAACTCCGGCATCTTGGAGAGCGGGTCGAGCGCGGTGTTCGTCAGCATGTTCGCGGCTGCATCCCCAAAGTGCATCGTCATCATCAGCACCCCGGGCGCGACCTCGTCGGTCACTTTCGCGAGGGTCTCCACCTCACCGCGCCTGCTGCTGAGTTTGATCTTCTCCCCGTTCTGGATCTTCATCCGCATGGCATCGTCGCTGTTGATCTGGACGAACCCTGCGGGCACCTCGTGGTGGAGGAGTTTCGCGCGGTCGGTCTGCGTCCGGGTGTGGTAGTGGAAGAGCAGACGTCCGGTCATCAGGGTGAACGGATACTCGGCGTCGGCGACCTCCGCGGGCGGCCGGTGCTCGATACCGAAGAAGTGTCCGAGACCGTCTGCCGACGCGAACTTCTCGCGGTGCAGGATGGGAGTTCCCGGGTGCTCCAGGGTCGGGCAGGGCCAGTGTATGGACTCCGGCTTCTCCATTCTCTCGTAGCTGGTGCCGGCCATCGACGGAGTGACCCGCCGTAAGTCGTTCCAGATATCCTCCGGCGAGTTGAAGTCAAAGCCCTTGAGGCCGAGTTTGTGGGCGAGATCGACGAAGATCTGCCAGTCTTCCTTTGCATCGCCCGGGGTCTCCACGGCCTTACGGACACGGTTGATGCGCCGCTCGCCGCTGGTGAACGTCCCGTCCTTCTCGGCGAAGGATGCTCCGGGCAGGATAACATCGGCGTACTGCGCCGTCTCGGTCATGAAGATGTCCTGCACGACGAGGAAGTCGAGCTTCTCAAGCGACCGCATGACGTGGTTCGAGTCGGGGTAGGAGACGACCGGGTTCAACGCGAAGATGTACATCGCTTTGATCGGGTCGCCGCACTGGGTGATCTGTTCGGTCAGGGTCACGCCGTACTCCTTCGCAAGCCCGGTGACGCCCCAGAGTTCCTCCATCCGCTTCCGGGTGGCGTCGTCCTCGCACTTCTGGTAGCCGGAGAAGACGTTCGGGTACGCACCCATGTCGCAGGCGCCCTGGACGTTGTTCTGGCCACGGAGCGGGTTGACACCGGTTCCCGGCCTGCCGACGTTGCCGGTGAGCATCGAGAGGTTTCCGAGCGACCGGACGTTGTCCGTGCCGGTCGTGAGCTCCGTGATGCCGAGGCAGTAGATGATCACCGCGCTGTTGGCTTTGGCGTATATCCGCGCAATCTCCTTGACCCGCTCGGTGGGGACGCCGGTGATCGACTCGACCTCAGCGTAGTTCTCCACGGTCTTCTTCAGGTCCTCGAATCCCGTCGTCCGCTTCTCGATGAACTCCTTGTCGTGGAGGTTCTCCTGGATGATCCAGTACATGATCGAGTTGATCAGGGCAATGTTCGTCGAGGGGTTGTAACGAACATACTCATCGGCAAGGCGCGCCGTGGGCGTGTAGCGTGGGTCGCAGACGATGATCGTCTTGCCTGCTTTCTTTGCCTGGACAATCCGGCGGCCGGCGAGCGGGTGCGCCTCAATGGAGTTCGCCCCGATCATGAAGATGACGTCCGCGTTCAGGAGGTCCTCGAAGGGATTCGTTGCGGCGCCTGAGCCGAACGAAAGCGAGAGCCCCGCCACGGACGGCCCGTGGCAGATACGCGCGCAGTTGTCGATGTTGTTGGTCTTGAAGGCCACCCGCGCGAGTTTCTGCATGATGTAGCACTCTTCGTTCGGGGTCCGGCACGAGACCTGGAAGCCGAGGGACTTCGGCCCGAACTTCTCATAGGTCTCCTTGAACTTCGAAGCGATCAGGTCGTAGGCCTCGTCCCAGGTCGCTTCTTCGAACTTGCCGTTCTTCTTGATGAGCGGCTTCGTCAGGCGGTCGGGGCTCTGCACGAACTCCCAGCAGGTGGCACCCTTGGGGCAGAGTTTTCCCTCGTTCACCGGCGTCCTCTTCAGGGGTTCGACCCCGACGAGTTTGCCGTCGTTCACCACGAGGTTAAGTCCGCACCCTACGCCGCAGTATGGGCAGGTCGTGGGAACGTAGCGTAACTTTCCATTGGTTTCTGTCATTCACATTCTCCCGATTGTTGCATTCAACGTCGGTTGCCAAGCATGTCAGGAAGGACGGACATGCTCACAATAGTTTTACTCGACGCCGTAGTATATAAATTTAAACTTATTATTTTAACACTTGCCGTTTTGTTAGGTGGTATAATTGATCTTTATAAATCCCCCTCCCCGGCCTTCAGGTTTATCGCTATGAAGTCGGTCATTATGCGATCATACGAACTATGATCGGCAATATGCCATATCTGGGCCGTTTATGTAAATTAAATATGGTTTACTTGGCCAAAATATTTACAACTAACCTTGATCAAATACTCTTCCGTGCAACCGAGACTGAATCATACCTGGGATGACATCGAGGCCCGGCTCAAGTCCAGAGGCTCCACTCCGGAACTGATCGACCACTTCCGGAGATGTATCGACTTTCACACCTTCGCGGCCCCCGGGCTTCTGGTCGGGGTCTTCATGGTGGACTATGCCCTGGAACTCCTGAAACCTCCCGAGGGCGAGAAGATCTACGCCGTCTGCGAGACCACGAAGTGCCTGCCCGACCCCCTGCAGGTTATCGCTCACTGCACGACCGGCAACCACCGTCTCCGGGTGATCCCGATCGGGAAGTTCGCCATCACCATGAACGGACCGGCCGAAGCCCCGTACGTGAACGGGATCCGGGTCTTCGTCGACGGCGAGAAGATCGGGCAGTACCCTACGTTCGCTCTCTGGTACACCAAAGACCCGCTCTTCGACCCGAGAACCCGGGGTATCGCGCTGATCGACGAGGTCATCGATGCAGGGCGCGATATACTCTCGTACGAGAGAGTGCGGGTGAAAGTGCCGCAGAAATGGCCCTGGAAGTCCGCAATCTGTTCCATCTGCGGCGAGATGGTTCCCGACAACCTGCTCGTCAGCGGGGCCTGCGCAGACTGCCGGTCACAGTCTTACTACGAGAAGGTAGCGTACTGAAGGGATTTCCCTCTCCCCTCCGGGAGAGGGCGTACATCCCGTCAACACAGAAGGCATCGCATGGAACTCTTCCCTATCGGGCTCGTGCATTCAGGCATCCGCTCCAGGAGCGACATGCCGGTCCAGGGCGTGGACGCCGAGATCGAGGTCTTTTTGGACTACGCCGGGGCGCTCCTCGGCATCGAGGAGAACTCGCACCTGATCCTCGTCTGCTGGATGCACGAGGCGGATCGAGGAGTCCTGAAAGCGGTGGCCCGGAAGGTCTCGGGCGACCTCCCGGAGAAGGGCGTCTTCTCCCTCCGCTCACCGGTGAGGCCGAACCCTCTCTCCGTCTCGGTGGTGCGGCTGCGGGGCGTGCGGGACGGGCGGTTTCTCGCGCTCGAAAACGTGGACATGATCGACGGGACGCCGGTGGTCGACCTCAAACCCTACCAGACCGGATGGGACTGCGTCTTCTCCGCGACCGGCCACGACCGGACGGAGAAGATCCGGAAGATGGGCCCCGGCGAGTACCGGGCGAGCCTCATCCGCGAAGCCGTGAACTATCATGGGGAACTCTGTCCGGGCGTGGCGGTCGCGGTGCGGGTCGCGGAGGCGGCGACGCGCGTCCTCGAGCGCGACCTCTCGGCGCCGCAGGTATCGGTCGCGCTCGGCGCCGATCCCTGCATCGCCGACGCGCTCATCGGGATCACCGGCGCGCGCCCGGGAAATCGCCGGCTGCGATGCCGGGGAGAGGCCCGCTACGTCTTTGCCGGCCCGGGAGTGGAGGCGGTCTTCTGCCTCAGGGCTGTCCCGGAGAGCGTCGACGCGATCCTTGCGGCCGGCGAGGCGTCGCTCTTTGACTGCACGGTTCGCTCCCGGCCACAACCGATAGAGAAATAATTCCACTGGAGTCGGAACATGTCACGCCGGTACCTGAACCTCACCCCGCTCCCCGAAGCACTCGCGGCCATGCGGCAGGCGTTCCCTCCCGTGAACCGTGCCGAGACCGTACCGTTGCGCCAGGCTGTCGGCAGGGTGACGGCCGAGCCCCTGTACGCGGAGTATTCCGTTCCTACGGCCGACATCGCCAAGTTCGATGGCTACGCGGTAAAGAGTGGGGATACCCTCGGGGCGCAGGACCAGCGGCCGCTGCCCCTTGCCGGGTATGCCCGCATCAATACCGGCGAGGTGCTCCCTGTGTCGTTTGACGCCGTCGTCATGATCGAGGATACCTGGGACGAAGAGGGCATACCCCGGATCCGGAAGTCCGCCGCATCCGGACAGCACGTCCGGCGTGCCGGCGAGGATATCCGGGCCGGCGAACTCGTCCTCTCGAAAGGCCACCGTATCCGGCCGTTCGATATCGGTGCGCTCGCGACCTACGGCATAACCGGGGTTCGGGTGCGGTCGGTCCGGGTCGGCATCGTCCCGACGGGGAGCGACCTCGTCCCGCTCGGCGTAGCGCCCGCGCCCGGCCAGACGATCGAGACCAACACCCTCATGGCGGAGGCCTACCTCACCCGGATAGGGGCGACCTGCCGCCGCTACGAGATCGTTCCCGACGACCCGGACATGATCCGGGAGGTGGTAGAGAAGGCGGTTGCTGAGAACGACCTCGTCATCCTCTCGGCAGGCTCGTCGGCCGGCACCCGGGACTTCGCCCGGGACGTCGTCGGCGCGCTCGGGGAGATCGTCTTCCACGGCATCGCGGTCCGGCCGGGAAAACCGGTGCTGCTCGCGAACGTCGGCGGCAAACCGGTCCTTGGAATGCCGGGATATCCGGTCGCCGCACAGACCGTTCTCCGCGAGGTTGCCGGGAACCTGCTCGCGTGGTGGGGGCTCTCGCCGCTCCCGGGCGAGGAGCTGGCCGTCCGGTTATCAAAGAGGCTGGCGTCCGATCTCGGGTTCGACGAGTTCGTCCCGGTCTCGGTCGGGCGCGTGGACGGCACCTGCTGGGTGACTCCCCATCCCCGGGGCGGTGGCATCCAGATGGCGGTGGTCCGGGCAAACGGCTACCTTCACATTCCTGCCGCTCGTGAGGGGATCGAGGCGGGCGAAGAGGTGCGCGTCCGGCTCACCGTCCCGTCGGCCTCGATCGCCCGCACGCTTGTCTGTGTCGGCGAGCGCGTTCCCGCTCTCAACGAACTTGGAAACCGTCTCTCGGATGCCGGCTACCTGCTCCATTGCTGCAACGCCTCGACGATGGGGGGAGTGCTGGCCGTCAGGGCGAATACCTGCCACGCTGCTTCGGTCGCTCTCCCGGAGACTGAATCGGCCTGGAACGACCAGGTGCTCCGGTACCTGCCGGACGTAGACCTCCTGCGGGTGCAGATTGCCCGGACGGAACTGGGTATTGCGTCGGCCGGCGATCTCGATGCAGGCAGCCTTGAGTCGCTCCGGTTCGTCAACCGCCCGAAAGGCACGGCGGCGCGGGTCTTCTTCGATGCGTGGCTGGACCGGCAGGGTATCGATGCCGGCCGGCTTGCCGGATACGAGCACGAGGTGCGGACACACGGTGCCGTCACCGCGGCCGTCGGTACCGGGTTCGCAGACGCAGGCGTCTGCCCGGCCCGCGCGGCAGAGGAGGCGGGGCTCCGGTTCACTCCGCTCGGGTACGAGTCGTGCGAGCTCCTGATCCGACAGGAACTTGCCGCGGACGACGGTGTCGCAAGCCTCATCCGGGCCGCCCGATCGCCGGAGTTTCGCGCGTATCCCGGTCCGGCAGGGGAGGGACGGAACCTCGCGTGACGCATACGCGAAAAGAACATCTGCCTTTCGGCGAGAGTACTCCTCATGCAAGTCAGTGAGCAGACACGGAACCAGATCATGGCGGTGCTCCGGCGGATGGCGGAGGCTACGGCAAGGAAAGATGTCGAAGGCATAATGACGCTCACTGATCCCGATTTCCGGGGTTTCGGGACCGGCTCCGACGAGAAGGCGATCGGGAAGGAAGCGTATCGCCGGCATCTTGAGCGCGACTTTTCGCAGGCGGAGACGATCGCGCTTGAGTTCTCCGACGTCCGTATCGGCGCCGAGGGGACGGTCGCGTGGGTCATGGCCGACATGGCCTACCGCGTCGTCGCCGACGGTGCCTCGCAGACCCTGAACGGGCGGCTGACGGCGGTGCTCCGCGGGACGGGCCACGCATGGGTCTTCGTCCAGATGCACTACTCCCTCCCGGCGCAGGGTCAGGAAGAAGGGCAGTCGTATCCAGAAACCCATGGGGTTTCTTAAACTCCTGCCGTTCCGGCAGCCGTATCCAGAAACCCATGGGGTTTCTTAAACTCCTGCCGTTCCGGCAGTCGTATCCGACCGTGTAACTGTTTTTGCTCTATTGAGGGCCGGTTTGGGTCTTTTGATGCGGCAAATAAAGCAAGCAAAGCGGGGGATTATCCCCCTTCACCTGTCCTCTCGCAACCCGAACCTAACGGTGCTCACGCAGACTGCGTTCGCGAGTCGAAAACGCCTGTTAAGGGATGCAAAAGCCCACCGGGATCGCGTGCTCACGCAGACTGCGTTCGCGAGTCGAAAACGCTTCACGTTTTCTCCCGCTCCGTTCCTTCGGAACGTCGCGCTTCAAAGAAGAGGATCGCCCTGCCGTTGCCGTCGATGACCGCGAGCGTATCCCCGACGATCCGGTAACCCGCCGCCGACCGGAGCAGGTCCAGGTAGGCACCCTCCTGCTCCATAATCCCTGCCGGCTCGGTGCAGGAGGCCTTCGTCGCGATGACCCGCTCCACGGCGATCCCCGTCTCGTTGACCCGGTAGGGGGCCGAGTAGGCGTTGCATCCGGCGGATCCGGAGAGCGTGCCGTCGGGATCGAACGCCAGGGTGACGTTCGTGCCCGGGATCGGCGATGCGACGGCGCTGCCGCCGCCGGTGGTGTAGCGGGTCAGTCGCCATGTCGTCGCGAGCAGCGGCACGCTCTCGGGCTGCTCCGCCCGCAGAAAGACGAGCAGTTCTTTACCCGACGGCCCGAAGACAGTCAGCCGGCCGCCCTCGACCCGGTATGAGGCAGCCGCAACGAGGAGTTCCCGGTACCTGCTCTCCTGCTGCGAGAGCCCCTGTTCCGATGCAGGGTATGCCGCGGTGGCGACGACCGGCTCCACCGAGATGGCGGAGCCGTTGATCCGGTAGGAGGCGGAGTAGAGGTTGCACCCGGCAGACCCCGAGAGCGTACCGCTCTCGCCGAAGATGATGAGCGGCACCGCCCCGTTCTGGGGCGCGACGACGGAGCCGTTATCGGCACGGAACGCGATCAGGTTCCACGCCGTCCCCGCAAGCGGTTCGGCGACCCGGCCGGCATCGTCGGGGGGCATGTCCGTCCCGCCGGAGTAGCCGACCGAGACGAGGCATGCCGCCACGATGATCAGGAACGCGGCCTTCGCGAGTGTGTAGTGCCCGTCTCTCCCCATCTTTACCACGGGTAGGCTTAGGAGGCGAGAGAAGAAAAACTACCCTATTTACATCGAGATTCGCGTGATCGCCCTCTCCCTGAGGCACGGAAGGAAGCGGCGTCGATCCGCCGCCGCTGTCCCGAGCCGGCCCCGCCGGGAGAGATGGGCGCCCGGATGCGGTAAATAAGAAAAATCGGGCGGGGGCCGGCTTCTTCCGACCGACCCCTCGTTGCCGGAAACGAAGGATCGATCAGGGCCGATCCGCGCGCTCCGCCCGGTAGGAGAGCAGGGCCGTTCCGGCCTCATCGAGGAGGTCGAGCCGGTCTCCTTCGATGCGGTAGCCTGTTGCCGCCGTAAGAAGGTTGAAATACCTGTTCTCCTGCTCCATGATGCCTTCCGGCCTGTTGCAGTTCATCTTCGTGCTGTAGAGCGAGGAGACGGAGAGGCTCATGCCGTCGACCTCGTAGCCGGCCCCGTAACTGTTGCACCCGGCACTGCCGGTGACGTTTCCGTCCGGTGAGAACTCCGCCGTGATCGTTGTTCCGACGATCACCGAGGAGACGGACTCCCCGTCGAGGCTGAAGGACTCAAGCGTCCATGAGGTTTCGGCGAGCGGTGCCGGCGGCACCTCCTGTGCCTGCACGAAGATGAGTAGATCGGTGCCCGTCTCGTCGGTGAGGGTCAGGCGGTTGCTCTCCACCCGGTAGGAGGAGACGTTTCCAAGGAGACCCATGTATCTCGCCTCCTGCTCCATGACACCCGGGTCGGTGCAGTACATCAGGGTGCTGTAGAGCGAGGAGACCGAGAGTTTCGTTCCGTCAAGGCTGTACTCCCCGCCGTAGTGGTTGCACCCGGAGTTCCCGGTGACGGTCCCGTCTGCCGCGAACTTCGCGGTGATCGTCGTGCCGCTGACGAGCGAAGAGATCGCGTCTCCCCCGGTGCTGTAAGACTCAAGCACCCAGTCCGTCCCGACGAGCGGGAGATCGGGCATCCGGACAACCTCCTCAAAGACCAGGATGTCAGCGCCGTCGCTGTCCATGAGGGTCAGCAAGCCGTCTTCCATACGGTAGGAGGCGACCTCGGTGAGGTGCGCAAGGTAGCGATCTTCCTGATCCATGACGCCGGGCGGTTCGCTGCAGTACATCTCGGTCCTTATGGCCGGCTCGATGGTGAGGCCCGCGCCGTCGAGGTGGTAGCCCGCGCCGTAGTGGTTGCACCCGGCCGATCCGCCGACGTTGCCGTCGACGCTGAAGGTCGCCGTTACGGTCGTGCCGTCAAGGACCGGCGTCAGGGTGCCGTCATCCCCGGCGAGGCTTGAGAGCGTCCAGGACGTTCCGGCGAGTGCCGCAGGTGCGGCCCCCTTCACGAAGAAGAGCACCTCGGTGCCTTCCGCGTCGGTGATGACGAGCCGGTCGTTCTCGATCCGGTATCCCGCCGAAGAGCCGAGGAGGTCTATGAATCTTGCCTCCTGCTCCATGATGCCTTCGGGCTCCGTGCAGAGTTTCAGCGTCTGGGCAACCGAGGAGACCGAGAGAGCCGTGCCGTCGAGCCGGTAGTCGCCGCCATAACCGTTGCACCCGGCGGAGCCGGTGACCTTGCCGTCGTCGTCGAACCGGGCGGAAATCTCCGTTTCCGGCAGAACCGGGACGAGCGTGCCGTTCCCGGCGAGATACGAGTCGAGAGTCCAGGAGGTCCCGGTGAGCCCGGTGGCCGTGCCGGGCGTCGACGTGCCCGACGTACATCCCGCGGCGATGACGCACGCCACAACGATGACGAGCAGCGACGCCGTCGCGAGGATGTAGTTTCTGTTCCTTCTTCTGTTCGGTGCCATATAGCAGCATATGAGCGGGAATGAGAGATAAATGAATGGTAGGTTACGAAAAAAATCGAACCTATACGTGCCTGGTTCGCCAAACCTGGCGATTATATGGGCAGTCTGGGTTCGAGTTGCCCCGCGTCCCCGCCGGGGCCGCACGGGCGGTTCCTCCGGCCTCCCGGCATTCCGACCGCTCCTGCAGGAGAACCCCGGTGCGGGCATGGCCTTTATCCGGGGTGGAGGACTATACCGGGTACGGGAGATGAGTGCGATGGTAGCGTTGATCCTCTTGCGGCACGGGGAGAGCCTCTGGAACAGGGAGAACCGGTTCACGGGCTGGACCGACGTAGACCTTTCGCCCCGGGGCATGGAAGAGGCCCACCGGGCGGCCCAACTCCTCAGCGACGGCGGATTTACGTTCCGCGTCGCCTACACCTCCGTCCTGAAGCGGGCTATCCGGACGCTCTGGATCGTGATGGACGACCTCGATCTCATGTACGTCCCGGTGCACCGGTCGTGGCGGCTGAACGAGAAGAGTTACGGCGCCCTGCAGGGCCTGGACAAGCAGGAGACCGCCGCGAAGTACGGCGCGGACCAGGTGCATCTCTGGCGCCGGGCATACGACGTGCGGCCGCCGCCGCTCTCGCGGGACGACCCGCGGCACCCGCGGTTCGACCCCCGCTACGCGGACCTGGACCCGGAGACCCTACCCGCGACCGAATCCCTGCACGACACGCTCGAGCGGGTGCTCCCGTACTGGGAGACCCACATCACAGCAGATCTCCGGCAGGGCAAACCCGTCCTGGTATCCGCCCACGGAAACAGTCTCCGGGCCCTGGTCAAACACCTGGACGGGGTTCCGGACGACGAGATTGCGGGCCTGAACATCCCCACCGGCTACCCGCTCGTCTACGAACTGGACCAGAACCTGCAGGCCGTGAAGCACTACTACCTGGGCGACCCGGAGGAAGTCGCAGCGGCCGCCCGGGGCGTGGCCCGGCAGGCCGGAGGAGGCTGAGCCGGGAGGCCGCATCTGCCGGTTTCCCGGTCTCTTCCTCCCGGAGGTCTTCCCGATCGCTTCCTGTAACGCAAATGTTACACCCTCCCCTGTATTGTTACAGATGTGTAACCGCCGCCCCTCTTCCGTAACAAAACTGTAACAGTTAAATCCGGGCCCGGAAAACATCCTTGTATGTCGAGAGTCGTCAGGATCGACGAGGAGGCGCTGGAGGTCGCCCTCAGGTACGGGAAGAACCTCTCCCTCGGGATCATGAAGATGGAAGAGATGATTGGAAAGCACGAGAAGGCGAAGCGGGACTACACCGCCATCGAGGAGATGGTCCGCCGGACCGTCAGGGAAGAACTCGAAGTCCTGAACGCCAGGTACTGATTCAGTCCCGCCCGGAGAGTTCCGTGAGCCTCGCGAGCCAGTCGAACGGGGCACCGGCAAACTCCTCCGGCGTCATGCGCCACTCCCAGTTCCCATCCGTGGTCGAGGGGTAGTTCATCCGTGCCGCAGCGCCGAGGCCGAGAAGGTCCTGCATGGGGATGATGCATGCCCGGGCAACCGATCTCATCGCGAGAAGGACGAGTTCCCGGTGGACCTCGCCCGCCGCCACCTCCCTTCCTGCGTAGGCGAAGAACCGTTGTTTATCCTCCTCCGACGCCTCCTCCTCAAACCACCCCCTCGCCGTGTTGTTGTCGTGCGTCCCCGTGTAGCAGATGAGGTTTGGGGCGTAGTTGTGTGGGATATGAGCGCTTCTTGCGATCCCCTCCCCGAACGCGAAGAGCAGGATCTTCATCCCCGGGAACCCGAACCGGTCGAGAAGTCCCTGGACCGCCGGAGTGTTCGCCCCCAGGTCCTCGGCGACGATAGCGAAGCAGGGGAACCGCCGGGAGAGCGCCTCGAAGAATTCGGCTCCCGGCCCGTCGACCCAGGTGCCGTGCTCGGCCGTCGCATCGCCCGCCGGGACCTCGTAGTAATCGGCGAACGCCCGGAAGTGATCGATCCGGAAGAGGTCGTAGAGTTCGGCGGATCGGGCGATCCGGCTCATCCACCAGTCGTAACCCCGTTCCCGGAGCGCGGACCAGTCGTAGACCGGGTTCCCCCAGAGCTGCCCGGTTTTGCTGAACATATCGGGAGGCACGCCCGCCACCACGGTAGGGTTGAGGTCTTCGTCCAGTTTGAAGATCCCGGGGTTTGCCCAGAGGTCGACGCTGTCGTAGGCGACGTAGATCGGGATATCGCCGATGACCTGGATGCCCCGGTCGGTGCAGTAGCGGCGGAGAGCCGACCACTGCCGGGCGGCGAGGTACTGGAGGAACTTCTCTTTCCGGACCTTATCGGCGAGGCTCCGGCGCATCTCGTCGAGAGCTTCCGGGTGCCGGGACCTGACCTCCTCCGGCCACCGGTTCCACTCCTGCCCGTGGAAGTGGTCTTTGAGCGCAACAAAGAGCGCGTGGTCGTCGAGCCACCACCCGCTCACGTCGCAGAAGGTTTCATACCCGCGCTCCGGCCCGGAGTGACGAAACCGCTCGTAAGCAAACGCAAAAAGCCGTTCCCGGTACCAGGCGGCCGCCTCGTACGCCACCCGCTCCTCCGGAAAGTCGGGCGCCGGCTCCAGGTCGTCCTTCCTGAGAAATCCTTCCCGGACGAGCATCTCCGGGCTGATGAGGAGCGTGTTCATGGCAAACGCCGACGGGCTGGAATAAGGAGAGTTCGCGCACCCGGTCTGTGTCGGGTTGAGCGGCAGGATCTGCCAGTAATGCTGCCGGGCCCGCTCAAGCGTATCGGCGAACCGGTACGCCGACGGGCCGAAGTCCCCTATGCCGTATACCGACGGCAGGGACGTGATATGCAGGAGTATGCCGCTTCCCCGTGTCTGGATCATCCATCATCTCCCCGGGCCGGACGGTTCGGCCCTCCGGTTATGGTCCTGTACCGGCGCGGACGACCGCCGTCGCCCATGCGAGACCCCGCCTCACCGTGCCGCCACCGTCGCCTCCTCCCGGATGGTGAAGAGGTCGCGGAGAGTGTCCTTGATGCAGGCCTCGAAGATATCCCGCACGTGGGTGTGGGCGATCTCCAGCCAGTCGGCCACCCCGTCCGGCGGGATGCTCTGCCCCTCCGTCAGGAAGTAGTCGATGTTCAAGAGGAACGCGTTGTGCTCCGTCGATTCGGGGACGGCGTCGGTGAGTTCCACCCGGCAGTTGTCGCGGTTGTCGTGGAACGCGAACTCGCACCCGGTGATGAACCCCGCCGGCACCCGCGGGAGTTCCGGCGGGAGGGTGGGGTAGAAAGCAAAGTAGTCCGAGAGCGTCACTTCCGCTTCGGGGATCTCGATGAGGTTGACGTAGCGGAGGTTCATGGTGCCGATGGCATCGGCGCTGACGACCTCCCGGAACCGTTCGAACGCGCCGTGGATCCGCTCCGAGAAGGCCTCCCAGTGGACGTACGGCTTCTGGCAACTGACCGAGAGGAGGCGGGGCCCGACCTGGACGGCGCAGCCCTCGTCCTCGGCGAGGAAGATCGACCGTTCGCCGACCAGGAGCTCCTCGCGAAGCCCCTCCGGCCCGAGGAGCATCACCACCTCGCGCACGTAGCGCTGGTCGCGTTTCGGATACGCATCCTTGAGGTGACCGTACAGGATGCCGGGGTAGGTCAGGTCCCAGGGGGTGTCCTCGGGGAACCGGAACTCGCATATCACTTCGGCGGCGGGGGGGTTGACATACTTTCGTATCTCTGCCATCTTCTTCTCCCTCAGGGGTGTTGGATGGAAGGAGACTACTTTAAGGTGACTGCTCCCCGGCAAAGGCCGGGCACCATCACGATGCTTTATCTGCCGGGGCTGCTATCCGGGTGTGATGGGCGAAACGTTCCGCCAGACGGTTCACCTGGTCATGGGGGTCCTCGGCGCGGCGGTGATCCTCCGCCTGGACGACCGGTGGGCATTCATCTTCGTGAGCGCCGCGCTCGTCCTCCAGTTCCTCGTCTGCGACGCCTTCACCCGCGGCTACGACGTCCCGGTCCTCTCCCGGGTGATGGACGAGTCGGAGCGCACCGGGAAGGTGCCGCTCAAGGGCGGGATCGCCTACGCCGCCGGGGCGCTCTTCTGCCTCGCGGTCTTCGGCCGCGAATACACCGCTGTCGGGCTCGTCACGGTCGGGGTGCTCGACAGCGTCGCGACCCTTGTGGGGCTGCGCTTCGGGCGGCATACCCTCGTCGGCAGCAAATCGCTCGAGGGGACGCTTGCCGGGGCGGCGGCGGCCGCGCTCGCGCTCTCCTTCCTCATCCCCTGGTGGGCGGCCGTGGTCGTGGCGGCCGTTGCGGGCATCATCGAGGCCTTCTTCCCGCTCGACGACAATGTGGCGGTTCAGGTGGGGGCGTGCGTGACGCTGGCGGCGGTGGGGGTCGGGGTGGGGTTCGTTTGGTAGGGTAGAAACAAGGAGCGTTCAGAGAAAGGGCCGATGGGCACGCGAAGCCTATCCTGATCCCTCTTCTTCGGTTAGATGTATGAGAGATGAGTTCACGCGAAGCCGCGAAGAACGCGAAGGGGAGCATTAGTGACACAGCAACTTCGCGTCTTCGCGCGAGATCATGTGCCAGACGAGTCACTTGTAAGTGAGCTGCACAAGGGCAGGTGCGACTGAAAAGAGGGGGCTCCCTCTCCTCAGTGCTTCACACCCCGCTTCTTGAGTTCTTCCGACTTCTTCTTCGAGCACGTCTCGCAGCGGAACTCGGGCGCCGGGTCGTCGGACTTGTCGTAGTTCTGCGCCTTCACCAGGCGATAGCCCCGGGCGACCTTCCCGCAGTCCACGCACCTGACCTCCTCTCTAACCTCCCACTGGGCGGCGAGCGTCTCGGAGGTGAAGATGAACCGGTCGACCCAGAAGAAGATGAGGCCGCCGATGAGGTTCGCGACGATGGTGGCGGCCAGCGCTCCGAGGCCCGCGAGCAGGTAGAGCACGCCGGCGAGGAGCGGCGTCGAGAGCTGCCACCGGACGAGGTAGAGGCCGTAGCGCTTAAAATTTACTTCCACATATAAAATTCGGCGGGCGACCTCATAAAACCGGGGTCGGCATCAGTACCCCTAACGATCTTGAGGAAGTTCCCGGGAGATCAAACCACCGATCTTTCTTCGCACTTCTCGGTGCTCATGCTCCTGCCATTCTGGCAGTCGCACTTCGCGGCTTCGCGTCCTTCGCGTGAGGCCGTATCATCGCATATAACCTGTTAGCTCACGCGAAGCCGCGAAGAGCGCGAAGACCGGGTTGGTTGTGAGTTAATCCCTTCGCGGCTTCGCGCCCCTCGCGTGAGACTGTATCGCTATATGCGATCCGCAAATCCCGATATCCGGGTGCTACTGACTCCGTGCTAGGGCGTCACCCGAGCACCAGGATCCGGCGGGTCAGGCTCTTGTGCACTCGCTGCTCGTGCTCCTGCAGGACGGTGAAGTGGCGGGCGGCGATATTCGTGATGTCGCGGTGCGTGACGACGACCGCGCGCCTCCCGGGCCGGAGGATGCGCCGGATCTCCGCGAGCGATCCGTCGTAGAGCCGGTCCATGCTCTCCGCGCGTATCCGGACCGACTGGCCGTAGGGGAGGTCCGTCACGACCGCGTCGAAGGCGCCGTCGCAGACCGGGACCGCCGTGGCGTCGGCGATCAGCACGTCCGAGCCCGGGAGGTTCTGCCGGTAGCCGGCGACCATCGCGGGGTCGAAATCGCTTCCGAGGACCCGGACGCCGATCTCCCGGGCCTCGAGCAGGATCCCGCCGGTGCCGCAGAAGGGGTCGAAGACCATCTCACCGGGCCGGACCAGGGAGATGTTGACGAGCGCCCGCCCCATCCGGGGCATCATCACGCCGGGGTGGAAGAACGGCCGGCGCATGGGGTTCCGCGCCTCGAACGCCCCCCGGTCGATCCGGAGGATGACGCGGCCGAAGTAGCAGCGGTCCTCCGAGACGACGGCTCGGTACTCTTCGACGGGCTCACGGAGCGAGACCGGGCCGGCGATCAGGCTCCCGATCAGCCGTTCCAGGTCGAGCCGCTCGATATCCATCCTGCTCCCCTGGATCATCTTACCCCGGCCGACGAACGGTTTCTCGGTCGTGATCGCAAGGTCGCGGAGAAGATCCGCAAACGCTGCCCGCGTGGGCTCGCACTCCCCGAGGTACTCCATCACCACGTGCGTCAGGGCAAGCCGCCCGGCGGCCTCCGGTTCCGGGCACTCGGCGACCGCAACCTGGGTCCGCCGGTCGAGCACGGTGCCCACGCACTCCAGTTCCATGGCGGGGAGGTCGGGATGCTCGCCGGAGAGTTCGAAGAGCAGCTTCATTCTTATGGTATTGGCCCCGCGGGGCGATAAAGCGGGGGGATGGGGGAGGAATGTGTTATCGCGTGTTCGGGGACATTCGCGCACATTGTGTATGGCCTCACGCGAAGTGCGACGTTCCAACGGAATGCGACGGGCCGAAGGGCCAGAGCATGAGCACCGAAGGTGCGAACGGAGCATGAGCACCGGTAGGAACGACGTTCCTAGAAGAACGGAGTTCGAGCACCGAAGGTGCGAGGTACGAAGAACGCGAAGGCCGCGAAGGGAAGTAGTCAACAACCTCATGGACTTCGCGTTCTTCGCGGCTTCGCGTGAGACGGAGCCACCACCCCTACATCAATATTTCAGCAAAGTTCAGACGGAAATAATGACGAAAAAGGAAGTAAAACCGAACCGCCGAAGCGAGGGGAATCCCCTCACTTCACCGTCTCTTTCACCTTGTCGACGACGTCCTGGAAGAAGCCCTTGCCCTTCTTCGCGGAGGGCTTCTTCCCCTCCATCTCGAGCAGGCGCCCGTAGAGTTCGCGCTCCTCCTCCGTCAGGCGGTCGGGCACGACGATGCGCACCCGCACCAGCATGTCGCCGGGCCGGGTCTGCCACCGGACGCCCTCGCCCGGTATCTTTAACCCGGTGTTGTACTGCACGCCGGCCGGGATATCCAGGACGACGGTGCGCCCGTCGATCGTCTGCACCTCGACCTCGGAGCCCAGGGTCGCCTGGGCCGGGGTGATCTCGACGGTCGTCTCCAGGTCGTCGCCCCGCCGGGTGAACGTCCTGTGCGGCGCGACGGTGATCTCGATGTAGAGGTCCCCGCTCGGCGCACCGTACTCCCCGGCGTCGCCGTAGCCCTCCATCCGGAGGCGCATGCCCGTATCCACGCCCGGCGGGATCCGGACCTTCACGGTCTGCCGGGCACGCCGGTGCCCGGTCCCGCCGCAGGCCTTGCACCGGGTCTCGGGTATCTTCCCCCGGCCGCCGCAGGCGGTGCAGGTGCTCATCCGGACGAAGTTCCCGAAGATGGACTGGCTCATCTGCCGCATCTGGCCGCTGCCGCCGCAGGTCGGGCAGGTGGTGGTCTTCTTCGTCTCGCTCCCCGACCCGTCGCACGCGGGACAGGGCTCGACGTGGTCGACGCCGACCTCCTTCTCGGTCCCGAACGCCGCCTCCTCGAGCGTGATGCGCATCTTCATCAGGAGGTCGGCCCCGGGGCGCGGGCCGGAACGCTGCCTGCCTGCGCCGCCGAAGAAGGTCTCGAAGATATCCCCGAACCCGGAGAAATCCGCGTTGAACCCGCCGGAGAACCCTCCCCCGCCGGAGTACGAACCCCGGGACGCATTGCTGTAGGCGTCATGCCCCAGCTGGTCGTACTGGGCGCGCTTCTGGGAATCTGAGAGGACGCTGTAGGCCTCGTTGATCTTCTTGAACCTCTCCTCGGCCCCGGGCTCCTTGCAGACGTCGGGGTGATATTTTCGTGCCAGGTCCCGGTACGCTTTCCTGATCTCCTTATCGTCGGCGTTTCGCGAAACACCGAGAGTATCATAGTAGCTGTCCGGACCCATCGACCTCACTCTTTGACTTCGTAATCGGCATCAACGACGGTATCATCCTTCTTTTCGGCACCCGCCTGCTGCTGCTGCTGGGCGGCCTGCGCCTGCTGGTACATCTTCGTCGTGACAGCATATACCGCTTCGGTCAGGGCGTCCATCTTCTGTTTGACCGCCTCGAGGTCGTCGCCCTCGAGCGCCTTCTTGAGGTCGGCGATCGCGCTCTCGATCTTCTCTTTGTCCGCGGCGTCGATTGTGTCCTTCGCATCCTTTAACGCACGCTCTGCGGTGAAGATGGCGGTGTCGGCGGTGTTCCGGAGATCGATCTCCTCGCGCTTCTTCTGGTCCTCCGCCTCGAACTTCTTCGCGTCGCTCATCATCCGCTCGATCTCGGCTTCCGAGGGCCGGGAGTCCTGCGGCTTGATGGTGATCGACTGCTCGTTCCCCGTGCCGAGGTCCTTTGCCGAGACATGGACGATGCCGTTTGCGTCGATATCGAACGTGACCTCGATCTGCGGGATGCCCCGGGGCGCGGGCGGGATACCGGTGAGCTGGAACCGGCCCAGGGTGAAGTTGTCCTTCGCGAGCGCCCGTTCGCCCTGCATCACGTGGATCTCGACCGAGGTCTGGCCGTCTGCGGCGGTCGAGAAGACCTGGCTTTTGCGCGTCGGGATGGTGGTGTTGCGCTCGATCAGCTTCGTGGCTATTCCCCCGAGCGTCTCGATGCCGAGCGAGAGCGGCGTCACGTCGAGGAGCAGGACGTCTTTCGTCTCGCCCGTCAGCACGCCTGCCTGGATCGCGGCGCCGAGAGCGACGCACTCGTCGGGGTTGATGCCTTTGTCGGGCTCCTTCTTGAGGATCTTCTTCACCGTCTCCTGCACGAGCGGCACCCGGGTCGACCCGCCGACGAGGAGGACGTGGTCGATACCGTCAGGGCTCAGTTTGGCGTCGGCGAGCGCCTGCTTCACCGGCCCGAGGGTCGAGTCGACGAGATCGCCGATCAGCTGCTCGAACTTCGCGCGGGTAAGATCGATGTCCATGAACTTGGGGCCGCTCTCCGTCGTGGTGATGTAGGGGAGGTTGATGTTGGTCTTCTGGACGGTGGAAAGTTCGATCTTCGCGTTCTCGGCCGCGTCGCGCAGCCGCTGCATGGCGACCGGGTCCTTGCGGAGGTCGGCCCCCTCCTTCTTCCGGAACTCGTCGATCAGGTAATCGACGACCAGTTTATCGAAGTCGTCGCCACCGAGGCGGTTGTTCCCGGCGGTCGATTTGACCTCGAAGACGCCGTCCCCGAGCTGGAGGATGGAAACATCGAACGTGCCGCCGCCGAGGTCGTAGACGAGCACCGTGGACTCGCCTTCCTTGTCGATGCCGTAGGCGAGGGCGCTCGCGGTCGGTTCGTTGATGATCCGGAGCACCTCGAGGCCGGCGATGGTCCCTGCATCCTTCGTCGCCTGCCGCTGGGCGTCGTTGAAGTAGGCGGGCACCGTGATGACGGCCTTCGCGATCTTCTCGCCCAGGTACTCCTCCGCATCCAGCTTCATCTTCTGGAGGATCATCGCGGAGATCTCCTGCGGCGTGTAACTCTTGTCCCCGATGGCGATCTTCTCGCTCGTGCCCATCTTTCGCTTGATCGACTGGATGGTGCGGTTCGGGTTCGTGATCGCCTGCCGTTTTGCGACGGTGCCGACCAGCCGCTCGCCCTCCTTGGTGAACGCTACGACGGACGGGGTGGTCCTGCCGCCTTCGGCGTTGGCGATGACCGTCGCCCGTCCGCCTTCCATGATTGCCATGCACGAGTTGGTTGTCCCAAGATCGATACCCAGAACTTTCTCTGAAACCATGTGTTATTCCTCCAATCCTCTAGATACTACAACTTTTGCGCATCTGATGACTTTGTCCTGCATACAGTATCCGCGAACGACCTCGTCGATCACGGTCCCCTCCTCCGCATCCGAAGGGACGTAGGCTATCGCCTCGTGCCGTTCCGGGTCGAAAGGAAGGTTCCGGCATTCGATGGGCCCGATGCCGTGCCGCTCGAGGATGGTCATGAAGAGTTTCTTGATCTGCTCCATTCCTTCCGTGAGGGCTGCACTGTCGGCTCTCTCCGCCCGCTCGAAGTTGTCTATGACTTCGAGCAACTCCACCGCAAACTCCTCGATGGCGAACGTTGTTCGGGCGTCGAGTTCCCGGTCCATCCGCTTCCGGTAGTTGTCGAAATCTGCCGCAAGGCGCAGATGACGGCTGTTAAGGTCGCCATATGCCTTCTGCAGCTCTTCAAGCGCCGGAGATGCTGCATCCGCCGATTCAGCGAGATCCTGTTGTTTCTCGTTTGGTTCGGATGTATCCTCCTTCATACGCCTAACCTGCTTCAAAATGATGTTAATGTAGTAGTTCGATTATTTATTGTAATGTGGTTCTATATAATATTAACGGGCACTGTGGGTATCCGGCTCCTGTAGCGGTCCAAATCGCTTATTGGGGGCACACCCGCCGTTATTTCCCCGTCGATATACGGATCCGCGGGAGGGGGGGCAGCCTTCCCCTTCACAGCACCCGGCCTCCCGCCTCCCGGGACCCGGTGGGGTGAAACGCGGCCGATTTCTTAGGCTGCGCCAAATATATATCTCTCTACCCCGCTCACGTGTAACCATGAAGTGGGCACTGCTGTCTGTCTGGGATAAAGCAGGCATCGTCGATCTTGCAAAGGTGCTTGTTGAGCACGATTACCGGCTCCTGAGTTCCGGCGGCACCGGGGCCGCGCTGCACGAGGCAGGCGTTCCGTTCACCGATGTCTCCACCCATACCGGCTTTCCCGAGATGATGCACGGGCGGGTGAAGACCCTCCACCCGAAGGTTCACGGGGGTATCCTCGGGCGCCGCGGCATCGACGACGCCGTGATGCAGGAGCACGGCATCGAGCCGATCGACCTCGTCGTGGTGAACCTCTACCCCTTCGAGACGATGCGGGACGCGGGGCTAACGCTTGAAGAGATGATCGAGTACATCGATATCGGCGGCCCGGCGATGGTGCGGGCGGCGGCGAAGAACCATAAGTACGTCGCGGTCGCGGTGGACCCTGCCGATTACGGCACGGTGGCGGATGCCGTCCGGCGGGGCGGGTTCTCGCCTGAAGAGCGACTGGCCCTCGCGGCAAAGGCGTTCGCCCGGACGGCGGCCTACGACGGCGCGATCGCGAACTACCTCACCGGCATCGACCGGCCGTTCCCCGATGTCCTCACCGTCCAGTTCAGGAGCGGGAGGACGCTCCGGTACGGCGAGAACCCGCACCAGGCGGCGGCGGTCTACGGCGATGCCGGCATCGCGGGAGAAGAGCCGCTCCAGGGGAAGCAGATGTCCTACAACAACTACCTCGACGTCCACGCCGCGGTCGGCCTGCTCCGTGAGTTCGACGACTGCGCCGTGGTCATCGTCAAGCACAACAACCCCTGCGGCGTGGCAACCGGGGAAGGGCTTCTTGAGACCTACATCGCCGCCCGGGAGGTCGACCCGGTCTCGGCCTACGGCTCGATCGTCGCCATGAACCGCGAGGTGGGGGAGGACGTCGCCCGGGAGCTCACCGGGACGTTCGTGGAGGTCGTGGTCGCCCCGTCCTATACCGCAGGAGCGCTCGAGATCATGAAGGCGAAGGAGAACATGCGGGTGCTCCGGCTGCCGGAACCCGTGGTGCAGGACGAGATCCGGAGCATCGACGGCGGGGTCCTCCTCCAGCACACGGAGCCTTACCGCGAGGACTGGCAGGTCGTGAGCGAGCGGGAGCCCGACGCCCACGAGATGCGGGCGATGCAGCTCGCCTGGAAGGTCTGCCAGCACACGAAGAGCAACGCCATCATATTTGCCGACGAGACAGCGGTCATCGGAATCGGCGCCGGGCAGATGAACCGGGTCGAGTCTGCGGAGATCGCGGTCCGAAAGGCCAGGAAGCCCCTTGCCGGCTCGGCGGTCGCCTCGGACGCTTTCCTGCCGTTCCCCGACACCATGGAGGTCGCGGCGGCAGCGGGCGCGACGGCGCTCGTCCAGCCGGGCGGCTCGATCCGGGATGCCGAGGTCATCGAGGCTGCGAACCGGAAGAACATCGCGATGATCTTCACCGGCGTGCGGCACTTCCGGCACTGAAACCCCTTTTTTCCATATTCCGGCCGGATCCGCCATGAAGATCGAACAAATCCGGGACAATAAGAGACGGTTCCTCGACCTGCTGCTCGAAGGGGACGAGCAGGAGTCCATGATCGATGCCTACCTGGACCGCGGGGATATGTTTGCCCTCTACGACGGCGGTCTCAAGAGTGTCTGCGTGGTGACGTGCGAAGGCGACGGCGTTTATGAACTGAAGAACATAGCCACATACGAGGAGTTCCGGGGGCGGGGCTACGGCAGGCGGCTTATCGAGTACATCTTCGAGCACTACAGGGACAGGTGCCGCGTCATGCTCGTCGGCACGGGCGACCGTCCCCGCATACTCCGGTTCTACGAGCGGTGCGGGTTCACTGTCTCCCACCGCGTCGAGAACTTCTTTATCGATAATTACGATCATCCGGTCTTCGACTGCGGCGAACGGCTCGTCGATATGGTCTACCTGAGAAAGGAGTTTTGACCATCCGGATTTTGTCAAACCCCTGTTCGGGCGCCGGTAAACAGTCTGAGCGGTGAGCCGGCTCAAGATGCGGCGGTTCAAATACATTTATACGCCTCACCGTCTCTCCACGGCCGAAGGTGGTATGATATGGACTACGGCAATCTCATCTCCGGGTCGCTTGGCTACACGAAAGACGCTCTCTGGGGCGAGTGGTGGCGGTGGGTTCTCCTGGTAATCCTCTCGCTCATCCAGACGTTCACGCTCTTCCTGATTCCGCTCTATAACGGCTACATCGTCCGGGTGCTCTCCGGCAGGACGCCGGCCCCGGACGTGAACCAGTGGGGCAGGCTCTTCGTCGACGGGTGGAAGCTGAACATCATCACCCTGATCTACCTGATCCCGGTCATCGTGGTCCTGGCCGTCTTCGGTGGGATTGCGTTCGTCTCCACCATAGCGGCGCAGGGGGTGGACAACCCCGACGTATGGGCGTCAGCCGTCGCGGCCGCCGTCACCGGGATCGTGATCGCGGCCGTCGTCTGGCTCATCATATCGTTCGTCTCCCTCTTCGCGGTCGTGCGGTTCGCCCACACGGGGAGCTTCCTCCAGGCATTCAGCTTCGGGGCGATCTTTCGGCATATCGGGAGGATCGGGTGGGGGTCCTGGATCGTCGCGGTCATCATCCTCGCCCTCATCGGCCTCGTCTATGCGGTCGTGACCGGGCTCATCATGTCGATACCGGTCGTCGGCTGGATCATCAATCTCTTCCTCGGGGCGGCGTTCGGCATCTTCCACGCCCGCTATCTCGCCAGAGCCTACGAGAGCGCTCCCGCACCGGCGTGATGCGGGCCCCCCCTCCCCACCCGCATCACGGTCGTCGGTCTCATGGCCGCATCATACGCCACGGCGCTCCGGCTCCCTGAGAAACCCTCTTCACATCGATTATCTGGCAATAATCGCTTTGTTTCTGCAAAAGAGGGATGTGGACAGAGGAACTACAGCAATGCTTTTATACCATATTGCCTCAAAGTAAATCGTAGGCGATTTACCTATGGATTATGGAAACATGCTGGGCGATTCGTTCAGCTATGCAAAAGACGCCGTCTGGGGCAAGTGGGTCCAGTGGATCCTGCTCGTCATCAGCACGATCATATTCCCTGTCATCATGGGGTATATGGTCCGCATTTACAGCGGTGTAAAGCCGGCTCCCGAGCTTGAGGGCTGGGTCGGGCTCTTCATCGACGGCCTGAAACTCCTTATCATCGGCTTCATCTACGCCATCCCGATCTTCATCGTCATGGGCATCTTCTTCATACCGGCGATCTTCGCCGGTAATAACGGGGACCCCATGCTCGCCCTCGGGTCGATAGGCATCGGTCTTCTGGTCATGTTCATCGTCGCGATTCTCATCACACTGATCTCGGCGATCGGGACCATCCGGTTTGCACAGAAGGACAGCATGGGCCAGGCGTTTGCCTTCGGCGCCATCCTCGAACACATCGGAAAGATCGGCTGGGGGAGCTACATCATCGCTCTCATCATCCTGTGGATTGTCGGGTTCGTTTTTGGTCTCGTCACCTCCGTGCTGAACGCGATCCCGGTCATCGGCTGGCTGATCTCACTCTTCCTGTACCCTGTCTGGGGCATCTTTGCGGCACGGTACATGACGCTGATCTATGAGAGCGCCCCGGCACCGGCGTAAAACACCCTCCCTTCTTTTTGGACCGGGATCGCCGTCAGGGAGGTTCCGGATACCGCGGGCACGGCACACGCCGTCCCCGTTGTCGAGATCCGGGTATTTAAACGTCCCGGCGCTCCAACTCCTGCCGGAACGATCTGTGCTGTGGTTCTCCGATTTATACCGGCCTAATCACCTATTTTTCGGAAAGCTATATGGTGAGCGATTAATTTTCACCAACACATTTATATCGCCCGTTCTCAAAATTACACGTAGGTGTTACACCTTATGGACTATGGTACTGTTATTTCCAGATCATTTGAGTATACCAAGGATGCTCTGGTAGGAAAGTGGATGGACTGGGTTATCCTGGCCGTCCTGGCACTCGTGCAGGCTATCACGCTCTCCCTGATTCCGCTCCTCAGCGGCTACGTCGTGCGGGTGCTCTCCGGCAAGACGCCTGCCCCCGAGGTTAACGAGTGGGGCAGACTCTTCGTCGACGGATGGAAGGCGAACATCATCGCGCTGGTCTACATGATCCCGGCGATCCTGGTCTTCCTGCTCCTCGGCGGCATCGGCCTCATCGCAGGGATGGCAACGACCGACCCGACCGCGGCCGGCGCCGCAGTCCTCGCTGCACTGGCAGGAGCCTTCCTCGCCGTCATCGTCGCGATCGTCATGTCGTTCATCGCCCTGTTCGCCCTGATGCGCTTCGCTCACACGGACAGCCTCGGTGAGGCGTTCAACTTCGGCGCGATCCTTTCGCACATCGGCAAACTCGGGTGGGGGACCTGGATCATCGCGGTCATCGTACTCATCGTCGTCGCGTTCGTCTACGGCTTCGTTGTCGGTATCATCAACATGATCCCGTTCCTGGGCTTTATCATCGGCCTCTTCCTCAACGTTGCGTTTGCCGTCTTCTACGGCCGCTACCTTGCCCTGGTGTACGAAGACACGCCCGCTCCCGCGTAATATCGGAATAATCCTTCTTTTTTTAGTGTTTCGGCTGCGAACAAAGCAGCGCGTTTATCTCCATGAACGCAAGATTCTTACCCGAACATGCGGTGATACACATGGATTACGTCCGATTACTCAGCGAGTCCTTTGAATACGCAAAGGACGCCATCTGGGGCAGGTGGGTCCGCTGGCTCCTCCTGCTCATCAGCACGATCATATTCCCGCTCATCTACGGCTACACGGTGCGGGTCATGAGCGGCACAAAGCCCGCCCCCGAACTCGAAGGCTGGATCGGGCTTTTTATCGACGGCATCAAACTGCTCGTCATCACGATCGTCTACTCGATCCCGCTCATGATCCTCACGCTCCTCCCCGTTGCGCTGTATTTCATCCCGGTTTCGGCAACAACGACCCCGGGAACAGGTTCCGCACCGGGCCTCGGCCCGGAGCTGGGCATCGTCGCAGCCCTGGCAATCTTCGTTATCTTCATCGTCGCCGCCATCATCATCGGCATCCTTTCGACCTTTGCGGTGGTCCGGTTCTCCCGGACGGGGAGGATGGGCGAGGCTTTCAGGATCCGCACCCTTCTCTCCCACATCGGCAGGGTAGGGTGGCTGAACGTCTTCATCGCCCTCCTCGTCATGGGTATCGTGATCGCGATCGTGCAGTTCATCCTCATGCTCATCCCGGTCATCGGCTGGCTCCTCACGCTCCTCCTCACGCCGGCGTTCATCATCTTCTCCGCCCGGTACGTCGCCCTCCTCTACGAGAGCGCCCCGGCGCCGGCATAAATTCCTCTTCTTTTTCGGTTCGCGGCTTCGCGGCTTCGCGTGAGCTGCCGGTAGGGGATGACGATGAAATCTCGCGCGAAGCCGCGAAGAACGCGAAGGGGGAATTTAGATCATCACCAGTGCTATGAACTCCATATCTTCGTGTCACCCGGTCGGCGATGGAAGGGCCAGGGGTATGACTGGATGGGAGGTTTCAACAGAACCTTTGCCCCGCACCAGAATCCCCGACTGCCCAACATTTAAGTAACGACGCCGCCAATTCTCTGACGGTGAATTGCACTATGTGTGATCGTTTTATTTGGTGAATCGATTCGCTTTTTTGACACTACCTTACGGGACGGCGAACAGACACCGGGTGTCTGCCTGACGCCGGCCGAGAAACTTGAGATCGCAACGCATCTTTCCGACCTCGGGGTCCACGTGATTGAAGCAGGCTCAGCAGCCGCATCCCTTGGAGAACGCGAGTCCATCCGGGCCATCGCCGCCGCCGGCCTTGCCGCCGAGTGCTGCACCTACGTCCGGGCTCTGCCCGGGGACATCGACCTCGCCGCCGATGCCGGCGCCGACTCCATCCACCTCGTCGTCCCGGTGAGCGATCTGCATATCAGCACGAAGCTCCGCAAAACCCGCGAACAGGTCTGCGAGATGGCGTGGAGCGCCGTCGAGTACGCGAAGGACCGCGATCTTGTCGTCGAACTCTCCGGGGAGGACGCATCCCGCGCCGACCAGGCGTTCCTTGCAGAGGTCTTCCGGGAAGGGGTCGAGCGGGGCGCAGACCGGCTCTGCTTCTGCGACACCGTCGGGCTCCTCACGCCCGAGCGGGCGGCCGCGATCATCCCACCGCTCCTCTTCGCCCCGCTCTCCATCCACTGCCACGACGACCTGGGGTTCGCGCTCGCAAACACCGTCGCCGCCCTCCGTGCCGGGGCCACCTGCGCCCACGTCACCGTCAACGGCCTCGGGGAGCGGGCGGGGAACACCGGGCTTGAGGAGCTCGTGATGGCGCTCGAGGTGCTCTACGGGATCGATACCGGGATCGCGACGGAAGACCTCTACCCGCTCTCGACGCACGTCGCCCGGCTGACCGGGGTGCCGCTCGCGACGAACAAGCCGATCGTCGGCGAGATGGCCTTCACCCACGAAAGCGGGATCCACGCCCACGGGGTGATGCGGGACGCGAGCACCTACGAGCCGCTCCGGCCTGAGACGGTCGGGCGGAAGCGCCGCATCGTCCTCGGGAAACATTCCGGGTCGGCGGCGGTCGAGGCCGCGCTCAACGATATGGGGTATGCCCCGGACAGCGCGCAGCTTAGGGAGATCGTCGCCCGGATCAAGCAGGTTGGAGATGCCGGGATGCGGATAACCGACGCCGATATCATGGCGATAGCCGATACCGTCATGGAGATCGAGTTTACACCCTGCATCGAGCTGCGCCAGTTCACCATCGTCTCGGGCAGCAACGCGATGCCGACCGCCTCGGTGACGATGCTCGTCAACGGCGACGAGATCACCGGGGCCGCAGTCGGGACCGGGCCGGTGGATGCGGCGATCCGCGCGCTCCAGAGATCGGTCGCAGACGTCGGCAGCGTAAGACTCGACGAATACAGTGTGGATGCCATAACCGGCGGCACTGACGCTCTCGTTGACGTATCGGTGAAACTCAGCAAGGATGGGAAGACCGTGACGTCGCGGGGCGCGAGGACCGACATCATCATGGCAAGCGTCGAAGCAGTTATCGCAGGGATGAACAGATTACTCAGGGAAGAGCATGAAAACCGGAGCCAGGACTCTGATTGAAGCGCTGCAGCGTGAAGGGGTGGACACCATATTCGGCTACCCCGGCGGCGTGGTGTTGCCGATCTACGATGAACTCTACGATTCGTCGATCCGGCACATACTGGTAAGGCATGAGCAGGCAGCGGCGCACGCGGCCGACGGCTACGCGCGCGCGAGCGGCCGCGTAGGGGTATGCCTTGCCACCTCCGGCCCCGGTGCATGCAATCTGGTCACCGGAATCGCGACGGCGTATATGGATTCCATCCCCGTCGTGGCGCTCACCGGCCAGGTGCCGACCGGCCTCCTCGGGAACGACGCGTTCCAGGAATCGGACATCACCGGGATCACGATGCCGGTCACCAAGCACAACTACCTGGTCAAAGACGTCGCCGATCTCGACCGCGTGATCCAGGAGGCGTTCTACATCGCGCGAACCGGCCGCCCCGGCCCGGTGCTGATCGACCTCCCCAAAGACGTCACCACGAGCCCGGTGAAGAGCACGAAGCCCGTCCCGGAGAGAGTCTCCCTCCGGGGCTACCAGCCAACCTACGAGGGGCATGTCCGCCAGATCGACAAGGCGCTCGACCTGATTGCGAGAGCAGAGCGCCCGCTGATCTACGCGGGCGGAGGAGTGGTCCTCTCGGGGGCGTCGGCCGAACTCCTGGAGTTCATGGAGACCGCCGCCATCCCGGTGACGACGACCCTGATGGGTCTCGGCGCCGTCCCCGGCGACCACCCGCTCTGCCTCGGGATGCTCGGGATGCATGGCACCCAGTCCGCGAACTACGCCGTCACGGAGTGCGACCTCCTGATAGCCGTCGGCGTCCGGTTCGATGACCGGGTGACGGGGAAGATCGAGACCTTCGCATCGAACGCTGCGATCATCCACATCGATATCGACCCGGCGGAGATCGGGAAGAACAAGAAGGTCGACGTCCCGATCGTGGGCGACGTGAAGGCAGTGCTTCAGGCGCTCCTCCGGCGGATGCAGAAGCGCGGGGAGACGACGAGCTGGGTCGCCCGGATCGGCGCCTGGAAGGCGCAGTACCCGCTCGGTTACCGCGACGACGGCAATCTCCGCCCGCAGTACGTCATCGAGCAGCTCTCCGACGTCCTGAAGGGAGAGGGGATCATCGTGAGCGAGGTCGGCCAGAACCAGATGTGGACCGCTCTCTACTACAACTTCAAGAAACCCCGGACCTGGATCACGTCGGGCGGCCTCGGGACGATGGGCTACGGGCTTCCGGCAGCCATCGGCGCCCACTACGCCCGGCCGGATATGCCGGTCGTCGATGTCGCCGGCGACGGCAGCATCCAGATGAACATCCAGGAGTTCGGGACGGTGGCGCAGTACAACATCCCCGTCAAGGTCATGATCTTGAACAACATGTACCTCGGCATGGTGCGCCAGTGGCAGGAGCTCTTCTACGCCCGTCGGTACTCGTACACCGAGCTCCCGCCGGTGGACTTCGTGAAGATCGCGAACGCCTACGGGATCGAGGGGATCATGGTCGAGGAGAAGGACGGTGTCCGGGGGGCGATCGAGACTGCGCTCGCCACCGACGGCCCGTTCGTCCTGGACTTCAGGGTCGAGCGGGAGGAGAACGTCTTCCCCATGGTCCCGGCCGGTGCTGCCATCAACGAAATGATCGGGGTGCGTCAGCGATGAAGCCGCATACGCTGAGCATCCTCGTGGAGAACCGGGCGGGCGTCCTGAGCCGGGTCGCCGCGATGTTCTCGCGACGGGGGTTCAACATCGAGAGCCTCGCCGTCGGGACCTGCGAAGAACCGGATATGAGCCGGATCACGATCGTGGTGAACGGCGACGATTCCGTGGTCGAGCAGATGATGAAGCAGACCAACAAACTCATCGACGTCATCAAGGTCTCGGACCTGACGGAGCGGGAGAGCGTGGAGCGGGAGCTCGCCCTCATCAAGGTTGCTGCGGAGTCCGGTCCGTCCCGCGCCGAGATCCTGCAGATCGCCGACATCTTCCGCGCTCAGGTCGTGGATGTCGGGGCAAAGACGCTGGTGCTCCAGGTAGCCGGCGATACCAACAAGATCGACGCGCTGGAGAAGCTCCTGCGCCAGTACGGCATCAAGGAACTCGTCCGCACGGGGAAGATTGCTCTCCTCCGGGGGCCAAAGACAGTAAAGAGTTCCAAATAACATTCTTTTTTGTGTGCCGGGTTCTTCGCTTCATCGGGATGATCTCCCTGTCCCGTGCGATCGTGTTATATGTTAGCACGCCTCACATTGACATAATATGCTCTTCGGATTACCCCTCCATACGGAATTCATCGTGGGCGGCGCTGTCGCCCTGGTCGTCGTACTGCTCACCCTCTGGGGGCTCCTGTTCAGGGAGGCCTCCTGATGGCGGATCTGATAACGTTCGCCCTGATCGGGCTCTACTTCGTTGTGCTCATCGGCATCGGGAACTGGGCCTCGAAGAAGATCCACAACACCGAGGACTATATCCTCGCCGGCAGATCGCTCGGGTTCTGGGTCTTCACGATCCTGATCGTCTGCTCCATCTGCAGCGGCATGACCCTGCTCGGCGTGAGCGGATTCGGTTACACGTCCGGCTGGCCCGGGATCTGGGAGCAGATCTTCGTCCCGCTCGCGGCCTCGTTCTGTATCATCTTCTTCGGGGTGAAGTTGAACGCCATCGGGAAGGAGCGGGGCTACCTGACCATTCAGGATTACCTTGCGGAACGGTTCGAGAGCCCGCGGGCGCTCCGGGCGCTCTCTGCAGTCTCCGGGATCATCGTCTCCCTGATCTACCTGGTGGGGCAGTACGCCGCGATCAGCATCGTGCTTGTCTGGCTCTTCGGTATCCCGCACTGGCAGGCGCTGCTCATCTCCGGGGTCATCATCACCGCATACACGGTCGTCGGGGGACTCTACGCCGTATCCTGGACGACCCTCTTCCAGGGCGGCATCCTGATCCTCGGCGTGCTCCTGATGGCGCCGTTCGTCATCGCGAGCGCCGGCGGTCTGGCTCACATCAATAGCGTGCTCGCCGGTGCCGACCCGAACTTCGTCGAGCCCTGGTTCCCGAGTCCGGCCTATGCCCCGTACGCGTATGCGACGCCGGAGTTCCTCGTCTCGTTCGGGATCCTCCTGATGGTCGGTCTCGCCTGCGCGCCGCACGTCATCAACAACGTGCTGGCCGCAAAGGAGGCCCGCTACTTCAAGTGGGCGCCGCTCGTTGCGTTCGCCATCTACGCGGTCGTGATGTTCCTGGTGAAGTTCACCGGGTTTGCCGTGCGGTCGCTCGTCGAGGAGGGGAAACTCGTGCTCCCCAACGCCGTGAACGCCCAGGACTTCGCCTTCATATCAGGCGTCGAGTATGCCATGCCGAACGTGGCGTTATGGGCGCTTTTTGCGGTGATCGTCCTTGCGGCGGTGATGTCCACGACGGACCGGCTGATGCTCACCGTCGGCACCATGTTCGCGTGGGATATCTACAAGAACATCTTCCGGCCCTCGGCGCCCGACAACGAGGTGCTCCTCGTCTCGAAGATCGCGGTTGTCGCCGGCGCCGGTGGGACGCTCCTGCTCGCCATCAACCCGCCGCCGATGCTCGCGTGGCTGATCTGGATGGGCATCGGGGTGATGCTCGCGACGTTCGCTGTCCCGCTGCTCGCCGGGCTCTACTGGCGCGGCGCCACCGGACAGGGGGCGATCGCGAGCATGGCGGCCGGGCTCGTCGCGGCCGCGGCCTTCGGCTACTGGCACCAGTTCGTGGCAAAGCTCCCGGTGCACTTCAGCCTCTACGCGCTCGTGCTCTCGGCCCTCGCCATGGTCGTCGTCAGCCTCATGACCGCCCGGAACTCCGCCTCCGTGCTCGACGGCACCCGGACCGGCTGGTTCGTCCAGTCGCCCGGTCTCTCTCCGCAGGCCAGCACCCCGGGAGATTCCTTGCTTGTCGAGCGGGACTCACACCGTTAACAGTGATGGCGGAGCGATCCCGCCATTTCTTTTTTCACGCCTCTGCATGAGATCGTGCCGCAGTGATGGTGCGCCACGCTGAGAATGTTCCCGGTCTGCCCGCTCGATCGTCTTCGCAAAGACCATATGCATATGAGCAAACACTTAGACTGCCGACACGACCGGTGGACAGCGGGATCGATACGGTGACGGTCGGCGTGCAGGCCCCGGCAGAGACCGGGATGCCGGCTGGATCGAACCGGGTCGTTTGAGGTTGCCATGAAGACCATCATCTACTATTTTACCGGCACCGGCAACTCCCTTGCCGCTGCAAAGAAGGTCGCCGAATCCCTCGGGGACTGCGACGTCGTCCCGATAGCGGCGTTCCGGAATACCGCGGGCGAGATCACCCCCGACGCCGAACGGATCGGGATCGTCTGCCCGGTCTATTTCTCCGGACTCCCGGCGATGGCGGCATCGTTTGCCGGCCGCCTCAGGGTTGCTTCTGCGCGTTACGTCTTCTCGATCGTCACGCACGGAGGGGGCGGAGGTTCCGCGGCTCTCCGGCAGCTCGACGGAATCCTGAGAGAGCGGGCCGGAAGGGGACTCGATGCAGGGTTCGCGGTGAGCATGCCGGGCAACTACATCCTGATGTACGGGTCGCCCGCGGGGGAGAAGCGGGATCGCCTGCTTGCCGCGGCGGACGCGGACCTCGAGGCGATCGCGGGCCGGATCCAGAAGAAGGAGAGGCTGAAACTCCCGTACTCGCCTCTGACACGCCTCATCAAGGCGATCATGTACCCCCGGTTCCGCTCCCGCGTCCACGGGGACGACCGCAAGTTCACGGTGACCGAGAGGTGTACATCCTGCGGCATCTGCGCAGCCGTCTGCCCGGCGGGCAACATCGAGATGGTCGATGGAAGACCGGTCTGGAACCACCGGTGCGAACTCTGCTGCGGGTGCATCCACCTCTGTCCGGCGGAGGCGATCCAGGCCGGAAAGGGGACCGAAGGGAGGCAGCGCTACCGGCACCCGGGCCTCACCATTGCGGATATGGAGGCGCAGCGTGGGGGCGGAGCCGCACGGGAAAACCAGGTGACAGGTTCCACGGACCGTTCGTAAGAGGTGACTATGTCGTACTACATCGATGCCGAAAGAGTAAGCCTTGACGACTTGCAGAAGAGGATTGAAGAGACCGATCTGGTTCCAAGCCGCTCTTCTCTGCTGGAAGATATTGGTGGAACATTTTCGAAGCTAAAAGCGCATGGCTTCGTAACTCTCGCGGATCTACGGAAGGGCTTGAAGAATCCAAAGAACATACCCGCTCTTTCAAAGGAAGTCGGAGTCGATGCGGCGTACCTGACGCTACTGCGCCGGGAAGTCGAGGGTTATTTCCCAAAAGCATGCCCCGTAGGCGCTTTTGATTGGTTCCAGAAGACCTACCTCGATAAACTGGAGAGCAGGGGTCTGAAGAATACCGTTCTTCTCTATGAAACTCTGATCTCCCCCGAAAAACGAGAGGAGACTGCAATCGCTCTCGGCGTCGATGCCGATGTTATCGATTCCATCTGCGCGCTGGCCGATCTCATGAGAATCCAGTGGGTAAGCCCCACAGCAGCCAGAATGCTGGTCTCTGCGGGGTATACGGATGTAAAAGGGGTCTCAGATGCAGATCCGGAGGAATTATGCAGCGATCTCGATCGGGTCAACAAGGAACATAAGTACTTCAAAGGAACGATCGGTCTTAGAGACGTCAGGCGGCTGGTGAAAGCGGCGTCGTATGTTTCGTAACCCGGTGAGTTCACCTGCAACAGTTCGCGGCTGACCGTTTCGGGAGATGGGCAAAATCCCTTATAGTGGGTAAATGGGCATCGAAGCGGTAATAATCGCTCATTTCCGCAACCGCTGCTCACCCGGGATGGAATCGCCATGCAAAAGTGTTATTGCAGCCCTTTGATAGAAATAGGAATGTTGCCCTGTGCGTGCACTCTGAGCCCTCCGTACCGGCAGATCCCATAACTGATGGACTGTTCCGGCGGTGTGAGAGACCCGCACGACCATCAGATCAACGCAAGGAAATCATCATGGCACAGGAAACCCTGTCACAGAAGTCGCGACTCTCGCGCCAGACGATCAGGAGGGCTATCCTCATCGTCTCGTTCCTCCTCCTCCCGGCCACGCTCTTCTACATCTCCCCCATCGTCATCCTGATGGGGGCGGCTCAAGGTATAGCCACCGGCAGCCTGCTCCTCTTTGCCGCACTCTTCGTCCTCTCGCTCGGCGTCTCCCGCCTCTGGTGCGGCTGGCTCTGCCCGATGGGGGCGTGGCAGGAGATCTGTTCGCCCGTCATGAAGCGCAGGGTGGACGGCCGGCGTGACCGGGTCAAGTACGGCGTCACGGTGCTCTGGCTTGGGCTGCTTGCGTACCTCTTCATCGGTGCCGGCGGTATCCTCGCGGTCGATCCCTTCTACGCCACGGAGAACGGCCTCTCGATCACGTCCTTCGATACCCTGATGATCGCGGGCGTCATCTTCCTCGCGATCTTCGCTGCCGCCTACTTCATGGGCCGGCGCGGCTTCTGCCGTGTCATCTGCCCGACAGCCGTCCTGATGATCGTCGGCCGGAAGATAAGGAACGCCGTCGGCTGGCCCGCCCTGCAGCTCGCCGCCGATGCCGGCCGCTGCATCGACTGTGAGAAATGCTCGAAGGCGTGCCCGATGGGTCTCGACGTCCACGGCATGGTCAGAGAGGGGCGGATGGAGAGCACCGAGTGTATCCTCTGCGCGAGTTGCGTGGACGCCTGCCCGGAGGGCGTGATCGCTTACGGCGCAGGAGGCCGGTGAGCGCCTGCGGCGGAGGGCTGCCTTATGGAAC
>JAEZIP010000078.1:0-40388 GCA_023436625.1 Methanobacteriota archaeon | reverse complement strand
CTCGCGACGGCCGGAATCGCCGCGGGCGTCATCCCGCCCGCACCCTACTCCGGCGGCGAGCCCGCGGCGGAGACCGACGTCCTGGTCATCAAGGTCTCCGCCGCCGGGGATATCGAGTGGGAGGCGCGGGCGGATATCGACACCTACGACCGGCCCGACGTCATCGCCGAATGCCCGGGAGGCTACGCTCTCGCGGTCACGGAGTACGGCCGGGAAGGGAGCACGGCGCATATCCTCACCTACAGCGACCGCGGGGATGCCCGCGGTCGGATGATCGCCGAAGCCGGATATGGGCGCGTGACCGCGCTCGCCCCGGCGCCCGGCGGTGGATTCCTGGTAGCCACGGAGATCCCCGGACTCGTCCGCGTCGGTGCCGGGGGCGAGGCGGTCTGGAAGCGATCGTTCGCCGGCGAAGACCAGGGGATGGTGCCCGTCTCCCTCCTCGCTCAAAACGGTCGGTACGTCGCGGCGTGGGAGGACAGGGTCGCCTGCTTCAGCGAGAACGGCACCCGGCTCTGGCAGACCTCGCTTGATACCGCGGGCGGCATCGACTACCACCCGATCTACCCGGCGCCGGATGGTGGCGTCCTTGTCTTCGCTGAGGGGCAAGAGGTCTTCGTCGGGGACCGTTTCGAGACCTGCCTCCAGGTAGCCCGCCTGGACGGGGACGGCACCGTCCTCTGGAGCCGGGATTTCGGGAGCGACGGGCTCGACGAACTCCTGGGTGTCCGGGAGACGAAGCCGGGACGGTTCGCGGTTCTCTACCGGTCGACGACCTTCCCCGAGAACTTCTGGGGCGGTGTCGAACGGGTCGACCGCGGCTATCTCTTTACGCTCGACGAGAACGGGGAGGTGACGGACCAGCATGCCGTCGACGACGACGACGGCGGCGGCGTGGTCGCGTCGCCGAGCGGTTCCCTCTCGGTCACCACCGCCGATAAGGGCGTCACGCTCGTCGGCAGGGACATTACGGGCGGCGAGGTCTGGCGGCGGGAGCAGCTGATTGGGCTCGACCTCTACTCGTTCCGGGGCATCGGAACGGCGGACGGCGGCTACCTCATCGCCGGGAGCATCAACGCATGAGAGACCGGTGGCTTATCCTCAGCATCGTTATCGTGGTGGTCTTCGTCCTCTGGCGTGCCTCCTACGTCCCGCCCGGCTACGAGACGATCGAGTACGAGACCGTCCCCGTCCTCCCGGCGGAACGGTACGACCCCCCGATCCTCGAGATCTGGGAGGCGATGGAGAACGAGATCCCGTTCGATAACCGGACGGCAAGGCTGATGCTGTTTGACATGCGCTTCGACGCAAACGGGTCGCTCAACGCGATCCAGTTCTGCTTCACCGCCGATATGGAGGGGGAGCCCTGGGCCCACTCCGCATTTGTCCTCAGGAACGGGAGCGCCTACCTCTCATCGCAACGGATCGACTTCTCCGCTTCCGGTCCGCACCCGCTGGGGGCTCTCGCTGCCGTCGAGAACGTCCCGTTCGACGAGATCCCCTACGGCAAGAGGGGGGTGAACCTGAATATCTTCTGTCACGAGGAGAACAGGACCTACGACGACACCTACGGGAATATCTACGCCGCCCTCGACGGCACGCTCCGGCCCTTGAAGGAGATCTCCTTTGCAACCCCCGAGATCTGGCACACCGTCGAGATCTATCCCTACCCCGATCCCGCGGAGATCGATCCGAACCTGGCTTCACGCCGGATCGACGAGATCCCGGAAGCGCTGGTCGTCTTTGCCCCGCGGGAGATCGGGCTGGCGGAGAGGGTTGCGTACGCGGAGACGGACGGCACAGAACAGATATAAATGACCCGTCCCCATCGTTCATTCAAGGAGCCGGACAATGAGACGAAACCTTCGGATGATCCTCTGTATCCTCGTGCTGATATCAGCCATAGCCCCGGCGAGCGCCGGGGAGGAACCGGTCGAGACGTCGACGTTCCTCTCCGTCACCTCACCGAAGCAGTACGAGACGGTATGGAGCGATCTCGTCCCGCCCGAGGTCACGGTCACCGGCAGGGCCGAGGCCTCGAACGGGATACGGGACGTGGTGGTCGAAAGCAGCGCCGGTGCGGTCTCGTGCGGGAACGGGGCCGATTTCGCCTGCACCGTCCCGGTCGCGGAGGGGAACGAGACGCTAACCGTGACCCTGATCGACAACCTGGGGAAGACCTCTGAAGCAGTGCTACACATTTACGTCAACGTCGACATCCCGCCGCCGCCGCGGATCCACGTGATCGGGACGGTGAGGGACACCGACGGCCGTCCGGTCCCGGACGCAACGGTGAGGTTCGAGTCCGCCCTCCCGCTGTTCGGCGCACCGTACCCCGTGACGACAGAGACCGCCGGCGACGGCGGCTACCTGGTAGCGAACGCGTTCGGCTACGTCCAGAGCGTATCGGTCGAGAAGGAGGGCTACCTCCCCCTGCACCGGGAAATCTCCTTTGAGAATACCACCAACAGGCTCGACCTGGAACTGGAGCCGGAGCCGCCGCAGGCCCAAACCGCGCCCGGGTTCTCCGCCTGGATGGGTATCCTTGCACTCCCGGGCGGGCTGCTGGCCGTCCGTGCGAGGAGGAGGCGGGGATGAAGCCCGGCCCGCTCATCGCCGCGAGCGCGGTCTTCTTCTTCCTCTGGGTGGTCATCCCGGTGACGCTCGCATCCCATGGCTCCATCGGTTCCGGGAGCGTGATAATTCTGCTCTCGCTCGTCTCGCTCGCCGGGACCGTTGAGTTCCTGCGGACGATGCGGCGCGAGTCGCCCCGGTGGTTCTGGGGCATCCCGTTCGCGGCCGTCTGCACCGCTCTTCTCCTCTGGACGGGAATCACTGAGTGGGTCGTAACCGTTCCCGATATCGCGAACCACGCCTTCCTGTTCCTGCTTCCTCCGGCCGCAGCACTGTCCCTCTCCTCCTTCCCGGACGACTGCCGGAGCAGGGTGCGGATGCCGATCGCCGTCTCCGCCCTTGTCAGCGTCCTCTCCCTCATCCTGGCCGCTAACGCGTTCTCCACCCTTATTGCTCCCCGGGTGCCTATACCGGGTTTCATGGGGGCTGCCGCGGTCATGTATATGCTCCTCCTCATGCCGCTCGTCGGGCTGCTGCTTATCGTGGCGGGGGCGGCCTGCAGATGAAGTATTTAGCACTCGCGCTCCTCCTCGCCCTCGCCTGCACCGCCGGGTGCCTCGACACCGCCGCGGACCCGCCGCCGGCGGACGAGATCGCTGCCCGGTTCGTCGCGGCAGAGGAGCAGGCGGAGGACTTCACCGCCACCGTAGCGGTAGCGGCCGGTTCCGAAAACGTCATCGTCAGGCTCCTCCAGAAAGACCCCGAGAACTACCGGCTGGAGTTCCTCGGACCCGCGGACCTCGCGGGGATCGTCGTCGTCTCGAACGGCACCCGGAAGTGGCGCTACGACCCGGCGACGCAGACGGCGCTGACGGCCGCCGGACCGTATATAAAAGCCTCCTTCTCCGGGCCGCCCTACCCCGGCTGGGCGGAGGAAGCCCGGGGGTATACGGAGACGGTCGCCGGATCGCTTGCCGAGCAGAACGCCTCGTACCTGGGCACCGAGACCGTCTGCGGCCGCACCGCCTATCTCCTTGAGGTTGCGGGTAGATCAAGGCTCTTTGAAGCGCCCACCCGCTACCGGGAGGCGGTGCACCGCTTCAAAGTATGGATCGACGCCGAGACCTGGCTCCTCCTCGGCCTGGAGCTGTACGGCAAAGAGGGGAACCTGATCCTGTCTGCCGAATATACCGATCCCTCGGCGAACACCGGGCTCCCGGACGACCTCTTCGTCTTCGACCCGCCGGCAGGCGTCGAAGTCCGGCCGATGCCGACGGCTGCGATCACACCGCTCTTCTTATGGAGCATCGACGACGCCCGGCGCTATGGTGCGGAGATGCCGTCCTACCTCCCGGAAGGATACGTCTTCGCTGAGGGGACGCATCTCCCCGGCGCCTACACCACACTCCAGTTCACGAACGGCAGCAATGAACTGAAGTTCGAGCAGCGGCTCTATGACCCGTACCGGGCGGAGGCAGTCCTCCCCGGCACGCCTGAACCGGTGCTCCTCTCCGGGGGCCGGGAGGCCGGGTACGTCTCTGCCGACGGAAGGGATCAGCTCCGCTGGAGTGCTGGCGGCTACTCGTACCGGATCACGGGCGGCATGCTCGGCAAAGATGAACTCGTACGGATGGCGGAATCGGTCGCTGTATAGTGGGTGCGTGTGGTCCTGGGGTTAAAAGCTCTCCTGCATCTTTCAGGAATCTGCCCTGCTGCCGGAGCGTGGAGTTACGGTCGCGACGGACGCAGGCGTTCCGACCGGAGCAGGGAAGATACCCGAGAAATGGTTCCATTTTGGCGACATAGTTGCATAAATAAGTTTGTCCCCTTCCGCAACAAATGGGAGAAGTAATGTAGGAGTCAGGAAGAATAGTTACCTGACCCCGATGGAAGTCTCCCACGGCATCGAGCTGTTCCTTCGCCTCTTTCTCGCGTACTTGCTGGTGGAGTCTGTCCTCCGGCCCGGCCTTCCGGTAAAAAATCGGTCCGGGAAGAGCCGGCGTTCAGGGCACCTGATTGTCCACGCGGTTGCGGCCGGCGGACTGACATTCCTCTTTGCCAGCCTCTGGAACGTCATATTCGTCTTAAAAGACCCGTCATCGCTTCCCGGGCTTCTCCCACAATTCCGGGACACCCTGCTCTACGCCTTTGTCCTTGTTGCGGCAGCGCATTTCGTCATCGACGGCGTACTGCCCGACCTGGTGGCGGGCCTTCGAAAGAGGATGGCCCGTGGGCGAGATCCGGATGATGAGGGCGTAATGTCTGAACCTGCAGGGTGGCTTTTTATCGCCCACCTGGCGGTTTTCTTCATCGTCCTGGTGCTGCTCTCGTCGGAGATCTCTGTGCCCTACCCGTTCGGCAGCCCGGTTGAGCTAATCAGGGTCTGGGTCATCGTTATTGCATTCCTTCTGGTTCTCCGGCCCGGCGGGATGCTGGTCGGCAGCGTCATCCGGTCCTGGCGAAAAGATATGGACACTTCAGAAGAGGGCGGCCTGGATCACGCCGGTCGTTTGATTGGCTATGTCGAGCGGGTCATGATCGTGACGTTTATCCTGGTGAACGAGTACACGGCGATTGGATTCCTCATAGCAGCAAAAGGGCTTTTCAGGATCAACGACTCGAAACGATCGGAGTACATCATCGTGGGAACGATGGTGAGTTTCGCGATCGCGGTCCTTATCGGGGCGGCCGCCGGTTACCTGGTATACCAGGGCGGGATCGAGCAGTTCGCCCGGTATCTCTCGGAACTCCTTTAAAGATCCTGGATGTGCAATATTCGGTTACAATCCCGGCCGTGAGGTTGCCGGACGTGAATGCTCCTGATTTGAATATTTCTATGCATGGTTGTAAAACATGAGTGAAGGTATGTGTATGCTGTTTTATGAGTAAATATGTCCATGTGTTTACATTATGAATAAATTTGCTGATATTATCAATGTATCGGGGAATAGATTCATATTGGATGACGGATAACGAACCATGAAGAGAGGACGACGATGGCGCCATGAAGGAGAGAAGAATTTACGCAGTCCTCACGGGGGATCTGGTCCGTTCCCGCGATATCAAAAATGCATGCGGTGAAGAGTGCATACGCCGCCTGAAGGAGACGCTGGCGGAGATCGGGAGGGATTACACAGCGCCGTTCTCGATATTCCGCGGAGACAGCTTTCAGGGCGTCTCTTCAAACCCGGAGGAGGCGCTCGAGGATGCGGTCCTCCTGCGCCTCAAGCTCATCGCCGGGTTCGATCGCGACAACAGCGTTCTCCGGCTGGATGCACGAATTGCAGTCGGGATTGGAACAGTCCGCTACCTGCCTGAAGATGGTTCGGTAGGGGAGGGGGATGGGGAGGCGTTTGAGTTATCCGGCCTCGAACTGGATGCAATGAAGAAAGCCGGGCGCGGCATCATCGTAACGACTCCCTGGGAAGACCTCAATATGACGCTGTCGATCTTCTGCGACGTCCTGGACAGGATGATTGGCGGGTATACAAAGAGGCAGGCCGAAGCGGTGATGCTGGCGCTGGAAGGGTTCACGCAGAAGGAGATCGGGGACCGGGTCGGCACAGGCCAGTCTGCGGTATCGTATCGGTTGCGGGGGACGGATTACGATACCATTCAAAAGATCATCGAATGGTATCGGTTGCGGATCCGGGAGCGATTGGACTAGATGCGTCGATTCGCGGGATGCAGCGCACTACGGGTGTAGTGCTGGTGCCAGGCTTGCTTCAAAAAAGAGGTTCTTTTAGAATTTCCCGGGCGGTATGCACAGCCCGTTCACTGCACTCTCCATCCCGGTATCATATTTGTGAAATCTGGACCGGAGCAGACGACGAACCTTGGGTCACCTCCTGTGCATAGATCTCCCACTGGCCGGTGTTGTTGCCCATCCAGACGATCGTTCCTTCCGAGATGTCCGGATAGGACTGTTGATACGGGTCCTGGGTGACCGGCGTTTCAACTCCGATGCTGATTTCGTACACGTAGATGTCAAGGTTTCCGTTCCGCCAGTCCGAGTAGACCACGTGGTTCCCGTCGACCGCGACCGCATCAGGATTTGCGGATTCACCGGTTATCTGCGTCACGTTCTCCGCCAGTACGTCATAGAGGTATACGGCGGTCTGATTGTCGCGGACGTTGATCCAGGCGACGTAGTTGCCGTCACTCGAGACATCAGGAAAATTATCGTCACCCGAATCGCCCAGAAGCCTTACTCTTGGCTGCTCGAGGGTTAGTACCGCGATGTCAAGGTCCCCTTCCTCTGTTTCATTATCCCCCCAGATTATCGTGTTTCCACCAATATCGGCCCAGAGCTGCAGGTAGGGATCGGCGGTCACGGTCGTGGCGTTGCCGCTTGCAATATCATAGATGTACACATCGCCCAATTCGTCTCCATCTATCCAGACAATGTAGTTTTGTGAGACACCCGGGAATCCGGGCGCCCCTGAACCGTCCGTCACCTGCTGCAGTCTGCCTGAGGCGATGTTGTAGAGAAACAGGATATCTCCTCCTGCCTGCGGGTTTTCGCCCGTCCACACGACGCTATTCCCATCGGTGGCAAGTTCATACGGCAAGCCGAGCGGCATTGAGGTGGCGTCGGATATAGTCGAGGTGTTTCCCGATGAGATGTCGTAGAGCTGCACCGAGGCCGACCTGTCGTCAACCCAGACGATGCTGCTCCCGGCGATAGCCGGAAACAGCTTGTCCCCCGGGCCGCTTGAAACCTGCACCCCGGTACCTGTCGAGGCGTTTTCCTGAGGCTGCGCCGCCGGCGGTTGTACAGGTACGCTCATCGGTGTTTGCGGTTGCGCTGGTTCGATCGTTGGCATAAGCGTTGGCATTGGCACCTGCGTGGGTTCAATCGTCGGCGTTGATGCAGGCGGTTGGGTAGGCCCGGCCGTTGGCACCTGCGGAGGTTCGACCACCGGCGGCTCCGGGAGTACGCCTATCGGCGGTCGCGGCGTTGGCGTTGGTGTCGGGGGTTGTGGAGGTTCGACTGCCGGCGGTTGCATGGGATCCACAGGGGGTATTTGTGCCGAAGCGAATCCCGTCACAAAAATAATGGCGACGATGGCGGCGATCATCACCCTGAGTGCTACACGTTTCATATACTTCACCTTCATTCGATTGCTGCCCGCTGTTCCTATCCCGTAAGATAAGAGGGCCCTGTGCATGCGACCACGAGCCCGTGTGCGGCCTTCAGCATTGGTGAACTGTGCGATCACTGTTTCCGGGAATCTCCACTGCGCCCGGTATGCGCATCTCTCGTGACGGTTTTTAAATGAGATGATCTGTCCTGCAGGCGATGCCGGATGAAATTATCCACGGTATTGCTGGTCCCACGCCGCGGCGTGATGGATGGAGGGATATATAAGGGTGACTGCACCTGCCTCATCCGTCCCGGCACACGGAGGAATGCAGGGGAGGGGCTGGAGAGTACGGGTGACGTGGCCCTGGAGAATTCCCGGTGGGCATCATACTCTCTGGCAGTCGCCCCGTGGGCTCAACCGCGGCGTTGGTTCCGGCCGTCCCGCTGATAGACGGCCCCTCGCACTCCACTGGGCATTCCGGGAGCCGTGGCCCGGCGCCTGAAAAGAGGAGAATCCTGCGGCCCTACTGCGCAAGGATCTTCTGTTTCTCCTGCTGGAACTCCTCCTCCGTCAGGGCCCCCATCTGCTTCAGTTCAGCGAGTTCCCTGAGCTGGGCCATCTTCTCCTCCTGGGTTATGCCTGTCGGGGCAGGCGCCTGCATCTGCTCCTCGTATGGTGCCGCCTGCACCTGCTCCTCGTATGGAACTGTCTGCTGCGCTTGCGCCGCTTTCTTCATCTCCCTCTCCCGCATCCTCTTATCGACAGCGCGGGTAGTCACGGTGGCTGTTCCCGCGACCACCGCGGTACGGGCCACGGTGCCGATAAGGCCGGGTCTGCCGCCCCTCATGGTGCCGCCTCCAGTGCTTCCTGCTCTTCGGGTTTCCATGCCAGCGCGGCATCCACCACTTCTTTCGGGATGCGCTCACCCGCGATCAACCTTCCATCGGCGGCGAGAACTGCGTCGCGGAACCTCGTTGCCCATACGTGCTCGAACAGCAGCAGCGCCACGGAACTGTCGTTCTCCATGATCTCGCTGACCTTCTCCACGTCCTCCTCGGCGAAGAGCGTGCTCGCCTCCCGCGCGAGCGGGGCAAACGCGTCCGCCGCATCCTTCTGGAGGTCCTTGAGCTCCATCACGCTGACGTTGCCCTGATCGTCTTTCGTCACGAAGACGAGGTCGATGATGCGGATGACGCCATTATCGACCACCTCGCGCAACGCCGGAATAATCTCGCCTTTGAACTGGTTTCCCGGAAACTCGATGACCATATATTCTACTGGACCAAGAGACATCGTGCGCCTCCGGAGCAGGATGCCGGTTCAACTATATATCTCAACCTGTTGCCCGGCCTCCCGGCCGGGGAGCTGCCCGAGGCATCTCCGGCGGACCGGGCAGTGCCGGTGCCCTCCCCCCTCAGCCGAGGGGCGAAAACAGCCGCGATATCGACTCCTTGAACCTGGTCCGGCGGGAGCGCCTGCCATACTGTTCCGCCGTGATCTCGGTGCTCAGGGCGAGATCCTCGAGAAATCGCCGTTTCAACTCCGCTCCGACGGCTGCATCGTAGAAGAAGGCGTTCGCCTCGAAGTTCAGCCGGAAGCTCCGCACGTCCCAGTTCGCGCTCCCGACGGAGCCCGCTCTCCCGTCCACGACGATGGTCTTTGCGTGGATGAAGCCGTTGTCGTAGGTGTAGACCCGCACGCCGGCGTCGAGCAGGTCGGCGGCGAAGGAGAGCGTCGCCCAGTAGACGAAGGGGTGGTCCGGCTTGCAGGGGATCATCAGGCGGACATCGACACCGGAGAGAGCCGCCAGGCGCAGGGCGTCCGAGACACTGTCGTCGGGGATGAAATAGGGGGTCTGGAGGTAGACGGACTCGCGGGCGGCGTTGATCAACTTGAGGTAGCCCTCCTTAACCGGGCTCCGGCGGGTGTCCGGGCCGCCGGAGACGATCTGGACGGCAGTGGTGCCGCCGCCGTCCTGTTCGGGAAAATAGGCCGGGTCGAATGCCGGGTATTCCCCGGCCGCGAAGTGCCAGTCGAGGAAGAACCGGAGCTGCAGCAGCTTCACGGCCTGCCCCGTGATCTTCACGGCAGTGTCCCGCCAGTAGCCGAGAGGCCCTCTGCCCAGGTACTCGTCCCCGATATTGAACCCGCCGATGAAACCGATCCTGCCGTCGATGACCGCGATCTTTCTGTGGTTGCGGTAGTTGACCCGGTAGACAGAGGGGAAAAAGACGCCGATCCGGCCGCCTGCATCCGTCAGTTCCCGGAACGCCGCCCGCGACCCGCCCCCGGCCCGGGTCCCAAGGGCGTCGAAGAGCAGCCGGACCTCCAACCCCTCCGTTGCCTTCGCGGCGAGCGCGTGCACGACCTCCTGCCCGAGTTCGTCGTTGTTGACGATGAAGTACTCCAGGTGGACATGGTGGCGTGCGTCCCGGATTGCGGCGAACAGGGCATCGAACTTCTCATTTCCGTCCGTGTAGATCTCGATCCGGTTGCCTTCCGTCAGGAACGCACGGTTGTTCTGGAGAAGCGCGAGAATGACGTCGCGGTACCGTTCCGCTTCCGGGTTGGAGAACCGGTGCTGACCTTCGAGAAGCTTCCTGTACTGCTCCTCGAAGATCGCCCTGAGAGTGGTGTCGTCTTTTGCCTTGAGGGTGAACAGCCGCTGCCGGGTGTAGTTCTGGCCGAGAAAGAGGTACAGCACGAACCCGATCAGCGGCAGGAAGAAGAGCACCATCAGCCAGGCCAGGGTCGCCGTAGGGTTTTTCCGTTCGAAGAAGATGACGATGACCGCAAAGACGGTGTTGAGGAGGTAGATGACGCCCGTGACAAACGGCCAGTCCATACCGGCGACCCCGAACATGTTATCCCGCTGCCTGCATCAGAAGACCACCCGGACGAACCCGAGCGCCACGAGCAGGAGGAAGCCGGTGACGAGGATCCATCCCAGCGTGACGAAGAAGATCGACTGGAGTTTGTTCCAGCGCAGAAGCCACCCGATGACGACGCTGGTGTAGAGGCCGATCACCGGGAGTGCGGGGAGGATGATGAGCGTGACTGCGCCGTACCTGTGCAGGATCGGATACCTCTCCATCTTTGCCTCCGTGCTCTTCGTGAAACGCCGGACTCTCTCCGACTGCTCGGCAAACACGTCCAGGATCTCGTAGATGGCAAGGACGATCCCGAGCTCCACGAACGTCATGGCGGCCAGGATGAACGCGGGATTCAGGCCGAGCGAGAGACCGACGAAAGCGGCGTTTGCCTGGAGGAGGAGGGTGGAGACGATCAGGGAAAAGACTCTCCCGGTCGGAACCGAGAAGGCAAGCCCGAGGAGTACGGGTATCAGGGTGGCTACGACGAACGCGATGGCGATTGCCCGAAACCCCTTCCGGATCCCATCAATCACCCTGGATTGGTTCATCGTTTCACCCGAACGCCGGGAGAGGGACGAGTCCCGGAGTTCTTGCAATTCCGGCGTGCCATAGGATGCGCACTGCGGTATATGAACCTTGCCCTGGAGCGTTTCGTGCCAGGCCCTCAGTGCATCTGCGACAATCATGGTGGTAAAGGCTCCTCTGCACCACACGAAACCGGAGAGCGATGACAATCCCGGGGAAGGGAAGCAGCGGCGTTCGCGACACATATTTATACGGGGTTGCAGGATGACCTGTGCATGCGTCACTGGCTGGAGTTGTTTGAGCGTTTTACCTACATTGTGCTCATGGTCTTCCTGGCGGTGGTACTGCTCTTCGCACTCTTCGAACTGGGGTGGCTGTTGTTCGCAGGGCTGCTTGAGGGTCCTATCTACCGGCTTACCAGCCAGAATCTCTTCGACCTCTTCGGGTACTTCCTGCTGATCCTCATCGGACTGGAACTCCTGGAGACGATAAAGGCCTACCTCGACAGGAGAGAGTTCCACGTCGAGATCATCATCCTCGTCGCGATCATCGCCATCGCACGAAAGGTCATCCTCCTCGGTTCGTCAACAGCAGGCGAGCTCATCGGGATCGCGCTGATCATCATCGCCCTCTGTGGCGGCTATTACCTGGTGCGTCGGGCGGGACTGCCGCGTTCTTCCTCGCCGGACGATCTCGTTCCCTCATCTGGAGGGCGGGAAGAGCCGTGATCTCCGGCGGGGCGGGGACCCTGCACCCCTCCCCACTCCGTCTCCGGCCCTGAGGGGACGCGGTCCCCGTGAGGTGGCGCAGGTATAAATACCTGAGTTGCAACTGAACGCGATGACATCCCCGGCAGTCTCCAATGACGGAGTATTCCTGTTGTTTCACGAAACCCCGCCTCTCCCGGGGGCGGGGTTCGTCCTCATCCCTCTCCACGACCCGATGCTGAACCCCTCTCATCCCGGCCCCCCTGCCGGGGTTCAGCAGGGACCCCGTATGCCGCCGACCCACGGCGGGGAGGAGGTCCCCTATGGCATCTGAACCAGACCGGATCACGGGGTTCGTCCTCGTCGTCGCCGCAGTTGCCGCCGTTGCCGGGATCCTCTTCGGGTTTGATACCGGCGTCATCTCCGGGGCGATCCTCTTCATCAACGAGGAGTTCAGCCTGACAAGCGTCACGACCGAGGTGGCGGTGAGCGCCGTGCTGATGGGCGCGATCCTCGGGGCGCTCTTCGGGGGGCCTCTCTCGGACCGGGTGGGGCGCCGCAGCTCCATCCTGGCCGCATCGCTGATCTTCCTCGCGGGTACGTTCGTGGTCGTTCTCTCCCCCATCTTCTCCATCTTCATCGTCGGCAGGATCCTGATCGGGATCGCCATCGGCGTCGCATCGTTCGTCGCGCCCCTCTACATCTCCGAGATTGCGCCGGAGAGCATCCGGGGCGCCCTTGTCTCGCTCAACCAGCTCCTGATAACGATTGGCATCCTGATCGCCTACGGCGTGAACTACTACTTTGCTGCGGCCGGCGACTGGCGGGCGATGTTCCTCGCGGGCGTGATCCCGGGCACGGTCCTCCTGGTCGGCATGTTCCTGATGCCCCGGAGCCCCCGGTGGCTGGTGTTTATGAACCGCCCCGGCGACGCCGCAACCGTCCTCAAAAAGATCCGCGGCACCGCCGACGTCTCGGACGAACTTGGGCAGATCGAAAGGAGCGTGCGGACGGAAGGGGCGGGGACGTGGTCGGACCTGGTCGCGCCCGGGGTCAGGCTCCCGCTGCTCCTGGGTGTCGGGCTCGCGATCCTCCAGCAGGCGACCGGGATCAACACCGTCATCTACTACGCCCCGACCATCTTCCAGTTTGCCGGTCTTGCGGAGGCGACCGCCTCGATCGCCGCGACGGTCGGGATCGGCGTCGTGAACGTCCTGGTGACCCTCATCGCCATCTGGCTCGTCGACCGGGCGGGGCGCCGGCCGCTCCTCCTCTGGAGCCTTGCCGGCATGGGCATCGCCATGCTGCTCCTCGGGGTCGGGTTTGCCCTCGAGAACAGCGGCGCCGGAGGGGCGGCCGTCTCGCTCGGGCAGGTCACCGCGGTGAGCCTCATCATCTATGTCGCCGCCTTTGCGCTGGGCCTCGGGCCGATCTTCTGGCTGCTCATCGCCGAGATCTATCCGCTCAGGGTGCGGGGACTGGCCATGAGCCTCGCGACGGTCACGAACTGGGCCGCAAATTTCATCATTGCAGCGACGTTCCTTTCGCTCGTGGACCTCATCGGGGAGTCGGGGGTCTTCCTCCTCTACGCGGTGGTTGCCCTGCTCGCGTGGCTCTTCGTCTTCAAACTCGTGCCGGAGACGAAAGGGCTGTCTCTGGAGCAGATCGAGGCCTACTTCCGGTCCCGCGGGCGATCGGGCGGGTAACAGGACGGGTCGGGTAGCCGGGAGGAAGCACGGCAATATCAGGAGAGGCTTCGATTCCGGGACCTTCCACTCCTGGATATGCGATAGAGGCCCTGAGATGCCGATACCGGGGTGAAAAGATGAAAGCGATTACTGTTGAACCGAAAAAAGCAGGGACTGCACGGTTGGAGGACGTCCCCGAACCGGATATCCGGGACGGCCCGGTGCTCGTGGAAGCGATCGCCGTCGGCGTCTGCGGGACCGATGCCGAGATTGTAGCGGGAAAATACGGTTGGGCGCCTCCGGGCAAATCGCGGCTCATCTTGGGGCACGAGTCGCTCGGCCGCGTCATCGATCCCGGACCGGTGTCAGGGCTGAAAGCCGGGGATCTGGTGGTGGGAATCGTCCGGCGCCCCGACCCGGTCCCCTGCCCGAACTGTGCGGTCGGGGAGTGGGATATGTGTGCCAACGGCCTGTACACTGAACGCGGCATCAAGGAGATCGACGGGTTCATGTCCGAGCGATGGAGGATTGAGCCCGAGTACGCGATGAAAGTGGATCCCGGTCTGGGGATCCTCGGCGTCCTCCTTGAGCCGACGACGGTCGTCGCGAAAGCCTGGGAGATGGTGCGGGAGATCGGCCAGCGCTCGTTCTGGGAACCGGAGACTGCGCTCATAACCGGCGCGGGGCCCGTCGGCCTTCTCGCGGCCCTCATCGGTGTGCTGGCAGGATTGGATGTCCATGTCTATGATCGCAATACATCGGGTCCCAAGCCCGAGGCCGTCAGGGCGCTCGGAGCGACGTATCACTCGACATCCGTCTCGGACGTCGGCTTCGAACCGGACATCATCATCGAGTGCACCGGTGTCGGGCAGGTCATCGCCCGGACCATTCACCTGGTGGCACCCGGCGGCGTCATCTGCCTCACGGGTGTCGGCGGGGGTGGCGCGCCGCCTACGACGCCCACGGCTGACTCCGCCGCGGCGGCGGTGCTCCGGAACATCGCCATCGTGGGTACTGTGAATGCCAACAAGCGGCACTGGTACAAGGCCGGCAGAGCCCTGGCCCGTGCCGACCGGGCGTGGCTGGCGCGCCTCATTACACGGCGGGAAAGGCCGGAGAATTTCCAGGAAGCCCTCGTGCGAAGACCCGGCGACATCAAGGTCATCGTCCAGTTTGCCGCGATCTGACCCGGGGAGTCCTGCACCGCGCCACATGAGAAGGGAGGATATGATGGCTTCAGATTGGATCGACGTTTCGGTCACGCTGAAGACCGGCATGGTCACCTGGCCGGGGGACCCGCCGGTCAGGATCAGCCATGCACTGAGCATGGAGCGGGGCGACCCGAGCACGGTGTCGCTCCTCGAGATGGGAGCCCATACCGGCACCCACATGGATGCCCCCGCACACTTCGTCCGCGGCGGCACCGGGATCGGCGATATCCCGCTGGACGCGAGCATCGGTCCGGCGCGGGTCATCCCCATCCGTGACCGCACGTCCATCGAACCCGACGAGCTGGAGGGGTATGCCATCCGGCCCGGCGAGCGGGTCCTCTTCAGAACCCACAACTCGGAGCATTGCTGGGATACCGACGCATTCGTCGAGGACTTCGTGTACGTCTCGGAAGCAGCGGCCGAATACCTCGCCGGGCGGCAGGTGCGGCTGGTCGGCGTGGACTACCTCTCCGTCGGCGGTTTCCATGCGGACGGGGTGAAGATTCACCGGACCCTGCTCAATGCCGGGATCTGGATCATCGAGGGGCTGAATCTGAAGGAGGTGCCGCCGGGCCCGGCAGACCTGGTCTGCCTGCCGCTGAAGATCCTCGGCGGCGACGGTGCCCCGGCACGGGCACTCGTGCGTCCTCACAACCCATCGGCCGGAAGGGGGCGGTGAAGAGAGCCGCTGTACAGGATTGATCTCCGGGAGTGGGAGGCGGCCGTCCAGGAGAGTATTGCCGCATGATCCGGCAGAAAACCCGGATCGGCTCCGGTTCTTTCAGCCGGGCAGGCACCCCTGACCCGCAGGCTCTCCCGGACGGCGCCCGGTGCCGGCTCTCCTGCGAGAAGACCGTTCTGATCGAGCCGGTTTGGACCGCTCTGGGATGTGCACGGCGGTAGGCGGCCGATCCGGGATATTATTCCAAGAAAATTATATTAGGTCAAAAATGATCAGGCACAGGCATGATACCCACGGAGTTTGTGCCCAAAGTAACGGAGGGACGGCGGCTGCTCGAGGCCTATGACGGCAGTGTGCCCTGGCGCCGGTGGGGGCCCTACCTGAGCGAACGGCAATGGGGAACGGTGCGGGAGGACTACAGCGGTGACGGTGACGCCTGGGCCTACTTCCCCCACGATCAGGCCCGGTCCCGCGCCTATAAGTGGGGAGAAGACGGACTTGCGGGCATCTCGGACGATTCCCAGCACCTCTGTTTTGCGCTCGCCCTCTGGAACGGCGCCGATCCCATCCTCAAGGAACGACTCTTCGGCCTCACCAACGCCGAAGGAAACCACGGGGAGGACGTGAAGGAATACTACTACTACCTCGACAACACCCCATCGCACGCCTACATGAAGTACCTCTACAAGTATCCGCAGGCGGCGTTCCCGTACAACGACTTGGTCGCCACGAACCGGCAGCGCAACAGGTATGAACTGGAGTACGAGCTGATCGATACCGGCATCTTTGACGGCGACCGGTACTTCGACGTCTTCGTGGAGTATGCCAAGGAGTCCGCGGAGGATATCCTGGTCAGGATCACGGCCCACAACCGGGGGCCGGACGAGGCGACCCTCCACGTGCTGCCCACCCTCTGGTTCCGCAACACCTGGTGGTCCGGAGGCGGCGGAGAGAAACCGTCCCTCATGAAGACGGAGGGTCCGTCGGGGACCGGCATGATCGCGGCCAGCCATCCGGATATCGGGCGACGCTACTTCTACTGTGAAGGCGCCCCCGACCTGCTCTTCACCGAGAACGAGACCAACACGGAGCGGCTCTTCGGGACGCCGAACGCCTCGCCGTTCGTGAAAGACGGTATCAACAACTACATCGTCGAGGGGCGGAGCGGCGCCGTCAACCCCGAAGGAGCCGGGACCAAGGCTTCCGCCCACTACCAGTTAACCCTCGGCCCGGGGGAGGAGCGGAGCATCCGGCTGCGGCTGAGCGGAGTAGCGCCCTCCTCTCGTGGGACCCAGGTATTCGGGAGCGCCTTTGAGGATACGTTCTCGCAGCGCCAGCGGGAGGCGGATGAGTTCTACGACAACATCACTCCCCCCACCGTGGGCCCCGACGCGGCCCTGGTGATGCGCCAGGCGCTTGCCGGGATGCTCTGGTCGAAGCAGTACTACCTCTACGAGGTCGACCGATGGCTGCGGGAGCACGGTTCGAACGCCGCAGCCGGCCGGCAGCAGCCCGTCCGGAACAGTTCGTGGTTCCACATGGTGAATGCGGACATCATCTCCATGCCCGACAAGTGGGAGTACCCATGGTATGCCGCGTGGGACCTGGCGTTCCATACCGTCGCTCTTGCCATGGTGGATCCCGAGTTTGCCAAGAACCAGCTCGACCTGATGCTCCGCGAGCGGTACCTCCATCCGAACGGCCAGATCCCGGCCTACGAATGGAACTTCAGCGATGTCAATCCCCCCGTGCACGCGTGGGCATCCCTCTTCATGTACCGCACGGAGAAGGAACTCCTCGGCACGGGAGACGTGCGGTTCCTGGGAAAGGTATTCCAGAAGCTCCTGATGAACTTCACCTGGTGGGTGAACCGCAAGGACCGCACCGGCCAGAACGTCTTCGAGGGCGGGTTCCTCGGTCTCGACAACATCGGGGTCTTTGACCGCAGTGCGCCGCTGCCCACGGGGGGCTACCTCGAGCAGGCCGACGGGACGGCGTGGATGGCCCTCTTCGCCCAGACCATGCTCGAGATCGCTTCGGAACTTGCCGTCCACGATCCGGTCTACCAGGACCTGGCGATCAAATTCTACGAGCACTTCGTCTGGATCGCGTCGGCAATGAACAACATCGGCGAGCACCAGGAAGGGATGTGGGACGAAGAGGACGGCTTCTACTACGACCTCCTCCGCCTGCCCGACGGCAGCGCAACGCGGCTGAAGGTGCGGTCCCTGGTGGGGCTGCTGCCTCTCGCTGCAAGCACGGTCTTTACCCGGGAGATGGTAGAGCAGATGCCGGAGTTCATCGAGCGGGCCCAATGGTTCAACCGGTACCACACGCGTACGGCCGCCGCCATCGCCAACCTCGGCAAGCCGGGCGTCGGGGGACGGCTCCTCCTCTCGCTGCTCGACGAGGAGCGGCTGCGGCGGGTTCTGTCGCGGATGCTGGACGAGAATGAATTCCTGAGCGACTACGGGATCCGGTCCCTCTCCCGTGCACACCGGGACAACCCCTACGTCTTCTACCAGGATGGGCAGGAGTACCGGGTGCAGTACCTGCCGGCGGACTCCAATACGAATATGTTCGGCGGGAACTCCAACTGGCGGGGACCGATCTGGTTCCCGATGAATATCATGCTGCTCCGGGCGCTGCTAAACCTGTATGGCTATTACGGGAACGATTTTACGGTCGAATGCCCGACAGGGTCGGGGAACCGGATGAACCTCTACCAGGTGAGCGAGGAGATCGGGCGGCGCCTGATGAAGGTGTTCCTCCGTGACGAGAATGATCGCCGCCCCGTGCACGGGTACGTCAAAAAATTCCAGGACGACCCCCACTGGCGCGACTACCTCCTCTTCTACGAGTACTTCCACGGGGACAACGGGGCCGGCGTCGGCGCCAGCCACCAGACGGGGTGGACGGGGCTTGTCGCCCGGATTGTACAGTTGTATGGGTATATGAGCCCCGAACAGGTGCTGGGGGCGGAATTCAGGAGGCTTGTCTACAGGAAGGAGGATGCTTCCTCCGCACCGGCGACCCGAATAAGTATTGAGAAGGCCGCCCGGTAGGGGGAGAACTCTCCCCGCGGCTATCCTCTCCCTTCTCCTCCCTCCATTCTTCGGACGAATCTGCAAAGCATGCTTTGCAAGAGCGGGGGTGATGACGAGAGGCTGCTTCCGGGGTTCCGCCCGCCCGGTGCAGAAGCAGACGATCGGCGGCAACGGAACGGACCTCATCTCCCGACTTATTAAAGGGGGCCGGCGGACCCGCCTCCCGGCCCGCCGGTCAGGCAGGGCCGGGCCCGGGCTCCGGGGCCGGGGGCACCGGTGTCGCGGGCAGCATGAACGCGGCTGCAAGGCCGATCATCGCAAAGAACACCAGGACAACAAGGGCGAAGGCGTAGCCCAGGTTTCCCACGGCCAGGCTCGATACGATGACGGTTCCTGCGATGGCCACGCCGAGCGAGGAGCCCAGGTTCGAGACGCTACGGGAGAGGCCCGAGATCTCCCCCTGGTCCTCTTCGGGGAAGGCGGACTGCACGACGGTGACCGAGGACGTCAGCATGACCCCGACGCCCACGCCGACCAGGAAGAGGCCCGGCACGAAGGTAAAGACGTTCGAGGTCTCCCGTACCAGCAGCAGCAGGAGGAAGATGCCGACAACCGTCACGATGAAGCCCCGCCGGATCAGCGTTGCCTGGGAACGCCTCCGCGCCAGCCTGCCCGCGGCCATCGAGGAGAGCAGAATGCCGATCGTGGCCGGCGTAAGGATCAGACCGGTCTCGATCGCGTTGTAGCCCCGGACTGTCTGCACGTAGACGGAGACCACGAAGGAGAGGCCTAACAGGACCAGCCACTGGATATTCTGCGTGATGAGACCGAGGTTGGATGTGCGGTTCTGAAACAGCCTGGTGGAGAGCAGGGGCTCCTTGCCCGCCCGCTCCATGGACCGGATGTGCCAGAAGAACCAGGCCAGTAAAAGCAGCCCGATGAGCACGAACACCCATACCGGCGAGATGCCGCCCTCCGGGATCACGACCGTGCTGCCGATGACGAAGTTCTGACTGGCCGTAAACCAACCGTACGTCGAGGCCTGCAGGATGCCGACCACCACGAAGAAGAGTCCCGCCGCCGAGAGGATGGTTCCAACGATGTCTAATTTGGGTTTTGGGCCCTGCACGCCGGGATCGACGATCTTCCTGCTCTGGATGATGACTATACCGACCACGAGAGCCTGCACGACGAAGGCTGCCCGCCAGCTGATCGCCGTGGTGATGATCCCGCCGACCAGCGGACCCGCTGCCGCCCCGATACCGCCCGCCGCACTGATCGCGCCGAAGGCGCGGGCGCGCGAGGTGAGGTCGGGAGAAAAGACCGTTGCGAGGATATACACAGGCGGGATCAGCAACGCGGTCCCGATGCCTTCGAGGAGCGAGTAGCCGAGGATCAGGACCCCGAGGCCCGGCGCCGCTGCCGCTATCAGCGCCCCCACGCCGTACACCACGAGGCCCCGCCTGAAGAGGTACGTGCGGCCCAGGATATCCGTCAGCTTGCTGCCGGGGATCATCAGGGCCGCCATGGTGAGCGTAAAGACGGCGATGGTTGTCTGGACGCCGCTTACCGTCGTCCCCAGATCGGTGGCGATGTTGTTTATGGCCACGTTCATGTTTGAGGCAGCGTAGCTGCAGATAAACTGCGCCAGCGCAAGCGGCAGGAGCACGCCCTGCGGGGTTGCCGCCGATGCCGGGGGAGCCGGACCTGGTTCGCTCTCCATCATATCAGCCCTCGAATCGAATGCGTCAGAAGGACCCGGTGTATATTAATGTAATTGTCCGGCGTGTTGCCGGGTAGTGAGGACGGTTACGGCCTGCCCCGGAGGTGCCGCGGACCGTGCATGCACGATCCGCGATGCAAATTTCTCCTGCAAAACCTGCCCTTCACAACGGTCGGCCACCGGCAGAACAGGAGTTCCGGACAGGTGGAGATACTTATATATGGTGATAGCGAGCCCTCCGCGTGGTGTTGTTATGGTTAACACGCAGTTCGGTGCCGGCACCTATGAGTCCGGCGCTGCTATGGCTCCGTCACGCTGGCTCGTGCTGCTGCTCGGCATCATAGCGGTCATCTTTGGCGTTCTCTTCTTCATCTACCCGATCCCGACGCTGGAGTTCCTTGTCATCCTCCTCGGCTTCTACTGGTTGTTCAACGGTATCGTCGCGCTCATCAGCCTGTTTACGGATAAAACCGGCCGGGGCTGGAAACTGCTGGTCGGTATCCTCGGCGTCCTTGCAGGAGTCCTCGTGCTCGCCTATCCTCTCTACAGCGCAATTCTCATCCCGACCGTCTTTGCCATCATCATCGGGGTGGAGGGGCTGATCATCGGGGCGGTTTACATGGTGCAGGGCTTCTCCGGTGCCGGGTGGGGAACGGCGATCCTCGGCATCTTGAGCATCATCTTCGGTCTGGTCCTGATCGCAAACCCGCTCGTCGCCGCTGTCGGCCTGGTGCTGCTCCTCGCGGGGCTCGCCATCGTCGGCGGCATCGCGGCCATCGTCGTGTCGTTCCGGTTGCCGGGGTGACCGGAGGGAGGGGCCTGATCGGTGACCCTGGTCTGCAGGCACGACCTCCCCCCTCTTAGCCCGTAAAAAGGTGTGTCCTGTTGCCATTTTTCCCGATACGGTGGTGTGCGGGAGCGCCGTTGCGTACCACCCGGTTTGCCGCAATGCATTGAGATAATTTTATATAACTACTGTTATCATTCGGCTCCGGGCAGTCATTCTGCCCGGGAGATGGGTATGAAGAAGACGGGGATACTGTTCATCGCGCTGGTCCTCGTCCTGGCCTGCGCCGGTGCCGGATGCGTCCAGCCGTCTGAGGAGGAGGAGGAGGCGCAGCTCTGCCAGGATCTCGATGAACTCGGAGCAGCGCTTGAGAGTATGGAGAACACCAGCCTGAGATCTTCTGTCGGAGATATCCGGGATGGGCGGGACCAGGTCCAGTCCGCTATGGAGAGTGTCAGGGAGTCCGCTGGCCAGGTCGCCAACATCCGGGTCGACGAGCTCAACACGGCATATGAAGACCTCGACCAGGCCGTGCAGGACCTCCCCGACGATGCAACCGTCCCTGAGGCCATCCAGACCATCCGTCCGCAGATCCAGGCCGTCCGGGACGAACAGCGGAACCTTTACGCAGACCTGAACTGCACGGGGCAGTGAGCGCCGCGCGAGTTGGGGTGCAGCAGGGGACGTGAAGAGAAGACAGGTGATGTTAGAAAGGAAGATGAGAACCATGATGCGAAGGAGAGCGGAAGGCGGCCCGCGAGGGCGCGAAGAGGCCGGCGGCACGCACCGGTATAAGATGCGCGAGAAACTCGTCTCCATCGGGGATGACTACTGGATCGAGGACGCGGCGGGAGAGCGGGCGTTCAAGGTGGACGGAAAAGCGCTCCGGGTGAGGAACACCCTGATCATACAGAGCAAGGAGGGGCAGGACCTCTACAAGATCCAGGAGCGGATGCTCCGGATCAAGGATGCCATGGAGATAGAGAAGGGCGCAGGCGGCACGGCGGCGACGATCAAGAAGGCGCTGATCGCGCCGCTCCGGGACCGGTGGACGGTCAGCGTCCCCGGAGGTGAGGACTGGGAGGTGCAGGGCAACATCCTCGACCACGAGTACCATATCGAGGCCGGGCGGCGGGAGCGGGTTGCCGAGGTCTCGAAGAAGTGGTTCCGGATCCGGGATACCTACGGCGTGGAGGTTGAGCCGGGGCACGACGACGCGCTCGTCCTCGCCGTTACGGCGGCGATCGACCAGATGGCGCATTGATCGGGCCGGTACGGGAGAGGAAGGAAGCGATGGGTGATCGACGGGTTCGCCGAGGCGGGAGTACCCGAGGGCATGGACAACCCGAATGGTGAGGAACTGCCCGGAAAAGGTGAATATCCGGGTCATACGGCAATATGGCTATATTTTTATATTCTGTCCAATATTGTGGTTCGGACCCGCCTCCGCTCGGAATGGGGTAATTGTATGGTGGAAACCGTATCGTTCACGGTCTTCCTCGAGACGATCGGCGTCCTCGCGACGGTGGTCTTCGTGCTTTCGAGCATGCTTGCCATGGGATTCTCCCTGACCCTGCGTGAGATCGTCGAACCGTTGAGAAACCTACGGCTGGTCATCCTCTCCCTTGTGGCGAACTTCGTCCTGGTGCCGCTGCTCGCGCTCGTTCTCCTGCTCGCCTTCCCTCTCTCCGAAGGGCTCTCCATCGGCCTGTTCATCCTCGGGGCTGCCGCGGGAGCACCGTTCCTGCCGAAACTCGCGCAGGCGGCGAAGGGAGACATTGCCTTTGCCGTGGGGCTGATGGTGGTGACGATCGCCTACGTGCCGATCGTCCTGCCGCTGCTGCTTCCCGGGGTCGCGATCGATCCCTGGGCGATCGCCCGGTCGCTCATCCCGCTGATGCTCATACCGCTCGCAATAGCCCTCTTCGTCAGGGCGCGGTACGGAGAGGTTGCCGCAGGGCTTCTGCCCCTGATGAACCAGGCAACCAGCCTATCACTGCTCGCGCTGGGTGTGGCATTCTTCGTGGTCTACTTCACCGACCTCGTCGGGGCTATCGGCACAACCGCGATCCTCGTGACGATCATCTTCGTGACGGTCTCGCTTGCCATCGGTTACGTTCTCGGCGGTCCGGGCGGCGATATAAAACGGGTGCTCGGCGTCGGGACGGCACAGCGCAACCTCTCGGCGGCGCTGGCGATTGCCGCCCTCAACTTCACCGACCCGGACGTGATGATCATGATCCTCGTCGTGGCAATGGTCGGTCTCACGCTGTTGATGTTCATCGGCGAGGAGATGGGCAAGCGGGCGGCATTGCCGGCATGCAGACGATAAGCCTGGTCGTGATCACGACCGTCCTGGCCAGTATCTTTGCCCATGGGATTACCGCAAACCCGGCGATCCGCTGATATGTCCGGCGCGTGGCAGCACTGCACCCGGACGCACCGGAACGAAGAGAGGGGAAGGAGCTGCCGACGCGTCGGGGTATCTCCCCGACCGAGCGTGGATGAACTTCAGAATACCCCCGGATCGCACGCATCCTACGCGTTTGCCAGGCCGGTATGATATCCTTGAATACCGATGAGCAGCCAGCAGGTGCCGGCTCGACCCGATGCTATGCCGGGAGACCAAGGGCACCAGCGATCTCGTCAAGGGCTGCCTTTTCCGGATCGCTAACAGCAACGCCGCGCTCTTTGGCGGCTTCTGCCACCTTTTCCCCAATCTGCAACAACCACTTTTTATAGGCCTCGGCCTCTTCGGGAGACACCGCAGAGAGAGCGGCGGCAGCGGATTTGCATGTCTCGATGGTCCGGCTTCTATAGCCCATCTGATCCTGTTTCATCAGATTCTGCTGCTCTTTGATCAGCTCCCTGGCCCTGGGTTGCATATCGGCAGAGACGAGGCTAACCAGTTCGCTTCCGCTCGCCGCTGCCAGCCGGGGCGGTTCTTCTAACATGGCTTTGGTCTCGCCCCATGCACCCAGGATAGATGGCGCTGCGGCCATCACTGTTATGGAGACCGCGTACGGCAGACTCTCGAGGTTCTTCCAATCATTCTCTCCAAATTGTTCCTTCATGGGCATGGCTACCCCGATGCTGTAACGGATATTTATAGATACCTTAGTCCATGTGGGGTTGTATCAATTGCAGATTGGGTGTTGTGTTGCGTAGACTCTATATTTTAGAATATTTGAGGGAACGTCCATAGGATGACCACGTATCTCCCATCAGGGCATCCCGTATGAAAAATGAGGGGAGAGCCGATCTCCCCCCCATAGTACTTCCAGAGATGTATATCAATCCCTCATGATCCAGGCAGCCACCTCCTTCTCATGGTCGACATAGCGCTCGCCGCTGACATCGATCACCACCCGCTCGATGGTCCCGCCCGTAAAGGCGAAGGGTGCGGAGTAATCCGGCGATACCGGCGACCCGCTATCCCGGCCGACGCAGAGACCGTCGCCGGTGAGGGCGAAGAATCCGGGCTGGGTCCGGATTCGTCCCTCTCCCACCTTCTTCATGTCTATGTAGAGCATGAGGGTGCCGACGGCGCTCCCGGTATCGGGATCGGCACCATCCCTTGCAAACTCCGCGGTGAAGACGTGACGGCCAGCGGGCACGGTGCTGCTCGAGGAGATCTTCTGGATCGCATCCCCGAGCCAGTTGTAGACGTAGTGCAGCCGCCCGTCTGCGATGTAGAGGCTATGGCCGCCGCCGACACCTCCGTGGGCGAACAGCACGCCCTGCGCCTCCGGTCCATCGATGACGGCACCGGCCGCGATTGCATACGATCGCCCCCGGATATTGACCGCCACCGATTCGGGAACCTCGGCAGTCCCCGGGTAGTAGACGTAGCGGTTCCTGGGTTCGGATGGCTGGGGACGTGGTGTCGAGATGATCTCCAGCGCGCTGCGGTCATCAAGCGGCATACCGTTGTAGACCCCTGCATAGTAGAACCAGAGCCCCTTGAGGAGCTCAAGCACGTCTCTCTTCTCGTCCGCAAGGTCCTGCATCTGGGCCCGGTCCTCCTTCAGGTTGTAGAGCTCCCAGACATCGTGTCCGTAGTTGCCCCAGCCGGAGAGGGGCGGGTGGACGGTGTTTGCCAGCCAGCCCTGGTGGTAGATCGCCCGCTGGCCGAGCATCGCGTAGAACTGGGTCTCCCGGCCGGGCGCACCGGGATCGTCAAAGCTGGCCCTGAAGCTCTCCCCCTCGATCGGGCTCTGGGTGTAGCCCTTCAGCACCTTCGGGGGCTCGATCCCCAGCAGGTCGTAGAGTGTCGGGACAATGTCCACGGCGTGGATGTACTGGTGGCGTATCTCTCCGCGGGCGCTGATGCCGCGGGGCCACGCGACCAGGCACATGTCCGCAATGCCGCCCTCGTATCCGGCAAACCGCTTCCAGTACGGGAACGGGGTGTCGAACGCCCATGCCCAGCCGGTGCAGTAATGGTTGTATGCCCCGGGGCCGCCGAGCTCGTCGATGTGCGGCAGGTTCGCCTCGACCGTGTCGGGGACGTTGTTGAAGAACTTGTTCTCGTTGAAGGAACCGCTGGGACCGCCTTCAGCGCTCGCGCCGTTGTCGGATACGACGACGATGATGGTGTTCTCAAGCTGCCCCGACTCCTCGAGGTAGTCGAGGATCCGCCCAACCTGGGCATCGGTGTAGGTGACAAAGCCGGCGTACACCTCTGCCATGCGGATAAAGAGCCTCTTTTCGTCCTCGTTCAGCGAGTCCCAGGGAGGTACGAAGTCCAGGGCCGGCCATGGCTGACCGTCCGGTCCGGCCGTTGCCGGCTCACCGTGGGGGTTGATGGGCGAGAGCCGGGTGTTCTCCGGCAGCAGTCCCATCTTCTTCTGGTTCTTGAGGATCTGCTCCCGTATCTTCTCGTAACCCTCATCGAACCGGCCCCGGTACTTATCGGCCCATTCCTTGAAGACATGGTGCGGAGCGTGGGCGCAGCCGGGACAGAAGTACATGAACCAGGGCTTTTCGGGGGCGATCATCTTCGAGTCGCGGACGAACTCGATCGCCCGATCGGCGATATCCCTGGAGAGATGGTAGCCCTCGTCCGGGCGGTAGGGCTGGTCCATCGGGTGGTTGTCGTAGACGATATCGGGGTACCACTGGTTGGTCTCCCCGCCCAGAAATCCGTAGTAGCGCTCGAATCCCCGCCCGAGCGGCCAGCGGCCCTTCCACGAGGACATGTCGGTCTCTTCTCCCGGGGTCAGGTGCCACTTACCGATGGCGTAGGTGTTCCAGCCCCGATCGTTGAGCACCTCAGAGATAAACCCGTTCTCAAACGGGATGCGGGCAGATAACCCCGGAAAACCGGCGGACGCCTCGGTGATGCAGGCCATGTTGTTGCTGGTTGCGTTGCGCCCGGTGAGCAGGCTCGAACGGGTGGGCGAACAGAGCGCCGTGGTATGGAAGTTGCTGTAGCGTATGCCCATATCGGCGATGCGCTGCATTGTGGGTGTCTCGATGGGGCCGCCGAATACGTCCATGGCCCCGTAGCCGACGTCGTCCCAGACGATCATCAGGATGTTGGGGGCATCTGCCGGTGCCTGCGGCTGCAGGTAGGGTTCCCAGTCAGGCACCGAATCCCGGATATCGAGATTGACCGTGCCCTTCCATCTCTCGGACATCTTGCACTCTCCATGTTGTGAGCGCCGTGTCAGGTGCCGTCACGGATTAATCTCTTTCGCTGCCCGCATCCGACCTCTCTGTCCGCCGCCTCCTCCTGCCCCACTCCGTCGAACGGGGGCTTCAAATCTCCCCGCTGGTGATCGTCCTCTCGATCTCCGTGGTCCAACCCGGGGTCTTCGCCGTGACGAGCCACAGGCTCCAAAAATATAATATCCGTCAATAATAATGCAGTCCGCCGGAATCTGCGATCAGATCGGAAAAATATCGACATATGTTCGCCGACGAGAGGATTGGACTGCTAATGGAGCGGATAGAATGAGTGCCGACACCGGTTTGCCGGTGCGGGGGCCAGGAGACCGGAGCGACCGGGCCCATACGGTATGGAGGCTGCTCTTCCTGGCTCTCCTGCTGGGGGCACTGGCAGGCACGGTAGCCGCCCAGGACGATGCCGCAGTCCAGGAGCTCACCGGACGTATCGAACCCGGCCAGGCAATCATCTACGATCTTGACCTGCAGGCGGGCCGGACCCTGTACGCCTATGCGGAGGGAACCTCAGGAGACCTGGACCCGTTCCTCGCCGTCGCCAGCCCGGACCTCAACGCGAGCCGGGTGCGTACCGAGTTCGCAACCGACGTGAACCGCTCCCTGGCAGCGGGGCAGGACCCTCTTTTGGTGATCCCCGAGATCGCCGGCAGATACTTCCTCGCCTGGAACGACGATACGAACGGCACGTATGATTCCGCCCTGCAGTATCGCGTTCCCGCCAGCGGCGGCTATCGCCTGATCGTCATCGGTTCTCCGGCAAGACGCGGGCAGACCTTCGGGGATTACCGCCTCCTGGTCGGGATCGACGCGCCGCAGGTGCTGGCCGGCCAGGCCGAGCCGACCGGGGCCGCCGTCGCGGTCCTGAATACCTCCGCGTCGAGGATGCGCGTCGGTGTCCGGGAGGTGACGGGGAACCTCTCCGCCAATAAATCATCGACCTTCTACACCCTCGACGCGGTAGAGGCGAACGACACGTTCTACGCCTTCATCGAAGCGACATCCGGGAACCTGGTCCCGGCGATGATCCTCCGGGACTACGGCGGCAAGCCCCTCGCAGCGGTGGCTTCTGCACCGGGGACGACGAGCGCCGTGCTCCAGTACACGTTCTCCGGCGCCAGCAGCAACAACCGGCTGGATGTGCTCGCAAGCCCGCTGAACGGGGCCAACACGACGGGAGACTTCCGCCTGCTGACCGGTTTAAACGCCCCCGGCGTGCTGGCGGGCACCGAACCGCCGGGGGGAGTCGCCGTCCTGCAGGAGCCCATTCGGGTCAAAGTCGGTGTCGAACTGGAGCAGATCACCAGCGTGGACCAGGTCAGCGAGAACTTCGCTGCAGTGGCCAACATCTGGATGGAGTGGAACGACCCTGCCCTGGCATTCAGCCCGGACGAATGCAACTGCCGGATCAAGATCTACAGGAGCATCGGCGACTTCGTCGATGCCGAGGGCTCACGGTGGCCGGAATTCACGCTCTACAACCAGCAGGCGCAGCGCTGGACGCAGAACCAGATCATCGTGGTGCAGCAGAGCGGCACCGCCACCTACTTTGAACACTTCTGGACGACCCTGCAGGCGCCGGACTTCAACTTCAGGGCTTACCCGTTCGATACCCAGGACTTCTTCATCCGCATCGACTCGCTCTATCCCGAAGAACTCTACGTCTACGAACCCTGGCCGGAGAAGACCGCCATAGGCACCCAGCTCGGGGAGGAGGAGTGGTACATCACCGCAAACGACACCAGCACCGGCACGGTCGATATCACGACCCGGAACTCCCGCTACTCCTTCCACTTCGAGGCGGCCCGCCACCTGACCTTCTACGTCCTCCGTATCCTGGTACCGATACTGATCATCATCCTCCTGACCTACGTCACGTTCCTCCTCAAAGACTACGGGAAACGGGCCGAGATAGCCAGCGCCAACCTGCTTCTCTTCATCGCGTTCAACTTCACCATCGCCGGCGACCTGCCGCGTCTCGGCTACCTCACGTTCCTCGATGCCGTCCTGGTCGCCACCTTCGTGATCACCGGCACCACGGTAGCCTACAACCTCTACCTGAGATGGCTGGCGACGGAGAGACAGAAGGAGATTGCGGAGCGTATCGACCGGGTGATGGTCTGGCTCTACCCGGCCGCGTACATCGCCGCGCTCGTTCTTGCCTCATTGCTGTTCTGAGAAGAGCGGCGCCTCGGACCTTTTCCCCCTGTCCCGACCGTATGGGGCTCACCTGTGATTGGCGCACGCCCCCGGGCCGGGCCGCTCGCCGGGGTCTCCAAGAAGTGGTTCCGGGTCAGGGACACCTACGGCGTGGAGGTTGAGCCGGGCCACGATGACGCGCTCGTCCTCGCCGTGACGGCGGCGATCGACCGGATGTCACACGATTAACAGGGAGCACCCGTGACGCAGGTCCGGAGGCGGGGAGGGGGTCTTCCCGTCCCGGACCGGTCCTGCACCCCCGTCGAAAAGTATATCCGCCTCGTTTCCGTCTACCCGCCGCATGTCACCTGATGATGTTGCCTCCGCGACGGAGGAAGGAGAGCGGCTCAGGGAGGTCTACGAGCAGGACGTGCCCTGGCGCCGGTGGGGGCCCTACCTGAGCGAACGGCAGTGGGGGACGGTGAGGGAGGACTACAGCGACGACGGCGATGCCTGGGCGTACTTCCCCCACGACCACGCACGCTCCCGCACCTACCTCTGGGGGGAGGACGGGATTGCCGGCATCTCGGACGATTCGCAGCACCTCTGTTTTGCCCTTGCCCTCTGGAACGGTGCCGACCCGTTCCTCAAGGAGCGGCTCTTCGGGCTTTCGAATGCCGAAGGAAACCACGGCGAGGACGTGAAGGAGTACTACTACTACCTCGACAGCACCCCGTCGCACGCCTACATGAAGTATCTCTACAAGTACCCGCAGGCGGCGTTCCCCTACAAAGACCTTGTAGAGACGAACCGAAGCCGCACCCGGGACGAACCGGAGTACGAACTGATCGATACCGGTATATTCGACGGCGACCGCTACTTCGACGTCTTTGTCGAGTACGCGAAGGCCTCCCCCGACGACCTCCTGGTCCGGATCACCGTGCATAACCGCTGCCCACAAGAGGCGACCCTGCACCTGCTGCCCACCCTCTGGTTCCGCAACACCTGGTGGATCGAGCGGGGCACGAGGAAGCCCCTCCTGAAGCAGGTGGAAGGCCCTCCCGGCACGAGCGTCGTTCACGCCGTCCACCCTGCCCTCGGGGACCGGTACCTCCACTGCGAGGGCGCCCTGGAACTGCTCTTCACCGAGAACGAGACGAACACGGAGCGCCTCTTCGGGACACCCAACGCCTCGCCCTTCGTGAAGGACGGCATCAACGACGCGGTCGTTTCACGCCGGATCGCGGCGGTGAACCCCGGCCGGACCGGGACGAAATCTTCGGCATATTTCACGATGACTGTCCCCCCCGGCGAGAGCCGGACGGTCCGGCTGCGGCTGAACGAGACCCCTCCTGCAGCCGGAGAGGATACGTTCGGGGATAGGTTCGAGGAGATCTTCAGCACGCGGGCAAAGGAGGCTGACGCGTTCTACGACAACATCACCCCCCCGTCGGTCGGCCCCGATGCGGCGAACGTGATGCGCCAGGCGCTCGCCGGCATGCTCTGGACGAAGCAGTACTACTTCTACGACCTGGACCGCTGGCTCCGCCAGCACGGGTCCAACATGGCTCAGGGCAGCCAGCGGGCCGTCCGCAACAGCCAGTGGTTCCACATGTACAACGCGGACATCATATCCATGCCCGACAAGTGGGAGTACCCCTGGTACGCGGCCTGGGACCTCGCGTTCCACCTGGGCGCGTTCACGATGGTCGATCCGGACTTCGCCAAACGGCAGCTGGAACTGATCCTCGACGAGCGCTACCTCCACCCGAACGGCCAGCTCCCGGCCTACGAGTGGAACTTCAGCGACGTCAATCCCCCGGTGCATGCCTGGGCGGCTCTCTTCATCTACCGTGTCGAGCAGGAGGTCTTCGGCGTGAGCGATATCCGGTTCCTCGAGAAGGTGTTCCAGAAACTCCTGATGAACTTCACCTGGTGGGTGAACCGCAAGGACCGCTACGGCCAGAACGTCTTTGAGGGAGGGTTCCTCGGTCTCGACAACATCGGCGTCTTCGACCGGAGCGCGACGATCCCGTCGGGAGGATACCTGGAGCAGTCCGACGGTACGGCGTGGATGGCGCTCTACTGCCAGAACATGCTCGAGATCGCCACCACTCTTGCCGTTCACGATCCGGTCTACGCGGAACTCGCCATCAAGTTCTACGAGCACTTCCTCTGGATCGCGTCTGCGATGAACCGCATGGGCGAGAACCAGGAGGGGATGTGGGACGAGTGGGACGGGTTCTTCTACGACCTCCTGCACCTGCCGGACGGGAGCGCGACGCGTCTGCGGGTCCGGACCCTCGTCGGGCTCCTCGCCCTCTGCTCGAGCACCGTCTTCTCCCCGGAGCTGTTCAAAGAGGCGTCCGTATTCCAGGAACGCGCACGCTGGTTCACCCAAAAACACCCGCTGCTCACCGCCAACATCACGTCGCCCGGCCGGCCCGGGTTCCACGGCCGCCGCCTCCTCTCCCTGGTGAACGAAGAGAGGCTGCGCCGGATCCTCGCACGGATGCTCGATGAGAAGGAGTTCCTGAGCGACTACGGCATCCGCTCCATCTCCCGCGTCCATGCGGAGGAGCCCTACACCTTCGTCCTGGACGGGCAGGAGTTCAGCGTCGAGTACCTGCCGGCTGAGTCCAATACGGAGATGTTCGGCGGAAACTCGAACTGGCGGGGGCCGATCTGGTTCCCGATGAACATGCTGATCATCCGGAGCCTGCTCAACCTCTATGCGTTCTACGGGAACAGTTTCACCATCGAGTGCCCTACCGATTCCGGCCGGTGGATGAACCTCTACGAGGTGAGCGAGGAGATCAAGAACCGGCTCGAGCGCATCTTCCTCCGCGGCGAAGACGGCCGACGCCCGGTCTTCGGGCGGGTGGCGAAGTTCCAGGAGGACCCGCACTGGCGCGATTACATCCTCTTCTACGAGTACTTCCACGGCGACGACGGCGCAGGGCTGGGCGCGAGCCACCAGACCGGATGGACCGGCATCATCGCACGGCTCATCCAGGGATACGCGTATATAACGCCGGAACAGATCCTGACACCGGCAGCAAGGCAGCTCAGTTACAGGAAGAGGGCGGCTCCTCCTCCGGAGGCGCCGGTCCCCCGGTGAGGCCTCTTACGGCCCACTCCTGTTTTTTATATGATGATCCCAGAGGTACTGTTACCGTCACCTGCAGGCGCCGGTTCTGCGGGGGGATCGGGGAGGAGCGAGGTTGAGCACGCTTGAGTCCTATCTCGATGCACTGCACCAGGGGATTTTTCAGGTAATCGTTCCGAAGGCCGTGGTGACCGAATCGCTCGAGCCGGCCTGGAAACGGTCGGCCATCAACGTGCCGAGCCCTGAGACCATTGCAAGTTACCGGAGGGGCCAGTACCATGCCCACGAGACGGTGTCCGAATACCGTGTCCACATGGACCGGTACGACCCCGAGAAGAACCCCCTCATGCACCTGGTCGACGACGCCCCCCTGGTGCTCATGATCCATGAGACCATGGACACCATTCTCGTAACGGCCAAAGACGCAGCGCGGAGAGATCCTCTGCAGCGCCTTGAAGACCAGCGCACGAGCTGGAAGCTCCGGATGGGCTTTGGAGCGCTCCTGTGGGCGATAGCCACGGTCCTTCTCTTCCTGGCGTTCTACGACGTTACCCCCTTCTTCGCCGTAATCCTGCCCTCTCTTGTTCTCTTTATCGGTCTGCTCACGATCGTTAAGGGCATCCGGCAGAGGAAGAGGCAGGAGCATGCAGACAGGGATATCGTCCGCGGGAGCCTCGTGGCGGGTACGGGGATCGTTTTGTTCGTCTTCTGGGAACTGTACCTCGTCCTCATTCTGCTGCTCCTCGTGATCTGGTTCTTCTCCAGTGCCGTCGTCACGCTGCTCCGGGTGTTTCGGGAGCGAGGGAATTTACCGCAGGGCTTCTGGTATACGTTCGGGCTGGGCGCAAGTTCGCTGGTTCTCGGGGTTCTCGCCGTCACCCTGCCTGAGGGGCTGGTCGATCTCCTCGTCTTCCTGCTCGCCGGGATCGTGCTCATGGCAGGTGCGTTCATGGTCCTGGATGCGTACGGGCTGAGGAATGCCGCCCGACTGATGGAAGAGGGCGGTTTTGCTTGATGATTGTCTCCTCCGGCCGGGGGAGTATCGTCCTGTTCCATTGGTCTGACACTACCGGTGACCGGAGGGTTTGGAGGCCTGCTATGCGGTGGGCTCTGCCCTCGTCAAGTCCCTCAGTTCACTCCGGGACGAGTTCTTACAGGTCCCACCGCTTTTCAATACACCGATAACAGAAGTTGATCGTCGGTTTAAAGGTGGTATCTATCCGTGTATAGTATTCGATATCCCACTCGTCCTCCTTTCCGGCAATCAGTCCCTTGCATACGTTTCCGGCGCTCCCTGCAATGCAGTCCATAAGTCCGTTCTGGACAAGGAGCATGACATCCTGATGGTCTTTTATTCCGTGGTCCATGAGTGCGGTGAGCCGTTCCAGTTCCATCGAGACGGATTGTATCAGGTTGGCCGGTTCTCCCTCCTCGGGCATTGCGAGGACGAATACGTGAGCCACACTCCGATCGATCAGTTGTACGCTCAAGTGACGATCGTATATGGGGTTCGATGGATTTCGCGCTTCTTGAGGGCTGTCGTCTAAGTCTTCTGATATGCACGCATTGAGGTAACCATGTTGTCTGATGGCATCCCTCAGCCTGAGCAGGTCGTTCTTTCTCTCCTGGTAGAACGAGCCGTAAATGCCGATGGGAAGCTCTCGCTTTAATCTCTCGAAGCGAATGCGAGCTGCATCCTGCCCGGTTGAGCGTCCCCCCGGAGGTACCATTAAGAAAGTATTATCATCGTGATATTATAACTATTAGTTACATAATGCTAACTGAAGTTGGCGAAACGGTTATATCAGTTAGTCATACGTAACTAATGTCCGTGTTGAGGTGAGGTATGGAGCAGGCAGTCGTTGAAAAATTCCTGAACGAAGTCCCCTACGAGGCCCGGGCTGCCGTGATGGAACTGAATAGCGATCTCCGGTGGGCCGTGTACATAGCCCTGGTGCTCGAGGGCAGGAAGTACTTCAGCGAAATCAAAGAAGAGTTCAAGGCGAACCCGAACACCATCGGACCGGTGCTGAAAGGTCTTGTCGACGGCGGGCTTGTGGCAAGAAGGATTGCCAAATTCGAGGATTTTGCCGATAAGCGGAAGGTGTTTTACGAGCCGACCGATCTGGGGCTGAGGCTGTTTGAGGTGCTGAACGATGTTGCCATTCCCGGGGGGCGGGCGCCTCCGGGGTCGCGTGTCGGGGTAGAGGCGACATCGGCCGTCGGCACAGGGACGAGAAGGGATACGGAAACCAGGGGGAGATACGCGGGGCAACCGGAGATACCAACCTCGGGAAGTGTTGCAGAACCGGGAATACGGTGGAAACACGTAAGGCAACCGAGGATAATAGCATCGAGGAATGTTTCAAAGGCGTGCAGACCCCGGGAAGCAACGAGAAAGATCCGAAACAGGACACCCAGAAGGAGCAGAGCAGGGTAATGCATCTATGACGGAGGGGAGCGCTGCCCGGTTGGCGGGAGCGGTTCTGATCCTTCTCGTAGAGCCCCGCTACGTGGCGGGCCTCGGCCTCATCAAGCCCCCCCTGGACCGTTTCGGGATGGGCTCAATGTGTAAGGTGATTCTCCTGTGATTATATCTTGCAGGGAGACCCAGAAAATGGAAAAGATGAGGTTTTATATCCACTGGGCCAAAAGGGATTGTAATGAGTGCGGCTCTTCCTGAAGAAATCCATACAGTTACTCAAACTAATTCTTCAGTAATCGTTGCATCACGAAATCGCCATCAACAGTTGGAAGAACTTATTAACAGTGTTATCAACCTTGATCCCCTTCCATACGAACTTGTGATAGTAGATGATGCTTCAGATAAACCCATTGAAGAGTCGGTCCAATTCAAGGAATCTGATCTGCGAATAAGGATCTTCAGAAACGATCCCAACCAAGGACCTGCAAAGGCGCGAAACACTGGGGTTCATCGAAGCAGAGGATCGATTCTCCTCTTCACGGACGATGATTGTATTGTTCATCCACAATGGGCTGGAATACTGGTTAAGAGGCTGGTTACGGGAAGTCCAGACCTTGGGGGTATTGGCGGCAAGGTTATTGCACGGGATACTGATATTTTCAGCAGGTACTTCGAGTTTCATCAGATCTTGAATCCTAAGCCTCACGATAAGATGAACCCGAAACGAGTTCCTTACTTAGTCACTGCCAACTGCGCCATCCAGAAGGATACCTTCATGCGAGCGGGGGGTTTCGATTGCAATATCCCTATAGCCGGAGGAGAGGACGTTGCACTATCTTTGAAGATTCTCAAACAGCAACTCTTCCTTGAGAAGGAAGAAAACGCAATTGTATGGCACAGATTCAAACCGAGGCTTCGAAATTTTTACCACACCTTTTTCCGCTATGGGCTAGGAGGACGCTATGTCGTGGATAGATATCTACCTCTCTGATGGGAACCCGGAAGGGGTATTCAACGCAGACGCCCAAAAGGCTCTCACGTATATGGGTCGGTGGAGAGATATCCCCTATCACTGGTTAGTATATCGAAAATCAGGTCTGAAATTAGCCGAAATATTGGCATTCTTGGTTCTGGACATCGTAAGACACTGTGCATATAGGAGAGGCTTCAACACACTACTCGAGACAAAAGGGAAGGATACATGTGAATGAGAATTGTGACACTCCCCAACAGATCTTTTTAGATATAAATCTGGAATGCAACTTACATTGCATCCAATGCGATCTCCATCGGAGTAAGAACCCACAAGAGGAGTTGACCCTTGAGGAGAGAAAACAGTTAATAGACGAAATATCTGTATTATATCCCGGTTCAAACCTAGTTCTCTCGGGTAGCGAACCATTCATGCGCCGAGAGCACCTTTATGAACTGGCCTGTCTGGCCCGGGATAACGGACTGTACACAACTATTAGTACAAACGGCACCCTCATCAGCGACGACGACATTCAGAAACTTCCTAAATCCGGCATCAACGATATTGTTGTATCCCTCGACAGTCACATTGCCTCGGTTCATGATGGCATCAGGGGTGTACGTGGATGCTTCAACCAGGCCGTACAATCAATACGAAAGCTTGTCGAAGCAAGAAATGACTCCAAAACTGATTTTCATGTTTTAACGAGTACGATATTGGGGGCGCACAATTTATCCCACATCCACGAACTCGTAGCGTACCTTGAATCATTGGATGTCGACACTTCAATGTTCCAGCCAATCCAACCAGTCTTCAACCGGCAGGTCGAACCGGACTGGCAAATAAAAAGCCCGCTGTTTCCAAAGGATCTGTCTAGCATAAACGACGGCACTGATAGCCTTATTGAGTGCAAAAGAAAGGGGAAGAGGCTATACCAGCAGGAGTATCAGTTCGAGGATATGCGATACTAATCATCACCGGTAGGAACAAAAGGGCAATCGAAGATCATTTTGATAAATTGCCGGAATGCACCCAGCCCTTCAGCAAGTATCGGGTGCAGGAGCACGGGAAATCTGTGCAACATTTCGATGAGTGGCTGGATATTCATTATGTCCGTCAAAAAACGCAAAGCGGCCTTGGAGACGCAACACTCCATGCGAAGCATCACTGTGACTCTTGACATCCCCGACTCTTTTTCACGCAGCGTGATTGGGGTCACCTCAAGTGCATCGCCAATTGCTTCATTGATACTCTGATATGCGAGGGTATACTCAGCATTAACTCTGATATTTTCTTTTTCTTAGAACAGTATGCTGCTAAGGGGATTCGAACCCCTGTCGTCGGCGTGAAAGGCCGACATGATTGGCCCCTACACTATAGCAGCTAATCTATGCACCGAAGTGCTATACAACTTGGACGCCGGGGATTAAAAAAGTTATGCCGGGAGAATCCGGGCCGACCGCCCGGAGACCGGGGCTTCCTGCCCGGGAACCCGGGACAGCTTACTCGTAGATCGGGCTTCCCTCTCTCTGGGTGGCGGTCTTGAAGGCCGCCATCAGCTGCCGGGTGACGGGGCCGGGCTTGCCGTTCCCGATGATCCGGCCGTCGATCTCGCGGATCGGCCCGACCTCGGCCGCGGTCCCGGTGACGAAGACCTCGTCGGCCGCGTAGAGGTCGTAGTAGCCGAGGTTCCGCTCGAGGAGGGTGATGCCCATCGACTGCGCGATCTCGAGCACGACCTGGCGGGTGATGCCGCGCAGGTTGTTCAAGGTCGGCGGGGTGATGATGGCGCCGTTCTTGACGACGAAGATGTTGTCCCCCGAGCCTTCGGAGATGTTGCCGTGGATGTCGAAGAAGATCGCCTCGTCGACGCCGCGGTAGTTCGCCTCGATCTTCGCGAGGATGTTGTTCAAGTAGTTGAGGCTTTTCACGTTCGGCGGCATCGACTCCGGCGGGGTGCGCCTGACCGAGACGCAGACGGCCCGCAGGCCCTTCTCGTAGAGGTCGCCGTACATGGCGCCCCAGGTGACGGCGATGACGATGACGGTCGGTTTCGCGCACTTCCGGGGGTCGAGGCCGAGGTCGCCCTTGCCCCGCGTCACGATCGGGCGGATGTAGGCGTCCTTCAAGTCGTTCCGCCGCAGGGTCTCCTTGATCGCCTCGGCAAACTCCTCCCGCGTGATCGGGACGGCGAGATCGATCGTCTTCGCCGAGTCGTAGAGCCGTGCGAGATGCTCGTCGAGACGGAAGACCCTTCCGTTGTAAGCCCGTATTCCCTCGAAAACGCCGTCGCCGTAGAGGAGACCGTGGTCGAAGACCGAGACCTTCGCCTCCTCCTCGGGGACGTATCTGCCGTCAAGGTAAATGATCATGTAGTCAGTGTAGTCTCGATTTGTTTGTATGTTTTGCGTTTCGTGCCCTGAACCCTCCGCGACGACCGGAAACGGTGCGACGGCCGGCACCGGCCCCGGGGTGCCGGTCCCCGCCCCGGAGGCCTCTCCGGCGGAGCCCCGGGGCTCTGCGGGTTACGAAGAAAAGTGCTGCCGGATCCCCTCAGCCCCGGCAGCAGTCCACGAAGTGGGCGAGCATCCCCCGGCTCGCCACCGGGTGGAGGTGCGTGTAACTCCCGATCGTCCGGTCGCGGACCGCACCGTCGAACCCCCCCCTGATCCCGCTCCCCCGGGTCAGCCGGTAGGCGAACCGCGTCTCCGGCGCGAGGTCGACGCTGCTGTAGTGGAACTCGTGCCCCTTGAACGCTGCCTCGCCCATGGGACTGTTGGCCCCGCTCGTCCCCACCACGTAACCGAGCATCCTGCGGGCCGGCATCCGGGTCTCTCCCGAAAATACCCCGGCGAGTTCGTAGGTCCTCTCCGTATCCGCGTCCATGAATCCCGGGGCGAGCACCATCCGGTCGGTGAGGTAGATGAGCCCCCCGCACTCCGCGTAGATCGGGGTGCCGTTCCGGGAGACCTCGCGGAGCCCCTCCCGCATCGCGGTGTTCGCCTCGAGTTCGGGGCCGAAGAGCTCCGGGTAGCCGCCGCCCATGACGTAGCCGTCGGCCTCCGGCAACCTGTCGTGGACCGGGGAGAACGGGACCACCTTCGCCCCGCACGACGCGAGGACGTCGAAGAGGTCGGCATAGTAAAAGTTGAAGGCCTCGTCCAGCGCGACGCCGATCCGGACGTCCGGATCGACTGCCGCATACAGGGAACTCTCCTCCGCCGGCGGCTCGGCCTCTTTCGCGAGTGCAAGCAGGGCGTCGAGGTCGAGGTGCCGGGCGATCATCTGCTTCACCGCCTCGATCCGCGCGAGGAACTCCCCGTGCCCCTGCCCTTCCCGGTAGGGGACGAGGCCGAGGTGGCGCATGGCAAGTTCCATCTCCGCCGTCCGGGGGATGGTGCCGACGACCGGGATCCCGCAGTAGTGCTCGATCGCACGGACCGCCTTCTCCCGGTGGCGGGTCCCGGTGACGTTGTTCAAGATGACTCCCCGGATGTCGACGTCCGGATCGAAGGCCAAAAAGCCCTTCACGATCGCCGCAGCGCTCCGGGTGATGCTCCGGGCGTTGATGACGAGAACGACCGGCAGGTCGAGTTCTTTCGCGATCGCGGCCGTGCTGCCGAGGTCGGTGAGCGCCTCCGCTCCCTCGAAAAGCCCTCTGACCCCCTCGACGACGGCTATGTCCGCTCCCCGGCAGCCGTGCGCAAAGACCGCCCGGACCTCTTCCGGGCTCATCACGTAGCCGTCCAGGTTCCGGCAGGGCCTTCCTGTCACTCCCGCGAGGTAGGAGGGGTCGATGTAGTCCATCCCCACCTTGAAGGTCTGGACGGTCCCGGTGGCCGAGAGGAGGGCCGAGAGCGCGAGGGTGATGCTCGTCTTCCCGCTCCCGGACCGGTCGCCGGCGACGAGGAGCGACTTCATCGCATGCTCCGCAGGACCGCCCCGAACTCGCTCTCGACGATATCCCGGACACCGAGGGTCTTGGGGTGCAGATCTATCTCGACCATGACGTGCCGGTGCCCCATCTCCCGGAGCGGCGCCACCTGCCGGGGACCGTTCGTGACCGAGAAGACCTCGATCCCTTCCGTGTACTCCGGCGGGACGGCGTGCGGAACTCCGACGAGGAGGGCGAAGTCGGGGTTAATCTCCCGGATCCGCTCCCCGATCGCGGGGCCGTTTGCCCCGTACTCGTCGAGCGCCCCGAGGAGTTCGGGGTCGACCCCTCGCCCCCGCATCCCGGCGAGGATCCGCTCGGCGTCCTCCCGGACCTTCGGGAGACCGCGGTCTTCGAGGTTCGCGAGGTAGGCGATCCTGCCCCCGGGACAGAGATCGTGGAGGGCGAGGAGTTCGTCGGCGAACATGTAGGCGGTCTCCTTCTTCGCGTTCATGACCGCGACCCCGGTGGCGCCGGATTCGGCGAGTTCCGCGAGCCGTTCTGCCGCGACGTGCTTGAGGTCGCCCCGCGAGGGCTCGATGTAGTTCCGGGACGCCGCTCCCCGCAGCCGCTCCACTTCGTTTGCTTTCGCCAGAAGGTAACGCTGGCGTTCCAGTTCTTCGGCGCTGATCCAGCCTGCGGCCGCCGCCGGCTCGAGCGTCGCAATCACACCGTCGATGTTCTCCCGGAACCCGGCGTGGATGTCCACGGCGATCGCCGGCGTCCCGATCCCCGCGTCCTGGATCGCGGACTGGAGGTCTTCGCCGATGATCATCGAGACGCAGGTCCCGACGACCGCCACCCGCCGGGGGAGAAATGTCTCCTCAGCATAGCGGAGCACCCGCATGAGGGGGTCGTGCCCGCCGAAGATGAACTCGTTGTCGGCGAGCGATGTCGTCAGAACCCGCATGCCGTCCTCTTCGAGGAGACGGGCGTGCTTGAAAGAACAGCCTGACGGGCCGTGGAGGATCGCCAGGTCCACCCCCAGGTCGCGGGCGGTATAGAGCGCCGCAACGATGGAACTCGGTCTCGGTTGAATGTAGTCCATATGGTTATCTCCACGTCTTTACTGCGAGGACGATCGCGCCCGCCGGGGTGATGCTCCGGGCGATAGCGAGTCCCTCATTGAGCGTCGCCGCCGTATGCCCCTCCCCGCCGTAGACGGTCGCCGCCGGTTCGACGGCCGCGCCCGTCCGCCGGACGTCCTCTGCCGAGAGCC
>JAEZIP010000048.1:0-22601 GCA_023436625.1 Methanobacteriota archaeon | reverse complement strand
GGTTCTGCCATGTAGAGCCTGTTCATCATACCACCCTTGGGCATATTGCAGAGCTGATTTATTCCTTCAGAGCTAGCCGCCAGACGCTGCTCCTTCCCGACATGGGTGATGTATTAGCGAAAGACCTGTATGCCACCTATTTGTCATATTTGCCGGAAGAGGAGTTCCAATATCCCTTGAAGATGAATGCGGATCACCGGGGCTCTTTCACAGAAATATTCCGTACTCCGGATCGGGGGCAGGTTTCGGTGAACATCTCAAAGCCCAGCATCACAAAGGGAAACCACTGGCACCACAGTAAAAATGAGAAGTTTGTTGTCGTTGCGGGCAAGGGCGTGATTCGGTTTCGGAAAGTGGGTGAGGAAAAGGTACTGGAGTATTTTGTGGACGGCGGCAGGATGGAAGTTGTGGATATACCCACAGGCTATACGCACAATATCGAAAATCTTGGCGATACCGATCTTATAACCATCATGTGGGCCAGCGAATGCTTTGATCCAAATTTGCCTGATACGTTTTTTATGGAGGTATAACGTGGCACAAAAATTTAAGCTGATGACCGTCATCGGCACCAGGCCGGAAATCATCCGGCTGTCATCGGTGATGAAGTGCGCGGACAGATATTTTAATCATGTCATTGTCCATACCGGTCAGAATTGGGACTATGCATTGAATCAGGTCTTCTTTGATGATTTGCAGCTGCGCGCACCTGACTATTTTCTTGATGCCGCCGGTTCCAATCTGGGTGAAACCATGGGGAACATTATCGCCAAGTCGTACGGAGTGATGCTCAAGGAACAGCCAGACGCGGTGTTGATCCTTGGCGATACGAATTCCGCTTTATCCGCCATATCCGCCAAAAGGCTCAAGATCCCGATCTTTCACATGGAAGCCGGCAACCGCTGTTGGGATTGGAACGTCAGCGAGATGATCAACCGAAAGATTGTGGACCATATATCGGACATCAATCTGCCTTACACCGAGCACAGCCGGCGCTATCTTTTATCTGAGGGGATCGATGGGAAGACGGTCTTTGTGACCGGCTCGCCCATGCGGGAAGTACTCGAAACTTACCTGGATGAAATTGAAAAAAGCGATGTTCTCAAGCGTCTTGGTTTGGAAGCTGGCGGGTATTTTGTGGTGTCGGCTCATCGGGAGGAAAACATAGACAACGAAGATAACTTTATGGCTCTGATGTCTGCCATCAACCATATTGCCGATCAATTTCAATTGCCTGTGATTTATTCCACCCATCCCAGGTCGAAAAAGTTTATTGAGGCGAGGGGCTTTACGTTCCATCCTCTGGTCAAGAATATAGTTCCGTTTGGCTTTCTCGATTACAACAAGCTGCAAACAAGCAGCTATTGTGTATTGTCGGACAGCGGAACGCTATCGGAAGAAAGTGCAATCCTTCACTTTCCTGGTGTGTTGATTCGTACTTCTACGGAGCGACCGGAGGTACTGGATAAGGGTACGTTGGTGATTGGGGGCATACAAGCAAAGGATGTGAAGCAGGCGGTGGAGCTGGCTGTATCCATGAAGGAAGAGCCAGTTGTGATGGCGCAGGACTATGCTGACAGGAATGTGTCGGTGAAAATCATCAAGCTGATTCAAAGCTATACGCATATTGTGAACAAAGCGGTATGGCTTAAGTAAGTTGGTTTAGGAGTTTTTTCGATGAATAAAGTGTACATCAGCATATGTTTCATTTTATTAACACTATTGTATATATTCCGAAAATTTTTACAACCCATAATACAATCAAACGAGCAAAGCAGAAGGGTGCTGGAAGTCAATTAGGAAGTATTCAACACGTCTCCGATTGACACGGAAGATGTGCAGCATATTGTTAGGAAAGCTGCGTATATGGCAGAGTTTGCGTTATTGGGCATATAAATGGTGAAGCTGCTTCTTAATGCAAGGATGATGATAAGGGAAAATCTAATCACTATTCTGTTGATAGGCTTGATAACCGCCTGATTTTAACGCCGCAGGTCACAGGTATTGAACTTATGGTTAGATTTTGCGGGTTTGATGAAGGGAATAGGGTTTGGTGCTGCAGCCCATATGCTTTGGAAGCGTGCGAGAGGGCATATGCTAAAACAAAAGTATACAGCCATTAATAAAATAAAGGTTTATCTATATGGTAATGAGCAGAGTTCCTTACAACAAGAACAGATTCGAAAGGATGATCAAAATAAATAAAGTGAAGACCGCCTATGTTATGATCCTTGCTTTTTTACTTTCGGTCATATCAGTTGTCGCGGAAACCAGGGAGTTTCATAACCCTTTGATTTGCCCTAGGCCAATGTCATCCTATGTAGCGCTGAACAAGAACATCAAGAATTTTCTTTTGATGGGTATGGATAAAACAGACTATTCCATTTCGAATGGGAGTATATATCATACAGATGCCATTTTGGTAGTGGATGTAAACTTTGACGAGCACAAGATCGACCTGATTTCTCTGCCCAGGGACACCCTGACCTACGTACCGGGGATCAAAGGCAACTACAAGCTGAATGCCACCAATAACTGCGGCGGAGGGAAAACGGAGGAAGGTTTTCAAAAGGCCTGTGAGGCAGCATCCTGGCTGCTTGGCGGAGTCAGGATCGATTATTACTGCGCTGTAGATATGAGGGCGATGATCGCTATTGGTGACGCCATAGGCGGTGTGGATTTTTAAGCTGGAAATGAGCTATAAGGGACAATACGGAGAATATAATGCTGGATGGCAGCATTTAAACGGCAAGGGGATTTTTGACTATTTGCGGGCCAGGCGAAACGCCACAAAAAACGCAAATGACCTGGGCCGCATAGCCAGGCAGCGGGATTTGATCATGGCCATTATCAAAAAACTGATGAGCGATATGAATTGCCTTAAAAGTGTAATTTCGGCTGCGCAGGATTTGGAGGATCGGTTTTTTACCAACATGAGCATCGGGGATCTGGCGTCCATCCATCCGCTTGTCTTGCAAATGGATTTGGACTCAATGGGATCACATGTCATCACCAGCAAATACCACACCGCCCTGAAAGACTGGAATTTTACCTTTACCGACCAGGAGAACTGCAAGGAAGTCATCAAGAACGTTTACGGTGTTGATATACCGGAGCTCAAATATGTTTCGTATGCGTATACCAGGTGGCTGATGGAAAACGGCTTCAAGGTTGCCCGGTATATATCTGGCTTTTGAAGGACAATATCGGCGAAATGGACGAAGTATTTATGAGCAAAGAGTAAAGGGATGAGCTCACTGCTTTTATTTAGTAAGACAATGGATACCTTTGATACGGCGGCGGATTCCATTTTAGACAGTGGTGCAAAGCTTATGTTGAGCGCGGCAAAAGCACTTCGCCAACAGGGAGATGCGTTGTACACGTTATTTGGCGGAATCAAAAAGCCGGCATGGTCAGATTGGCACTATTGGTATGCTGACCGTATGATTAATGAAATTGATGTGAATTTTCACTGAGTATATCCTGGGGGAAATCTACGTATAACGCAGCGCTTACCGCAGATTGTAACTTGTCTGTTGTTCCGGCAATTTCACCTAATGTTGATTGCCTCAAAACAAGGCATATTCGCCAGGTTAAGGGGCTGGTTTATTTTTCATTGCTATATGGATAGATTTCTATAAATGGACAATAATAACAAATGGATGCTTATACACAGTAGGTGATGAAGAAGCAACTTCAAGCAATAAAGCAAAAGAGGTCAAAAATAGCCAATCTTCTTCACTTGCCAGATTCAGGAAAGTAACTATACTGAACATAACACCGCTACGGACAAGCCCATATTCTTCCCCAATGGATGAAGGATGGGTACAGGGAGTGAAAACATGCAAGAACTGACGGTCAAGGATATCCTGAAAATCCTCAAAAAACGATGGTTGCAGATCGCTGCTTTTTGCATATTTGTGACACTGGCAGCTGGAATGTATTATCAGCAGCAGCCGGATGTATATCGGGCACAGGCTAAGCTGCAAGTGCTTCTGGTTTATACGGATAATTCGAATCAAACCCGTGTCGATCCGTATATTAGCCAACGATTTATTGGCGATTTCGCACAGCTAATACAGATACCGGCCATTATGGATAAGTCGAAGGAACAGATGAATGTCGCGGATGCGGAATTTTCCTCTGTATCGATTGGCATTAGCGAAGTTCCCAACACCGGGATACTTCTCCTCTCCGCCTCGGGTGTAGATAAGGATTTATGCATGAAAAAAGCCAATGTCGTGAGCCAGGTATTTGTAGAATATATCGCGGACGAGATTATGGAGAATTTAGTCAGAGTTATTGAGAAGGCATCGCTACCAATCATATTGGTGGGACCGGCGCGTATGAAGAATACCTTGATGGCAGGGGTTGTAGGTCTCTTGCTGGCAATAGGTGTAGCATTGGCTATAGAAATGCTTAATACCACACTGCGGACATCAGATGCAGTTGAAAATGCCCTTGGTGTTCCGGTGCTTGCCAGTATCCAGAACTATAAAAAGGATCTCGATAGGTTTTTGCAAAAACGGTTACCGGGCGAGATGCTTTCCAAGGGTATACCTATTCTGACAAGGGAAAATGTAAAAGCATTGGTAACAAACATCCAGTTTGCCGCCATTGCTCATCCTGCCCAAACCGTCCTTATCACATCCAGCATTGCGGGCGAGGGGAAAAGTTCATTATTACTGCTTCTGTCGGAGGCGTTTGCTGATCTTGGCAAGCGTGTGCTTGTGGTAGACCTGGATATGCGTAACCCCAGTATCGGACAATATCTGGGCACACGTGGTCGCAACGACCTATTCGATTATATGGTAGGCCATACTAGGTTGGAGGAGGTTATTTGTAAAACAAGCAATCCAGGACTTCATTTTATAGACTCCCGCCACCGCCTGGCTTCTGTATCTCAAGTTGTCAACTTTGAGGTGTTTGAAAAATTTCTGGACACCGTAAAGCGGGTTTACGATGTGATTCTTTTTGACACGCCTCCCCTTGGCCTGTTCATTGACGCAGCAGCATTGGCAAACAAAATGGATGCAACGCTGTTGGTCATTGGAAGCGGCATGAGCGACCGGGCAGTGGTCAAGGATGTGGTAGAGCAGCTTCACAAAGCCAATGCCAATGTCCTTGGAGCAGCGTTGAATTATGTAGATTATCCAAAATCCCAGCAGCATTTTTACGGAAAGAAATACGGTTATGGTGCAGAAAAGAAGGATCAGACTACATCATTCAGAAAAGCTGCGCAGGAGGCATGACATTGCTGTGAAGAGGTGGGTTCATGCTGGATATTCATACACATATCCTTCCGGGAGTGGATGACGGTGCAAAGTCCCACAGACAAGCGCTTCAAATGCTTTCAGCCGCATGCGCTGCCGGCATTGATGTCCTGGTGGCCACACCGCACTTGAGGCATTTCAAAGAAGATATCTCCCGCTACATAGATGCCTTCTGCTGGCTGCAGCCCCACGCACAAGCGGCCGGCATCCACCTGCTGAAAGGGTATGAGATTTGGTACCAGGCACTTTTGGATATTCCATTTTCCGAGCTTGGCCGCTATTGCATTTCCGGAACGAATATTTTGCTGCTTGAGCTGGACAGCTTTCACCTGTTTTCCCAATGGAACCGGGTACTGGGAGGCCTCGTACGGGAAGGGTATGAGCCGGTGATCGCACACCCTGAACGATATGTGTATGTTCAGGAACATACAGAGATAATTGGTGAAATCAGGAGAGTTGGCTGTAAGATACAGATTGGTGCGCATGCGTTCCTTAAGCCTCCCTGGAACAAAGAGCGGAATACCGCAGAGAAGCTTAAACGTAAAGGTTGGATGGATTTCATAGCCTCAGATGCCCACCGACCTCAGGATTACAGGCAGATGCAATCCGTTCTGCGAAAGCTTGCTGGCAATTTGCCCAGGGAATGCATTTCTCCGGGCAGCATATTGAGCCTGACCTCTCATTAATTGACAAACGCCACAACGGGCCGGCCAGTACGGTTTGTCTGACGGCAACGGTGGCGCAGATAATTTTCCTTTCCTGTCTTCTCCACATATGGGGCAAGAAGGGCGAAGCCATGTATTTTTTGTTCCAATTTTGATTCTAATCTATAGCATTAATCCAACAATCAATACCTGTCCACGGAAAGAAAACGAGACCCGCATATTGTCTCTGATGTACGGAGTGACAAAGGATCTTGTTGTTGTTATCGTAAGAGAAAGAATGGAGTTCATGCCATGGAACCATTAAGCCAAAGCTATTGCCTGCATTGCGCCACCGGGAGGGAGGCGGGCGTTGCCCGCCAGATCCAACAAGAAACGGGATTCACAGCATTGGCGCCTACCCTTGTAAGGATGGAATGGAAGGGCAGGGTGGCTTCCCGCAAGGAGCAGGCCCTCTTTCCCGGCTATGTTTTTCTATATGCTGATGCCGACGCCTTAGCAAAGCTTGCCGGTGTACACCACATGCGCAGGCTATTGGCTTATGACTCGGGCCAGCGGCAGTTATATGGTCGCGATGCGGAAATAGCAAGGTGGCTGCTTCGATACGAAGGCGTGATCCGAGAGTCGAAAGCGCTCCGGGAAGGCGATCATATCGTCGTGGTGGATGGGCCAATGAAAGACTTTGGTGGCGTCATTAAAAGTGTAAACAAGCAGCGGCGGCGGGCAAATATTGAGTTCATATTCGAGGGTATCGCCCGTAACGTCTGGATGGACTTTGAATGGGTCACCTCTTCGGAAGAAGCAGAATATAGCATGCCGTGGTAAACATCACAATGATTTTCTTTAGGTGCATGTATAAGAAAGGAAACATGAAGACAAACATGATAACTTCTTCCTTTAAATCCGGGGTGTGGCTGCGTATAGCTGCATGGGTTGCCTTGGATGGTATATTGACGTTGCTTTCCTTGGGGCTAGGTGTTCTGCTTCGATATGAGAGCGACATAAGCGCCATGCAGTCTGTGCTGGTGCCGGGACGCCTTTTACTGATAATGGCACTGTATCTGTTGGGCTATTCAATCGGCGGCATCTATCAAACAATGTGGCGCTACGCCGGTTTTCTGGAAATGCTTCGCCTGGCCTTTTGCGCCGCTTTGGGTACATTGGCTGGCCTTGTCCTAAATGAAGTGTTTGCCTGGCACCTGTCCAGGGCAGTTGTGTTGCTTACGGGCTTGATGACACTGATGCTCACGGGCGGTGTCCGATATTACTTTCGCAGAGTTAGCTTCAGCCGTAAAAAAGAAAATGGAAAAGAACCGGAGCAAGGCGCTGTGATGATTGTTGGTGCAGGGTTTGCAGGATCTTATGCACTGACCTTGTTGCGCCGCAGCGGCATGAGGATGCAGCCAATACTCTTTGTAGACGACGATGATACAAAACAGAACCTGCGTATCCAGAATGTACCGGTTCGGGGAAGAACGGCAGATATCTCCCGGCTTGTAAAAGAGCATAGCGTCAGGGAGATTATCATTGCCATACCTTCGCTGGAGGGAGAAGCTCGTGCTGGCCTGATTGCCCTTTGCAACAGCACCAAATGCAAGGTACGGATCATGACATATCTCCAGCACATAAACCGGGTGGAAGATCACTTGCAGGTTCGTGAATTGAATATATCTGACTTCCTGTCCCGTAAGGAAGTTGAACTTGACATGGACAACATCAGCGCTTATCTAACTGGAAAGACGGTGCTTGTAACCGGAGGTGGAGGCTCCATAGGCTCGGAGATATGCCGGCAGGTGATGCGGTTTGATCCCAGGCAACTAGTCATATTCGATATTTATGAAAACTGTGCCTACGAGCTTTTGAATGAACTGAAACACAAGTACGGAATAGAAGCACCGATAACGGTTCTTATTGGCTCTATACGGGATCGCCGGCGCTTGGATGAGGTATTCGAGCGCTATCAACCTCAGGTGGTATTTCATGCCGCAGCCCATAAGCATGTACCCTTGATGGAAGACAGTCCGGCTGAGGCTGTAAAAAACAATGTGATTGGTACGATGAACGTACTGGAATCGGCCAGCAGCCACGGTGTGGACAGGCTGGTGCAGCTTTCCACTGACAAGGCGGTCAATCCCACCAATGTGATGGGCGCTACCAAGCGTATTACCGAAATGCTGATCCAATCCTATGCGGAAAAAACCGATATGAAATGCATGGCCGTGCGCTTTGGTAATGTGCTTGGGTCTCACGGCAGCGTGATCCCCCTGTTTGAGACTCAGATCAAAAAAGGCGGCCCGGTTACCGTTACTCATCCGGATATAACACGGTACTTCATGACCATTCCGGAGGCTGCACAGCTTGTGCTGCAGGCTGGGGGAATTGCCAAAAGCGGCGCTATATATGTGCTTGATATGGGCGAACCGGTAAGGATCATGGACCTGGCGGAAAAGCTGATCCGCTTTTACGGGTATGAGCCCAATGCGGACATCAAAATCGAAATCACTGGCCTTCGCCCCGGTGAAAAGTTGTACGAGGAGCTTTTGATGGACGAGGAGAAGGACGGGATGCGGCGTACAGCCCATGACAAGATATTCATAGCACCGCCTATCCCCATGGACGACGAGGTGCTGTATGGCAATATCGAAGCGCTGGTCCGTGCTGCAGAACGCAACGATGATTATGTGCGTGAGACGCTATTGCAGGTGCTGCCTGCCTACCATCCCGAGGAGGCCGTTATGCCGCAACAGATCGCGGTCGGGGCTTAATGGCCAACCTCTACATATGTTTGAAGGAAGGTGTGTTCATGGCTTTCAAAGTTTTTCTATCACCGCCCCATATGTGTGGAGAAGAGATCAAGTTTGTTCAAGAGGCGTTTGATACCAACTGGATAGCTCCCTATGGGCCATCTATCAACAAGTTTGAGGAGGAGATGGCGCGTTATATCGATGTGGAGAGCGCACTTGCCGTTTCCTCCGGTACTGCAGGCATACACTTGGCTTTGCGCTGGTTTGATGTAAAGCCGGGGGATACTGTCTTTTGTTCCGATTTGACTTTTGCCGGAAGCTGCAACCCAATTTTATATCAGGGTGCTATCCCTGTGTTTATCGACAGTGAACCGGATAGCTGGAATATGTCACCGGTTGCACTGGAGAAGGCATTTGAGTGGGCACAAAAAAAGGGAAAAATGCCCAAGGTCGTCATCATCGTGGACCTATATGGTGAAAGCGCTGATTGGGATTCACTATTGCCTATCTGCAAAAAATATGGTGTGCCCATTATTGAGGATGCAGCCGAAGCCGTCGGCTCCACATATAAGAAAAGGCACTGTGGATCATTTGGCGATATAAGTGTTTTAAGCTTTAACGGAAATAAAATTCTGACAACATCGGGGGGCGGCATGGTTCTGTCTGACAACAATCCCATGGCCATTGAAAAAATGCGATTCTGGGCAACGCAGGCTCGCGAGCCTTATCTGCACTATGAGCATAAGGAGTATGGCTACAATTATCGCATGTCGAACATTTGCGCTGCCATTGGCCGCGGGCAGCTCCTGTTTCTTGAGGAAAAGATGGCGATCCGCAAACAGATCCATAGATTATACAAGACGGAACTGGTTGGAATTCCAGCATATATCAAGCAACATACCTATAAGCAGAGCTCGAACTGCTGGATGAATCTCTTGGTGATAAAGGATGACCAGATATCACCGGCGGATGTGGTTATTCGGCTCCAGAATGGGGATATCGAATCCCGTCCCGCCTGGAAGCCGATGCACTTGCAGCCAGTGTTCAAGGATGCCGCCTGCTTCTCCCATGAGGAGGATAGCTTTGTATCCGATTATGTTTTCAACCATGCGATTTGCCTACCCAGCGGGGATGGAATGCATATAGAACAGCAGCGGCAGGTTATAGCAGAGCTTCGCAAATGCTTCGCTTCAGCAGAAAAAGAAATAAGGTGCATTGCTGTTGTATAGAAAATGGATTAAGCGGCCAATGGATGTATTGTTGTCGCTTTTTGCCCTGATACTTCTGTCTCCTGTCCTGCTGACTGTTGCTGCATTAATCCGTTTGAAACTTGGCAAACCAGTGATTTTCAAACAGAAGCGGCCGGGCCTGAATGAGCGTTTGTTTACGCTATACAAATTCAGGACGATGACAAGTGAAAAAGACCAGTATGGAAACTTGCTCCCGGATGACAAGAGGCTGACACGGTTTGGCAAAATGCTTCGGGCAACCAGTTTGGATGAGTTGCCCGAATTGTGGAATATCATGCGGGGAGACATGAGCGTTATTGGCCCCAGGCCGCAACTGGTGCGCGATATGATCTTTATGTCACCGGAACAAAGAAGACGGCACACGGTGCGCCCAGGGCTTTCCGGATTGGCGCAGATCAATGGCCGCAATGACATCACATGGGAGGACAAGCTAAATTACGATCTGATGTACGTCTCACATATCACATTTTGGGGCGACTGGAAGGTCATCATTACTTCTTTGCTCAAGGCTATCACTAGAGAAAGTATCAATACAGAGGGAATGGAAACGGCAGAGGATTATGGGGACTACTTGCTGCGGACTGGAAAGGTCGGCTACGAGTTCTACGCGAAACGTCAGACAGAAAGCAACCGTCTTATCATGAATGATTAGGAGTTGAATATGGATACTTCAATGCGGTTTTCGGTATCAATGTGCGTGTATGGAGGTGATGATGCTGAGCACTTCTCAGAAGCGCTAAAAAGCATCGTTTATCAGTCGGTGACGCCTTCTGAGGTTGTGCTGGTGGTAGATGGGCCTGTCTCCAATGAAATCAATGCAGTCATACAGGCATATGAGGGGAAATCCTACTTCAAACTGATCCGCTTAGCTCAAAATGCCGGTCATGGCAATGCCCGTAGAATCGGGCTTGAACATTGTACCTATGATCTGGTTGCGCTGATGGATGCAGACGATATCAGCGCAAAGGACAGATTTGAAAAGCAGCTCGCATACTTTCACAGAGACCCGGCAATCAGTATTGTGGGAGGAAACATACAGGAGTTTATCAAAGAGCCGTCCTGTGCCGTGGGGCTTAGATTAGTACCCCCGGATGACAAGGAGATCAAGGCATACATGAGGAAGCGCTGCCCCTTCAACCAGGTAACGGTCATGTTCAAAAAGCCAGATGTTCTGCTTGTTGGTGGTTATATCGACTGGAATTATGAGGAAGATTATTACCTTTGGCTGCGCATGTATCAGGCGGGAATGAAATTTGCAAATATTCCCGATACCCTTGTGTATGTCCGGGTTGGGAAAGACATGTACCAAAGGCGCGGCGGAATAAGGTATTTTAGAAGTGAGGCAAAGCTGCAAAGATATATGCTCGATCATCATATTATTTCGTTCCCGGATTATTTATCAAATTTAACGAAGCGATTCATTGTCCAATTGATGCTTCCCAATAGCCTCAGAGGCTATGTATATACAAGGTATGCGCGAAAGGCGGCATAAATATGGAGAACAGAAATAAATTCAAGGTCGGTTATACGGCAGGCGTATTTGACCTTTTCCATATTGGGCATTTGAACATTCTGCGCGAAGCAAAAGAACAGTGCGAGTATCTTATTGTAGGTGTGAGCACTGATGAGCTTGTTCAGCTTTACAAGAACAAGACACCGATCATCCCATATGAAGAACGCAAGGCGATTGTGGAAGCAATCCGATATGTGGATATGGTTGTTCCGCAAAAAAATCGCGACAAGATAGCTGCCTTCAAACAGTTGAAATTTGATGTGATGTTTGTTGGTGATGATTGGAAAGGGAGCAGCGTATTTGACAAGGTGGATAGATATATGCGAGCGCACGGAGGTTGCGTACAGTACATTTCATATACACAGCATATATCGTCTACCATCCTGAGGGATACGCTGACAAAACTCAATGAAAGCAAAGAGAATATATATGTTTCTTTATAAGCGGTGGGAAGAATTCTACTGCTTCTTTGAGGGAATGGAATCTATAATGATAGAGTAGGGATGGATTACGGAAAAGTAGACCCTTTAGTTTTGTTTACTGAAGTCTTGTACGATTTGTATTGTTCGATTCCTAGTAATTGGCGAATTCACGAATTACTTTATACGATTGATAAGAATGATAAGGGGACCTTATGCAGAATCAAACCATCAAAGATGTGCAGTTTAAAATACTAGAAATCATGAAGTATATCGATGCTTTATGTCGCAGAAATGGCATTGTATACTACATCATGGGTGGAACTGCATTAGGGGCGGTTCGCCATGGCGGGTTTATACCATGGGATGATGACCTTGATATATTCATGACACCCGATCAATATGGTAAGTTTAAGGAAGCATTTGATGCAGATAGGGACGCATTATTTGTTTTGCAGGAATGGCGTACGACTCCGGCCTATGTTGAATATGCAAAGGTGCGAATGAACGGGACCACATTCATTGAGGAGAATTATAAGAATCGAAAGGATCTGCATCAGGGAATTTATGTTGATATTATGATGCTGCACAAGGTTCCCCTCTCTCGGGTCACCCAGAAGATTGTTTATTGCAAATCTAAATATGTTACGCTGTATGCCTTGTCGCAAAGAAACTGGAAGCCCAAGGATGCAAAGGGGAAAATAGCGATGCGCTTGTTGAGGTTCCTCCCCAACAAGATGCTGCAAAAGCTGAGCTACAAGCATATTTATCAGTATGATTCGCTTCAAAAGGACTTTCTTTATTGCTATTGGATTACGAAGGCGGGATTCAAGCAAGGACTGTTCTCGGCGGATTTTTTTTCTCAGCCTGTTGATATTCCGTTTGAGAATACGACGCTGTTGAGTCCCGGGAAAATCAAGGATTATCTCCGTTATAGATATGGTGACTATATGAAGCTGCCATCTGATCAAGAGCGGAAAGCCGCTGTGCACGCGGCAATATATGATACCAGCAAGGACTACCGGATGTATCTTAATGAGCGGCAGGCTGAATGACGGGAGAAATGGAATGCAGATGATCAAGCTTATGAAAAAAGACTCTGGGAAATTTAAAGACGTTGCTTGGAATTTGAGTGCGTTTGTCGTATATATTGGCGCACAGCAGTTGTTAATAATGCCCATCCTTGCCAGAGTCTTTACGGAGCACATCTATTCTCAGGCAGCTTTATTCCTGACGATACTCAACATTGTAGTTTGCGTTGTTGGAGATGAGTTGGGCAATACTTATCTTGTAAGAAAAATGTCATATGAAAAAGATAAGCTGAGGGGCGATTTTTTCCCAATTTTTTCATTTACTTCAGCTGCTTTAATCACGGTGGGAGTATTGCTCAATATTATCGTCTTCAAGTTCAGTACTATGCTTCTTTGCGCATATGTTGCGACATTTTTTTGTGGAATTTTAAGATATTTTATGCTTGGATATTTGAAGGGCAGCCTGCGGTTTCCGTTGATTTTTTGTACAAACGTCCTTTATGCAGCAGGCGCGCTTATCGGCATTGCGCTGCTTCCAAAGGTTGAGGTATTCCTCATGCCGTTTCTGTGCGGTGAAATACCAGCCGCACTGTTTGCCTTGATCGCTGTCAAGCACTTTTGCAGGAAGGACGCTGTATGGCAATGCAGCCCACAACTTGGGCAAACGGCGAAAGATTATGCGAAGCTCAGCTTTAGCGCATTGCTGGTTGAGTGCACCACGCATCTGGATCGTTTGTTGGTTTATCCGCAGCTTGGTGCAATGGCCATGTCGCTTTATTATAGCAGTACGACCATGTCCAAGCTTACATCCATGGTCACAAATCCGATTAGCGGAGTGATTCTAGCTCAGCTATCCAACAAAAGCAAGGAAGATCACCAGGCGATTGCAAAAACATCTCTCGTATCCTGGCCGATTTTGGTGGGCATGATTCTCGTCTTTAACCTGATCCTTGCGCCACTGGCCCTAAAAGTTTTATATAGTCATTTTTACAATTCTGCCATTCAGCTTATCATTCCTGTATCGATCGCTGGGGCACTTGCCGGAGCCAATTATCTGATGAAGCCCGCCATACTAAAGTTCTACTCCACCTCAATCTTTATGGGTATCAATCTGGTATACGCTTTGTTCTTTGTTGTGTGCCTATACATTTTTTCCTCTCAATGGGGGTTGATGGGGTATGCCATAGCAACTGCTGTATCCCGAGCGATACAAAGCATTTGCTATTTGTTTGTGCTGCTGTATGGTAAAAAAATAAACAAGGTCACGCAATATGGATGCTAGTTTATATGGAGGCAGCAGAGAACAATTTGCCAGGTCATTTTTTGGCTGCATCATAATCATGCTCATTCCAGTGATAGTTAAGTCAACCCTCCTGCCCGCTGTTAATTTTACCGCTTTGATGGCCAGCGCATTTGTTCTGCAAGTGCTTTGGTGTTTAACTTTGGTTATTGCAGGCCATGCAATTACCATCAGTGTTGTTTCGGTACTCTTTTTGCTTAACGCATGCCTTGGCATGGTTATTAATGCGCTATCCGGGCGAGGTATAAATTCCTATGATTTGATTAACATATCAGTAAAAATAGGTAGTCTAATCCTTTTTGTTGATACTGTTACCAGGAAAACGGTCAGCAGAGAGAAGCTGTCAAAATACGCAAAATGTATGATGCTTCTATCGATTATTGCATGCATCTATAATCTGGGTATTAACTCGTATGGCATTGTAAAGGCTTTGACAACAAACGGGTCCGCCTACGCTGTCAATATTAAGAGCTTTTTCCTAAACAGGAACCAGTTTGGAATGTTCTTGGTTGTATCATATGTAGTAACTGATTATGCATATGTTGGGAAGAGATCCAGGACAAAGTCGCTTGTTCATATATTTCAAGCAGCAAATATCGTTTTAACACTATCAAGAGGATCCGTCCTGGCGGTTGTTGCTTATAGTATCGCACGCCAACTGTTTTTTATTGAGAATAGAAAGAAGTTGTGGCGCTTCATCACCATGTCCATATGCGCTGGTATTTTGACTATCATGGTGATACAAACGCCTCAGCTCAACAGCTTTGTAACAAATAAGCTGCTAAGAATTGATGCAGGAGATACCGGTAGAACAGATGTGTGGCTCATGGGGCTACAAGTCTTTCTAAATAATCCGATACATGGCGTAGGAACATATACCGGCTTGAACATCGCCATAGCACAAGGTTTTAAGTATGAACAGTTTCATAATTTCTTTATCGACATCTTGGTAAGCGGCGGAATTATTGAGTTATCTATAACATTATTTATTCTTACAAAGATATATAAAAGATGCATGAGGAATCTAAAAGGAACCGAGTACATCGCAATTTATCAATCGTCCATGATTGCACTGCTGTGTATGGGATGTATTGAGAGCGTCTCCTTCTTTTCGATGGGATATGTTGATACATTGTTCACCATTAATTTTGTGACTTTGCCATTATTAATGGCAAATATGACAAAGACTAATCGAAACAGTCATATTCTGCACGAATCCTATTCTGTTCTATAAAGTGAGAGAAAAAATGAACATATCTCAAGACATACTACTTAAGCTGCTTCGATGTGCCCTATTTGGCAAGGAAGAGCCAATAGACAACCCGCAAATACAGTGGTGCGATGTCTTTGCGGAAGCAAAAGCGCAGGCAGTAACTGCGCTCGCGCTGGAAGGCGCTGTACTATTACATGCACCAATCAGCGAGCAGGTTATGGAATCCTGGCGCTGCGCAGCATTGCAAAGTATAATCGCCTATGAGCATCTTGCCGCCAGCCAAGATCATCTGGTGAGAAGTTTAAACGATGCTGCTGTTTCGATTTTAAAAGGAATGAGCGTGGCGCGTTACTATCCAAGACCTGAACTGCGAACAATGGGGGATATTGATTTTTTAGTAAGCAAAGGTCAATATGAGGTAGTTGTTGACCGCATGTTTGCCGCAGGGTACAAAGAGGATTCATGCTCACGGGGGAAAAACCCACACGTTTTTTATCACAATGGTGTACGCTTTGAAAAGCATGAGTATATGAATGGTCTGCCAGCAAACCTGATTGGAGAGGAACTAACAAGCTTTATTCAAGCCGGACTGGAGCATGTACATGTTTGCGAGGCGGATGGCCATCAATTTCCAGTCCTTCCAGCTGCACAGCAAGGACTTACACTTTTGCTTCATATGACACAGCATATCCAGTGCAGCGGCATGGGACTTAGGCAGTTTTGCGACTGGGCGCTATATATTGTGGAAGAAACTCCAATAAGGTTACAAGATGATTTAGAGTGCATTTTGAAGAAAAGCGGACTATATCACTTTGCTCAGATTGTAACCCAACTGGCCATGGTTTATCTGGGTCTCCCTGAAACCACAGCGCCATGGGCTGTTGATGCTGATAAGGAAACTTGTAAAATGCTTATGGAGGATTTGCTTTGCGCCGGGAATATGGGTATCAAAAATCGAGAGTTTTACAGAGGGAGACAGTTGATAGCGGAGCGGTATGACGGGAAAAAAATGCCGGGGTTGATTCGGATATTCAAAAACCTGGAGTGGATTGGGATACGTGAATGGAAGGCAGTACAAAAACATCCCTATCTCAAAATGGTTGCATGGGGATACTGGCCGATTCAGTATTTAAGAAAGGTTCATCATGGCGAACGTTCACTCTTCGCACTTCCCAGCATGCTGCGAGGTATGCATAAATCCAGAAGACTGATAGATACGTTACAACTATATCGGTAATTCTCCAAGATAGAAAAGGTTGGGGGATGAATATGCCGGGAGGTTTTATGACCGAAGCGGAAAGTGTGACAAGATCCGAGACTGCTACAGGTCAATACAGCAAGCCTGGTTCTTATAAAATTGCAGGCATTGATATTGGAGTTAGCGGCGCCGGTGAAAGATACCTGCAGCAAAGTATGCAATACCGAAGCCTTCAATATACCAAAAATCCAGACATTGAAATTGACATAACGGGCGATACGGTTAAGAGTTTCAATCGCATACATTCATACTTTACACAAGATGAATGTGCCTATATCCTGTCGTCTGAGGTTTTTAGCGAGAAAATCCTGGACCATTCCGGGTTTATTCTACATGCATCAGCCATTGTACTAGATGGCCAGGCTTATCTTTTTTCGGCGCCTAGTGGAACCGGAAAATCTACACATACGTCTCTGTGGATTGAAACCTTCGGAAACGGCAGGGCACATATACTCAATGATGACAAACCCGCAATACGGAGATTAGGTAAGAAATATTACGCATATGGTACGCCATGGAGCGGGAAAACAGCTCTTAATGCAAACGAATCAGTCCCTTTGCAGGCAATCGCTTTTATTGAACGGTCGGATTATGACTGGATTCGTCCCATGAATACTTCCGAGGCGGTCTTATATTTAACGCACAACATCATATGCCCAAAATCCGTGTTGAATTATGAGAAATTGATTCCCTTGATTGATGGCTTATTAAGAGATGTCTCCATTTATCACATGGGATGCACCATGAGCGTAAATGCAGTGAATTTGGCGTATTGTACAATGAAGAAGGGATGATATGGTGGCTACATATAAGGAGCTAATGGATATGATCAGGTACAGGGCATGGGAATGTGAAATTCCTTTTTATGGAATGTTTGAATTAACGGAACGCTGTAATCTCAAATGCAGATTTTGCTATGTATGTAACCGTGGCCTTTCAAATGAAAAATCATCTGAAAGGACTACTGGCGAATGGCTCGGGCTCATCAAAGAGGCAGCTGATGTAGGTATGCTGGGATGCGCATTTACGGGCGGCGACCCATTCATGCGTGATGACTTTGAAGAAATCTACTGCAAATCGTATGACATGGGTCTGCGCATCAGCATTTTTACAAACGGAATTTTGATAGGCAACAAGCAGACTGCCTATTTGGCAAAGCGCGTTCCCGACATAGTCTCCATTTCTGTCTATGGTGCATCAGAGGATAGTTATGAGCAGATTTGCGGCAATGGATCAAATTATTTTCAAATGAGATTATCTCTTGACCGGCTGCATGAAGCCGGCATTCCCTTTGAGATAAAGGTTTTGGCTATAAATCCACTATTGGGAGAGTTTGAGGCTATCGGTCATATGGCTCAAACTTACCAATGCCCAAGCTCCTTCAGCGAATACTTGGGGCCCGGCCGTGACGACCCTGAAAGAATGCTGGAAGAATGGCGTATACCAAATGGTTTGCTTAAGAGTTCCGTACAGGCTTTCCATAAAGGCAGCTGTGATTTACTTGAGGCTTCCTGGAGAGGGCCTATTCCACTGGCAAAAGAAAGGAGAAATTTAAGTGCCATACCATGCAACGCCGGAAAATGCTTTTTCTGCATTACCCACGATGGCAGGATGCTTGGCTGCAACCTGCTTACCTGCTTTTCAACCTACCCCTTTCAGAATGGTTTTCAAAACGCCTGGATGGAATTAAAACAACAAGTAAAGGCTGCAAGAGCCTGTGATGAATGTTCCACCTGCCCGGAATATGATTTCTGCACAAGATGCGCAGCAAACCGGTTTCAGGAAACCGGATCGATTGAGCATTGCAGCGCATATCTAAAAGAAATGGTACACGCGCTCATATGATGTTATGTACTACTGGCTTAACAGATATGCAAAAGAGCGTGCGATAGCTCTGTGCTTATTATTGCTCAGAACAGAAAGGAGGGATGATATGAAATTGGCATATGAGAAACCGACGGTAACCATAGCCCGGTACCAAGTGAAACAATACATGGACCATGCCTACCTTGAATCTGATAATGGATGCCGCAAAGCTTCAAATGTCGAACATGGTTGCGAATGGATTCAACCAACAATCTCACAGTAAGAAAGAGCAGTGGATGAATCGCAGCATCCACTGTCAACATAATGCACCACCTATGCGGATTTAGAACGGAGTAATTGCTTGGGGAATTATGGATACCAATGTAATCAAACCGACGGAGAAACGAGACTTGGTTCTGCCGGTTACATCATTCTAAATGAAAATAGAATTTTTGATTAACCTTCCTTATAAATGCAAAAACTTCGAGAGAATGCTTCAGGAAATAGTTAATCAGTGCGGGATCGATGAAGCAGCTGATCATAACCCGAATCTGATCTTTCTGCGATGAGGAGGTATATCTAGTTGCATAGGGCGATAACTATTGCAGATGTATATCCTTTGATCTGCGAAAAGCTGGAGGCAGGGGGCAGAGCCATACTGCCGGCCAGTGGTCAAAGCATGTGGCCCTTGCTTCGCCATAATCGCGATAGTGTTGTGATTGTTTCAGCAGCATCAAAGAGCCCTCAAAAAAATGACCTTGCGTTATACATCTGCATAAGCGGTCAATTTAAGCTTCATCGAATTGTTGGCTTTGATAAAAATGGCGATCTTGTCTTTTGCGGTGAAAATCAATTTATACGGGAACACCATGTGAACCCGCAGCAGATTGTAGGATATGTAGAGGGATTTACGCGCAATTGCCGTGCTTATCACTGTTCATCAAAGATTTATCTTATATATTGCCTAGCGCTGCCTGTATTGAGGATTTTATGGTTTGTTTCATTTCGTTGCTTTAATTCAAAATATGCAAGGAAGCTAATTTTTTTCTTGAAAGGTGACATTTAAATCGGCCGTCATATAGCCGATTAAACAATTCAAGAAGCCGGAGCCGCAAAGAAGGTGCGGTTTTTTTTGATTCTATAGTGTGCCTTATTGAATCTAAAATTAGTGGTTGAAATAAATGCTTTTCCATTTGATAGCCGGTACACTCGGCTGCATAGCCTCAGTGCTGCGCTGCGATGGGTGATGATTAAGCAGGTACGGCCTTGCAAGGCGCTTTGGATATTCATGAGCACCTGCGCCTCCGTTTTTTTATCCAGAGCCGAAGTGGCTTCGTCCAGAATCAAGATAGGGGCATCCCGTAAAAGCGCTCGCGCGATGGCCAAACGCTGTAGCTGACCCTCTGAAAGACCAATACCATGCTCACCGATGCGCGACTCCATTTTATGAGGCAATTCGAACACATAGTCCCACGCGCAGGCCAGTTTGAGAACGGTCTCCATTTCCTCTATCGTAGCGGTAGGCTTGGCCATGCGCAGGTTATCGGCAATGGATCCGGATATGGCGGTATTACCTTGCTGCACATATGTAAAGGCGCGACGTGTGCATGCTCCTATCGGACGACTATCTCCATCGTGGCGATTGATAACGATGCTGCCAGACTGCGGTTCTACAAGGCCTAGAAGTAATCGCACGATAGTGGATTTCCCAGCGCCTGTGGATCCGACCAATGCTGTCATTACGCCAGGAGTTAACACCATATTCAACATATCCAACACCTTTTCACCGTCCTGGTAAGAAAAGCAGATATCTTGAAGCGTTACCCCAAATGTGCCAGATAAAGATGAATCACCTTGGCTTAATTCTTCCTCAGGCATATCCAGCACCTCGATGAGCCTTCCGACGCTGGCTGATGTGGCAATCATTTGAGGTATCTGTGAGATCAATCGCCTGAGTGGTACCTGGATCTGGAAGACAAGCTGCAGGTAGGCCGTCATGCTGCCATAGCTAATAGCTTTTTGGGTAAGCCGGGTAATCCCCCACAGTAGTGATAGAATATATGTTGCACTCCAACTGACGGACTGGATTGCGCTGGATAGCGCGTTCAACTTCGTTCTACGTATGGCCCAGTGAAGAAGGATGCTTTGCAGCCCTGATAGTTTTCGGCAGGTTTCATCCTGACTTTCAAATGCGCGGATTGTTATCACATTCAGAATGGACTCCTGTGACAGGGAAAGGCTCTCACCCTTCAAACTCTGCATTTTCAATGTTGCTTCCCGTAATGGCTGTGCGAAAAGACGCATAAGAATCACAAAAACCGGGGTGATCGTCAGTACCATTATGGAAAGACCAGGTTCGAAATGGAGCAACACCCATGTTGCAACAAACACTTGAATTGAGGTGGCTATGATGTCGGGAACGGATGAAAGAAGAAAGTTGTTAATGGCTTCAACATCACTGATCATACGGTTACAATAGTCTCCACTATGACGTTCGATGAATACTTGCCATTTAGCTACCATCAACTTTCGAAATAGTCGTGCTTGCAGAAGATTGGCTTGTTTGATTTTTGCCTTTGTGCTCAATATGCTTTTTGTCGTATTCAGTACGATTTCTGCTAGTAAAGTCAACATAAATAGAAATGTAGCATCAGATAAGGAGCTTTGTTGATTGCCCACTGCAATATCAATCAGAGATTTGATCAAAAGGGCGGAAAACACGCTCAGTAATGAATAAGCAGTCGACAAGCCCGTAAGAAGGATAATGCTGCGTTTGATGCCGAATGCGATATCGTAAAGCCAGCAGATTTGAGCTTTTATATCTGACCATGACATTTTTCTGCCCAATTGTATCACCTTTTTCTATTTGCCTAGCGATGTATCAAACGATTGAGAGCACCCTTCTGCATTCTGCACCACGTAAGCAGATGCCGCAGAAGACGTATTACAGGCAGGAGGTATACATAAACTTTATAACATAGAGAAGAGCAAGATACTTGACGATCTTTTCGGGTAAATGCTACTAGAATGCCTAATATCTGCTGCCTTTTGATATGATGCTCCCAGTAAATTTGATTGTCACCGCAAAGGATATAGTCTCCATTTTTTTCTCTGCCTACAATCCGGTGCATAACATAAGAACCATTATCCCGTTGGTACAGCACAACATCGTTAATATGTGGCATATCGGTAATTGGTCCAAGGACGACAGTATCCCTATGATGATTGAGCATAGGCAACATGCTGTAGCCAGTTGTCGTAATGGTTATACAGCCGCCGGCATGGAGCTTTTCCTCAATCACAGGATAGAGCTGCGCTATTGCGAAAGTTTTATTCAATCAGGTTTACCTCCTCAAGCTGTGCACAAAATGCATCGACATCCACTTTGGCAGTTTCCTTATTCACATCATACTCATCTATCAATTGTTCAAGAAGAGTAGCCCGACTTATATCTGATTGTAACTGTCGGAATAGGAATGCTGCAGTTTCATTCAATGTGATGATCCCGTTGAAATCGATGCTGGATTCTCCAATTGGTACAACAATACTGATATCTGCAATTTTTCGCATTACAAATCCATCTTTGATTTTCATTCGTTTTGCTCCTTATCGTGGTTTGTTGAATAACATAACGTAATAGGAATACATGAGCAATGAGCGCCGCGATACGCCCATTGCTTTGTAACAATTCATCCTAACATGATGTCTTGGTTCTACAATAGCAAGTAGCACATTCTTCTGGTTGGCATCTTCCAGATTCGACTCCATATCCATCGCAGCATAGTTCAAGAGTAAGAAGATGCTTATCCAAGGAAAATTTGCAGATCTCAAGCTCCGGTCTTGTATAAGCTTTTTTCATTGAATCACTTCCTAAATCTTGTTATATTATAAAGCTATCGCGCGCTTTATTTTTGTGTAGTCAAGCTAAGTTCTAGTCTATATGACATCTTCTTGTTGATAAAGTGAAAATGATCGCGCCAATGCTTTTAGATAATCGTTACATCGTGCTACAGAGCCTGTTTCCTGTAATCGGTTTGCTGCACATGGTTGACAGCTATAGATATAAGGACAGTTCGTGCAATCTTCGCATACTTCTGTGCCATATATCAATTCCTTTAGACCAGTCCAAGCC
>JAEZIP010000013.1:0-27760 GCA_023436625.1 Methanobacteriota archaeon | reverse complement strand
GTCGAGCCGGACAGTGAGCGTCTGGGTCGGGCTCGGCGGGGTGGCCGTCCAGTACGGTGACGCAATATTTCCCACGATCTCCGCCACTCCCGGCTCCTTGATCTTCACCACCCGGCGGATGTAGCCGTAGCCGGGGGGGAGAGGGTCGCCGGTCCTGTGATTATACGACCCGTCCTGGCTCCGGAGCGAGATGTTGTAAGAGTAGGGAATGTCGCCGAAGATTGCCAGGTTGCGGTAGTCGTCCGGGGTGAAGAACGAGTCGTTGAAGAACGCATCGACCTTCGTCGAGAGGAGGATGTTCGGGGTGTCTTTCGAGATCGCGAGGCCGATCCGCTCGATCTCGTCCTTATAGGCCTCGTCGTTCATCTCCCAGGGCGGGTAGACCGGCCAGCCGGGATCCTCGACCAGAATCACCCCCGTCCGGTAGGCGACCGCGTCGTAGTCGATGCCGCTGCTCTCGAGGCCCGCAAGGAGCCCCGGCACCATGCTCACCACCATGATCAGGGCGAGCATGAAGATCGTGAACCCCGCGAGGAAGTCAAGCGACAACGCCCCGTCGTCGGCCATCGGTCTTATACGATCACCTCCCCGGTATCGGCCCGGAACGCGAGGGTCTTCATCCCGGCATTCGAACGGACGGTGACGGTGTAGATCCCCTCGGCGAGCGCGATATCAACCGTATCCGCATCGAGGCTTACCATCACCGGCCGGAGCACCCCCTCCTGCGCCGCGAGGAGTTCCTCCGGGGAGAGGATGTCGTCGAGAATCACCTCTTCCACCGGCAGCGGGGCACGGAGCGAGATCTCTCTCCAGCCCATAGCGCCGAACGTGAGCCAGCGCACCTCCTCGCCGTCCGCAAGACCGAGGGCCCAGGAGGCGGCCCGGCCGTCAGAGCCCATGCCGGCCCCGAGCACCTGATGCACCGATGTGCCGGTGACGTTCAGGCCGCCCTCGGCCCCGAGGAGGTCCAGTTCCGCGAGAGCCTCGGTGAGGGTACAGGCATCCGACGGTTCCGGCAGGTCGATGGGGGTTATGCCGCCCCCCGTGGTGCCGCCGTCCGATGGCGGCGAAGACGCACCGAGACAACCGCACGCGGTGCAGAGGATACAGATTACGGCAAGCAGGGTCAGAACGCCCCCGGGAACTCTCATGTAAAGCAGTCATTATACACGAGGCCATATAAATAACCACCTCACTTGTATCTTCAAAGATCTGCCGCTAGAATGGGATATTGGAAACGTGCAGGCCACATGCGGCAAAAATATTTCGTCCGATGTCCGGGCTCGCCGGCCGGAGTGGTTCGGCGCTTATATGCCGGGGAATCAGGCCCGCAGGTTCCGGCCCGTTATCGTAATATATATCCCTCAGTTCGTAACAACATCTGATGCAAGGTAAGCATATGTGTAACACCTCACCCCCCGGTACGCCGGGAGAAGCACACGACCGGTTCGCCGAAGCGGTCGCCTTTCACGGCCACGTCTGTCCCGGTCTCGCGACGGGCTACCGGGCCGCAGAGATCGCTCTCTCGCGGCTTTGTTCCGGCAGGTCGAAGGACGAGGAACTCGTCACCATCGCCGAGACCGACGCCTGCGGCGTCGATGCCATCCAGGTCCTGACGGGCTGCACCGCAGGAAAGGGGAACCTCCTCTTCAAGGACCACGGCAAGCATGCCTTCACGTTCATCAACCGCAAAACCGGGATCGCGATCCGCGTGGCGGCAAACCCGTCGTTCGACATCGACTCGCTCGACCCCGACCTTGCGCCGCTCCGGGCGCGGGTGATGCAGGGCCGGGCCTCCGGCGGGGAGCAGGCCGAGTTCCACGAGCGGATCCACCGGATCGTGGGGATCATCATGGAGATGCCCGCCGAAGAACTCTTCTCCATCCGGGAGGTCGATGTCGAGATCCCGGAGCGGGCACGGATCTTTTCGTCGGTTCCGTGCTCGAAATGCGGCGAACTGGCCGCCGAGTCCCGGGTCCGGGTCGAGGACGGGCAGTTCGTCTGCTACGCCTGCTCGAAGGAGTACTCCCGGCGCCGGTGAGGGCGGTCCCCTCACCGCACAATTTTCGCTATCGGGATCTCGAGGATATCTTCGGCGCCCGCGGCCTTGAGCGGCGGGATGAGGCCGTTGACGAGCCCCTTCTGCACCACCGTCTGGATACTGAAGTAGTCGATGCCGTGCAGCCTGCCGACGGTGGGCTTCTTCATCGCGGGGAGAACCTCGATGACGCGGTCGAGCGCGCTCGAGGGCACGTTCATCGTCAGGAGCACCTGGTGGCGCGCCTCGATCACCCCGAGGAGGAGGGTTACGATCTCCTCGATCTCCCGGCGCTTCTCCGGGTCCAGGAGGGACTCGCGGTTTGCGAGGAGCGCGGTGTGCGACTCCATGATCTGGCCGACAATCTTCAACCCGTTCTTCTTGAGCGTGCTCCCGGTCTCGGTGAGGTCGACGACGACGTCCATGAGGTCGGGCACCTTCGCCTCCGAGGCACCGTAGGAGGGAAAGAGCCTGACCGGGAGCCCGAGGTCCGCAAAGAACCGCTCCGTAATCCGGGGATACTCGGTCGTCACCCGGCTGCCCGGGCGGATGGCGGCGACGCTCTCGACCGGCTCGTCGCGGTGGACCGCGACCACGATCTTCACGTTACCGTCGCCGGTCTTGCTGTAGGAGAGGTTCGCGACCTCGACGACGTCGGCGCCGCTCTCCTGCACCCAGTCGAGCCCCGATATCCCGAGATCGAAGTAGCCCATCTGGACGTAGAGCGGGATCTCCTGCGGTCGGAGGATCTTCACCTTTCCGATCCGGGAATCGTTGATACGGGGGTTGTAGTCGCGGTCGGTTCGCCTGACCTCGAGGTCCGCCTCCTTGAAGAGCTGGAGCGTCTGCGCTTCAAGGCTCCCCTTGGGGAGAGCAATCGTGATCATAAGAGGTGATCGGGCAGAAAAAGAGTTAAAGATGATGATATGGATTTTTCAGTCGATGGTATGGACGACGAGCCCCGAGAGGAGTTTCGGCTCGAACCAGGTGGACTTCGGGGGCATGACGCCGTCCATATCGGCGATCGCGAGCACCGTCTCGACCCGCACCGGCTGCATCGCTACCGCGAGAGCATACATGCCGGAGTCCACGAGCCGTTCGAGAGCGGAGAGGGGTTTTGCCCCGCCCATATAGTGGAGCCTCGGGTCGCCGCGGGGGTCGGAGATGCCGAGCATCCCCTCGAGGACGTCCTTCTGGAGGACCGAGACGTCGAGCGACCCGATCAGGTCTGCGGGGTCGGTGACCGGCCGGGAGACCTCGTACCAGGTCCCATCCAGGTAGAAGTGCATCACATGTACCGGCGCATCCCCGGCCGCGAGCGGCGGGATCTGGTAGCCGGCAGCGTCGACCTTCCCGTAGGGCCGGACGTTCCAGCCGGATTTCGGGAGCGCCTCGATGAACTCGCGGGGAGTGTTGTAGCCGCCGAGGTCCGAAACAAGCCTGCTGTAGCCGTGAATGCGGACCCGGTCGTGGGCGAAGAGGACCACCATGAACTTCCCTGCCTCTTCGGTGAACCTGCCGTCGCTCTGCCGTCTCTCCGCCACATTCACCGCTGATTTGGCCCGGTGGTGCCCGTCTGCGATGTAGGTCTCCGGGACCGACGAGAAAAGACTCTCGAGGCGGGAGAGGGCCGCTTCATCGACGACCCGGTAGACCTGGTGGAGTACTCCCGAGCCGGTTGTGGTGCTCCCGTCGGGCCCCGTCTCGTCGATGAGGGAACGGATGTAGGGGAAGATCTCGCCGGAGTCGCGGTAGAGCAGGAAGACCAGACCGGTGTTGGCCCCGACCGCGTCGATGTGCCGGGTCCGGTCCTCCTCCTTGTCGTACCGGGTGAGCTCGTGCCGCCGGATCCGCCGGCTCTCGTAGTCTTCCGTCGCCACGCAGCAGACCAGCCCGATGAACTCCTCGCCGTCCTGGACGGCCCGGTAGACGTACATTCCGGCCTGGGGGTCCTGCTGCATCAGGCCGTCCGCAAGCATGCCGTCGAAGACCTCCCGCGACCGCCGGTAGACCCGGTCGTCGTGCGGGGCGAGATCGGGGAGTTCGGCGTCCGGCCGGCTGACTCGCAGAAAACTCAGGGGGTTCTCCTCGATACACTCCCGGGCCTCCTCTGCCGTCACCACGTCGTAGGGCACGGAAGGAATCTTTTCGGAGTACCCCCGACCCGGACGGACCGCCGCGAAACGATAGATCTGAACCATAGAAACCGCCACTCGTATGTGCCTACTATTTTGTCCCCTGACACTATATTAGGTAAGGCACTCCACAAGAGGGAGACCGGTAACTATGATGCCGCTTCAACTCACCATTCACCGGGCACAGCCCGCAGACATTCCGCAGATAGTTGCCATCGAGAGGACAGCGTTCGTCGATCCGTGGGACGAGAGGACGCTCCAGGAGTCGCTTGCCTACTACCCGGAGACGTTTTTTGTGGCTAAAGACAACGGGGACCTGGCCGGGTTCGTCGCGGGGGGCCTTGAGGACACCGGGGAAGAGGTGTACGGGCACATCATGAACCTCGCGGTCGCTCCCGGGTACCGGCGCCAGGGGGTCGGGCAGCACCTCATCCGCCGCCTGGAGCAGGAGTATGCCGTTTTAGGCGCGAGCGCAGTCCAGCTGGAGGTCCGGATCACCAACGCCGGGGCGCAGGAGTTCTATCGCCGTCTCGGCTATCGGGTGGTCTTACACATCGCTTCCTATTACGCAAACGATGAAGACGCCCTGGTCATGATGAAGTGGTTCCGGTTTTAGTGCGCGACGGGCCGAAGGGTGCGACTGCCGGAACGGCAGGAGCTTGAGAAGGCCGAAGGCCTTCGAGCCGGAGCGGGAGAAAACGCTCCGCGTTTTCGACTTGCGACGGTTCGTTAGAACGACGGGCCGAAGGAACTCCTGCCGCTCGCGATGCTCGTGCCAGTCGTTCTTCGCGTCTTCGCGTGAGACAGTGGCGTACGACCTCTGCCGGCAGTTTTCTCCAGAGCCGGACCGGCCCTTCCCGTCATCCCCGCCCGTGCTCCTGGTGAGCCCGGGCCAGGTGCTGGGCCGCGAGGGCCCCGAGGAGGGAGAGCTCGCCGGCGAGCACCCCGGCGGCGACGATCTCCCCGAAAGCCTTTGCGTGGGTTCCCGGCGGCTCGCCGCCCCCGGCGACGCCGAGCATCGCGAGGCACTCGTGCTGGGTGTCGACCCCCGTGCCGCCGCCGACCGTCCCCACCGGGAGTGAGGGGAGGGTGACCGAGACGTAGACCCCGCCGTCCACCCGGTCGACGGTGGTGATGGCGGTGCTCCCCTCGACGACATGGGCGGGGTCCTGCCCGCAGGCGATGAAGACGGCGGCGACGACGTTTGCGGCATGGGCGTTGAACCCGAACGAGGCCGCCCGCGCCGAGCCGACCAGGTTCTTCCTGTAGTTGACCTCGATGAGCGTCTCCGCATCGGTCTTCAAGAGGTCGGCGATCATCGCGTCGGTGAGTCGCACGCCCGCGACCACGGTCTTCCCCCGGCCCCGGACCAGGTTGATCGCCGCCGGCTTCTTGTCGGTGCACATGTTTCCAGAGGTGGCGACGAGGCGAGCCCCGGTCTCCCGCTCGATGAGTTCGCCCACCTTCTGGCCTGCGATCGTCACCATGTTCATGCCCATGGCGTCCTTCGTATCGAACTCGAGCCGGACGAAGACGCTCGTGCCGGCAACGAAGGAGACGGCGTCGAGGAACTCCCCGTGTTTCGTGGTGCTCTGTGCAGCCTCCCGGATCTCGGCGGCGTGACCCTCCACCCAGACAGCCACCTCCCGGGCGTGGACGACGTCGCGGGCGGCGAAGACCGGCGCCCGGGTCATCCCGTCCCGCATGATCCGCACGTCCGCGCCCCCCGCCCGGGTGATCAGCGAGCACCCGCGGTTCACCGAGGCCACGAGCGCCCCTTCGGTCGTCGCCAGGGGGAGGTAATAGGACCCGGCGGCATACTCCCCGTTCACCCGGAGCGGCCCCGCGACACCGAGCGGCACCTGGACGGCGCCGATCATGTTCTCGATGTTGCGCTTCACGACCCGGTCGATCCCGATCGTAAACGACCCCACCGCAGGAAGGGCGCTGCCGGTCTCGCCCTCGACGAACGCCCGCCGCACCCGGACGGCCTCTTCGGGCGGGAGTTCTTTCTCGAGCGCGTAGAGTTTGAGGGAGCCGTCTTTCAGTCTCCCGATATACTCATCCATGAATAGTATGAGAACTCATACCTAAAGATGGCTGGTGGTCGATATGGGAGAAGAACAGTGGTGCCTTGCGGTACCGAAGCGAGAGGCCGAGCAGACACGGCGCCGGCTGCTTGAGGAGGGGCTTCTCCACCGGAATTTCAGGCTGCGCCCCGAGGGGGAGGCCATCCTCTTCCCGGTGACCGAAGCGGTTCCGGGCGCCGTCCGGTGCGAGTTCGAGATGGTGCCGGAACAGGCGGTTCTCCCACGCCACGAGCTCGTGGGCGGAATCGCCATCATGCAGGAGGACGACCCGGCGGCCGCCCGCTGCCTGCTCGCCTCCCGGCCGTCCCTCGAGACGGTGCTCTTCCCGGAGACCGCCGTCGAGGGGGAGTACCGCACCCGCCGGTTTGCCGTCCTCGCCGGGGTTCCCTCCACCCGCACCCGGGTGACCGAGTACGGTCTCCACTTCGACGTGGACCTCGCCCTCGCCTACTTTTCGGCCCGGCTCTCTACCGAGCGGCAGCGGGTTCTCGGGGCGATGGAGGAGGGGGAGCGGGTGCTCGATATGTTCGCCGGGGTCGGGCCGTTCGCGATCACCCTCGCTCGCCGGGCAGCTCTCGTCGTCGCCGCGGACCTCAACCCCGCCGCAGTCCACCTTCTGGTCCACAACATCGCGCTCAACCGGGCTAAAAACGTCATCCCGATGCTCGCGGACGCCGCCCACCTTCCCCGGTTGGGGTTTCTCCCCTTCGACCGGGTCGTCATGAACCTCCCGCTCGCCGCGCCGGAGTTCCTCCCGGCGGCGGCCGCGCTCTGCCGGAATGGCGGGACGATCCACCTCTACGCGCTCGAGGAGCGGGAGGGCGAATACCTCCCCCTGATCCGGGCGGTGACCGGCGGTGAGGTCGCCGAGCGGCAGGTCAGGACCTATTCGCCGGGGAAGTGGCACGCGGTGTATGATATCACTGTGGAGAAAGAGGGCTGCTAATTTTTCCGATTGCCTTTTAGAGCGTCCGATCTTCGCGTTCTTCGCGGGTCGCACCTACGGTGCTCCAACTCCGGATGTTCCATCCGTCGTTCTTCGCGTGAGGCTGTATTGTTATCCCCAGCAGGTAGCTCACGCGAAGCCGCGAAGGGGTGTTCCTCTCGGATAAACCGATCTTCGCGGGTCGCACTTTCAGTGCTTAAGCTCGCTTTGCCCGCAAGTCGCACCTACGGTGCTCCAACTCCGCTTCTGACGAAGCGTCGTTCTTCGCGTGAATCGCCAATGGAGGATAGTTTGGGGTCCCTTTCGCGCGAAACCCCGAAAAGAGTAGAGGGTTATTCCGCCGGCACGAACTTCGTGCCGTAGTGGATGGTGCCGCTCTCGCCGTCCGCCGCCACCCGGCGGAAGACGCTTTTGACCCGCATCCCGATCTTCGCCTCCTCGGGGAGGCAGGCGACCTGGGTGGTGAGCCTCGGCCCCTCGTCGAGTTCTACGATCGCAAGGACATACGGGGTAGTGTGGTCGAACTGGTCACTCGCCGACCGGATCACCGTGTAGGTGACGACCGTTCCCTCGCCGGTGAACTTGTGGTCGACGATCTTGCCGCTCCTCCGGCAGTCGGGGCAGAGCGACCGGGGCGGGAAGAAGTGCCGCCCGCAGGTCGTGCACTGCGTCCCGATGAGGTTGTAGCGCTGCGGGATCTTTCTCCAGAACCGTGATACCGACATCTTCAGGCCCCCAGGATGTGCACGACGACCGTCGCGCCGGTGCCGCCCACGTTGTGGGCCATACCGATCTCCGCGTCCACCTGCCGGGCCCCGGCCTCGCCGCGGAGCTGGCTGACGATCTCGTAGACCTGCTTGATCCCGGTCGCACCGACCGGGTGGCCGCAGGCCTTCAGGCCGCCGCTCGTGTTCACCGGGATCTCCCCGCCGAGGGCCGTCGCCCCTTCCGCGGTGAGTCTCCCCGCCTCGCCTTTCTTACAGAACCCGAGGTCCTCGATCGCGCAGATCTCGGCGATCGTGAAACAGTCGTGGACCTCCAGCATGTCGATATCCCTGTGGGTGAGGCCTGCCTGCGAAAACGCCCGCTTCCCTGCCGCCACGGAGGCGTCCAGGGTGGAGATGTCCCGCCGGTCGTGGAGCGCGATGGTATCGCTTGCCTGGGCGCTTGCGAGCACCCTGACCGGCGAATCGGTGAACTCGCGGGCGCGTTCGAGCGGCACCACGACGACCGCCGCCGCCCCGTCGGTGATCGGCGAGCAGTCGAAGAGCCGCAGGGGGTCGGCGACCAGCGATGAGTTCAGCACCGTATCGATCGTGATACGATTTTGGAACTGGGCGATCGGGTTCTTTGCGCCGTTTTCGTGGTTCTTCACGGCAACCTGTGCGAGCTGCTCCCTGGTGAGGGGGTAGCGGTGCATGTAGTCGGTCGCGATCATGGCGTAGAGCCCGGGGAAGGTCGCTCCGGCGAACCCTTCCCACTCGCGGTCAGCGGCGCTCGCGAGCATGTCCACGCTCGCCCCGGTCCCGACGTCGGTCATCTTCTCGACGCCCGCGGCGACGACGATATCCTCCATGCCGCTGGCGACCGCGATGACTGCCTGCCGGAAGGCAAGCCCGCCGGAGGCGCAGGCCGCCTCCACCCGGGTCGAGGCGACGTGGTTGGTCGCGAGCCCGGCATAGTCCGCAATCAGGGCACCGATGTGCTCCTGCTCGACGAACCGCCCGGCACTCATGTTCCCTACGTAGAGGGCGTCGATGTTCTCGCCGGTGACCCCGGCATCATCGAGCGCCAGCGCCCCCGCCTTGACGAAGAGGTCGCGGAACGATGTGCCCCAGTGCTCCCCGAACTCCGTGCACCCGACTCCGATTACTGCTACGTCTCTCATTTCTGCATCACGATCTTTCCCTTGTGTTTGGCATACAGTGCATAGTCGAGATAAGTCGGGTTTGCGAGCAGTTTCTCCACGGTCGGCGCCGCCGCCCGGTCGAACTCCCCGGACTCGATGGCGTCGGTGACCGTGATGTCGAAGGCGTCGCTCCCGGCCCCGGAACCGAACGAGGTGACGAAGATCCGGTCGCCCGGTTTTGCCACATCAAGCGTTGCGGCAAGCCCGATCATCGATGCCCCCGAGTAGGTGTTGCCGAGCCTCGGGACGACGAGGCCGGGCCGGATCTGCTCGTCGGTAAACCCGAGCATCTTTGCCACCCGCTGGGGGAACTTCGCGTTGGGCTGGTGGAAGACGGCGTAGTCGTAGTCCTTCGGGTTCGTGCCCGCCTGCTCAAGCATCAGCCGGGCGGCGCCCTGGACGTGCTTGAAGTAGCCGGGATCACCGGTGAACCGACCGCCGTGGCGGGGGTAGTTCTGTCCTTCGCGCCGCCAGAAGTCGGGCGTGTCGGTGGTGTAGGAGCAGGTCCGGTTGATATCGGCGATGGTCTCCCCGTCGCCGATGACGAACGCCGCCCCGCCGGCTGCCGCCGTGTACTCGAGCGCGTCGCCGGGAGCGCCCTGTGCCACATCCGCACCGACGGCGATCCCGAACGGGATCATCCCGCTCTTGACCATGCCCATGCAGGTCTGGATGCCTGCCGTCCCGGCCTTGCACGCGAACTCGTAGTCGGCGGCGGTCATGTTGGGGGTCGCCCCGATCGCTTCGCCGACCGTGCAGGCCGTGGGCTTGACCGCGTAGGGGTGTGACTCGCTTCCCACGTAGATGGCCCCGATCGCCTCGGGATCGATCTCCCTCCGCCTGAGGGCGGCACGGGCCGCCTCGACGGCGATCGTTGCGGTATCCTCGTCAAGATCGGGGACGGACTTCTCAAAGACACCGAGACCCCGGGTGATGTCGTCTGCGTTGGCACCCCATACCCGGGCGATCTCCGGGACTTTTATCCGGTATCGCGGGATGTATACGCCGTATGAATAAATGCCTACCATGCCTTTCCTCGTAGTGAACTGATGATCGTCTCGACGTCCATCTGCGTGCAGAGTACGGTGATCCGGTCTCGCTCCGCAAGGCCCGGGATAATCGGGTGCACCTCTCCCGGGCTGATGCCCTGCAGCACCACGCAGCGGGGCTTGAAGGGCGTGACCCGGATCGCCACCATGGGGGACTTCCCGGTCGAGACCTCGGTGAAGATGAGGGCACGCTCCGTGCTCCAGCCGTAGATGCGGTTAAACTCGCTCGAAGAGAGCTGGAGGATCGCATTGAGGCTGTTGATCACCGTATAGCCGTAGACGGTCTGGTCCATCGGGCCGCAGAGTGTCGTGGCTTCGATGACTCCGGCAAAATCGGAGAGGGCCACGGGGGATGCATACTCGTGGATGTCGTAGATGACGTCTTCGTCGAACTCACTGTACAGAATTTTTGCAAATTTGTTGATGAACCGACTACCGTTGTCCTCGTCGATCGAGAGGATCGTATCGACGATCTTGCCGACGATAGCGGTTCCCGGACTTTTTCGCCGCCCGCTTTCGTAGTCGCTGATAACGGAGGGAGAGACCTCGAGACGCTCGGCGAGCAGCCCCTGGGGGATGCTGAAACTCTGCCGCCACTTCTTGAGGGCCTGTCCCGGTGAGTCCGAAAGTGTGATCTCTCCTGCCATTTTCTCGGCAAGCTGATGCCGCACTCCGGATTTCATGCAGGTACTGTTAACACTTCGACTTAAAAAATTAGCGTATACCACTTCGACATTTCACGAAGATCCCTCTGTCGGGATCGTTGCGCAACCCGTATATAGTATGCATCTCAATTATGGTATAATGGTTGAAGCGGAAGACCTGCAGTCCTTGAAGACGATCGCCCTGCTCGGCGGGTGCCGGGGCTCGATCTGGCTCTCGTCGCAGTCGCTCGGGAACGAGCTCGGGATCAGCCCCCAGACCGCCTCGCGGCGGCTGATCGCCCTTGAGCGGCAGCAGTTCGTCGTCCGGTCGATGAAACCCGACGGCCAGTACGTCGCCGTCACCCGGGAGGGCGAGCAGGCGCTGAAGCGTGAGTATACGGATTACGTCAGGATCTTCAACCCGGAACGCAGGCGGTATACGCTGGCCGGGACCGTGATCAGCGGGCTCGGGGAAGGGCGCTACTACATGAGCATCCCCCACTACAAGGAGCAGTTCGGTGGGTGTCTCGGGTTCGAACCCTTCCCTGGGACCCTGAACATAAGGCTCGATGCGGCGAGCATTGAGGTCCGCAAGCAGCTCGACCATGCCGGTTGGATCGATATTCCCGGGTTTACCGCCGATGAGCGGACGTTCGGCGGAGCCAGGGTCCTTCCATGCCGGATCAGGGGCCATAAATGCGCGATAGTCGTGCCTTCCCGCACCCACTACCCGGAGGACATCGTCGAGGTCATCGCCGGGTGCGAACTCCGCAAAGCCCTGAACTTAAACGATAACGATACGATCGAGGTGGAGATTACTCATGATTGATGCAGCCATACAGGCCCTCGCGAGGGGCGAATTCGTCCTGCTGTACGACTTTGACAACCGGGAGCGCGAGACGGATTTCGCGATCCGCTCGGACGCCGTCACGCCTGCCCACATCCGGCAGATGCGTAAAGACGGCGGTGGGCTGATCTGCACGGCGGTTCACCCGGAGGCGGCAAAGAGGCTCGGTCTGCCGTTTGCGCACGACGTTCTGCGTGCCTGCAGCCTTGTCGAGAAGGACGGCGAAGTGCCTTACGATCCGAAGAACCATTCGTCGTTCTCCCTCTGGGTGAACCACCGGGAGACCTATACCGGGGTCACGGACCGTGACCGTGCTCTGACGGTCACGGCCGTAGCGGAAGAGGTGAAGCGGTCGCTCAACGGCGGCGGGCACGACTTTGCAGCACACTTCCGGACACCGGGCCATATGGCGCTCCTCCGGGCCGCCGACCGGCTGCTCGATGAGCGGCGCGGGCAGACCGAACTCTCGATCGCGCTTGCTGCCATGGCCGGGGTCACCCCGGCGGTCACGATCTGCGAGATGCTGGACGACGAGACGGGGTTTGCACTCTCGAAGGAGGGTGCGATGGAGTATGCGAGGAAGCACGGGCTCGTCTTCATCGAGGGGAAAGACGTGCTGGACCGGTGGGAGTCCGGGAGACCGGAAGAATAACCGTTCCCTCTTTTTGCCCCGCAGATTCCGCCTCCGGAGAATATGTCCGGAGAACCTTTTTGCACATTGTCCGCAGGGAGCAGGAATATGCATGGGATCTCCCATCGTGCCGCAAAAAAGCGTCGGGCATGCTTTTTCAAAAGCAATATATATGATTATACGGCATCATAAACGGATGAAAAGAGATGCTGTGGCATACTTGAATACGAGAAAGAAGGGAGATTTCGCAGCACAAAAGAGTGAAGTCGAGAATTATTGCAAATATCGGTTTCAGATCGTTGAAATCTTCCATGACCACCGGGCAAATGCAACGCCCCCGGAGAAGCGAAAGGGCTTTGTTGAGATGCTGGACTACTGTGCCGCCAATAACTGTCCCGAGATCGTCATCTACGACCTTGCGGGTCTTGCCAGAGATATGGACGCCGGGCTTGCGACACTCAAAACTTTAAACGACCAATACACGGTTTACTGCGTGAACAACGACTTCTTCGGGTTCCGGGACGACCCGGAGCTCCGGAGAGAGGCCATCGACAACTTCGCCACGTTTATGGACCAGTACCGGGAGGGCGCCCGGAAGACCGCCCCGCCGGTGTCGAAGAAGACCAAGAAAGAGGACGGGCGGCCCATCGGGAGGCCCAAGGCGCTCAATGAGGGTCAGGTCGAGGCCCTCCTCACGATACGGCAGGCCGGGACGAGCATCAGCCAGATCTGCAGGATGTTCGACGTCAGCAGGAGCACGGTCAGCAAGATCCTCGCGGACTATCCCGAACTGAAGGGGGAGTGGAAGGGCGCCCGGCAGGAGCCTGCCGGGGAGATGGAGGAGAAGCCGAAGGAGTAGATGTTTCCCGGCCGTCTCGCTCCTCCAGGAACTATCTTTTTTGTCGATTGATCTCCTCGAAGCCGGCTTTTGGTGTTGCTCCGGCTTACGCGGGTCTATCCCGGGTACGGCAGCCCTCTATCGTCATGCCCGGCACCGCACCTCAGGTGAAGAGATGCACTGCTACGCTGTGTCGGAATCCCGCCTGTGGTCCGGACCTGTTGGCTGCGAGACTGAGGGATGACAGCGCCCGGATCTGTCCGGGGAAAGAATAGCGGTGGTTCCGTTAAAAAAAGGATTTTTAGGAGGTAGAGCGCGGCCCTAGAGCTGCACCTGGGAGAGAGCGTCGTAGACGATCTTCCGGTAAACGTCCGGCTGCGTTCCGTACTCCTCCTGGGCCTTCCGGGAGTCCTCGGTGGTCCCGAACGCGTCGAGCCGGTCCAGGGTCTCGCGGGCGGTATCCAGCACCCAGAGGTCGCGGGTATCGCGGTCCACGACCGAGATCGATTCCACGCGGACCGAGACCAGGCAGTTCCCGTCCTGGGTCGTGTAGAGGTTCGGCTTCCCGACGACGGCGACGAATGCAGGCGGCTCGATCCGGGCAAGCTGCTGCATCGCCTCGGGCTGGTAGGACCCGGCCATGATGAAGAAGGTGCCCGTGGGATCGACCACCCGTCCGCGGTAGAAGACGTTCTGATCGCCCTGCCGCTGCTTCTCCGTGAGGGTCCCGACGATGAAGATCCGGTTGCTCCGGATCCCGCTCGGGAGGATGACGTAGGTCGGGCTCTTCTCGTCCTCGCCGTCCTTGAACTGGTAGCGGGTCTCCCGGAGCTCGGATGCAAAGACCCTGCGTGCCGGTTCGCGTTCGAATGCGCTCTGGGGTTTCATGCAGCCTCACCCCCCGCACGGTTCAGCAATGCAGCCAGTTCCTCGGGCTTGAACGTGATCGGGGTGCAGGAGTTGACGAGCAGCCTGCCACTGAACTCGTTCCCTGCGCAGGTGTAGTAGCGCCCGAGCACCGCGTTCCGGATACGGTAGAAGATCTCGTCCATGCCGAGCGGGTTCGTCTCCGCGATAGAAACGGCCTCATCAAGGGTGATCCCTGCGAGGGCCTCGACGATATCGCGCTGCATCAGGACGTTCCTGGCACGTATGCCGTCGTCGAGAACCGCTTTTAAGCGGAGGTCGTAGCGGAACTCGGGCTGGATCTCGTGCACCGGGCAGTAGTTCTGCCGGGAGAGCGTCCGGTTGCAGCCCTCGACGGGGCAGCGCTTGATCAGGCCCGAGCCGGGAGCGACGTGGACGAGTGCCCCCTGGACCTCGGTCTCGTTTCGCCCGACCTCGATATCGCCCTCATCCGTGATGTACATCGCGGTGTTCAGGGCGAGGGAGAGCCTGCCGTTGTACTCGTCGACGGTGGCGTAGAAGATGTTGTAGACGGCATCGAGTTCCAACTTCTCCTTCCCGAGCGGCTCCTTTGGAGCCGCCGGGCCGGTTCCGGAGGAGCCGGCTCCGTCTTCTTTCCAGATGACGAACTTGATGGTGCCGGTCTCGTCGCCGAGGAGCCCTGTCTGGAGCATCCGCTCGTGGGAGACTTCCCAGTCCTGGATGACCTTGGCCCGCACGCTCCCCACGCCCGGCTTCAGCTCGGCAACCGGCGTGATCGAGGGGAGGAGCGGAGCATCCTTCTCCATACGGGAGATAGTGGTGCCCGAGTGTATCTTCAGGTTCGGTGTGCCTTTGTACTCGTCGACGACCGCGGACTCGATGTGGTACCAGTGGCCGTACTCCATCGCAGGGGCGTTCGCCCGGGTCCAGGTCACGAAGCGCATGGCGCCGCTCGAGTCGGCGATGATCCCGCTCTGCGCGATCGAGGGTGAGACCGGCGGGGTCAGAGCAACGATCTTTCCCTCGATCGTCACCCACTCGCCGGGGACGATCCCGCTTATCGGGCGGAGTTCGGTGGAGGTGTTCCCGACACCGGTGATGTTGAGCTCGCGGGCGAGATCGGCCGTCACCGTTCGCTCGGCCTCGTCGATGTTAACGCCGAACTCCTCCGCGAGACGGCGGAGGCGTGATTCGATCTTCTGCCGATCGGGCTGTGCGCCTTTCGCTTCAAGTTTCCGGGAGATTCTCTCTGTTACCTCTGATAGGTTCATACTTACATCTCCAGTCTGTACTTCTCCTCATCAGGGTATTAAGACTCGGCCCGCGATGTGAAAGTGATCCCGGGCTCCCTCCGGAAGCCTCCCGTTGCGGCCGGGCCGCGGAAAGTATAGCAGCAGCGCCCTGTCTCCGCCTTCACACCGGGTGTATCTCTCCACTGCCCGAAGGCGCCTCCCTGCCGGGGGAGGATGGGTATATGAACCCGGCGGGGCTGCCTGAACCAGCGGGGCCAGGCGGGTGCATCGTTCCGGAGTCCGCGGTCGAATCAGGGCTTCCCTGCACCCGATCCTTGAACGTATATATAGGGGCAGGGACAACATCAGCTGCATGGTATTAACTGCGGACAGTACAATCGCGGACCTCCTTCGGGAGAAGCCCGAATCGGCACAGGTACTCTTCCGGTTCGGAATGGGTTGCCTTGGCTGCGCCATCGCAAATAACGAGACGATCCGGGAAGCCGCCCAGGCTCACGGCATCCCCCTCGAAGAGATGCTCTCCGCCCTCGGCGTCGCCGAGGCGTAAAACTCGATTATAACCGGTCCCGGAGGCACTTGAGCTCGGCGAGAGTGGCCTCCGGATTTTTTTTCATGTAGTCCACGATATCGGGGACGTGCAGGAGCGTACAGCCGGCGCACCCCCAGACCCTGCCGCCGTTCGAACTCTCGACCCACTCCCCGAGTTGCTCGTCTGCACAGGGGTAACAGGGACAGTAGCAGTAGTCGCATCGCTGTCCCGGGAAGTGGCAGGGGTAGTAGGGACATCCCTCTTCCTGCCACTCCACCCAGTGCTCCCCCCCGTAACGGCTGTAGATGAAGAACGACGGGCCGTTCCGCCGGACCCTGCCCTGCTGCCGTGCGAGTGCCTCCGGGAGGCCGTAGAGGACGGCCGCATGCACCCGTCGGCCGACTTCGGTCAGCGTCCCGGCGTAGGTGTGGGCCCGTGCGGCGTCGCGCTCGCAGGCGACGGCGACCGCGTCCGTGGTGGTCCCGGGAAAGTCGTATCCGAGGCTGTGGAGTGCCTGGGCCTTCGCCCCGGTCGCGGTGACGATCGCTTCAAGGAGCGCCGCATCCCTCATCCTCTCCCGGCTGTAGACGATGATGTTGATGGTATGCGGAGCGGTGGGGGGCACTGTCGGGTTGGTCACCCCGGCGGTGATGAAGACCGTGATGAAGTCGTACTGGAGCACGCAGAGGTGGCGCATATTGACCGCCGTCATGAGCCCGAAATAATCCTTGAAAAGGCCGTGCCGGGCGGTGAGAAGTTCGAGGTGACGCGACGGGTCATCCTCGAAGTCGTGCGGCACCGTGTGGTTCAAGACCGTCGTGACGTCGGCGATACCGCCGTTGATGCCGGTGCTCGCCGCCCGGAACCGGCCGCGAAGAAAAAGAGTCTCGTCCCTGACAAAATATCTCATACCACGGAGTAACGAACCCGGTCTTTCAATTCCTGCTGCTTGCCTGCGTTCCAGCCCGCAACGTCCTGGAGGTACCCGGTGACCCGGCTGATCTGCACGACGTCGTGGCTCCCGCACTCCGGGCAGACGGCATGGCCGCAGAGCGGACAGTACTCGATACTTTCGACGATGGAGTGGTGGCAGTCGCAGTGGTCGAGCGGGCACATGACCTCAAGCGAGGTCTCGCCGCAGTGAGGGCAGGGGGTTTCGTCCACGACGAAGTGGCAGGTGTGGCACTTGTACCGCCGCTCGTCTACGGGGATTTCGTCGAGGCTCCGGTATCTTTCTGCCAGTTTCTGCTGTTCGTGGCTCCAGTTCATGATACCAGTATCTGCAAGAGAATATATAACTCTTCAGATGCGGGGTGAGCCGCATCCGCCTCAGACCACTCATAGGGTTCGTCATCTCCCGGAGGATCGGAACGGAGAACTCATCACCGGCGGATGCGGGAGAAGCGTTCGGCTTCGGCCGCCGGGTCCTCTGCCTCGTAGATGCTCCTGCCCACGATGACCCCGTCGACCAGCCGTGCCACCGCATCGAGGTCGCCGCCCTGTGCGCCCACGCCCGGCGAGTAGATCGCCCTGTTGCCGACGATCTCGCGGAGCCGGGAGATCCGTTCCGGGCGGGTGGCGGGGGCGATGATACCGTCGGCCCGGCAGGCGACGGCAAGTGTCGCGAGGCTTTCGGCCACGCCGCCGTGGAAGAACTCGGTCGCCCCCGGATGGCTCATCTCGGCGACGATGTACGCCGCCCCACTGTGGTTGTGCGCCACCTCGACGCAGGTCCTCGCGGCATCGGCTCCCACGAACCCGTGGGCGATCACGGCGTCGAACCCGGCCGAGAAGACCGCTTCGCAGATGAGGCGGTTGGTGTTGGGGATATCCGCGACCTTGAAGTCGGCGATGAGCGGCAGGGCCAGATCGGCCAGGTCTTCGACGATAGAGAGGCCGGTCGAGAGGACAAGGGGGTAGCCGACCTTGATCGCGTCGATGAAGGGTGCACAGGACTTTGCGATGCTCACCGCCCGTTTCCGGTCGAGCACGTCCAGGGAGAGGATGAGCTCGGTCATCCTTCCAGCCTCTCCAGGGTTGCGGCCACGAGGAGCGGCAGGTTGATGGTCGCGTCGCCGTAGACCGTCGCGGCGGTGGCCTCCCCGGTGAGCTTGCCCCATGACCGGGCCTCGTCGAGCGTCGCGCCCGAGAGGCCGCCGAGGTCCGGCCGGTCGCCGGTGAGCTGCACCGCGTAGTCAAACCCGCTCTCGGTCATCAGTTTGCTCTGCAGGATGTAGTTCTTCGGAACGCCGCCGCCGACGAGGATGGTGCCGGCCCGTTCGGCCTCAAAGCACCGGTCAAGCAGTCCGGGCAAGTCGTCGAACGCGCTGACCGTGACCCTGTGCGTCTGCGAAAAAAGCCAGTACTGCAGCCCGATCATCGAGTCCTGGATGGCCGGGCAGTAAACCGGAACCCCGGCCTTTGCCGCCGTTGCGAGGATCCCGGTCTCAAGTCTGCTGCCGATCCGGCCGAGAAGATCGGAGATCGAGACCGTCGAGCCTTCCGGGAGGGACGAGTAGACGTCCTGCAGGAACTCTTCGAACCGGATGAAGGCATCGTTCGGGAGGAAGATGTCGTAGATCCGGTTGATCCCCTCCTCGCAGAGTTCGGTATCGGAGACCTCACAGGTTCCGTGGTAATGGTGACACCCGATCGCTTCGATAACGTCGTGGGTGAGGTTCGCCCCGGTCGAGACAAGCACGTCGATATGTCCTTTCTCGATGAGGTCGGCGACGATGCCCCCCATCCCGCCGGGCACCATGGCGCCCGAGAGGCCGAAGAACTTCAGCGCTTTCTCGTCGCGGAGCATCCGCTCGTAGATGTTGACCGCCTGCCAGAGGGATCCTCCGTTGTAGGCCCCGGCTTTCCCGAGTTCATCGACGAGTTCGCCGACCGTCATCCCCGGCCGCACCCGTGCCTGTTGTACCGCATCCCCATACTTGAAGGTCATGATAGTGTTACACCAGCTCTTGAGAGGTGTTGGCATTCATGCACGATAATGGATCGTCTTTTCGTGAGGGCGTCACGGGGTGCGTCCACGGTAACCGAATCCCCGACGTCCCGCAGATCGCAACTCAGAAACCCCGCCGAGGGAGCCGCCTCATGAAAAATTGAAACGTTGCGGGAACCCGAGGGTCGGGCTCCCGCTGCCAGACAGGGGATGACTGGTTATTCGACACGGGATGATCCCACTCGTCCCGCCGTGTCGGGGTGTCCGGATATACCGGACCATCTCTGGAAGAGCGGACTTTCGGGCCGGAAACAGAAGAGCATCCAGAGGGCTACCTTCCTCTCCGTTCCGTGCATACTCGACCGCGAGTCCGTACAGCCTCCGGGTGAACTCTGCCCTCCCGGGGTTGGCACCGTTGCGGGCGGACAGGCCAGAGGACGTGCGCTCTCGCCGCTGATAGTCGGCACGGGATCACCGGAACTAAGTTAACGCACAAACATTATAAATCTTTTTTTGTAAACTTTATTTGATTGACGTGATGGGGAAGGGCCCCTGGTTCTGCACCCCACGGGGTTACGGTTGCTTGCGGGGACGACGGTCGCATTCCCGGCCCGATTGAAGCAAGGCCCGCTCCCACACGGGGACGCCGCGCACCAGCGGCCGTGCGAGGTGCCGGCGGGCGGTGGGAGGGACCTCGTACCACCCGGACCGGAGCGGGCGTTCGACCCGCTCAACCTCGGGCTCGCGGCTGCGCTCGCCGCAGACCCTGCACTTGTATCCTTTTCCTGTTCCCGCGCTCGTCATCCGTTTTCTGCAGGCAGGGCAGACCGGCGGGCGGATATGGATTGCATCGGCAAGATGAGAGACCCCGATCTTCTCGAGGTTGAGGCTCCCTCCCTTGTAACTCCCGGCCGCGGTCACCACGTCCCCCGGGACGAGTTGCCTCACGACGTCCCGGAACCCCTTGGTCGGCTCGTATGCCATGCACCGGACCTCATCGCCGTCGTCCGAAAGGAGGAACGAGACGTGGCCGCCTGGCCCGGTTGCCGGGGAACTCGCGACCGTGCCCCGCACCAGGTAGGACCGCCCCTCCCAGAGCGTCCCGACCGTCCCCGGAACCAGGTGGGCGTCCGTCCCCTGGTTGGTGATGTAGACCTGTTCGCAGACCGGCTCCTCGGAGCGGACATGGGTACGTGCTTCCTCTACCCATGCCGGGCTCTCCCCCCGGATGCCGAAGAGGACCGGGTCGGGGGTATGGGGCACGCAGACCACCACGTCGTTCTCCCGGTCCACCGTATCCCAGGTGTGGGGGTAGGTCGTCTCCTCGGCCGAGAAGAGGCTCCTCGCGTCTACCTGCCGGGGGGTGCCCCAGTTCTCCCGCCTCCGGTAGGCGAGCAGTTCGTAGGTCCGGTCGGGCAGATCGCTCGCAACCGCCGCCGTTGCGCCGATGAGGCCGCGCCGGTTCTTGTAGCCCCGGTAGCGGGCCTCGACCGACTCGAGCACCTCGACGGCCTCGTCCACGGTGCAGAACTCCCGGAGCGCCGCGTAGTAGAAGTCCGGCGGCGGCCGGATACGGGAGACCACCACCCCCGGGTTGGTCCCGGCGGCGTCGAACTCCGCGAGCGCTTCGACACACGTAGAGGCGAGGGCGAACGCCGCGTCCGCATCCCCCTCGGCCTCGATGCAGACCGCCGCGTTCCCCCGGGTCTTGTGGATGACGTTCGGGTTCAGCCTGACTAGGCGGGCTTCGACGACACGGATCCCCGCACGCTCGAGCTGCCGCACCAGAACCGCCCCGATATACGTGGTGCACATCCCCGCAGGAGAATCCGTGTCATCAATCCCGATCCACATAACCCTACACTTTATATCATTCTCCGGCTATATCGATTCTTACGGGTTATGTCGCAGGATCGCCTTCCCCAGATGGTCATCAGCATCATGCTCCTTAGCGACTTTGACGTCTCGGAGCGATGCAACATCCGTCCGCGGAGTTTCGACCTTATCGCGAAGAAAGGCGACAACCTCGTCATCATCAAAGTTGCCTCTCACATCGACAGCGTGAGTGCCGACATCGCCTGGGACCTCAACCTGATCGCCCGGTATCTTCAGGCCACCCCTCTCATCGTCGGAGAGCGGGCGCGCGATGCGGCCCTCGAGCGCGGCGTCGTCTACATCCGCTACGGGCTCTTCGCCCTCAGCCCCGAGACGCTCTACGACTACTTCGTGGAAGGCCTCTCGCCGATGGTCTACGCATCCCCGGGCGGTCTTTACGTGAAGATCAAAGGCGACCTCCTGCGGGAGGTGCGGGAGCGATCCCGGATGTCGCTCGGGGACCTCGCGTCGCACCTCGGGGTCTCCCGCCGAACCATCAGCAAGTACGAGAGCGGGATGGGGACCACGCTCGATGTCGCCATCAAGCTCGAGGAGCTCTTCAATGCCCCGCTCGTCGAGACGATCGAGCTCATCGGCTACCGCTCGCCCGAGCCGGAGAAGCCTCCGGAGTCCACTGCCGGCGACGTCCTGATCGATCTCGAACGCATGGGGATGGAGATCCACGCGATGCGGCAGGCTCCGTTCCAGGCGCTGGCGCTTTTCGACCGGCATACGATTCTGACGGCCTACGGGACCTCTCAGAAGATTGTGAAGCGCGCTTCTCTCATCGGCAACATCTCTCAGATCACGAAGACGTTTGCAGTGTGCGTCGTCACGGATTACAAAAAGCAGAAAAAAATCGGCAAAACCCTTCTTATCGGGGAAGAGCATCTCCACACCCTCGAAGACGGCTCGGAACTCATAGATATGATAAATGAGTGAATAGGTTTATATAGAACTACAAACCTACCTTTCTATCGCTTAACAACGGTGATACCTATGTCAAGTCTTGGAGGACAACCAATCTTTATTCTGAAAGAGGGTAGCCAGCGTACCCGCGGTCGTGACGCACAGTCGGGCAACATCGCAGCCGCAAAGGCCGTCGCAAGCGCTGTAAGGACGACGCTCGGCCCCAAGGGTATGGACAAGATGCTCGTCGACACCATCGGCGACGTCGTCATCACGAACGACGGTGTGACCATCTTGAAAGAGATGGATATCGAGCACCCGGCTGCAAAGATGATGGTCGAGATCGCGAAGACCCAGGACGACGAGGTCGGCGACGGCACCACGACCGCCGTGGTGATCGCGGGCGAGCTCCTGAAGCGGGCTGAGGACCTCCTCGACCAGGACGTGCACCCTACGGTCATCGCCCACGGCTACCGCATGGCCGCCGATAAGGCGCAGGAGATCCTCGACGATATCGCCATCGACGTCAAGCCCGACGACATGGTGATGCTCAGGAAACTTGCCGACACCGCCATGACCGGCAAGGGCGCCGAGGCCGCAAAGGAGAAACTCACCGAGCTCGTCGTCAAGGCGATCACGATGGTCGCAGACGCCGATGGTACCGTCGACACCGAGTTCGTGAAGGTCGAGAAGAAGGTCGGCGGGTCCACCGATGACTCAGAGATCATCGAAGGCATGATCATCGACAAGGAGCGTGTGCACCCCGCCATGCCCCGTGCCGTCAAGAACGCAAAGATCCTGCTCCTGAACGCCGCCGTCGAATTCAAGAAGACCGAGGTCGACGCCGAGATCAGCATAACAAGCCCCGACCAGCTCCAGATGTTCCTCGATGAAGAGGAACGGATGATCAAGGGCATCGTCGACAAGGTCATTGCAAGCGGCGCAAACGTCCTCTTCTGCCAGAAGGGTATCGACGACATCGCCCAGCACTATCTCGCCAAGGCAGGCATCTTCTCCGTGCGGCGTGTCAAGAAGAGCGACATGGAGAAACTCGCCCGCGCCACCGGCGGCTCGATCGTCAGCTCCATCGACGCCATCGCCCCCGAGGAACTCGGCAAGGCGGGCAGCGTCGAGGAGAAGAAGGTCTCCGGCGAAGAGATGATCTTCGTCACCGAGTGTGAGAACCCGAAGGCCGTCTCGATCATCATCCGCGGCGGCACCGAGCACGTCGTCGACGAACTCGATCGCGCCATCGAGGACGCGCTCCGGGTCGTCAGCGTTGCCGTCGAGGACAGGAAGTTCGTCGCCGGCGGCGGTGCGCCCGAGATCGAGCTCTCGCTCCGGCTCCGCGAATACGCCGCAAGTGTCGGCGGACGTGCCCAGCTCGCCATCGAGGCGTTTGCAAACGCGCTTGAGATCATCCCGAGAACGCTTGCCGAGAACGCAGGCCTCGACCCGATCGACATGCTCGTCGCTCTCCGCGCATCCCACGAGAAGGGCGGCAAGAACGCAAAGTACATGGGACTTGACGTCTTCAACGCCGTATCGGGCGATATGCTCAAGGCCGGTGTCGTCGAGCCCCTGCGGGTGAAGACCCAGGCAGTCTCCAGCGCCGCCGAGGCCGCCGTCATGATCCTCCGGATCGACGACGTCATCGCCTCGTCCAAGTCCGCCGGCCCCTCTCCTGAGGAGATGGCTGCCATGGGTGGTGGCATGGGTGGCGGCATGGGCGGCATGGGCATGCCCCCGATGTAAGATCACCGTACCGTCCGCGATACGATCCGGGGCCGCGATCCGGCCCGGCATTCTCTTTTTTGTCCTGTGTCCATGGTCGCGAGTCGCAACTCGCACCTCTGGTGCTCGAACTCCGCTCCTGCGGAGCGTCGTTCCTTCCGTGCTCCCGCTCCTGCCGCTCTCTTCGTTCCCGCCAGTCGCGAGTCGCACGTTCCGTGCTCCCGCTCCTGCCGCTCTCTTCGTTCCCGCCAGTCGCGGAGATCCTTTTTCTCAGCACGGGTTTGCAGAAAGAGTGTTCTGCTGTCTCCTACTGTATCTTCAGACGAAATGAATTGTTCAAATTCATAAGTTCGCGTTAAAATCGTTCATACTATATAGCTACAGATATATCCCTCATTGAGGAACCGTTCCATCCCCGGGAAGGTTGCGCATGAAGAGCGGAGAGGATACCCGAATGACGGTGAAGAGAGTTGTACGGCCGTCGTTCCCGCTCATGCTCTATCTCCTGGCCGCCATCCTGCTCGCGATGGCCCCTGTCGTCTGCCTGCTCTCGTTCATCGATTCTGCGGCGGTCAGGCAGGAACTGGAGGAGAATGCCGTAGAATCCCGGAGCCAGACCGAGTCCGGAATCGCCCTCTCGATGAACCTGGTGGACACCGGGTTGAAACTCTTCGACAACACCTTAAACCACGAGATGCGGGAAGGTTTCGGTCCGTTTATCGCAGAATACGAGCGCGTGGGCAGGGATCCGTCGAAGATGGACCTCCTTCGGGTCAAGGGGGAGCTCGGGGGCAGGATGGACCTGTACATCATCAACGAGAGCGGTATCATCGAGTATACCACTTATCCCCCCGATCTGGGGTACGACTTTAAGGAGATCCCTTCATTTTACGACCGGATCACGGCGATCCGGCTCGGGGATGTCTTCTCGGCCGATAGGATCGTCGCAGAGATCTCCACCGGTGAACTCCGGAAGTATGCGTACCTGCCCTCTCCCGACCACCGCTACCTCTTCGAGCTCGGCCTGGTGAAGTCTGAGTTTCAGCGGTACCGCGCGGAGCTGAAGTACCGGGATATGGTCGGGGAACTGGTGAGCCTGAACCCGGACATCACGGAGATCCGGATCTTCGACTGTCTGGGCACCCGGATCACCGGCAAGGAGCATCCCGACGACGATCGCCGGCTGGCCATGGTCAGAGAGGCTTACCGGGAGAGGACCACGCTTGAAGTGGAGAACACCACCGCAGGCGAACTGACCCGGTACCTCTTCATCGATATGACGGACGGCAATTACGCATCGGATATGAGCATGGTCGTTGAACTGACCTGCAATACGAAGGCCGCAGAGACAAAACTCGCCGGGATACTCGACCACCATACGAATGTCCTGCTCGTCGCGTTCCTCTGCATCGGCTGCCTCTCGGCCCTCGCCGCGCATCACCTGACACGGCCGATACGCACCCTCGTCGAGGACGTCGACGCCGTCGCCCGCGGGGATCTCTCTCACCCCATACGGGTGGGGGGGGACGAGGAGTTCGTGCATCTCGGGGAGAGTGTGCGGCGAGTGGTCGCATCCTTAAAGGAGACCATGCGGAGGCTCAGGGAGTCGGAGGAGGAACTCGTCCGATACAGCCATACTCTCGAAGATCAGGTCCGGGAGCGGACAGCCGACCTTGAGGCGTCCAACCGGATGGCAACACTCTACCTGGACATCATGGGACACGACATCAACAACGCCAACAACGTCGCAAGCCTCTACGCGGACCTCCTCCTCGCCGACCTCGAGGGAGAGCCCGAGGCCGAACTGATCCGGAAGGCGAAGATGGGGCTCGCAAAGAGCATGGAGATCGTCCGGAACGTCAACACCATCCAGCATATCCAGGGGGGCGTACGGCATCCTGAACCGGTCGACCTTGATCCCCTCGTAAGGCGTGAGATAGAGCGTTCTTCCATCACCGGGATAACCTACGCCGGCACCGCGGTCAGCGTGCTCGCCGACGATCTCCTCTCCGAGGTCTTTGCAAATCTGCTCGGGAACGCGGTGAAATTCGGCGGATCGGCGGTCGAGGTCACCATCCGGGTGGAAGAGCACGGCGACGAGGTCCTGGTATCGGTCGAAGATACCGGGCCGGGGATCCCGGATGTTCTCAAACCCCGTCTCTTCGAGCGACTTGCTCGCGGGACCGGCAGGGGCGCCGGGACCGGGCTTGGTCTCTACATCTGCCGGATGCTCATCGAACGCTACGGCGGGAAGATCCGGGCGGCCGACCGGGTGGAGGGGCGCCCGGAGTGCGGCACGGTCATCCGGTTTACGCTTCGAAAAGCCGGGGAGGGAAGCGGCCCATGACGGCGACGGGCGGTACCGGCAGGAAGCCTCGTCGTTTCAGCACACACCTGGTGCTCGTCATGCTCCTGATAACGCTCCCGGTGATCGGGCTGATCTCGGCCATGGATTACCGGCAGGTCGAGGAGGCTCTGATCGCCGAGGAAGGCCTGCTCCGGGAGCAGACGGAGAAGAGCGTCATTCAGTCGATACAGCTCGTGGATGCGGGCCTGAAACTCTTCGACAGCACGCTGGACCGCCAGATGCGGGAGGGATTCGACCCGGTCTTTGCCGAGTACAAGCGGGCGGGAAGGAACCCGGAGATGATGGACCTCTCCCGCGTCAAAAAGGAACTCGGTGGAGAGATGGACATCTACATCATCAACGAGAGCGGCGTCATCGAGTACACTACCTACCCCCCTGATCTCGGCCTTGATTTCAGGGAGATCCCCTATTTCTACGACCGGATCACGGAGATCCGGTCCGGCGATGCGTTCACGGCGGACCGGGTCCTGGCCGAGCCGGCGAGCGGGCAGTTGCGGAAGTACGCTTACATGCCGTCCCCCGATCACCGCTACCTCTTCGAGCTCGGGCTCATCTGCACTACGGTCGAGACCGACCGGTTCGATCCGAAGTACCAGACCCTTAAAGAGGACCTGATGCGGTTGAACCCGTCGCTCGAGAGCATCCGGATCTTTGACTGTTACGGAAGGCTCATCAACGCGACCGAGTCGGAGAGCCCGACCGATCCTGCTATCATCAATTCCGTTGCCTGGTCGGTCTTTGAGGAGAAGCAGGACCGGACGATAGTGAACCCGGATGCAGGACTGTTTACCCGGTACATCCTTGTCGACCTCTCCGCCCCCGACAATCCCTCGGATACGAGCAGGGTCGTCGAGCTGACTTACAGTACCGCTCTCCTCGACGCCCGGCTCGCGGAGATGCGGCTCAGCCATATCCTCCTCGCGGTCTTTGCAGGCATGATCGCCTGCTGCATCGCGGTTCCGGTCTCGTGGCAGATCACCCGTCCGATACGGGCGATCGTCGATGACGTCAATCGGATCGCCGGGGGTGATCTCGACCACCGGATCCGGGTATCCACAGGAACGGAATTTACCCGTCTCGAGCAGAGCATCGGCACCATGATCGATTCCCTCAAAGGGAACATCCGGCGCCTCCGGGAGTCGGAGGAGGCAACACGGGAGTACAGCACCCGGCTTCAGGATCTGGTCCGGGAACGGACGGCCGATCTCGAGGAATCCAACCGGGCGGCAACGCTCTTCCTGGACATCATGGTCCACGACATCAACAACGCAAACACCGTTGCTATCGGGTACACCCGGTTCCTCGTCGATGCGCTCGAAGGGGAGCAGCAGGGGATGGTGAGAAAGATGCTCTCCCAGCTCGAGCAGAGTTCGGAGATCATCGGCTGCGTCGCCACCCTCCGCGAGGCCCGGGAGGACGGAGCAGCGTTGGCGCAGGTGGACCTCGACCGGGTGATCCGCGCACAGGTGGCGAACCACCCCGCGACCCGGATCCGGTACGAGGGGCGAGAGGTCGCAGTCCTCGCCGATAACCTTCTCTCTGAGGTCCTTGCGAACCTCGTCGGCAACGCGGTGAAGTTCGGCGGGCCGGCGGTCGAGGTCACCATCCGGGTCGAGGAGCGCGATGATGAAGTCCTGGTCTCGGTCGAGGACGACGGCCCCGGGATCCCCGATGCGATGAAGGCCTCGCTCTTCCGCCGCTTCCGGAGGGGGGAAGGAACGCTTGCGGGGGCCGGTCTCGGCCTCTATATCTGCCGGATGCTCATTACGCGCTACGGTGGGAAGATCTGGGCGGACGACCGGGTGGAGGGTCGGCCGGAGTGCGGCGCGGCCATCCGGTTTACGCTCCGGAAGGCGCCGGGGGAGTGACGGCCACTCGCACCCTGCCGTCCCCCCTGTCTGCCCCCCTTCCCCCCGGGACCTATCCTGATCGCGAAGGTTAAGGTAGAGAGACAACCACTAGTGCCCGTTAAGATGGGAAAACCCTGTTCTGCGGAGCGAGCACGATCCGGTACAGATGGTACGGCCGGGGTGTATCCGCCGGCCAGTCGAACGCGCGCCCCGTCCCTGCATGACCGTGACCTATGAAGAGCGACCGCACACCTGTTCCGGAAGGCTGGCCGTTTAC
>JAEZIP010000039.1:0-10780 GCA_023436625.1 Methanobacteriota archaeon | reverse complement strand
CTCCCTGTCAGGCAACGGGCTGAAGTATAACCTTGTGGCCGAGGTTCTCCAGTCTTCGGATAAGCGAACGTTCCAATTGCCCCCGATTCAGGCGCTCATAGTAGTCCGGGCCGAGTTCCCTGTAGCTCTGCCGGTGCGTCAGCATATACCAGACCGCCTGGAGCAAGCTGTTGGCGACGGCCACCAACGCCCGTTTCTTGCCCCGATGGGCAGCCAGTTTACGGTACTGCGCACGGCTGTAGCTCTTCTTTGTGTGGCTGGCGGCCCAGGCGATCTCGACCATGACGGTTTTGATCCAGCGGTTGCCGCGATGACTTTTGCCCGACCGCCGCTTACCCGCGCTCTCGTTGTTGCCCGGGCACAGCCCGGCCCAGGATGCCAAGTGGCGGGAACTCGCGAAGCGGCTCATGTCCACGCCGATCTCCGCGATGAGCGCGCAGGCGGCCGTGCGGTCCACTCCTGGCACAGTCATCAGCAGGCCGGCCGCCCATTCAAAAGGGGGCATCGTGCGCTCAATCTGCTGTTCGAAAGCAGTTACTTGCCCCTCCAGAAAATCCAGTTGTCGCATGAGTTCGCGCAGCAGGAACCGGTGGTGGTCCGTTACGCGGCCCTCCAATGCCGGCGCCAGTTCCGGCAGCTTCGCACGCAATCGCCCCCGGGCCAGTTCGGCCAATTTGCTCGGGTCGTTGTGGCCCGCGATCAAGGCGCGAATCATCGCCCGGCCCGAGACGCCCAGCGCATCGCTGGCGACGCTGTCCAGCTTGATATTGGCGTCCTCGAGCACCTTGCGCAGGCGGTTGCCGACCTGCACACACTCGCGCACCAACGTGGTGCGCATACGGCACAGGTCGCGCAGTTCACGAACCTCCGGCTCGGGCACGAAACTGGCCCGGAGCAGTCCGTGGCGCAGCAGCGACGCGATCCAGGCGCAATCGGCTTTGTCCGTCTTGCGGCCGGGCACCTGCTTGATATGTTGCGCGTTGACCAGGATCAACTCGCAGGTGCTTTCGAGAATGTTGAACACCGGCTTCCAGTAGACACCGGTCGATTCCATGGCGGCGTGCGTGACGCCGTTTTCCGCGAGCCAGTCGCCTAACTGGCACAGTTCGCCCGTGGTGGTTCCGAACTGGCGAATCTGCTTGTTCGGTTCCGCCTTTGGTCCCGGCGTCAGAATACACACCGCAACCGTTTCCTTATGCACATCCAAACCGGCACAGCGCGGGTAGAGAATCTCCATCGTTCGCCTCCGCCACGCGCAGAGAACGCCAACAGAAAGAATCACTCTCTCTTGCGTGCTGCCTTGCGGCGCGACACTCGTGGGTGCAAGGGCGTTCCGGCCAAACTGTCCCGCGGGCTTGCACAGCCTCACAGACTACTCCGGCTTACGCTGCGCGTTGGCTCTGAAGAGCATACCTCACCTCTGCCCCGTTTTCATGCTCGCGGGTGCCGCTTTCAGCGCGGCATGGCTCGAACTGTCCCCTGTTTTCGGGCTCATGTTCGTGGCGTTGTATGTCGCCATCGTCGTGTTTATCATCTGGCAAATCATCTCCGCTCTGAACCGGATCAGCAGAGGTGTGGAAGATATTGCCCATACGCTACGCCGGATGGAGTCGGCAGGCAACCGCCCGCAACCGGGCGCATGACGGGTCCCGTCAGGGGTTGATCTGGACGGGCGTGCCGTCCGGTACCAGCCGCCAGATCTCCTCGATTTCCTCGTTCGTTACGGCGATGCACCCCTCGGTCCAGTCCATTGCCCGGTGCGCCGCACCGATGCGCCCTTGACCGTTGGGAAGACCGTGGATCATTATGTCGCCGCCCGTGCCCACGCCTGCTCGTCGTGCGCGTTCCCGGTCGAGATTGCTCGGATATGAGATCCGCAGCGACCTGTGAAAAGAGCTTTTGGCGTTCCTCCCAACAATGGTGTACAAACCCTCCGGAGTCTTCCCATCACCCTCGCGTTCTTTTGCTCCGGCAGGGTTCCGTCCCAGCGCGACGCGGTAGGTGCGTGCTGCGATCCCACGTTTGAAAAGCAGAAGCTCCCGTTTTGATTTGTTCACGACGACCTTGTCTGCTACGGTGTTCACACTGGCAGAATCCGCCAGCAGGAGAGCAGTCAAGACCAGACCCCCGGCGAGTACTCGCATGAGCGTAGGAACAATGATATCGCCGTTCTTTGCGGCTCGCTGGAAGCGCCAATTGAGCGGATGGCCGCACCGGCGCCCCACGCCCGGCCGCCATACTCCGCCCCAAATGGCGTATCATGTTCCGTTTGGAATGACAGGAGATCCAGCCCATGAACACCAATCGCCGCACATTCATCTCGACCGCCCTCGGAGGAGGCCTGGCCGCCCTGCCGCTATCCGCGAGCCCGGCGCCGAATCCCCGCTATGCCAAACTCGATGACATCCTGAAGCAGCCCGTGCTGAAAAAGCAGTTCTTCCGCGCACCGGTCATCATCGAATCGCTCGAACTGCTTCGTCTGAATAACAGTTTCCTTTGCAGGGTACGCTCGCGCGATGGAGCCGAAGGCATCTCCGTCGCTCACGGCGGAATCAGCACGTTGTTCCCCATCTTCCTCGCAAACCTGCAGCCCTTCTTCCTTGGAAAAGACGCGCGCGAACTGGACCTCATCCTGGAAAAGGTCTACATCTACAAATTCAACTTCCGCTTCAACGGCATCTCCCTCGGCCTGCCTCTGGCCACGATCGAATTCGCCATTCTCGACATGCTCGGCCGCATCGCCAACAAGCCCGTCGGCCAGTTGATCGGGGAGATTCACAACCCTGAAGTCGGCATCTACGTAGCCACCGAATGGCGGGAGAAGCCGGTAGACGAATCGATCGAACTCATCAAGAAAGCTGTGGCCGAGTATCCTGAAGCGCGCGCGCTCAAAATCAAGGTCGGTGGACTCATGTTCATGACCGCGGACATGTATGCCGCCGGGCCTCCCGGAAGGACCGAGAAGATGATCCCGCTTGTGCGCAAGACGTTCGGCGACGACATGGCGCTCTACGCCGACTCGAACAGCTTCTATTCGGTGCCGGAGGCCATCCGCGTCGGCAAGCTGCTCGAAGAGTACAGATACAGATACTTCGAAGAGCCCGTGATGTTCGACCACCTGGAGGAAATCAAACAAGTCGCCGACGCACTCACACTACCGATTGCAAACGGCGAGCAGGATTACGGTTTCTACGGGTTCCGCTGGCTGATCGCCAATGACGGCATCGACATCGTGCAGCCCGACAATTACTACTTCGGAGGGCTGATCCGGTCGATGAAAGTCGCGCGCATGGCGGCTGCGTTCGGCAAGACCATCGTCCCGCACATGTCCGGCGGCGGGCTTGGCTTCCTTTACAACATTCAGTTGGTGTCCGCTGTCCCGAACGCCGGCGAGCATCACGAATTCAAGGGGCTGCAAACGAACGTACGGTACGAATGCAAGACCTCCCCGCTAAAGGTGGTCAACGGGAAAATCAAAGTTCCCACCGGCCCTGGATTCGGCGCCGACTTTGACCCGGAATGGGTCAACAAGCACCAGGTTGTCAGATTGTAAGGAGCCAAACATGAATCGGCGTGACTTTCTTCGTAACACTTCGCTTGCGGCCGCCGCGCCCGCCGCAGCCGCTGAGGGCGTCAGTCTGCGCGAGAAGTTCTTCGGATGCATCTGCGGATGCCACATCGGGTCGTCCATGGGCGCGACGGTCGAAGGCTGGCCGTTCGAGCGTATCGAGCAAAAGTACGGAACGGTTGACCGCCTGATGACCTACGAGGCCTACGGCAACGGCTGGAAACGCGAACCCGGCACCACCGAGGACGGCGTGGAGCGCCAGAAGCTCATGATCACCGCGATCATGGATAAGCAGGACCGCGTGACCGCCGAAGACGTGCGTAAGGTCTGGGTCCGCGACATCAAGCCGGAATCCGCCGGCAAGGTTTCCGAGCCGTTCGAAGCCACGCTGCTCGCCATGGCGAAGACGCCGATTCCGGCCGTCGATCTCGGCAGGTATTGCGATTACGCCGGACTGGTCTCCATGGCGCGCTCATGCCACCCGATAGGGCTCATCAACGCAGGCGACGTGCCCAACGCCATCCAGGACGTCTACGAGGTGGGCCAGCTTTACCAGACCTCATACAGCCGCGGCCTGCACTGGGCCGCCGTAACGGGAATTGCGATCGCCACCGCCACCAGACCCGCCGCGACGGTCGATAGCGTCATCGGGGCCATCTTCGATCGCGCGGAGAAATCCGTCGTCAGGGAAATCGACCGCGCCCTGAAGGCCACAGCTTCCGCACAGGATTTTCGCGAGCTGCGAAAGCTTTTCGCGTCCATGTATGCCGGCACCGGAATCCCTTACGCCCAGGCCTACGCGAACGAAGTGGTCACAAAAGGCATCTGCGTCTTCCGGATGACCAAAGGCAACCTGAAAGACGCGATGATCGCCTCGGTAAACATGGGCCGCGATACGGACTGCCTCGCCGCGGTCGCATCCGGCATCGCGGGCGCGCTTACGGGCGCCGGTTCCCTGCCCGAGGAGTGGATCAAGCAGGTGGACTACGCCACCACGCTAAACGTGTTCACGAACTCCCGCCGCACTCTGCGCGAGCACTCCGACGGGCTCTATCACGCGTTTAAAGCGCGCTTGCGGCGGATGAAGAGCTTCGCCGAGCAGATGGACGCGGCGTAACGCTACCAGGCCAGCGCGTACGCTTCCACGCGCGGATCGGCGCCTGCGCTGATCACGCCCGTCGCCTGGTCGATTACGATTGCTCCGTTCGAACCGAGCGACCACGGGCCGTTGAGTTGCACCTTGTGGCCCTTCGCGGCCAACTTCTTCCGCACCTGTTCCGGAATGCGGTCCTCAAGACCGAGGTCCTTCGGATACATCACGTGCGGAAACGGCGACGACGGGAATGCGCGCGTGGTCCAGCGCGGCGCTTCGATTGCCTGTTGCACGTTCATCCCGAACTCGACGATGTTCAGGAAGGTCTGGAGCGTGCGCAGGCACTGGTCGTCGCCCCCTGGGCTGCCCATCGCCATCACCGGTTTGCCGTCTTTGGTCACCAGAGTCGATTGCAGCGTGCTGCGCGGCCGTTTCCCCGGCCGAAGCGCGTTGGCGGCTTCCGGAACCAGCGAGTAATAGTCGCCGCGGCAGTTGAAAGAGAACCCCAGTTCGCCCATCACCACGCCCGTGCCGAATGCGGTGTGCAGGCTCGGAGTGAACGAGATCACGTTCCGGTCCTTGTCCACCACCGCGATGTAGCTCGTGTCGCCCCGGTGATCGCCCTTGCCGGCCAGCTTGTAGTCGAGCGGCCGGTTGAGCGGCTCCATCCCGCAAAACTTCTCGGCGACGCCCGCCCTAAGCTCGGAGGACGCGCGCTTCTCGTCGATCAGCTTGCGCCGCTCCCGTGCATAGTCCTTTGAGAGCAGGCGCTCGTAGGGGATCTTTACGAAGTCCATGTCGCCGAGATACTTGTCCCGGTCCGCGAAGGCCAGTTTGGCCACCTCCGTATTGATGTGGAGGTACTCGGGCGAGTTCAATTTCAGGGCCTTCAGGTCGTAGCCTTCCAGCAGGTTCAGCAGAAACAACTCGGTGGGGCCTTGCGTAGCCGACGGGTTCTTGTACACGCGGAAGCCCCGGTAATCCACCGAAACAGGTTCCTCTACCTTCGCGGTGTACTCGGCGAAATCTTCGTAGCGGAAAAGTCCGCCGTTCTCCTCGGAGAACTGCGCCATCTCCCGCGCGATGTCGCCTTTGTAGAAGCGGTCGCGTGCCGCCTTGAGCGCGGTGCGCCGTCCTTTGCCCGCGTTCTCCTGCTCGGCCTCCACCAGCCTCCGCAGCGTGCGCGCGAGGTCCGGGTTCTTCCAGATCTGGCCGGCCTTGGGCTCACGCCCTTCGGGGAAAAACACACGGCTGCTCGATGGGTACTTGCGTATCTTCTTCGTGCCCGCCATGGTTCTCGCCATGGTGTTGCTGAGAGGAAAGCCGTTCTCGGCGATCTCAATTGCCGGCGCGAGCACTTCGGCAAAGGACATCGTGCCCCATCGGTCAAGCAGGATGTACCAGGCGTCCACTACCCCGGGCACGGTGCCCGAGAGCAGCGTGTCGTCAACGGGAATCTTTCCTTCCTGGTTTGCCTTGTACCACTCGATGGTGGCCAGCTTCGGCGCGGTGCCCTCGGCGTTCAGCGAGAGCACCTTGCCGGCCTTCGCGTCATATATCAGCAGCACCGCGTCGCTGCCCACCCCGTTCATCGCCATATCGACGATGCCGAGCACCGCCTGGCCAGCAACGATCGCGTCGAAAGCGTTCCCGCCCGCTCTCAAGATGCGTTCGGCGACAAGCGTCGCCTCCGGCTTCATCGATACAGCGGCATACCTTGTGCCGCGAATAACCGGACGCATCGTCTGCCGCGATACCTGCTGCTGCCGCGGCGCCTGCGCCCCAACAGTGGTGCACAGCGCCATAACCGAAATCACCGCCTTCAACGTTTTTCGTCGTACCATGTCCGTGCCCGAGGCTATTCATTGTAGCCGAACCCGGCACGCGGCCGAGCGAAAGTTGTAAGGCGGGAGCGGGCCGGGCATGCCCGGCCGCTACGGGATTACGTTCGCGTCACGGTGCTTGGCTTTCCGGCGGCGCCGCCCATCCAGGACGAAATCGCGGCCAGCAACACGCCAATAAACAGAACGAGAGCGAGCACCCAACCGCTGCTGGCGATGGTCTGGCCAACATTCCCAGCCATCGGAACTTGTGCCCCAGCCTGTCCCGGGCCCCTTGCGGCCACAGTGGTCGCGAGCACATTGGCGCTCGCACTCAGCACGTTCCAGGCCGAACTTGTGACGAAAGCGAAGGTCGTCAGCATCGTCAATCCCCAGGTCACCAAGCCGTGCAACTGAGCCGACCCGCGGTCAGGGTTCCCCGACAGCCTCGCAGCGCCCCCCCCGCCAACGTAGAGTGAGATGATCGACGTGATCAGGAACCAGGCAACCGACCCCGCCCGAACGCCGCCCGGGTTGTAGATGATGAACGCGATCAGCAGCCCGAACAGCAGGAACATAATCTCCATCCCCAACGCGACCATCGTCCCGCCGAAAATGGCCGGCCACGACACGCGCTTAGCCAGCCGCGCCTCGCCGCCTCGTATGTCTTCTCCACCCGTATAGCTAATTTCCTCTGGCATAACAGCCCCCGCTTCTGAACCGTGCATTCATATGACCACGCCAGCCATTCTTCGCCCCTGTCGCGTAAATCGCTGAGGTGCAAAAAGCTATACGGAGAACCCAGACCGGAGCCGGGCAGAGTAGAACACTTTCTCTGGTGGAAACCCGAAATAAATTCCTATCTGCTATGTGGGAACTGTTCCGCTTCGTGTGGAATGGGCCACCCCGTTCTTCGCTAAACTGGCGTTCATGAACGTAAGTCCTCTAGCGGGGCTGCCGCCCGAGCCCGGGATGCTGGCGAACATTCCGCGGCTGGTCTCGGCATACTACACCGGCCATCCCGACGTTTCACAGCGCGAACAGCGTGTCTCGTTCGGCACCTCCGGACATCGCGGTTCTTCGCTCTCGAATTCTTTCAACGAGAATCACATCCTGGCGATCACCGCCGCGATTCACCGGTACCGCACGCACCAGGGCATCGACGGCCCGTTGTTCCTGGGGATGGACACGCACGCGCTCTCTGAACCGGCTTTCGCAACCGCTCTCGAAGTGCTCAGCGCGGCCGGTGTCGAAGTCATGGTCGATCGCGACCTCGGGTACACGCCGACGCCCGCCATCTCCCACGCCATTCTGACGTACAATCGCGGGCGCAAGACCGGACTCGCCGACGGAATTGTCATCACGCCGTCCCACAATCCTCCCGAAGACGGCGGCTTCAAGTACAACCCGCCGCACGGGGGACCGGCCGACACCGGCGTCACGAAATGGATTCAGGACGAAGCCAACCGCTTTCTCGCGTCCGGCGTCCGCGATATCGCCCGTAAGTCCCTCGCGTCCGCTTTGCGCGCCTCCACAACGCACCGGCACGATTACATTTCCGCCTACGTTAACGACCTCCCGTCCGTAGTCGATCTCGACGTCATCCGCGACGCCCGCATCGAACTCGCCGCGGACCCTCTGGGCGGGGCCGGCGTCGCTTATTGGGGTCCCATCGCAGAACGTTACAGGCTGGACGTGAAAGTCCTCAACGATACTGTCGATCCCACCTTCCGCTTCATGACCGTGGATTGGGACGGCAAAATCCGAATGGACTGCTCGTCGCGCTACGCGATGGCGGGGCTGATCGCGTTGAAGGACCGCTTCGCGCTCGCCGTCGCCTGCGACACAGACCACGACCGCCACGGCGTCGTAACCCGCAGTGCCGGCCTCATGAACCCGAACCACTACCTCGCCGTCGCGATCTCCTACCTTTTCCGCAACCGCAAGGAATGGCGCCCCGACGCGGGTGTCGGCAAGACCGTAGTGAGCAGCAGCATCATCGACCGCGTCGCGGCATCGCTCGGCAGGCGCCTGGACGAGGTGCCCGTAGGCTTCAAGTGGTTCGTTGACGGGCTGGCCGCCGGCTCGCTCGGATTCGGCGGAGAAGAGAGCGCCGGCGCTTCTTTCCTTCGCCGCGACGGAACGGTCTGGACCACTGACAAGGACGGCATCATCATGGGCCTGCTCGCGGCCGAAATCCTCGCGCGCACCGGGCGCGACCCGGGCGAACTCTACCGCGATCTCACGCGCGAGTTCGGCGATCCCGTGTACGAGCGCATCGATGCCCCCGCCACCCCGGACGAGAAGGCCGTGCTTGCCCGGCTATCGCCCGCGCAGGTGACTGAGACCGAGATCGCGGGTGAGAAAATTCAGACCATCCTCACGCAGGCCCCCGGCAACGGAGCGCCCATAGGCGGCGTGAAGGTGATCGCCGCGAACGGTTGGTTCGCCGCCCGGCCCTCGGGCACCGAAGAGGTCTACAAGATTTACGCCGAGAGCTTTCTAGGAATGGACCACCTTCGCCGCATCCAGCAGGAGGCCAGGGACCTCATCGCTCACGCGCTCTCCCGCGGCTGATCCAGGAACTCCAGCAGCTTCTTGAGCGCCTGGCCGCGATGGCTCACCAGCAGCTTGCGCTCCCCGCTCACTTCGCCGAACGAGCAGCCAAACGGCGGGTAATAGAACAGTGGATCGTAGCCAAACCCGTTCGGGCCCCGCTCTTCGTGAATGAGTTCGCCTTCCACCACTCCGCGAAAGGTCGCCAGCAGCCGCCCCTTTTCGGCGAGCGCGATCACACAAACGAAACGCGCGGCGCGCTGCTCCACTCCCTCCATGCGTTCGAGTACAAGGCGGTTGTTGGCCTCATCGGTCGCGTTCTCGCCGGCAAAGCGCGCCGAGCGCACACCGGGAGCGCCACCGAGAGCGTCCACTTCCAGGCCCGAATCGTCGGCGAACAGCGGCCCGGACGCATGCGCGCTGTAGTAGAGCGCCTTCTGTACTGCGTTCTCCTCGAAGGTATCGCCTGTCTCTTCCGCCGGCTCGATCGATGCCAGATCGTCGAGCGGAGCGATCTCGATGCCGTACCCGAGCCTCCCGGCCGCCAGGCGGAACTCCCGCAGTTTGCCGGGGTTTGTCGTCGCGCAGTAAACGGTCACGGCTTGAGGGCGCCCCGCTGGATTCCGATCAGGTCTCGAATGCCTTCGCGCGCCAGGCCAAGCAGCCGCCCCAAGTGTTCGTCGCCGAATGGCGTCTGCTCGGCGGTCGCCTGCACCTCGACGAACTGGCCGCCGCCGGTCATGACGACGTTCATGTCTACCTCGGCACGGGAATCTTCCTCGTAGGCGAGGTCAAGCATCGGCACCCCGTTTACGATCCCGACGCTCACAGCGCCGATGTAGTCTCTCACCGGCGTGCTGCGCAACCTGCCGAACGCCAACAATTGCCGGATGGCGATCGACATCGCCACGAACGCGCCCGTGATCGCGGCAGTCCGCGTGCCGCCATCCGCCTGTAGGACATCGCAGTCCAGGATGATCGTCCGTTCGCCCAGCGCGGAAAGGTCCACCACCGACCGGAGCGAACGCCCGATCAGCCGTTGAATTTCGTGCGTGCGGCCCGATGGATGCCCGCGCATGATCTCGCGCGGAGTCCTGCTCACCGTGGCGCGAGGGAGCATCGAATACTCGGCCGTGATCCAGCCTTTGCCGCTGCCCCGCCGAAACTGCGGAACGGTGTCTTCGACGCTCGCCGCACAAAGCACGCGCGTGTTTCCCACCTCGATCAGCGCCGAACCTTCGGCAGTAAGCAAATATCCTGTTTCAATCCGGACCGGACGCATCTGGTCCGTTGTCCGCCCGTCAGCTCGCATGTGTACTAACTCGGTTTCAGAATTGAATAGAATAGCAGCATCAGCAAGGCCATCCCGGCAATGAGGAAGACGATGCAGGGAATGGCGCCGCGCGCATCCGAGCCGGCGCTCTTCTTTTTTGAACCGGCTGGTTTGAATTTCGCCATATCTTCAATTAATAACTATCGCCGAGGGCGCGCTCGAACGCAAACCCATCCTCGGGAGGGGGCCTGCGCCGGGTGGCCACGCCCGGCCGTGCCGGTGGCTTGATGCGGTCGCCGAGCCGCGACCGCGAGGGAGCGGTTTGGCGGATTTGCGGGGGCGCGCCCGGTGATTTTCAAAGGAGTTCCCATGGCCCTGCGGGCCGCCGATAGCGATGAAAGTCGGCGCACAGTTGCGGCGACCCGGAGCGGGGCGGGCGCGGCCCCCCCCCCCCCGGAGGGGGGTGGGTG
>JAEZIP010000017.1:0-90951 GCA_023436625.1 Methanobacteriota archaeon | reverse complement strand
GTTTAAGTACGCAGAACGCTTACGTCCCCTTTGCCTCCGGGCTTGCGGGGCGCGTCATCCGGGGCGTCAACCGGGGATGGGCGACCCCCGCACACAAGCGGGTACCGCATGCGGCACCCGATGCGATTCTGGGTCTTCAGAACATATAAAATCAGTAGGCATCGTTCGGCTGGAACCGAACGCACCATAAACCTTCTTATGGCAGGACAATAATTCCTGCCCCTGGAGGCAGGACCCGCCGACACTCCACAGTCCCGGACAGCCGCTCCCCTCCTCTACGCGGGCGAGGCGTCCCTCTGTATAACGATCGCGCTCTGGCACCTTGCGCTGCGGTGCGGATGGGAAATCTCCCCGACACCGGAGTAGTTTCTCTCCCGCCCGCACACGAGCCCGTTAAACCGCCCCCGGGATCATCTCCACCTTCCTCCACCCCCGAGCAGAACCGTAAAGGGGTAGCAGCACCCACACTCGTGGACCGGACGGAGCGGTGCCCTTATGAACGGCGTAATCACGGATTTCCTGATAGTTGCAGACCAGATCTTCATCCTGGTTCTCCTCATCGCCGCGGGCTACATTGCCGTCGTCTCGAAGATCGTCGACCCCCGGGCCACCCGGGGGCTCTCGGGGCTGCTCATCAACATCACCATCCCGGCGCTGATCGTCGCCTCGATGCAGGTGCCCTTCACCCCCGAACGCCTCACCGGCGCCGAGACCCTGCTCCTCGCGACCGGGGCGCTCTACGTCTTCTCGTTCGCCCTCGCCTGGGTGGTCTCGAAGGCGATGCGGGTCCCGGCCGCGGAGGAGGGGGTGCTCCAGTTCGCGATCGTCTTCGGCAACGTCGGGTTCATGGGGTTCCCGGTCGCCCTGACGCTCTTCGGGGAAGAGTCGCTCTTCTACGTCGCGATCTTCAACCTCTTCTTCAACGTCCTGGTCTTCTCGGTCGGGATTGCGATGCTGACCGAAGGAAGGGGGAAGGGGTTCGACCCGCGGCTGCTCGCGAACCCCGGGATCGCGGCTTCCGTCGTCGGGCTCGCCCTCTTCCTCGGCTCGGTGGAGATCCCGGGGCCCTTCATCGACTCGATCGAACTCCTCGGGGGGGTGACGACGCCCCTTGCCATGATCATCGTCGGGGCGATGCTCGCGACGTTCCCGGCCCGGGAGATGATCGGGAACTGGCGGATCTGGGCGGCGAGCGCCGTCCTCCTCCTCGCTGTCCCGGCGGCATACTGCTACCTCTTCGCCCCGATCTTTGCCGACCCCTACATCAACGGGATCATGATCACGATGGCCGCGATGCCCGCCGCCGCAAACACCGTCATCTTCGCGGAGCAGTACGGCGCCGATTCCCGGCTCGCGTCGCAGATCGTCTTCGTTTCGACGATCGGATCGCTCGTCACCATCCCGCTGATCACGACGGTGCTGCTCTAGACCCTACTACATAACCGTCCGCAGGGTCGCGAGAAGAAAGACCAGCCCCCCGAGGCCGGTGTTGACGTACGGGAGGTACCAGTAGACCCGGTCGATGGAGAGGCTCCGCCGCAGGAGGAGGGCGAGGGGGACGGCCGGGTAGATCAGGACGAGCAGGCTTAAGGGGTGAAGACCGGAGAGCCAGATGACAAGGGCGGCAAGCCCCGACCAGAACGCGAGGCAGAGGAGGAGCGAGCGCCGTTCACGGAGGACGACGGCCGTCGTCGTCATCCCCGCAGCCGCATCGAAGCCGATGTCGGGGATCGCGGAGAAGAGGTGCATCGCGGCGACATGAAGGTAGCCGGCGATGACCAGGGCAGGAGGCGGGAGGGTGCCGCTCGCGATGTAGTAGCCCAGGATCCCCGGAACCACGTAGAGCATGTTCGAGGAGAAGTCGAGGACCGGGACCTCCTTGAACCGGAGCGGCGGAGCGCTGTAGAAGTAGGAGAGGAAGAGGAACGAGAGGAGGAGCACCTGCCCGACGGCGTCGAGCACAAAGAGGAGCGCGATGCTCGTCGCGCCCGCAAGAGCGAGGAGGAGGAGCAGGTTCCTGCCGTCCGCATCGCTGATGCGGTACTCCTTCACATCCTTTTTGGGGTTGAACCGGTCGGTATCCTGGTCCCACCAGTCGTTCACCCCGTAGATCAGGAGGTTCGCCGGGAGGAAGAAGTAGAGCAGGAAAAGGATGTAGTCAGGATCGAAGAAGGCCGTCCAGGAGTCCATCCCGAGGGCGTAGCCCACCACGTAGGTCCCGCCGGTGTAGATCCAGAACCGGAACCGCGAGACCCGCCAGGCGAGCGAGAGGAGCCGCGGAGCCATGGACCTTCACGCCTTCAGGGTGTTCGAGGCGGCGCCGGAGACGATTCGCATCACCGAAGGCTTCACCTTCCTCCGGTGGACGACGGCCGGATCGCGCTCGATCGTCCGGGCCGTCCAGCGGTACATGTCCGACGCCGTCCGGATCGGGATCCGGTAACGCCGGGGAATGTGCCCGAACCCTGCTTCCGCCTCTTCCTGCCACACCCGGTAGCGCTGAAGCTGGAACCGGACAAACGCCGCAAACCCCCCGGGGTCACGGGAAGCGGTGGCCGCCGAGAGGTCGTCGAGCCCGAACGCCTCCATCTCTTCGCGGGGGAAGTAGGTCCGGCCGAGGGCGAGGTCCTCTGCGATGTCGCGGATGAAGTTGACGTACTGCATCGCCCGGCCGAGGTTCTGCGCTGCAGCGTGCGATTCCGGCGCGAGATCGAGGAGCCGGGCCATCATCAGCCCGATCACCTCGGACGAGCCGTAGAGGTAGACCTCGAGATCCCGGATCGTCCGGTAGGACCCGACCGTGATGTCTTTCTCCATGGAACTAAGAAACGCCGCCGTCCACGCCGGGTCAAGGCCTTTGCGCCCCGCAAGTTCGACGAACGAGTCGACCACCACGTCTCCCGTAGCCTCCCCGGCCGCGGCCGCGGCGTAGCGGTCGGTGAAGGCGTAGAACTCCTCGACCTCTTGCGGCACCGCATCCACGTAATCGTCGGCCGTGCGGACGAAACTGTAGAGTGAAAAGACGTCCTCCCGCACCGCCGGCGGGAAGAAGAGGGTCGAGTAGAAGTAGGTCCTGCTCCCCCGCCTGAAGATACCGTAGATGGTCCTGTCGATCACGATGCACCTCACCGATAACGATCGGTCAACTCGCGGGCGACGATCTGGGAGGATATCAGGGTCATCGGCACTCCGATCCCCGGGTGGGTATACTGGCCGGTGTAGTAGAGATTCCTGACACGCTTGCTCCGGTGCGCCGGCCGCCAGAGCGCCGTCTGCCGGAGGGTATGGGAGAGGCCGAGCGCCGTGCCCCGGTAGGCGTTGTAGCGGTTCGAGAAGTCCGAGAGTGCGAAGATCCGCCGGGTCACGACCGAGTCCCGGATCTTCTCGCCGAGGATCTCCTCCATCCGGTTCATGAGAAGGTCGTAGAACCGCTCGCGGAGTTCCGGGGTATCCTCGATGCCGGGGGCGAGGGGCGCGAGGACGAAGAGGGTATCGGTGCCTTTCGGGGCGGCGGTCGTATCCGTCCTCGAGGGGACGTTGACGTAGAACGAGGGGGTTGCCGGCCAGGCCGCTTTTTTCGGGTCGAAGATTGTCTCAAACCCCTCCTCCCAGTCCCGCTCGAGGAAGATGTTATGGTGCGCGAGTCCCTCGATCACGCGGTTTACACCGAGGTAGGCGACGAAGGTGGAGGGGGCGAGAACCTTCTTCTCCCAGTAGGAGGCGGGGTACGACCGCGAGCCTTCGGGGAGGAGGGAGAGTTCCGTGAACGGGTAATCGGCGTTCACCACGACGACGTCAGTCTCGTGCGCCCCGAGAGGGGTGACGACCCGGCGGGCAACCCCACCCTCCACGTCGATGGCGGTCGCCGGTTCGTTGTAGCGGTACTCGACCCCGAACTCCCGGCCAAGCGAGACCAGAGCCTCGACCACCGCCCGCATGCCCCCTTCCGGATACCATACGCCCATGTTCATGTCGATGTGCGTCATGATGTGGTAGAACGAGGGGGTGTTTCGCGGCGAGCCGCCGAGGAAACCAATGGAGTACTGCACGACCTTCCGGGCCTCGTCGCTTGAGAAGCGCTTTTTGACGAAGGTTTCCAGGTTCTCGAAGGGGCGGAGTTTCCTGCCCTGGGAAAGGAGACGCCAGTCGAAGAAGTCGAGGATGCTCCGGTAGTCCCGGTAGAGGAGGTCGTCCATCGTGGTCCGGTAGGTCTCCTCGGACTCGGCGAGGTAGCCCCGGAGTTTCTCGGCCCCTCCTGGTTCGAACGATTCGAAGAGAGTGTAGTTCTTCTCAAGATCGGCCGAGACGTCCGCGACCCGCTCGTCGGCGAAGAAGACCCGGTACGAGGGGTCGAGTCTCGCGAGCGGGAAGTAGTCCGCGGGGCTCCTCCCGAACTCCGCGAAGAACCTGTCGTAGACGTCGGGCATCAGGTACCACGACGGCCCCATGTCGAACGTAAACCCATTGTCGCGGTGGACGCTCGCCCGGCCCCCGGGCTGCTCGTTCTTCTCGATCACCGTGACATCAAAGCCGCCCTTCGCAAGAAGGGCGGCGACAGAGAGACCCCCGAACCCGGCTCCAACAACTACAGCCCGCATACATCCCTCCTCCGGAACGGAAAACGGGTGCAGGAAGAAGCATATCGGATATAAACTTTGGTATCGAGGAAGGCACACCGGCGATGCGGCGCTCACCGTGAACGACCGTCTCCAAAGATGACCGGCAGGGTTGCAAGGGCGAGCGCCGCCCCGAGGAGTGCCGGTACGGCAAGCCCGTTCCGGGCGAGGTAGCCGGTCCAGAATGCGAGTATCAGAAGAAGGCTCGCCGCCACCGTCCCCGGGATCGGCCGGGCGCCCGCGACAAGCCGGAAGAGGGCGATATAGACCGCTCCGGTCAGGATCCAGCCCGCGAAGTTCGAGACCGGCACGCCGTAGTAGGCGCCGCCGGCGGGCCAGACCCAGAGTCCGGCGTGGACGACCGCCGGGTCGATGACCAGATCGACGAGAAGGAGGACGAGGACTCCCACCGGGACCAGCCGGGTCCAGGAGGTACCGACGGCGGCCCCGGCGAGGGCGACGGCGCCGAGGAGCATCGAGAGGTAGGCGAAGGCGACCGTCCAGGGGACGAGGCCGAAGACCCGGTAGCCGAGGTCGGCGGAGTAGACGAACCCCCCGTACGGGATGCCGGTCGCGACGGCATAGGCCTCGACGGCGAGCGGGAGGATGCTCAGGAGGAGGAGGAGGGCGATGCCCCGCAGGGGCCCGAGCCAGCGGACGAGGGCGACGTAGGAGGGGAGGGAAAGGGCGACCAGGAAGACGATCGGGACGGCGGGCGGAACCGCCGGATCATCGAACCGGACCACCAGGCAGGCGGCGAGGAAGAGGGCGAGGGCGGCAAGGATGAGCGCCGCCCGGGTGATGCGCATGGGCGGGGGGAGGGCGGCGGGGAGGATAAAGGTGACCGATGTGACGGGAACTAGGTCCGCTGCAGCCCCCGCACAAACCGCTCCCGGATCTCCGCCGGGGCGAGGGGGATGTTTCCGACCGGCTCGTTCCCGGGCGCGAGGACAACGTGGATGAAGGTCGGCCCCCGGCCCCGGTCTTCCCAGGCACGCTCGAGTTCCCGCTCGTCCTGCACCTTGCAGGTCCGCCGGATACCGGCGGCACGGGCGAGGAGTTCCATGTCCACCAGCCCGGAGGCCGGGGTGGGCTGGTTCCCCGTGCTTCCGAAGGCCCCGTTGTCCAGGCAGACGATCGTGAGGTTCGCCGGGGCTTCTGCCGCCACCACCGGAAGGACGGCGGTCCCGAGCAGGCTCCCGTCGCCGTCGAGGACGACGACGTCGCGATCCGTGGCGACGGCAAGTCCGAGCCCGATCGGGGTCGCCTGAGTGTAGCTCCCGAGCATGTAGAAGTTCAGGTCCCGGTCGCGAGCCGCGTAGAGCTCCTTTGAGGGGACGCCGATGTTTGCGACGACCGCCTCGCCGTCGAGGGTCTCGGCGATAGTCCGGATCGCGTCGTTTCGGGTCATCACCGGGTCGCGGAACGCCCGCCGGTAGGCAAGCGCCGACTCGCGGGCCCGGGGCGGGAAGGCCCGCTCCGGCAGGCAGGCCTCCTCCGTCCCCTCCCAGAACGAGGGGAGGATCAGGGCCACGTGCGGCCGCATGGCGTCGTAGGCGTCGCGGATGACCGTATCGATCAGCGCCTCATCCGAAGGATCGCGGATGACGGTATACGGGATGTTGAGCGCCGCGAGCACCTCCGGGACCGCCCGGTTGAACGGCACCTGGGCCGGGATCGCTTCCCGGTACACACCCCGCCAGCTCGCGAGGACGGGGAGGGGGAGGCCGAAGGTGACGGTGAGGGACATGATGGAGTTCAAGGAGTTGCCGAGCCCCGAACTCTGCATGTGGAGCACCGGCCGTTTCCCGGCCATCGTGAGCCCGGCACAGATCCCGACACCGTCCTCCTCCCGGGTGAGGTCGATCGCCCGGAACCGCTCCGGAATGAGGGCGCAGAACTCCTGCGTCCGGTCGCAGGGGAGGGATGCCACGGTATCGACCCCGAGAGCGGAGAGGCGGTCGAGGATACATCCTTCACGCACGAACTGCCACCCCCTGCTCCGCGAGCCAGTCCCGGACGGCGTCCCGCACATCCCCCGCGAATGCCTCGCCGGCCCGGATCCGGAGGTACGGCTCGACCGGGTAGCGATCGAGGTCTTCTGCCGCACGCTCGTAGCCCCCGCCGGTCACGTTCAGGAGTATCTGCTCATCCGGGCCGACGAGCCCCTCCTCCGCTGCCCGGAGGAGCGAGGCGACCGCGACCGCCGCCGCCGGGTCGAGGTCAATCTCCTCGGTATCGGCAAAGAACCGCCCCGCGAACCGGGCGTCGTCGTTAGCGACCGCATACATCCGACCGCCGGAGGCAAGAAGGGCGTCGTAGACCCCGCCCCGGATTCCCCAGGGCGGGTGGCGGTTCGTCAGGACGTCGGCGTAGACCCGGGCGATCGAGGCTTCGGCGTCCGGCATGTCCTCGGGCGGGAGGATATCCCGCCGTCCCGCCTCCCATGCCCGGACCATTGGGACGAAAGGGAGGTTCTGGGAGAGGTGGAGGGCCGGGAGACGGGAGCCGAACCGGCCGTCGGCGACCAGCCGCTCCGCCGCCTCCCATGCGGCGATCCCCCCGGTCCCGCTCCCGACCGCCTGGAAGTAGGAGTCGGGGAGCCGGCCGGCGGCGAGAGTCCCGGCCAGCATCACCGTTCCCATCCCGTCCCGCCGGGCGACGTTCTTCACCCCGCCCTCGGGAACGATGCCCGGTAGCGAGCAGACCTCCCTCCCGAACGCGATGGAGTCGGAGTAGTCCCCGTCAATCGTGATGAGACAGACGTTTGCCGCCGGAACGGTCGTCCAGAGCCGGCCGGCGGCGGTGGCCGGGACCACCACCACCACCGGGGCCCCGGTCAGCGCCGAGACCTGACAGAAGGCCCGGCCGGTGTTCCCCGCCGACGAGACCTGGAGGACTCCGGCACCCTTCTCGCGGAGGCGCAGCACCGTCGGCTGTGCCTCGAGCTCCTTGAACGAGCAGGTCTCCATCCGCCCGCCCCGCTCGGGCCAGTAGCCCGAGAAGGTGACGGTGAGGCGGGAGAGCCCGAGCTCCCGGGCGAGGCCTTCACTCTCGTAGGAGACCGGGCCGGCGTCGAGGCGGAGGTGACCCTCGATGGGGAGCCAGTCCGTGTAGCGGAAGATCCCGGGGAGGTTCCGGGGAGTGAGGCGGCGCTCCGCATAAACGGTCCGGAGGAGGGCGTCGCACCCCGACGGGCAGTCGAGGGTGTAACGGTCGGGGAAGGGCCGGCCGCATCCCGGACAGTGGAGGAGGTACTTCTCCTTCATCGCATCCCGCTCCCGGTGAAGGTGAACCGGCGGTCGAGGACCATCTCTTTGAGGTCCCGGCAGAGGTCTTCGGCGAGCGTCCGGCCCGACTGGCGGAGGGTGATCGGGACCTTCCGCCCCCGGACCCGGATCGCGCCCTCCCCCGCTTCGAGGGCGTTGTTCGGGCAGGCGGCAAGGCAGGCGGTGCAGGCGAGGCAGCGGTCGCGGTCGATCCCGGTCTCGCGGGAGAACGCGCCCGTCGGGCAGATCGTGGCCGCAACACAGGCCGAGCACTCCTCGCACCACTCGGGGTAGTAGGTCACCTCCCGATCGGGCTGCTGCCAGACGTCGGCGTAGGTCGCTTCCGCAAGAACGGCGCGGGTGTTGATATCGGCGACCGGGAGCGGGATCTCCTCGTCGAGGACGCGGAGGGCCGCGACCTGCCGGTCGTCGAGGACCGGGATCGCGACACCGAGGCTCGTGATGCACTCCGGCCCGGCGGAAGTCTTGAACCCGCCCATGTAGCGGGGCCGCATTGCGGCCATGTCGGCGATGACCGTGAGGTTGGGCCGCTCGGGGGTGCTCCGGGTCCCCTCCCCGGTCACGATCCCGACCGAGCCGTTCAGGAGGACCGGCGTCCCGTCGCGGATCGCGAGCCGTGCGGGGTCGTTCTGGAGGGGATTGATCTCGCCGCACCCGCTGACCGAGACCTCCCGGCAGGGTCCCTGAAGACCCTCGATGGAAAAGATCGTCTTTACGCGGGCCGGCCGGGTGTTTACGTAGGCGGTGTAATTCTTAAACGCGCTCCGGGTGGTGAAGAGCCGGGCGTAGCCAAAGTCGTCGAGGGTCACCCGTGCTTCGACCGACCGGTCGGCGGCCTCCACCACCACCTCGATCTCGCGGCCCTCGACGATGTCGCGGAAGAGGTGGCCGCCTCCGTAGCCGGCCCCGGCGTGGGCGGTCCCCGAGACGATCAGGTCCAGAAGCCCCAGGCGCTCGTTCGGGCAGGGACCGGGCATGCAGGGGACCCCGTTTGCCCAGGCTCGCTCCGCCCGCTCGAACGTCCCCGGCTCTGCGACCGGCACCGAGAGGATCGCCGCGGTCCCCGACATCACCCCGCACGTCCCGGTGGTTACCACGTCGACCTCTGCGGCCGTGACATCCGCACCCTCGCGGACGAGGCGCTTGAACTCCGCGGCCGTGTAGACGACCGCCGAACCGTTCCGGATCTTCTCATCGAGCTCTGCCATCGTCTTCATAACCTGATATCCTCCACCCGCACATGGAGACCGCCGGACTGTGCGAGAATCATATTCACGACACCCGTATGCGTAAGGTTCATCATGCAGTAGCCGGGCAGGAACCGCTGCCGCATCCCGAAGACCGGTTCGCGGCGCACCGTCCGGGCAATCCCCTCGAAACCGACGATGTGGTAGGCTTCAACGTCCTTAAATTCTCCGTCCCGCGAGGCCCTGGGACCGACGACCAGGCAGGTGAGGAGGCCGCTCACCGGGCTGGCGTGAAGGACCGAGAGAACGTGCTGAACCGGGCATCCGGCACCGGCCGGCCTCCCGACGACGATATCCCCCGCCGTAATCTCCCACTTTTCAACGAGATCCGGGCGGAAGGGCAGGACGATCTTCCGGGCCGAGACCTCGCCGGGCAGGGGATCGAGGACGAAGTCGTACTCGCCGCCGAGGATGTCCCGGCCGGTATGAAGGGCCTCGCCCTCGAACCGGGAGGCTGCGGTTCCGGCGAGGTAGAAGACGCAGTCCCCGAGTTCCTTCTCTCCCTGCCGGACCCGTTCGAGAAACACCTCGCAGGTCGGGGCGCCGCAGGCCCCGCAGTCCTTCCCGGGTGGTTGCCATGCCACCGGACTAGTCCCCCCGGAAGAGATAGTCGGCATCCTCGAGCCTCCGGACGACCCCGAAGTGGTGCTGCCACCCGATCTCCGTCTTCCCGATGCAGACGGTGCAGACCCCGAGCGGCGGTGCACCCCGAAGGACGATTGTATCGGGATCGGTTATCTGCGGATATTCTTCGATAGCCCGGAGGAGGTAGCGCATCCCGGTCCCCTGGACGGCGTTCGTCTCGACGATATCGAGGTCAGGGTTCACCTCCCGGATCCGCTCCCGGAAGACCTCCTTCTCGGCCTGGGAGACGAGGTCGATCCGGGTCACGACCGCAATATCGGCGAGCGCGAGCATCGCGGCCATCTTCAGGGGCGTGTTTGTGCCGGAGACCGCCGAAAGGACGACGATCCCGAGACCCTGCGTCGTGTAGGGTGAGCAGCGGAGGCAGAGCCCGGCGCTCTCGACCAGAAGGAGGTCGGCCCCCTCCCCTTCGGCCCAGGCGATGGCGTCCCGCATCACCATCACCCCGGCGTGGTCCGGGCAGAGGTCGCCGGAGCAGACCTTCCGGGCCGGGATCGAGAACTCGGCCGCGAGCTCTTCGTCCTCAAACGCCCGGACGACGTCGATTTTTAAGTAGGCAATCCGGTGCCGGTCCAGAAGGGTGCGGATGGTCTGCCGCACGACGGCGGTCTTGCCGGCGGACGGCGGACCGGCGACGACGGCGAGTTTCATGCCCCGGCCGGCCCCGTGATCAGGTCGCCCGCCCGGATCTGCTCCCGCATCCGGCGGAGGATGCCGTCGAGGCGGAGGGCCTCCCGGAGTGCCTCGTTCTCGCGATCCAGCGGCTCGATCACCCGCTCGACAGCCCCGTCCCGCATGACGATCCGCCGGGCGGAGAGGAGGGAGACCAGGGGATCGTGCGTGACGAAGATGACCGCCTTCCCACCGGCCCGGAGCACCTCGATCACCCGCTCCTTGAAGATCCCGGCGTTCTCCACTTCGTCGAGGAGGAGGACCGGGGCAGCTGCGACGAGAACGGCGTCCGCCACCAGAAGCGACCGGGTCTGCCCCCCGGAGAGCGCGGTCATCCGGGCGCCGGCCCGGATCTCCTCGCCTGTGAACTCGTTTGCAAGGGCGATCGTCCTCTCGACGATCCCGTCGTCGGCGATCTTGCGGGACCTGACGTGCATCGCGAGGAACTCCTCGACCGCCAGGTCGGCGAGGCACCGGGTGTTCTGGGTGATCAGGGCGACGGGTTTGTGAGCCGGGTCGCGGACGAACTCTTCGGGAGGGTATTCGCCGTTGACGAGGACCGTGCGCCCCGTGGCGGTGTCGTTCCGGGCGAAGACCTCGATATCGTTGATGAGGGCGCTCTTCCCCGAACCGGTGGGGCCGACGATGGATATCGTGTCGCCCGGACGGATGGAAATCGCGTCGAACCGCTCCGGCTCGCCGCTCCGGCTTCGGCCGGGGAGGATCGTGATCTCGCGGATGGGTGAAGGGTCCATGAGGGAGAGTTGTCATGCGGAAAGATAAGGATTGTTCTCCATGGGGAAAATATTAACCAAATCAGGAAAAACCTTATCTCAATTACACTACCATAGTAGAACAATGCTCTCGCGAAAGATCTTCGAAGCCGACTTTGCCGACGCGCTCCAGGAGGAACTCGCCCGGCAGGATATGAGTATCCGGGACCTCGCGGAGCGGGCCGGGATCCCGCCCGCAACCCTCTACAAACTCACGTCGGGCAGGGCGGACCCGCGCCTCTCGACCGTCCGGCGGATCGTCAACGTCCTCGAGCCCCGGGAGAAGAGTTTCATCGCGGTGATCGCGGCCCGATTCCTGCTTGACGAGATCGACAACCGCGATCTTCCCATCGGTGAGCGGAAGTTCCGGATCCGGGGCTACCCGGCGGACTCCCTCGACGAGTGCATCATCGCCGCCGTCCGGGCGGACAAGGAGGGAGCGCTCGGGATCATCTGCGCCCCGATCCTCGCGCCGATCGTGGAGAAGATCGTCGACTGCCCGGTAGCGATCATCAAACCGCAGCAGCAGACGCTTATTGAAGCGATCGAGACGATAGCAAAGAGGGTTTAGGGGGGCCGTTGCCGGGGAGGTTTCCCTCCCTGCTCGCGGATGATTTCGGATCCGGGCCGGAAGGACGTTCACAGGTTGTGCACGGGCACGCACCGGTTCCCCGCATACGGCACGACAGGCCTGTGGAATTCTATCCCGAGCGCCTCCCGGAGAACGTCTTCGATCGTCTCCACGGGCACGAACGTGAGGTCGTTGCGCACGTCCTCGGGCACATCAGTAAGATCGCGCTCGTTCTCCCTCGGGAGGATGACCGTCTTGATCCCGGCCCGGTGCGCCGCAAGGACCTTCTCCTTGATCCCGCCCACCGGCAGCACGGCGCCGGAGAGCGTCACCTCGCCGGTCATCGCGACCGTCGGATCGACCGCTCTCCCCGTGACGAGGGAGGCGAGAGCCGTAAAGAGGGTCACGCCCGCCGACGGCCCGTCTTTCGGGGTCGCTCCCGCCGGGACGTGGATGTGGATGTCGCTTGCGAAGAAGTCGAACCGGGTCGGCGTGGCCGCGAGCCTCGAGCGGATCAGGCTGAGCGAGATCTGGGCCGACTCCTTCATCACGTCGCCGAGCTGGCCGGTCAGCGTCAGTTTCCCTTTGCCGGGCATGAACGTCCCCTCGATGAAGAGGATATCCCCGCCGACCGGCGTCCACGCGAGCCCCGTCACGACACCGGGCGGATTCTCCTTTCTCGCCACGTCCGGCCGGACCGTCTCCCGGCCCAGGATCTCCGGGAGCATCTCCGCAGAGACGACGTAGGGCAGATCGGCCGTCCCCGAGACCACTTTCGCGGAGACGAACCGGGCGATCCGTGCAAGCTGCTTCTTGAGCGTCCGGACGCCCGCTTCCCGGGTGTAGCGGTCGATGATCGCCGCGACGGTCTCGTCCTCGACCTGGAGCATACCCGCATCGAGCCCGTGCTCCTCCAGGGTCTCCGGCAGCAGGTGATCCTTTGCGATCGCGAACTTCTCGTTCTTCGTGTAGCCCGAGATCTCGATCAGTTCCATCCGGTCGAGGAGCGGCGCCGGGATCGTCGCGAGACTGTTCGCCGTCGCGATGAAGAGCACGTCCGAGAGATCGTAAGGAACCTCCAGGTAGTGGTCGGAGAACGTGTTGTTCTGCTCGGGATCGAGGACCTCAAGGAGGGCGCTTGCCGGGTCTCCCGAGTAGGAGACGGCGAGTTTGTCGACCTCATCGAGGATGAAGACCGGGTTCTTCGTCCCGGCTCTCTTCATCCCCTGGATGATCCGGCCGGGGAGAGACCCGACGTAGGTCCGCCGGTGCCCGCGGATCTCCGCCTCGTCCTTGACGCCGCCGAGGCTGATCCGGACGTACTTCCGGCCCAGGGCGTCGGCGATGCTTTTGCCCAGGCTCGTCTTCCCGGTGCCGGGCGGGCCCGCGAAGAGGAGGATCGAGCCCTGCTTCTCCTCTTTAAGCTTCATGACCGCCAGGTGCTGGACGATCCGCTCCTTGACCTTCTCGAGGCCGTTATGGTTGCTCTCGAGGACGCGGCGGGCCTCCTCGATATCGATGCTCTTCTTCTCGACGGTCCACGGCAGGTCAAGCAGGAGGTCGAGGTAGTTCCTGATACCCTGGCTCTCGTGGTGCTGGCTCCCGCCCGACTCGAGTTTCTTCAGTTCGGCGAGTGCCTTCTTCCGCACCTCTTCAGGCATCGTCGAGCGCTCGATCCGCTCCCGGTAGTTCTCCTCGCCCGACGAGCCGTCGCACCCGTTGAGCTCCTCCTGGATCACCCGGAGCTGCTCGCGGAGCATCGCTTCCCGGTTCGCCTTCCCGACCTTCTCGGAAGCCTTCCTGGCCACCTCGATCCGGAGGTTGATGCTCTCGTTCAGGTTCACCAGGAGACGGAGGAACGCGGCGTGGCGCTCCCGGACGGAGACGGTCTCGAGGAGGGCCTGCTTCTCCGCAACGTCCACCGGCAGGAAGGGCATGACGAACCCCATGATCTGGTCGGCGGACTCCATCCTGTCGACAGGGCGGGTGAACTGTTCGGACCCCTGGAAGTTGCCGCTGATCTCGTGGACGGCCGCTTTGACGTCACGGAGCATCTTTGCCCGGGCCTCCTCGTCGAGGTCCGGTACGTCCGGGAGCGGTTCGCAGACGGCGTAGAACAGCCCATCCTTCTCGGAGAGGGATATGATCTTCACCCGGGAGGTTGCATGCGCAAAGACCAGGTAGCCGTCGTCCGCAGGCTGTACGTGCGCGATCAGGAGGAGGTTTCCTGTCGTGTAGAGCGCGTCGGCCGGACTCTCCGGGGACTCTGCGCCGCTCTTTGCGGTCAGCCCGATCGCGGATGCCGATCCGTCGCTCTTCATGGCGGCGATCAGCGCTTCCCCGACGGGCGTCTCGACCTGGAGCTTCGTCCGGGTCTCGGGGTAGACCACGGTCTCGAAGAGCGGTATGACAACGTGCTGTTTGATCGTATCTGCTTGTGGTGAGTGCATGGTGACTCCAATCATTTAGTTCGAATTTACCTAACAATACGGCCGGCCAAAAAAATTATCCGACCTTTTTTAAGATCTCGATCAGGAGATCAACTTCGTTCTCGTCGAGCGTCCGCATCATCCTCTCGATCATCCGGTTCAGCGCGTTCTGCTCGGCTTTTGCCAGCATCCGCCCCTTGTCGGTCAGGCGGATGTACACGATTCTCCCGTCGTCCGGGGACTTCTGCCGGTAGGCGCACTCCATCCGGACGAACCTGTTGACCATCTCCGTCACGGTGGGTTTCGAGTTCCTGGTGATCTCGGCGAGTCTGCTGAACGTCACGTCGCCGTATTCGTCGATGACTTTCAGATAGGCGACCTGCTTCACCGTCACGTCTACGAGCCCGCATTCGGAGAAGATCTCACAGGAGCATTCGTTCTTGATGGCGATCAGGCGATCAAATACCTCGAACAGATGCTCCTCTCTCGCCGCCATGGTTGATGCTGATTAGTTTGGTTTGACCTAACTATAAAGGTTGTGATGGTTGAGAAGTCGGTTCCGATAGAGCGTATCCACCTGTCTGCGATCTGCGGAGATCCTGATCACTGTGGGTTCAGGCCGTCATTTGCGCACCGGACGCCGTACCCCCGGGCCTGCACGAGCCGGCATCGGGGTCGTGTGGTGAGGAGAAAGAGTAAAAGAACGGGAGAGATCGTCCATCATAACGGCATGATACCCCCTGGAGTGACATAGTAGTTTGCCGGAACCGTGACAAACCCGGACTCAGTACCTGGTACTGCCGTATCCACCGTCGTTGTCCAGGCATCCTCTATTATCAGGTGTTTCCTGCCCCCGCCACCCCGGTACTCAAGGTCAAACGTGATCGGGGCTGCATCCTCCGGCGGGACGAAGCCGTCGAGGAAGACGACCGTGGTATAGGTGCCGCCCGATGTCCGGGTGAACTCGACGACGGTGACGTTTTCGGGTGTCGCAATCACGGGGACGAGCAACCGCGGCTCTTCTTTCTTCTCAAACTCCCCGGGCGGTATGAAGATATCCGACGCGTACTCTTCCGCCGTTGTGAACGCAAGCATCTTCCCATACGGCGTCTCCCGGATCGTCGTCTGCCACCCGTAGAGCTGGCGGTCGCGGGTAAGCCCTTCCTCTGAGATCGAAAGTTCACCGTCCGCATTCGCCGGGATCGGGACCATGATCGTCGCGGTACCGTTCACGGCAAGGCCACCGAGGCCTGTGATCTCAATCAGGTAGGAGTTGTTCGGCATGGTCGTCGAGACAAACGCAGGGCCGAGGAAGAGCAGGAAGACCACCACGGCGAGGATGGCGACCGCTATCAGCAGGTTCAGTACGGGTTTTTTGGTATTTTTGCGTCGCTCGTCCATCTCCTCACCATTGCCCGGCCGGGTGGGCCCCGCCTTCCGGGATCTACACATGAGAAGTCAACGTTCCCCTATAAACGATTTCTGTCACGATCCTCTACACGTCGAGCCTGATCCGTTCGTTTTGCCCCGGAAAATTCGCCGCAGTCAATCAGGGATGTCTGCTGCACCGGTCGATAGGAGAGCTTGGTAGGGAAGAGCCGGGGCTGGGTTCCATGCCAACCGCATCCCGAATCGCGGAGGCAAGCGCCGGGTGCTGCTTTAGATCCCGGTCGGTCAGGTGAATGACGGATGCGTTCTGCAGATCTTCTCCGCTGACTACCCGCACGTCCAGCTCCTGCGGAAGACCGTCGATTCCCGTGATCAGGGCTACAAGGGCTGTAAATGCGAGCACAACCGTCGCGACGAGGAGGATGGCACCGATGAACGCAAGAACGCCGACGGCAATCAGGCGCTTTTTGTCAGGTTCCATGCCGTCTCCTCCGGTTTCGGCGCGGGCTGGACCGATCTCGCACACGTCGGGACACCGGTTCCGGTATTGATCGCTAGGTGCATTCAGTGGAACACCGTTCATCCCAACCGCTGCCCACCGATCGGTCTGAATAATTACTATTACAGAAACTTTGTTACGCTACCCTAGATTTGGGAAAGACGCGGATTTATCTCCTGAGCCCTGGCGTAACAATAATCCGCCTCATCGGGTTTGCCCAGACTCGACAGTATCATTCCCTTCGTCCACCAGGCTTCGGCATAATCCGGATTAAGCTCAAGAGCCCGGTCTATGGGTTGAATCGCATCCTGGAACCGTCCCAAGTTGTAGAGTGCGACACTTTTACCCCGCCAGGCTTCTTCAAATTGGGGGTCAAGTTCGAGAGATTTATTAAAACATTCCAATGCCTGCTCGAACTGGTTATCATAGGAATTGAAGTGCAATCCCTGTCTGTACCATTCCATCGCGGCGCTTTGCTGCGTACATCCACAACTACAGAATGCAGTCAGCACTATGATCGTTAAAACGAGGTGTTGTTTCACGTTTGCTCTTTTTCTCAGCTTCATGGAAATTACCTATTCTGTACGTACAAACTGCTTTGTCGGACATTGCACTTATCCGCAAAAAAAGGTTCTGATTGTTAATTTCTTCTATAAAAACACTGAAAATTAACTCACCTCAAATATTGAACTTTCGGTAGCGAGACTATACCCCGGAGGTTCACTAAATGGCGGGTATGTACCGTGATGCTCTCCGAAAACAATGTAAGTTCCAGGTTGCGCTGTAGTTGTGCTCGCTGCTCGGTTATAACTAGTTAGATACGATGTACGTGATGTAGAAGTAACATATTCCCATTGGCTCGAATCCCAGTTCCATTTAAATAGCGTTGATTTATCGTACATTGTTGGAAATCGAGTTCCGGTTGGCGCTGATTCACTTTCGGACCCGTAACTCACAATATTACCTGCCAACCCCCATCCCGACTGACACAAAACCTGAATCTCCACCCTTGTGCTTTGTATTACACTTTGGGAATTGTTGCTCTGTTTGTTACTCTGTTCATTCAATGGTGTCGGCCATTCTTTTTTTGTTTGATAGAGATGTTCCCTTAAGGTTTCTGGTATTTCCATCAAAAATTCTGGCGAAGTTTTTTCGTAGTATTCGCCGACGGTCATGTTCTGTCCTATTAATTGATTGATGACTGCAGTTTGCGTATCAACAATTTTCTCGCCGCTTTCTTCCGCACTCACGCACGGTACCACTGCCATCCCTGCTAATACCATTGCCAGCAGGATGACATTCCATCTGAACAGTTTCATCTGTTTCCTCCTTCAATAATTGAATTCCAGAAGCTACGGCACAACGTTTATCTGCTTGAGTAACGAGTGCTACCATGCCTCCGGGCATGCAGGACGTTCACCCATCCGATTCGCTCTTGGCCGGGTGGACCTCCCTGCGCTTCGGGATACCGGTCCCGGTACCCACGGATGAGAAGTCAACGTTCCCCTATAAACGATTTCTGTCGAGCCTCTCTACACGTTGAGGCAGTTCGATCCGTTTTGCTTCCGAAAACATCCCGCAGTCGACCGGGAACTCACACTGCGCCGACAGATAGTAAACCCACGCGGCAAAGGAAAATCGATACTGGATATCGTGTCTCTGTCACAGACACCCATTTTGCAGGAGGGCTCGGCACCCGCGCCCACCCCGAGCAGCAGGCCCCTCCGCCATTGCTCGATACCGATTCCCGGGCGGTCAGTCTGCCCCCAACCGAAGAACGTGTAGAGAGGATCGACAGAAAACTTAAGAGAAGTCGTTAGAGAAGTTCTCCCGTGGTATGATGACATACAACCGCATCTTTGCACTGATGCTTGCACTGGTCCTGATGGTACCGCCGGCTTTTGCCGGGGGCAGCGAATGTGCTGTGAACACCGCCCCGGAAGAGAATATCCCGCAAAACGAAGTGGGGATACGTGCCTTTTACCTCATACATCAGGGGGAGACAAAATATCACAGTGCATACGTGCCTCCCGGGAGCTCAACACTGTTTGTGAATCTGGACTGGTTCGTCCCCCAGCAGTCGTTGACGCTGAAGATCATCTCGCCGAGCGGAAGCACGTACGCCTACTATCACGACACCGATCTGGATGGTGATAAAGACGCACAGATCCGCACGTGGATCCCCTCGTCGGAGGCCGGAACGTGGCAGTTCCAGGTCTATGGAGAGATAGTACGGGGCACGCAGGATTATACTTTTGAAGCCACGGCAGGATAAATCACATATTTTTTATACCTCCGGGCGCCTGATTCTCTTAATGTCAAATCAACTCTCTCTCGCGAGGACCGCGCTGCTCTTAGTCCTCCTGTTCGTAATCATCCCGGGGAGCGCCGCCGGCGCCGGTCTCGGCGAGGGAGAGTTTCCCGAACTGGCACCCGACGATCCGGCCCCGGTATACATCTGGAACGTGCCCCTGAAGCTGATCTTGCTCGACTTCGTCTTCATGACCGCACCCCTGCTCTTCCTCCCGGTCCAGTACCTTATAACGGCAGCTGTATGGTTCTGCCTCGGTCACAGAAGGATCTCCCGGAAGAACGCTCTCGAACACGATACCCGCCGTGCGGCGTATCTCTGCATCCGGGAGAATCCCGGAATTAACCATGCTTCCCTCTCCCGCAGGCTGGGGATTAACGTTGGAACGCTCCGGTACCACCTTGCAGCCCTCTGTGAGACGAGGAAGATACGATCAGAACACACTCACGGACTCCTGCGATATTATGCGAACGGCGGGGCGGCCGGTGAGGGAGAGGGCTATCCCCTCAACGGGACACGGAGACGGATACTCGATCTCCTCGCACAGGACCCCGGGATGACACGGAAAGAAATCGCATCCGCGCTCGGTATCGCCGGTGCATCGGTGACCTGGCATATGGCCCTGCTCATCCGGGAAGGGGCCGTACGGAGCGAGAAGGACGGAAGGATGATACGCTATTTCCCCCAACAGGATGCTCTCCAATATCCGGCGGATAGAGGCGTGGGCGCAACCGGCTAGGTCTTCGTCACCCCAGGGCGGGGTGAATGATCCGGGGACGTTTTTGCCGGAGACGATGTGTGAGTCCCGGCTTTGCCGACTCTGGACGCCGGTTGACCTGCACTACCCATAGATCACAGACTCAGCCGCCGCGATATCCTGCCGCGTGAATACAATCATGCAGTCGGGGAGTTCTGCCCCGGACGCCGGGGGCTCCGTGCCTCGGTGTGGGGTGATCGTGATGGTGTACCAGTACGCGTCCGGGCCGAATGTCACCTTTTTGACCGGCCGAAACCCCCCGTTCGAGACCTCGTAGAGCCTCCCCCGGGTCTCGTCGTATTGGCCCCCGTACGCGTTCACGCTCACAAGAAGCCTCATACCCCGCTCCCGGAAGGGGATGTCATCGAAGACAATCCCATCGATCTCCCGTAAGAGAGCGAGGGGATGCGCCCCCTGCACAGGAAACTCAAGTTTTTGCGATTTGACGGCCACGATTCCGCCCGGTCCTACATACACCTCGTACGCGTGCTGCTCGCCGTCCTCCACCCCGTAGAAGAAGAGCCATATAACCCGGACTGCTCCGTCTCCGGCGAGATCGACTTCCAGCCGCCGCAGCACCGCCGACTCGTTCTCGACACCGGTCCCCTCAACGGCGATATCCCAGAGATCTAGAACGGCCGGGTTGTAAGCCGGAGATTCCAGGTAAGTTGCATTCTCGATGCGTGTAACGTCCGGGGCCTCCGGCAGGACGAAGAAGTGCATGCAGGCATAGATGAGTGTTATTCCCACGACAACGGCAAGGAGCGGTCTCATAATCCAAGTCCCCGGCAGGTGAGATGCACGGCCTAAACCAGTAATGGAGTCGCTTGTCCTTGAAATTTTCGAAATCGGGCATCGTTTCTGGGGTCTTCTTCGCTATCGCGTATACGAGGTTCATGCGGACGGACATCCGGCGACCGCTCGTGAGGAGGGAACCGTGCGCCCCGGTCGCTTCGTAATATCGAGAGAAAATAGATCGAAACCCCGACGTGTAGACGGTTCCGACAGAGAACGTTTATAGGAGAACATCGATTTCTCCTTCATCGATACCGGAACCGGACGGGTGAGTGCCGTCGTCCGGGGAGAAGGAACATGCCGACAGGGATATCACAGGAAACGATCTTCTCCGGTCCACGGCGCCGTTTTCAGCAACTCAACGAAAAGCCGCTGCGCGACGATCTCATATTCTACTTCGCGATCGTCGCCGCCGCATCGGTTCTCTTCATGGCGTTACCCTTCCTTACGGGAGAGGCGGCGGAGATTGACGGAACGCACCGGATCTGGTTTATCGCGGCAGGCACCCTTGTCACCCTGACGCAGGGCCTGATAAACGGGGCCGTCGCCCTCCTCGCCGTCAGCCTCGTCGAGCACTTCTTCCTGCTCTTCGTCGACGTCCACCGCGAGTTCGAGAAGACGATGAAATCGGCGGTCTACGCTCTCTCGCCGCTCATCCTCTTCTCCTGGGCGGTCCTCCTGAAGATCCCGTTTGCCGGCCTGCTCCTCCTCGCCTGGTTCTGCATCTCGACCTACTTCAGCGTATGGATATTCCACGAGAAGTCGAAGGATCGGGCCGTCTTCGTCGCTCTTGCGACAGGCGTGGTGCTCGCGTACTATCTCCATCGCTGGCTCCTCGATCCCGTGGTGGTCCTGCTCTCCTCCTGATCCCGACCGGCTGCATCACACGTGCCGGTCCGGCCTGTTGCGGTTCGCTCCAGGAAGCATAGGGGCTAAAACCCCGTGACGTGTAGACGATCGTGACAGAAATCGTTTATAGAAGGAAGTTGACTTCTCACCAAGCGTTACAGGATCCGACAGCCGAACCGCATCCCCGGTTCACGTCCCGATATGGTGCAGATATGTCAGGTAAGATCGTCGCCTCTCCCCCCCGGAACCGGCCTTCGCCGGTCATCCCCCCGCTCGTCGCGATCGTCGCATGCGTGATCTGGGCAGGTACCGCCAGAACCTTCTCCGGGATCATCGGGCCGGCGCCACCGTTCGTCCTCCCCGTCTTCGTCCTCGTGACCGTCACCCTCGCGGTCGCGGGAGCCGCGACGCCGCTCCCGCTCATCTCGGGCGCCGTCCCGGTCCGGAGGGAGCGTCAGGCGATGCTCGTCGCCGTTGCAGCCTCGGTTCCGTTCGTCTTCGCCCTCCTGATAAACCCGGGCCAGTGGGAACGGGGCGACGCCCTCCCGCTCATCTCGGACAGTGTGCCGGTATTCGGGTGGCTTTTCGACGGGATCATGAACGTCCTGCCCCTCACCGCGGGCACCCCGGCGTATAACCTGCTCTTCTCCGCCTTCGGGGTTTTCGGGTTCTACCTCGAGTGCGTCCTCGCCGCAACCATACTCTACGCCGTTCTCCGGGCAACCGCCGCCCCCGGCCCGGGGCTCCGGGAAGAGGGACGACCGGAGGAGTAGGTATGGCACCTGAAAGGACACCGCTCGCGCTCGCCCTCACCGCGGCCTACTTCATCGCCGTTCCCGTGACCGGGATGTATGCCAGGTTCGCCTACAACGGTCAGTTCGATTACCGGGTCGCAGACCTCTCGCCGGTGCTCCTCCTCTTCTGCATCCTCTCCCTTGCGGGAGCGGTGCTTTTTGCCGCAACGGTGCGAGAGGAAGGCGGCAGGTGGTGGGCGGCGGCGCCCCTCGCGGTGCTCCTCCTCGCGCTCGCCGTCTTCGGGCCGCTGCCCGGGTCATCCGGGGCGAGCCAGCTCGCGACCGTGCTCCTTGCCCCGGCGGTCCTGATCCTGCTCGGGGCGCTCCCGCTCGAGAAGGGATCGACGGCATGGTTCGGGGCGATCGAGGCGGGGCTCATCAGCCTCCCCGGCCTGCTCCGGGCATACGGCCTCTTCCTCGCCCCACCGCTCCCGGAGAATGTCATAATCCACTCGCCGTCGCTCTACGAGTTCGCCGGAGCTGCCTACGTCTACGCCGGGCTTCCGCTCCTCGGCATCACGCTCCTCGTCCTCGCCTGCCGGTGCAGTCCGGCAGCCCTCACCGGAACGCCAGGTACAGGAAATAGAGCCCGATAACGACGATAACGACACCGACGATCCGGTCGAAGACCTCCCCGCTCACCCTCGCCTTCTCCTTGACTCTCTTCCCGAGCGCACCTCCGAGTGAGCTGATCGCTATCAAGGGGATCGAGAGCCCCACGGCATACACGAATATCGTGAAAAGCCCCTCGAACGCCGTCTGGTAGAGTGCGATGTAGGTCAGGACGACAAGAAGCATCGGCGCTCCGCGTCCCACGGTGATCGCCCCGAACGAGAGCCCGAGCAGGAACGCACCCGTGACGGAGTAAGAGACGGGCGCCCGGAAGAGATTGAAGATGCTTCGTATCGGCGGTTTATACACGTGCAGGAGCTGCAGCCCCATCAGGATCATCAGCACTCCGCCGATAGCCCACGCGACGGTCTCGCTCAGGAAGAGGAGGTATTCCCCGACGTATCCTGCGATCGCCCCGAGCGGCAGGAGGACGAGGACGGTCCCAAGCGAGAACGCTACGGTCAGCTTGAGGATCCCGGCGAGCGTAAGATCCGTCTTCCCACTCGTCAGGTAGCCGATCAGTCCGAGGCACAGGACGCTGTTGCAGGGGCAGATCCCGGCGACAAGGCCGAAGACGAAGATCCCGAGAACCGACGGGTCGAAGGATGTCACCGGAATAAGTTGGGCGGCAACCGGACATATACCTGCGGTTCCCGAACCCTGCCGGACCACTCCGGGGAAGGGTGTGCCGGCGGAGATCCGTTTAGAGAGGTATTTCAGAGCGGAGGCTCCATACTCCTCGAACAGCAATGGTCCCGTGGGAACTCGTATTCGCCGTCATTCCCGGCCTGATCCTCTTCTTCTACGGGATAGAGAACTTCTCCCGGGAGATCCTCGCCGTCGCGAAAGGCAGTTTCGCAAACATCCTGGGGCGGCTGACGTCGCGGCCGGTCGTCGGCGCACTCCTCGGCGCCGTCGTCACCGCCTTCGTCCAGTCGAGCGCGGCGACCACGATCATCACCATCGGGCTCGTCAACGCCGGGACGCTCTCGTTCCTCCAGAGCCTCGGGGTTATCATCGGCTCGAACATCGGGACGACCGTCACCGCCCAGCTCGTCGCCTTCAATATGACGGCGTTTGGGCAGGTGCTTATCCCGGTCGGCTTCCTCGTCGGGATCTTCGGCCGCCGGTACCGGTTCCTGGGCAAGCCCCTCTTCTACTTCGGCCTGGTCCTCTTCAGCTTAAACCTCATCTCCACGGCGCTCGCACCGTTCCAGAACGATCCTGCCATCGTCGGGCTTGTCGCGGAGTTCTCGGCGCTCCCGCTTGCCATCCTGATCGGGTTCCTCTTCACCACCATGGTGCAGTCGAGTTCCGTAACCACGGGCCTCGTCGTCATCCTCGCCCAGCAGGGCCTGCTCACCCTCCCGCAGGCGATCCCGATCCTCCTCGGTGCAAACATCGGTTCGACCACGACGACCCTCATCGCCTCCGCGCGGATGAACCTCTACTCCCGGCGTGCGGCGGTGGCACACTTCGCCTTCAACCTCGGTGGCGTGCTCCTGATCCTCCCCATCCTCGTGCCGTTCACCGATCTCGTCGTGATGATCGGGGGGACCGAAGCGCAGATGGTGGCAAACGCCCACCTTATCTTCAACCTGATCGCGGCGGCGGTCTTCCTCCTCTTCGTCGGGCGGTTCGGGCAGGTCGTGGAGTGGGCGGTGCCCGGGAGCGAGCCCGAGATCCTGATGCGGACACGCCACCTCGAGGGCGGCGTCCCCGACGATACGCACCTCGGGTTCGAACTGATCCAGAACGAGCTCAAGCACGCTCACGAGGTCACGCTCGACCTCTTTCGGGCGGCGATGACCTACCTCGCCACGTCGAGGGAGGCGGACTACCAGATGGTCGAGAAACTCAAGAGCCTGAACGGTTACCTTGACGGGAGGATCGAACAGGCGCTCCGGGCGATCTCCGGAAGGCAGCTCTCGGACCGGGAAGCGACCGAGGTGGTCTTCCTGGTGCGGATGTCAAACGAGATCGAGCGGCTCGGGGACCTCGGGGCGGACCTCGGGGAGTTCTTCCGCAGGGCGTCCCGGAACGGAAACAGTGCACCCGCCAGCCTGGTACGGAAGACGGAGAGCGTCTACCGGATCCTCGACGGGAACATCGTCGGGCTCGGACTCCTCTTCCCGAGAATCCTGGAAGTGACCGTCTCGGAACTCCGCGCCCGGGACGTCGAACTCCAGCGCGCCATCAACGAGCACTACCGCGAGCAGCTCGTCAGTCTCAAGAGGGAGGGCAATCTCGCGGACAGCCGTTACCTCGAGGTCCTCTCCGTCATCGAGGCGGCGAACGCCAAAGTGCGGGACCTCCGTAAACTTGCCGAGCAGTACTCCGTCCAGAAGAGGTATGATGCGGCTTCAACCGTGGTGGACGACACGCTTTCGCTGCGCAATCCGGTAGCCGGAGACGACCTGCAGGGTGTCGCCGACCTCCTCGTCGAGCACCGGATCGCCGGAGTCGACGTAGAGGAGGGGTGTTGCGGCGAGCTTTGCCGGCGTGGCGATCACGATCAGGTTCCGTAAGCCGGCCTTCCGGAGCACCGCAGGACTGATCTGCTGGTTTCCCCTCCCGAGGACAAACCCCTGGGCACCGATGGGGCTGACGACGACCTTCGCCCGCGGGTATTCGTCGAGGAGGGCAAGGAGTGTCCGTTCGTCGGCGTCGCGGGCGACGACCTCCCCGTTCCTGACGGCATCGATCCCGAGCAGCGTCGCCGGGAGGCCGAGCCGCTCCAGGATCCGTGCCGTCGTGCTCCCGGCACCGACGATATAGAGGGTGTCCGGCAGCATGATCTCAGCCATGAACACGGCGATGTCGTCCTTTGCCCGCTCTTCGTCCTGCTGCTCGAAGACCTGCTTCCCGCCCTGCGTCCGCTCGGGGATGAAAGGAACGCATGCATACCCGTAGAGCCGGGCGGCAAGACGGCCCGAACGGTAGGCCTCCTCGTCGACGTCCATCACCTCGGAGTCCCGGCAGCCGGTTCGCCCGGCCTGCCGGACGAGGTCGGCCGCCGCAGCCGGGTTGACCGCAAAGACCGCCGAGTACATCTTCACCCCGGCCGGGATGCCGAGGATAGGCACCTCCCGGCCGACGGCATCAAAGACGTCCCGGGCCGTCCCGTCCCCGCCGCAGAAGACGACGAGATCGACCCCGGCATCGAGGAACGCCCGGCAGGCGGCCTTTGTGTCGGCGGCACCGGTCGGCTTTTTTGGCCGGTAGAGGACGGTAAAGCGGTCGATCCCCGCCATCGCGAGGACGTCCTCCCCCATCGGCGCCGCACAGGTGCACCACGCGATATCGTCGCTCTTGAGGAGAGAGAGGGCCTGCACCGCCCGGTCGCGGGCGTGCGGGACCGCACCCCGGCGGAGAGCCTCCACCGCCTGTCCGTCCGTCCCCTTCAACCCCACGGCGCCTCCCATCCCGGCAACCGGGTTGAGCAAAAACCCGACGGTCTGCGTCATCCCTCTATTCTTGCCCGTCAGGGTATATGAGGTTCAGGATCGGGGAGTAAGCCCACCCCGCATCGCCCTGATCGCCGTCGCGAGCGCTTCGTGCATTCCGGCCTCATCGTTTGAGTGCTCCTCGATCAGCCGGACGAGGGCGCTCCCCACGATGACGCCGTTCGCACCGGCGGCTGTAACGGTCCGAACGTGCTCCGGGCGCGAAACCCCGAACCCGACGGCGAGCGGGAGGTTCGTCTTCTCCCGCACCGCGCCGACCAGCCCGGCGACATTCGGGGAGAGGCGGTCGCGCTCGCCGGTAACCCCCTCGAGCGAGATGAGGTAGACGAACCCGGAGGCTTCCCGGAGGATCGCGTGCTGCCGTTCCGGCGACGTCGTCGGGGCGATGAGGGCGATCCGGTCGATGCCGTGCCGGGCGGCGTACGGCGCGACCTCGCCCGACTCTTCGACGGGAAGGTCGACGATGAGGACACCGTCCACACCGGCGGCGGCAGCCTCCGCAAAGAACCGCCCCGGCCCCCGGCGGTGGATGATGTTGTAGTAGGTGAAGAGGACGATCGGCAGCGTCGGCGCGTACTCCCTGACCCGCCGGACGAGGGCGAAGACGTCGTCGGCCGTGGTCCCCGCCCGGAGGGCACGGGCATGCGCCCGCTCGATCACGGGGCCGTCCGCCACGGGATCGGAGTAGGGGATGGCGATCTCGAGGAGGTCGACACCTGCGTCGATCATCGTGGTCGCCACGCCAGACGACGCCTCGATGCCGGGGTCTCCGGCGACGGTAAAGCCGATGAAGACCGGGTTTTTCCGGGCGAAAAGCTCCTCGATCCGGCTCATGCCGCACCCCCATGAAGGTTCGCGACGTCCGCGACGTCCTTGTCGCCCCTCCCCGAGAGGTTGATGACCAGGACTCCGTCCTTATCGAGGTCGTCCGCCGCCCGGAGAGCGTAGGCGACCGCGTGGGCGGACTCGAGCGCCGGGATGATCCCTTCGGTGCGGGAGAGGTATCGGAAGGCATGGAGCGCTTCGGCGTCGGTGACCGCCTCGTAGCGGACCCGTCCCGAGTCCTTCAGCATGGCATGCTCCGGTCCGACGGAGGGGTGGTCGAGGCCCGCGGCGACAGAGTGCGTCTCGAGCGCCTGGCCGTCGCCGTCCTGGAGGAGGTAGGAGAGCGCCCCCTGGAAGACCCCGACCGAGCCTCCACAGAGTGAGGCCCCGTGACGGGGAGTATCGAGCCCGTCGCCGCCCGCCTCCACGCCGACCAGCGCCACGTCGTCGCCGACGAAGGGGTAGAAGATGCCGATCGCGTTCGAGCCCCCGCCGACGCAGGCGACGACGGTATCGGGGAGCCGCCCTTCCCTCTCAAGCACCTGCCGCCTCGCTTCCTCGCCGATGACCGACTGGAAGTCGCGGACGATCCGGGGGAAGGGGTGCGGGCCGACGCAGGAGCCGAGCAGGTAGTGGGTCTCCCGGAGGTTCGCCACCCAGTCGCGCATCGCCGCGTTGATGGCATCCTTGAGCGTCCGCGAACCCGAAGCGACCGGGATGACCCGGGCGCCGAGGAGTTCCATCCGGAAGACGTTCAATGCCTGACGCCGGGTATCCACCTCGCCCATGTAGACCTCGACGGGCAGACCGAGGGCCGCGCCCGCGATCGCCGTCGCGACGCCGTGCTGCCCGGCTCCCGTCTCGGCGATGAGCCGGCGCTTGCCCATGAACTTCGCCATGAGCGCCTGGCCGAGGGTGTTGTTCAGTTTGTGCGCACCGCCGTGGAGAAGGTCCTCCCTTTTTAAATAAATGCGGCAGCCGAGGTCGCGGGAGAGATTCTCGCAGTAGGTGAGCGGTGTCTCCCGTCCGGCATACTCGTGCAGGTACCAGTCGAGCCTGCGGGAGAACTCCGGGTCCTCATGGACCCGGCCGTAGGTCTCCTCAAGCTCGATCAGTGCGCTCATCAGGGTCTCGGGCACGTACTGCCCGCCGTATACTCCGTATCTTCCGGCTTTCATGGATATATCCTGCACATCTTTACGAACGCTCTTACGAGCCGCTCGTCCTTGACCCCCGGCGCCGCCTCGACGCCTGAAGCGACGTCGACGGCGTAGGGCCGCACCGCCCGTATCGCCTCGCCCACGTTGCCGGGGGCGAGCCCGCCCGCGAGGATGACCGGCACCGGCGAGGATGCCACGCACTCCCGGGCGTACCCGGGGTCGAACGCCCGCCCGGTGCCGTGGCTGCCGTCAACGATCACAGCGTCGCAGTCGTCCCGCAGGGGATCGCCGGGCGAGAGCATCCGGAGGACCCGCACTCCCGCATCGGGGGGCATGTCGAGGTCACCTGCCACCTGCACCGCATCCGGCCGCGAGAGGAGGATCGCCGCGAGGTCTTCCGCCCGGCCGGTCGAGGTGACGGCGACCGTGGTCACGAACGGCGGAACCGCTGCAAATATCTCCCGCGCCCGGTCAGGCGTCACGGACCGCGAAGAGGGACTCGCAAGCACCACGCCGATCGCGTCGGCTCCGGCCGCCGCGGCGAGAAGTGCGTCGCCGACGGTGGTGATCCCGCAGATCTTCACGCGAATACGAACCCCTCCAGTCGTTTCCGGCGGTCCCGGGCCGACATCAGGGCGGACCCGATCAGGAAGGCGTCGCAGTGCCTCCCGAGGTTCCTGACGTCGTAGGGCCACATGATGCCGCTCTCGGAGACCACGGTCCTCCCCTCGTCCCGGGCTGCCTCTGCAAGGCGGACGGTCGTCGAGAGATCGATCTTTAGTGTCTCGAGGTTGCGGTTGTTGATCCCGATGAGGTTTGCTTTCGTGTCGAGGGCACGCTCCATCTCGTTCCCGTCGTGAACCTCGACGAGCGGCTCGAGATCGAGCCTGCACGCCTCGTCGACGAACGCGGGGAGGCGGTTCCCGAGCACCCGGGCGATCAGGAGGACGGCGTCGGCTCCGAGCGCCCGGGTTTCGCTGAGCTGGCGTTCGTCGATGATGAAGTCTTTGCGGAGGATCGGGACCGTTACCGCACGCCGTACCCGGACGAGGAACTCGGTGCTCCCCCCAAAGTAGGTGGGCTCGGTGAGGACCGAGAGCCCGGCGGCCCCTGCGGCGACAAACTCCCCCGCGATCGCTTCGGGGGTGCAGCCGTCGTGAATCCTGCCGCGGGACGGGGAGGCATACTTCACCTCGGCGATGATCGCGTTCTTCTCCCGGCACGCCCGGATGGCCGCTTCAAGACTCCGGCGAGGTGGAACACCGGGGTCGACCGCCGGGAGGGGGCCGAGGCTCTCGAGGCGCTCGCCGGTCGACCTGATGATCTCGTCGAGGATCATGCCCCGCCTCCGGTCGCCTCGACCAGGCGGCGGAGCCGGTCGAGCGCCGCCCCCGAGTCGATCGAGACCTCGGCACGGGCGATGCCCCCGGCGATGCCGCCGGCCTTCCCGCCGAGGTAGATCGCCGCCCCGGCGTTGAGGAGGACGATATCCCGGGCGGGGCCGTCGTCCCCCTCGAGGACTGAGAGAAGGGTCGGGGCGTTCTCCCCGGGCCCGCCGCCGCGGAGGGCGGCGACGGGCGACTGTGGGATCCCGAACTCCGTGCAGTCGAGGGTGTAGGCCCGGACCTCGCCGTCCCGGAGCTCCCCGACCGTCGTCGGGCCGGCGGTCGCGATCTCGTCGAGGCCGGCGCCGTGGACCACCATCGCCCGCTCCACCCCGAGGTTCCCGAGCACCCGGGCGACCGGGACGGTCAGGCGGGGGTCGTAGACGCCGAGGAGGTGGGCTCCGGCGCCGGCCGGGTTCGTGAGGGGACCGAGGAGGTTAAAGACCGTCCGGATCCCGATCTCCTGCCGGGCAATGCGGGCGTGCTGCATCGCCGGGTGGTAGGCCGGGGCGAAGAGGAAAGCGATCCCGGCGGTCGCGAGGACCTCCGCGACGCGATCCGCCGGGATCGCGACGGAGACACCGAGCGCCTCGAGGACGTCGGCCGAGCCGCACCGGCTCGACACTCCCCGGTTCCCGTGCTTCACGATGGGGACCCCGGCCCCGGCCGCGACGAAGGCGGCCGCGGTGCTGATGTTGAAGGTCCCCGCACCGTCGCCCCCGGTCCCGCAGGTATCCACCCGTGCCTCCGGGGCCGGGAGGGAGACCGGGACGGCGGCCGCCCGCATCGCCCGGGCGAACGCCGCGATCTCCGCCTCGGTCTCCCCTTTCATCCGTAGTGCCGTGAGGAAACCGCCGATCTGGGCGGGTGTCGCCGCCCCCCGCATGATCTCCTCCATCACTCCTCCCGCCTCGGCCGGGGTGAGGTCCGTGCCCGAGGATACCCGGACGATCGCCTCGCGGATCATCATGTCCCGCCCCCCGTGCCGAAGAGGAAGTTTTCCATCAGCCTGTCTCCCTCCGGGGTGAGGATGCTCTCCGGGTGGAACTGAACACCCTCGATCGGGAACTCCCGGTGCCGGACGCCCATGACCGCCCCGTCGTCGTCGCTCCGGGCGGTCACTTCGAGGCAGTCCGGGACCGTGGCGGGATCGATGACGAGCGAGTGGTAGCGGGTCGCGACGAGAGGGTCGGGGACCCCCGCGTAGATCCCCGCACCGTCGTGCCGAATCACCGACCGCTTCCCGTGCATCAGCCGGTCGGCCCGGGCGATGGAGGCCCCGAAGGCGAGGCCGATCGCCTGGTGGCCGAGGCAGACCCCGAGCGTCGGGACAGTGCGGCTGATCGTGCTGAGGACCGCCCGGTAGAGAGCAGAGTCCCGGGGATGCCCGGGCCCGGGCGAGAGGACGACACGATCGAAGGGCACGGACCGGATCCGCTTGAGGGGCGTGTCGCTCTTCACCACGACCGGTTCCGCCCCGAGCATCCCGATCTGCTGGCAAAGGTTGAAAGTGAAACTGTCGTAACTGTCGATGACGAGCACCCGCATCATTCTTCCACCTTCGCACCGAGCGCCGCAAGCATCGCCCGCCCTTTGTTCTCGGTCTCGATCCACTCCCGGCCGGGGTCGGAGTCGGCCACGATCCCGGCCCCCACCTGGACGGAGGCGACGCCATTCTCCACGATAACCGTCCGGATGGCTATCGCAAGGTCCATCGTGCCGGTAAAGCCGATGTAACCGACCGCGCCCGCATAGATCCCGCGCCGGAGCCCCTCCACCTCGCCGATGATCTGCATCGCCCGGATCTTCGGGGCTCCCGAGACGGTCCCCGCGGGGAAACAGGACCGGAGGGCTTCGAACCGGTCGCATCCCTCGCAGAGCGTGCCCGAGACGGTCGAGACGATGTGCTGGACGTGCGAGAACTTCTCGACGGTCATGAACCCCTCCACCGAGACGCTCCCGAAGGCGGAGACCGCCCCGACGTCGTTTCTCGCAAGGTCGACGAGCATGATGTGCTCGGCCCGCTCCTTCTCGTCCGCGAGGAGATCGGCCGCGAACATCTCGTCTTCCGCCGGGGTCGACCCCCGCGGTCGGGTGCCGGCGATCGGGACGGTCGTCACCCGGCCGTTCTCCACGCGGACGAGCATCTCGGGGCTGCTCCCGGCGACCTGGCAGTCCGAAAAGTCCAGGTAGTACATGTAGGGGCTCGGATTTCTCGCCCGCAGCCCCCGGTAGACACCGAACGGGTCGCCCTCGATACGGCAGGTGAGCCGCCGGGAGAGGACCGCCTGGAAGATATCGCCTGCCGCGATGTGCTCCTTGATCCGGAGGACCGCGCCCGAGAACTCTTCCGGGGTGCAGGACGATGCCACGACCCCGGAAGGGCCCGGATCGCCGGGGCGTGCCGGGGAGAGATCGCGTATCCGGGCGACCTGTTCGGCGACCGCCGCACGGCCCCGGGAGTACTCCTCCTCCACATCGGCCCCGTCGGTGACGAGCAGGTTCCCGATGACCGCGAGCCGCTCCCTCCGGTGGTCGAGGGCGAGGCAGTTTTGCGCCAGCATGAACCGGGCGACGGGTTCCTCAGGGTCCTCCCCTGCCTCCACCCTGAACCCCGGGTGGATAGAAGAGATGAGGTCGTAGGAGAAGTAGCCGGCGAGTCCTCCCGAGAACCGCGGGAGCGGCGAGGAAGCAACCCTGAACCGGCCCATGAACGAGCGGACGGCGTTGACGGCATCGGCGGCCTCGATGCCGGTGGCGATCTCACGGATGCGGGAGTCCCCGGAGACCGTCACCGTGCCGTCGGAGGTCACGGCGATGGTCGCAGCGGGGGCGGTGCAGATGAAGGAGTAGCGGGCGGTCTTCTCGCTCCCCTCGAGCGACTCCAGCAGGAACCCGGGCCCTTCGCGGAGAGAGGCGTAGAGGTCGGCCGGTGAAGAAGCGGGGAGCGGGATCTCGGAGAATACCGGGACGATGAGAGGCCGGACGCTCGCGTCCGCCGCGGCGACGACCTCTTCGCATCCCGGGTTTGTGTTCAGCTCTCTTAGAGCGCCGTCCAGTCCACCGGCATCACCCCGTCACCGGCAGCCGGGAGAGCGACTCTTTGATCAGCTCCACCGGGTATTCGTAGTCGACGAGCTGCCCTGCAAAGTAGGCTTCGTAGGAGGAGAAATCGAAGTTGCCGTGGCCGGAGTTGTTGAAGAGGATCGTCTTTGCCTCACCGGTCTCACGGCACCGGAGGGCCTCGTCGATCGTGGCCTTCACGGCGTGGGCGGCCTCCGGCGCGACGACGATCCCCTCCGTCCGGGCGAAGGTCACCGCGGCTTCGAAGACCTCGTTCTGGCGGTAGGCGACAGGCCGGATCACCCCATCGTGGGCGAGACGGGAGACGAGCGGCGACATCCCATGGTAGCGGAGACCCCCGGCATGGATCGCCGGCGGGACGAAGTCGTGGCCGAGGGTGAACATCCGCAGGAGCGGGGTCAGCCCCGCGACATCCCCGAAATCGTAGGTGTAAAGCCCCTTCGTCAGGGTCGGGCAGGCGGCAGGCTCCACCGCGATGATATCGGTGTCGGGGTGCTTTCCGGTCATCTTCTCGCCGGCGAACGGGAAGGAGAGCCCGGCAAAGTTGCTGCCGCCGCCGACGCACCCGATCACCACGTCGGGATAGGCGTCCTCCATCGCAATCTGCTGCTGTGCCTCCTGGCCGATGATCGTCTGGTGGAGACAGACGTGGTTGAGGACGGAGCCGAGCGAGTAGTTGGTGTTTTCGTGGGCGGCCGCGTCCTCGACCGCCTCCGATATGGCGATGCCGAGGGCTCCGGGCGTCTCGGGGTCGCGGGAGAGCACTGCCTGGCCCGATCGGGTCTTAAGCGACGGGCTCGGGATGCATTCGGCGCCGTAGACCTGCATCATGCTTTTGCGGTAGGGCTTCTGGTCGTAGGAGGACCGGACCATGTAGACGGTGCACTCCATATCGAAGAGGCTCGTTGCAAACGCAAGCGACGAGCCCCACTGTCCCGCCCCGGTCTCGGTCGCGAGCCGCTCGACCCCTTCCTCGCGGTTGTAGTAGGCCTGAGGGATGGCGGTGTTGGGCTTGTGCGAACCCGGTGGGCTCACGCCCTCCCACTTGTAGTAGATCTTTGCCGGCGTCTTCAAGGCCGCCTCGAGCCTTCTCGCCCGGTAAAGAGGGCTCGGCCTCCAGAGGGTGAGAATTTCGCGGACTTCTTCGGGGATATCGATGTAGCGTTCCGTGCTCATCTCCTGCCGGATCAGTTCCATCGGGAATATGTGGCGGAGGTCGTCGGGGACCGCGGGTTTCCCGGTACCCGGGTGAAGGGGCGGATCCATGGGCGTCGGGAGGTCTGCCTGGATGTTGTACCACCGTTTCGGCATCTCTTCCTCGTCAAGGAGGAACTTCGTCTGCATAAACCATGGTGTACTCTGCACACACATATACATTGTGCACCAGAGTTGATCAGCGCAGCGCATCTTAGATCAAGGGGATCGCGGGACCCCTGCCCGCTCCCGGGCCCGAAGGGGCCCGGATGTGCCTCCGGGGAAAACTGGTATATGGTCGCCCTGCCACAGAATAGCGATGTACCTCCTCGCGCATGCCATGGTCGGTGTCCTCATAGGAGCCGTGATCGCGGCGATCGCCGGCGACCGGCGGGTTATCGCGCTCGCCGCGCTGGGCGCCGTGCTCCCCGACCTGATCGACAAGCCAATCGGGCACATCATCCTCGCCGGGACCGTAGACTACGGCAGGATATACTTCCACGGCCTCACCGTCCTCTCCCTGATCCTCATCGCCGGTCTCCTCCTCTACCACCACCGCGAGAGCATCGGCCTCTTCGTGGTCGCCGCCGGCATGGCGAGCCATCAGTTCTTCGACGGGATGTGGCGGCACCCTGTCGAATGGTTCTGGCCGTTCCTTGGTCCTCTCCCACGGCACGGCTACTCGGAAGACTACTTCTGGGACTCAGTTCTCCGGGAGCTCGCCCAGCCGAGCGAATGGCTCTTCCTCTTCCTGATCGCCGTACTGTTCGCCTATCTCTACCGGCAGGAGCTCGGGGTCCTCTTCGCCCGGGTTGCGAGTCCCGCGGCCCGCAGGGCGCTCGTTGCCGCCCTCGGCCTCGTCATTCTCGTCGCGCTGGCCGTCGGCGGGCGGCTTCTGCTGTGAGGTCGCCACCTCCGCATCTCCCACCGGATCGCGGCGCAGGTCAGGAAACCGGCGAGGACAAACTTCTCCCCTCCAGACCTCGTTCCGGTCCGGGGCAGCAACATCCTCCGTCCGCCGATCGGCCACCCCGCAGACGTCAGCAGGTATGCCTCCGCCTCCGGAGAGGCATCCTGCGGTCGCCGGAAAACCCCAACCATTATATACGAGGCCGGAGAGTGGAATACCTGTGGTGAATGGTATGACTGGCGAATCGATGCTCCAGATAACCGTGGATCAACTTGCACGAACACTCTGCGCGAGCGCCGTTCTCGGTGCCCCGATCGAGGCCGGCGAGCGGGTTATCATACCGGTCGCCGAGTTCGGGCTCGGATTCGGCGGTGGCGAAGGCACGGGAGGGCTCAGGGAAGGCAGCCATCACGGCGGGGCCGGGACCGGCGGCGGAGGCGGCATATCGGCCGTCGCCCTGATCATCATCACCAGGGGTGTCCCCGGTCCCGAGGGCATCCAGGTGGTCTCGCTGAAGAAGAAGAGCGAGATCGCCGAGGTGATCTCGACGATCGGGGAGACGGTCGGTCCCCACATCGAGAGGGTGCTCGAAAAGGGCTCCGAGATGGTGCAGCAGCGCAAGGGCAAGATGCCCCGGGTATCGGAAGAGGGAAAGGAGATCCCGGTGAGCGGTGAAGAAGGGGCATAAGGATCTCTTCCCCTCCATTCCATGGCCGCGACCCTTCTCTTCTCCATCCTGCTCATCGTCGCCGTCATCCTCCTGCTCGTTCTGCTTGCCCTGTACCTGGTCCCGGTGACCGTCTCGACGGTCGCCGACTGCAGACGGGAGAGTGCCCGGGCGACGGCAACCGTAGCCTGGGGCATCGTGGGAGCGAGGGTCCGGGTCACCGACGGGGTACAGGTGTTCGAGATCCTCCTCGCCGGCCGTCCGGTCATGACCCGGGATCTCCGCGAGATAGCGGCAGCAGAGCCGGAGGAAGAGAAGGAGAAGAAGGAGGAGAAGCCGAAACCGGCTCTTTCGGTGAGAGAGTATCTCGACGCCGCCGGCGACCTCTGGCCCCATCTCCAGAAGATCTTTGCCGCCTTCATCCGGTCCCTCTGCCTCGAGACGCTCCGGGGCGACGTCACCCTCGGCCTCGAGAGTCCCGCCGACACCGGCGTCGTCTACGGTTACTGCACCGCCGTCCGCTACGCCCTCTGGCCGGTTGAGGCGGTCGACTTCGTGATGACCCCGGTCTTCAATCAGAGGGTCTTCGAAGGCACCTTCACGCTTAAGATGCGGATCCGCCGCCCGCTCCTGATCCTCATCCCGGTAGTGAGGGCTCTCCTGCAGAAACAGGTGCGGCAGCGGCTTCGCCGGGTATCGGGAAGAGGTGCTCCGGGTGCGTGAAGAGACCGACCTCGTCGTCGGCGGCGGCCGCAGGGTCGGCGGCCGGTGCATCATTCCCATCGTCAGGACGTTCGCGATCTGCATGGGGGGAGCCGCCACGGTCAGCCTGACACCGGTTGCACTCCTCGTCACCGAAGGAGAGCATGAGTACCTCACCCTCCTTCCGGACGCACCCACAAAAACCGGGGATGTCATCGGCACGCTTCGCGACGCGATCGAGCGGGAAAAAGAGAAGTGTGCGGGGTAGGCCGTCACTCGTGGCGCAACGCCTGGATCGGGTTTAGGTTCGCCGCCTTCCAGGCCGGGTAGAAGCCGGAGGCCACGCTCGTGATGACGCCGAATGCCATCCCGAAGACGATGTAGAGAAGGCTCATCGGGTCGAAGAGATAATCGGAGTTCCCGGCGAAGACCGCCGTCACAACGTATCCGGCGCCGAAACTGAGCATTCCCCCGATGAGGGCACCCGCAAGGCCGAGGATGAGGGCCTCGTAGATGAACATCCGCATCACCTCGCTCCGGCGTGTGCCGATGCTCCGGAGAACGCCGATCTCCTTGATCCGCTCGGTCACCGACATCAGCATCACGTTTAAGATCGAGACCCCTGCGACGACGAGCGAGATTGCTCCGATCCCCGCCAGAAAGACGGTGATCGACTCGGTGGCCGCAAAGATGCTCTCGAGGATCCCTCTCGTATCCATGACGTTGACGACATCCTCCCGGCGGTTCATCCTCTGCTCGATCGACTCCTTGACCGCATCGATATCGTCAACGTTCCTGACCTTCACGATCACCTGGTCGTATTCGTCCTCGTCGTAGTGGCTCGAGTACCAGCCGTAGGGCACGACGATGGCGTAGTCGGGGTTGATGTCGAACCCCATCCCCCGCTCCTTGAGCACACCCACAACCCGGAGGGTCTCGCCGCCAATCCTGACCCGGGCGCCGAGTTTCAGGCCGTTCTCCCTGCTGTTCGCGGCGAGCTGGCTCCCGATCAGGCAGCCGGCGCCCGTGTCCTTCGGGTAGGCGCCGGACTCCACCTCAAGCAGGGAGGGGATATCCCCGGCCGGGATCGCGTAAAGCATCGCGATACTCTCCTTTTCACCCACGGAGATCTTATCGGCGGTGCTTGAGAACGGTACGATCAGGTTGGAACCGACCGCCCGTGTGATATCGGCAACCTGCCGTTCGGTGAGTTTGCCGCCGCCCACACCCGTCGCCGGAGAGACGACGAGCGTGTCGCCGACGTCGGAGACCATGTCGCCGAACATGAGGCCGATGCTGTTGCCCATGATCCCGAGGGTGGCGATCGCGATGACGCCGATGACGATCCCGATGACCGCAAGAGTCGACCGGAGCCAGTGGCGGCTGACGTTCCGGCGGGCAAGGTCGAAGAAAGTCATTCTGCCACCCTCCCGTCTACGAGCCGGATCGTCCGGTCGGCGTAGTCGGTCATGTGGGGGTCGTGGGTGACCATGACGACGGTCTTGCCCTCCTCGCGGTTCATCCGGTCCAGGAGGTCCATGATGGCGGTCCCCGTCTTCGAGTCCAGGTTCCCGGTCGGCTCGTCGCAGAGGAGGAAGTCGGGGTCGTTCACGAGTGCCCGGGCGATCGCGACCCGCTGCTGCTGTCCGCCGGAGAGTTCGCCCGGCTTGTGGGTGAAGTGCGTCTCCGCGATCCCGACCGCGGCGAGGACTTCTTCCGCGCGCTCACGGGACCCATTCTGCCGGCCTTTGAGGATGAGCGGATACTCGACGTTCTCGACCACCGAGAGCAGCGGGATCAGGTTGAACTGCTGGAAGACGAACCCTATGTGGTCCCGCCGCAGCAGGGTCAGGTCGTCGTCGTCCATCCCGCCGATCCGGTTGCCGGCGATGGTGACCTCGCCCGAGGTCGGGACGTCGAGCGACCCCATGATGTTCAAGAGTGTCGACTTCCCCGACCCCGACGGCCCCATGACCAGGACGAACTCGCCCTGCTCGATGGCGATATCGACCCCGTCGAGCGCCACGACGTCGCCGGCGGGGAGGGGGTAGACCTTGCTCACGTGCTCGAAACTGATGACCGGCATCGTCGTTACGTCCGCTTCCACGAGTAGTAGATTGCCCCGGCGATCCCGAGCGCGACCAGCACCACGACGACGATCCCGGCAACCGGGAACTCGCCGTCCCGCTCCTCGAGCGGCGCCGTGGTGCCGCCGAGCCCGACCATCGTCGTCGCGGCGTATCGGTTCCCGTCGTCGTCCCGGTACTCGACGACGACCGGGATCTCGGTCGTGGTCGCATCGGCCTTAAACGTCACCTCGAACGAGGAGATGTCGTCGGGATCGAGAGTCCCGACGACGTAGACCCTGAAGGGATCGATGGGGGTCGCGGGCGCGCCGGCGGTGACGAGCACCGACCGGGCGGACTCGAGGCCCGCGTTCATGACGTCGCCCACGATCCGGTAGCCGCCGGCGACGGGCGCGACCTCGACGTTGGTGATGACGGGGTCCGCCTGCCGCTTGTCCTCGCCGAAGGCGACCGGCAGCACGAGATCGGCGGTGTGGGTGTTGATCCCGTTGCGCCAGACCACCTGGAACGTGACGGCCGTCTCCGTGGTCGGGGTCAGGTTGAAGACGACGGTCCCGGACGCGTCAGGGGCGAGAGCACCGATGAACCCGCCGGTCGGGGTGGCGGAAAAGCCGGCCCCCTGCGGGATCACCTGGACGCCGGAGGCGGCGTTCGGCCGCGGGTTCCCTACCCGGACGGTGATCTCGGCCGTCCGACCTGCAGCGAAGGCGTCCGGCTTGCCGATCACCGACGCGCTGAGCGGGGTGTTCTCGACCTGGACCGGGACCGGGTAGCGGAGGCTGCCGGCACCGTCGCGGAAGTCAAGGACGAACTGCGGGTAGAACGTCCCCTCGCCCCCGTCCGCCCGGACGGTGAAGGTGAACGTCTTGCTGTTCCCGGCGCCGATCTCCCCGACCGAGGGGTAGGGCTCGCTCAGCGGCACGACCCCGCTGCCGTAGAGGCGGGCGCTCTTGATGGCCACGGTCTCGGCACCGTTGTTCTGGATCACGACCGTCAGCATCCCGGTATCCCCTTTCATCAGGACCGGCGGGTCGAGCGACGAGGAGACGACGGTGATGTCTGCAGGAGCGGCGCTCACCGGTGCGGCGACCGCTATCACGGCGCAGAGGAGTGATATGATGACAAGGTAAAGTGGTTTCATGTTACAGCCATCCGGCAAGTGTAATGAGCGTATAGAGGATATAGAGACCTATGGGTATCCCGACGGTGAGGAGCGCGTTCCGCGTGGAGAGGTTCCGTGCGTACTTCATGCCGAAGACCCATATGTTCGCGCTCCAGATCATGAAGAGGATGCTCACGAGCCCGGCGATCTGCGCCAGGGGATCGGTCGTCAGAATGCTCACCAGGCTCTCGGAGAACTCCGCGATCTGTTCGGGGCTCGTCATGGGCGGGACGGTCAGGCCCGAGAGAAGCTGATAGGTGAAGAACGTCCCGATGATGCCCCCGAATACCTGGGGCAGGAACCCGTAGCCCGTGAACTCCAGTGTCCGCTTGAGGTCTCCTGAGCCCTTGAAGACCATCGAGACGAGGTAGAAGACGAAGCCGTAGATGACCCACGCCAGGAACCCCCCGATGAGGGCAATAGCGGCGGAGAAGATTGTTATGAGCACCCCGAGCCCCTGCATCTCATCGGGAAGCATGGCAATGGTGATATTCGCCATCAGCACGGCAGAGACCACGCCGATCAGCCCGATGACGAGCGCGATGAGCGCCGGTATCTTCAGGCTCGGCTCGTCCTGCATCCGCGCTTCAAAGAAGCGCCCGGGGTTGAGCAGTACCCGGAGAAATCCTGTTTGCATGATTAAGTACGCCTCCTGTATTCATGGCCGAGGGGAAAGGATAAACTTTTTCCAGGATCACGTCGGCGAATGACGGGATATCTATCGGATTTCCGCGATCTTCCGGAGGAATTCAACCAGAACCACGGGATAGGACCGGCCCTGCCGGGGCACCGACCGGAACTCGCGGGCAGCTCGTCCGGGGACCCCTGGTACCGCACGAGAGCCACCGCAAGGAGCGCCGCGCTGATCGTCACCGGGATCGGGGAGATCACCTCTGTCCCATCGACGAGGAACAGGAGGAGGAGCCCGGCAGCCCCGAGAACCGCTCCTGCCGTAATTTGTACTGCGTATCGCATTTTCATCGGTTCGCCTGTTATTTATATCTAACATGGTGTTAGAAAAATATAACGTTTCCGATCCGGCAGTCCCGGGAATGAGTGCCCATACAGCTCCCGGGGGTCAAAGATGCCCGAGTTCTTTCAGGCTCACGTAGCCTTTCTTCGTGACGATGACGTGGTCGAGTACCCTGATGCCGAGGATCGATCCGGCCTCGACGAGTTGCCGGGTGATGCCGAGGTCCTGGGTGGAGGGCTCGAGAGTGCCCGATGGGTGGTTGTGAACCAGGATCACCGAGGCGGCGCGGTCGGCGATCGCCTCGGCAAAGACCTCCCGGGGGTGGACGAGACTCTGGTTTAAGATCCCGACGGTGACGATATGGCGTTCGATCACCTCGCCGGCGCCGTTGAGGGTGATACAGAAGAAGTACTCCTGCTTCCTGTCCCGCCATTCCGCAACAAACGGGAGGACGTCTTCGGGACAGGCGATCCGGTGCCCGGAGACGCCGTCGTTCCCGAGATATCGTCGCCCGAGCTCGAAGCAGGCCATGATCTCGCAGGCCTTCGCCGAGCCGATTCCGTCTATCTCAAGGAGATCGTTATAGGATGGACTGTCTTTGACACTCTTCAGGTAGCGTTCGACGTCGCCGGCAACCTGCCGGACGTCCCGCGCCTTTGTGCCCCGCCCGAGGAGAAGAGCAATCAGTTCGACATCGGTGAGCGCCTGCGGTCCCCGTTCTGCCAGTTTTTCGCGCGGACGATCGCGGTTCGGGGTATCGCGCATCCTCTTCATACTCATCCGGCCCGATCGGGCTACCCTGATCCCCGGTTTTGATCCCGGAGCATGTATACATTGCCAATCGTTCCCACGCACCAGGCGGATCGGGTCCTGGTAAGGAAGCATTGCAGGGAAGGGTTTTCCTTCCAGGCGGAGACATTCCCGGGAACTCTATCGAAACCCTTTTTGCCCGAGGACCGCAATCACTCACAAAATGGAACTCCCCTGGAAGAGCGCCGAGACCTGGTGCGGGAAGGGACGGGCATACGCCGAGCAGGGGCAGTACGACCGGGCCGTCGAGTGCTACGACCGGGCGATCAGCCTGAACGCCAACGTCGCCGCAGCCTGGTATCACAAAGGACTCGCCCTCAAAGACGCCCGGCGCTACCGGGAAGCAGCCGAATGTTTCGACCAGGGCATCAGGATCGACCCTACCTGCGCCCGGCTCTGGCACGCCCGGGGGCAGGTGCTGTACGACCTTGGGGAGTACCGGGAAGCGGCCGGCTCCTGCGGTCAGGCGGTGAAACTCGCGCCGAACTCCGCGAGTGCCTGGCTCATCCGGGGCCACGCCTTCCGAAAGATCGGGCGAGCCCCTGACGCGATCGCCTGCTACGACCGGGTCGTCGCGCTCGAACCGGGCCGGGTCGAGGCCTGGCTCGCCCGCGGAACGGCGCTCGCTGCCGAGCGCCGGTACGACGCGGCTATCGAATGTTACGACCGGGTCATCGCGCTCGATCCCGGGAACGCAAACGCCTGGTATGCCAGGGGAACGATCCAGATCCTCCTCTTCCGCTACGAGGACGCGCTCGCCTCCTATGATCGGGCCGTCGTCATCGACCCGAACCACGCCGACACCTGGTACACCCGGGGATGCACGCTTGCGGCGCTTCAGCGCTATGACGAGGCCATCGGATGCTTCGACCGGGCGCTCGCCCTCCGTCCCGACGACGCCGGCGCCTGCTACAACCGGGGCCGGGCACTGCAGAACCTCGAACGCTACAAGGAGGCCCTCGAAGCCTATGACCGGGCGTTCCGGATCAACCCCGAGCATCCAGGGATCTGGTACCAGAAGGCCATAGTGCTGAAGAAACTGAAGCGTTACGACCTCTCGCTCGCCTGCTTCGACCGGGCGCTCAGGGAAAACGCCGTCGATGCGGAGATCTGGCACCAGAAGGGCCTTCTCTTCTTTGTCCTGAAGCGCTACGGGGAGGCGATAGAGTGCTTCGACCAGGCGCTCAGGATCCAGGCCGACCACACGGACTCAAACTACTACCGGGGCGAGTGTTACTATGCCCTCGGAAATTGCGGGGCCGCGATAGCCTGCTACCAGGCCGTGGTCCGGAAAGACCCCGGGAACGCCGTCGCCTGGAACAACTACGGCAACGCACTCTACCAGCTCGAACGCTACGAAGAGGCGCTCGTCTGCTACGAGCGGGCGCTCGAGGTCGACCCTGAGAACCGCGGGGTCTGGAACAACAAAGCGAGCGTCCTCTCCATTCTTTCGCACTACGACAAGGCACTCGTCTGCTACGACCAGGAACTCCTGGCCCACCCGGAGAACGCGGACGCCTGGTATAATAAAGGCCTTGCGCTCTTCATCCTCGGGCGGTACGGCGAAGCCGTCGCCTGCTACTCGCATGTGCTCGAGATCGACCCTTCGAAACACGAGGTCTGGAGCACGAAGGGGAACGCTCTCGTGCTCCTAGAACGCTACGAGGAGGCCCTCGACTGCTATGACCGGGCGCTCGCCTTCAACCCCGACGACGCCGAAGCGCTCAACGGAAAGGCGATGGCACTCGTCTATCTCGACCGCCCCACCGAGGCGGTCAAATACCACGAGAGGGCGCAACGGCTGTCGAACCGGACTCGGGCTGCAAACCCGGATCTGGGGGAAAATAAGGGGTTCTAGACCCGGGCGATCCGCCCGACCGCAGCCTTTAAGTTTTCCATCGAGGTCGCGTAGGAGGCGCGGAGCCAGCCGGGGGTGCCGAACGCGGTTCCCGGGGTGACCGCCACATGAGCGTCCCGGAGCCACGACCGGGCAATCGCCATATCGTCGCCGTCGACCTTCACGTAGGCGTAGAAGGCGCCGTCCGCCGGGGCGGTGACGTAGCCGAGGTCGCGGAGCGCCGGGATGACGTAGTCGCGCCGGCGTTCGAACTCGCGGCGCATCGCCTCCACGCAGTCCTGGCTGCTTCGAAGCGCAGCGACCGCGCCGAACATCGCGAACGTCGTCGGGTGCGATATGGTGTGCTGCTGCACCTTCTCCATCTGCCGGATGATCGGTCGGGGAGCGACCGCGTAGCCGATTCGCCACCCGGTCATCGCGTAGGCCTTCGAGAACCCGTTGACGGTGATCGTCCGCTCGGCCATGCCCTCGAGGGAGGCAAGGGAGACGTGCTCCTTCCCGTAGACCAGTTTCTCGTAGATCTCGTCGGAGAGAGCGTAGAGATCGTGGTCACGGCAGATATCGGCGAGGAGCCGGATTGAAGCCGCATCAAGCACCGCGCCGGAGGGGTTCGAAGGGGAGTTGACCACGACCATCTTCGTCCGGGGGCCGACGGCGTCAAGCAGAGTGTCGTCGACCTGGAAAGTCGCGGGAGAGAGCGGGTGGTGCCGGACGCCGGCGCCCGCGAGACGGGCGCAGGGTTCGTAGGATACCCACGCCGGATCGAGGATGAGCACCTCATCCCCGGGATTCAGGACGGCCTCCATCGCCTCGTAGATGGCGTCCTTCGCCCCGCAGGTGACGAGCACCTCGTCCTGCTGCACGGCAAAGCCGTTCTCGCGGGTGATCTTCTCCGCGATCGCGCCCGTCAGTGCAGGTATTCCGGCGCTCGGGGCGTAGTGGGTCTCCCCGCGGCAGAGGGCGTCGACGCAGGCGTCCTTGATGTGGGCCGGGGTATCGAAGTCCGGCTCCCCGATCGAGAGGCTGATGACGTCGACGCCTTCCGCGGCCATCCTTTTTGCGGCGTTCGAGATCTCGATCGTCGCGGAGGGAGCGATGGCCGCAATCTTCTCCGAGAGGCTCCTCATCCCAATCGCTGGACCATCTTCACGGCCGATTCGACGGCACGCTTCGCGTAGTCTATGCGCTCGGTCGCTTCCATCCGGGTCATCCCCGGCCCGGAGATGCCGAGGGCGACGGGCTTGCCGAACTCAAGGGAGAGATCGATGATCTTCCTCGCGGCATGCTGGACGACGATCTCGTCGTGCTGGGTGGCGCCCTCGATGACGCACCCGATCGTGACGACCGCGTCGACATCTCCGCGTCCGAGCAGCTTCTTGATCGCGAGCGGCATGTCGTAGGCGCCGGGGACGTAGATCGTATCGGCAACTTCCGCGTCGAGGAAACCGGCGTGCTCCCGGGCCTCGATCTCCATCATATAGGTGATGTCGCGGTTGAACTCCGCGACGACGAATCCAAGTTTTACCGTCATTTTTAATCCTTCCTGTGGTACTACTCGCACCGGTTATTGATAATCCTCACTTTTTTCATCAGGGGCGTGCGGGCCCGACGTCCTCGAACCCCTGCCGCTGGCCGGTCCCGGCGAGTTTCTCGAGATCCTTCGGGCGGAGCGCGAGCCGGACGGCGTTTACCGCGTGCTCTCTCGTCCGCTGCTCCATCAGCCAGGCAAGTTCCTTTGCGTCCTTCGCCTCGTCCTCGTGGACGAAGACCTCGATGATGTGCCGGTTGGTCAGGAGCTGACAGAGGATGAGGCCCTGGGAGGCCTCGTGGGCGCAGACCTTGTCCTTCTCCGCCCCTCCGGGCATCCCGAGCGCCATCACGAGATCGCACCCCCGCTCGTCGATCAGTTTCTTGCACGCCACCGGGAGATCCTTGATCCCGGGGACGACGTAGCGCTCCAGCCCCACGCTTGCGTGCTTCCGGATCTCGTCGATGGCGATCCGGCCCATGTCTATCCGGGCAAACGTGGTGTCGGCGATCCCGATCTTCATCCGAGAAGCACCCCGGCGGCTGCCTCGACGCCGTCGCCGGCCTCAAACCCGGACTTTTTGAGGGCAAACTGGACGGCCGCGAGGGTGGCGAGGATCTCCTGCGCCCCGACACCACCCATGGTGCCGATCCTGAAGATCTTGCCCTTGAGGTGGTCCTGGCCGCCGGCGATCTCGATGCCGAACTGCTTGACGGTCCCCCGGAGATCCTTGTCGGTGAGCGCGCCCGGGATCCGCATGGCGGTGGCGGTGTTCGAGTAGGCATGGTGTGCGTCGAGCTTCGGGAAGAGGTCGATGCCCCATCCCTTCGCCGCGGCGCGGACGGCGTCGGCCATCCGGCGGTGGCGGGCGATCCGGGCGGGGACACCTTCTTCCTCGATCATCCTGCAGGCCTCGTGCAGCGCGAGGAAGAGTGGGACCGCCGGGGTGTAGGGGGTCTCCATCGGGGTGCCCCTGCCGCTCTTCCTGTAGGCTGCCATATCGAGGTAGAAGGGGCGCTTCTCCGATATCCGGTCCCAGGCACGCTCGCTGACGGCGATGGCGGCGAGACCCGCCGGGGCGGCGAGGCACTTCTGCGAGCCGACGACGGCGATATCCACGCCCCACTTATCCATCTGGACGTCGTCGCCGCCGATGGAGGTGACCCCGTCCATGAGGAAGAGCGCGTCGTGCTTCCGGGCAAGTCTGCCGACCTCGGGCGCGGGGTTCTTGATCCCGGCGCTCGTCTCGTTGTGGACCATTGTCACGACCTCGGCCCCGGCCTCGAGTTCCCGCTCGAGGGCCGAAAGATCGAGCGGGGTTCCCCACTCGGACTCGATGGGTGTGACGGTGCCGTAACGCTCTCCGATCTTCGCGAAGCGTTCGCCGAATTTGCCGTTTACGAGCGAGACGATCTTTCTGTCCCGTGCGAAGTTGGCGACGCCGGCCTCCATGCCGGCGCTTCCCGAGCCGCTGATGATATAGAGTTCATTCTCGGTACCGAAAAGGGCCTTTAAAGTCCGGACGCAGTCCGCATACGCGGCGCCGAACTCGGGACCGCGGTGGTTGATGGCCTGCCGCGTCATGGCGGCGCGTACCCGCTGCGGGACGGGTACAGGGCCCGGGATCATCAGGAGTGGTTCGTGTTCCATGAGAGATCAGTCCATATCGTTTCGTCGAGGACAGACGCTGTTCCTGCAAGGAACTTGGATGTGGATTCATATCAACCTCTCCACCATGCGATACCGGCAAAGAGATGAAGGGGCAGGGGCATACCGAAGCTAGATATGGTTGACGTCGCGGTTATCTGCGGTTCCGTCTCGGACGGTCCCGTCGCGGAGAAGGTGTTTGCGACCTTAAAGGAACACGGCCTATCCTACGACTACCGGGTGATCTCGGCCCACCGTGACCCCGACAGACTGGACGAGTACGTGAAGGGAAGCACCGCCCGGGTCTTCATCGCGATCGCCGGGCTCTCGGCGGCCCTCCCGGGGGTCGTCGCCTCGAAGACCGAGCGGCCGGTGATCGGGGTCCCGGTGAGCGGGAAACTGATGGGTCTCGACGCCCTCCTCTCGATCGTCCAGATGCCCAAAGGCGTCCCGGTCGCGTGCGTCGGCCTGGATAACGGCGAGAACGCCGCCCTGCTCGCGGTCCGGATTCTTAACGCGGGGCGCGCCTGACGGAACCTTTTTTCACCGGGCAGTGAAGTGGGGGGCATGAAGCAGAAGGTGCTCTTCATCGGCACGAACAACGCCGCCCGGACCCAGATGGCGGAGGGCTACCTCCGCGCCCGCTACGGCGACCGCTGTGAGGCCTGCTCCGCAGGGATCGCTCCCACCGCTCTCGATCCCCTTGCCGTACGGGTGATGGACGAGATCGGGATAGATATCTCGAAGCAGCAGGCGAAGGACCTCGCCCTCTTCGACGGAAAAGAGATGGACTACGTCGTCGCACTCTGTGCCGGGGGCGTCTGCCCGATGTTTCCCTGGACGAAGGAGACGATCCACACCGACTTCCCGGACCCGGCCAGGGTCACCGGAACCCCCGATAAGGTGCTCGCGGCCTACCGGCGGAGCCGGGACGCGATGGCCGCCTGGCTCGACGGGCGGTTCGGGTAACGACTTCCCCGTAGGGTGCGACGGGCCGAAGGGCCGGAGCTTGAGAAAACGCGAAGCGTTTTCGAGTACGACGTTCTGAAAGAACGGAGTTCGAGCACCGTCAGGTGCGAGGAAAAGAAGGAATAAGAATATTCGACAGAACCCCTTACGGCTCCATCCGTTCTTCCGGGACCGGGAGGATATCCCGCACCATCTTTACGGCGCAGAGGTCGCCGCACATCGAGCAGGTCTCGGTCTCCCCGTCCCGCTCGTGGATGCGTCGCGCCTCCTCCGGGACGAGCGCCGCCTCGAACTGTTTCTCCCAGTCGAGCGCCCGGCGCGCCTCCGCCATCCGGATTTCGCGGTTCTTCGTGTGCGCGGCGGCGCGGGAGAGGCTCCCGACGTGCGCCGCGATCTTCGCCACCCTCGTCCCCTCCACGATGTCGCGGAGGTCCGGCAGCGCCAGGTGCTCGCTCGGGGAGACCATGCAGAGGAAGTCTGCGCCGTGCATACAGGCGATTACGCCGCCGATCGCCCCCACGACGTGGTCGTAGCCCGGCGCCACGTCGGTCACGAGCGGGCCGAGCAGGTAGAGCGGAGCATCGTCGGTCAGTTCCTTGATCGTCCGGACGTTGTAGCCGATCTGGTCGGACGGGATATGCCCCGGCCCCTCGATCATCCGCTGCACCCCGGCGGCGAGCGCCTTCTTCGCCAGGTGCCCGAGCGTCAGGTACTCGGTCGTCTTCGCGAGGCGGCCGGCGTCCACGAGCGCACCCGGGCGCATTCCGTCGCCGAGGCTCACGACGACGTCGTGCTCGGCGAGGATCTCGAGCAGGTAGTCGTATTCGGCATAGAGCGGGTTCTCCTCATCGGTCGAGGCCATCATCGCCACGTGGAACGCCCCGCCCCGGGAGACGACCCCCATCGTCCGGGGATCGGCCTGGAGCGACGCGAGAGCGTCGCAGTTCACGCCGCAGTGCAGGGTCAGGAAGTCCACGCCCTGCCGGCAGTGCTCCCGGATCACCTTGAAGAGCAGATCGGCGTCGACGTCCGCGGCACTCCCCGCCCGCCGGACCGCTTCGTAAACAGGGACCGTGCCGACGGGCGCATCGAGTTCGAGGATCCGGCGCCGGATGCGGGCGAGATCGCCCCCGGTCGAGAGGTCCATCAGGGCGTCCGCCCCCTCCCGGAGGGCAGCCTTCGCCTTCTCGACCTCGAGGTCCTCGTCGCACCGGGCGCCCGACGTCCCGACGTTCACGTTGACCCGCACCCTGCAGCCCTCCCCGATGGCGCAGAGCCGGTGCGGCCGAACAGGGTTCGCTGGGATGACGATCCGCCCGCGGGTGACGGCCCGCGCGGCACGGTGCGGGACGAGGCCCTCCTCCCGGGCGATCGTCTCCACCTCCGGGGGAACCCCGCGCAGGCACGCTAGAGCAAGGGTGTGCATAAGAACCATTTGTCCGGAAGCCATATTAGTCTGCATGCCAGTCCGGTGGATCTCGAGCGGCACGACTTACGCTAATTCGTTCGTTTACGGAAACGTCCTTGTGGACGCAGGCGTTCTCCCGATGGCAGTGGAGCCGTATGCCGAAGCGATCGAGACGATCGTCATCACTCATGCCCACTACGACCACATCGCCCACGTCAGGGAGATCGCCCGGCTTTGCGGCGATGCGGCTGTCTGCATCCACGAGGCGGACGCGCCCGGCCTTGCCGACGACGCCCGGAGCCTCGCCATGCACTTCGGGGCCCGGGCGCCCGGGATCGTCCCCGAGACCGTCCTTCGCGACGGCGACCGGGTCGGGGGCCTCCGCGTGATCCACACCCCCGGGCACACGCCGGGCGGGATCTGCCTCTATGACGAGATTGAGAAGCTGCTCTTCTCAGGGGACACCGTCTTTACCGGCGGATCCTTCGGACGCTACGACTTCCCGGGCGGGGACCGGACGACGCTCGCGGCATCCATCGAACGCCTCGCGGCGCTCGCCGTCGAGGGACTCTACCCCGGGCACGGCGAGCCCGTCGCCCGCGGCGGCGGAAGGCACATCGCGGCCGCCCGGGAGGCGCTCCGGTTCTATGGATAAGGGAGTCTACGCCCTGATCCTCGAGAACACCCATTGCGTAGTCCGCATCGGCGCCCTCGGGGCAAGGGAATTCGCGCCGGGTCGGCATGTCTACATCGGGTCGGCGCTGGGAAGCGGCGGGCTTGCCCGGGCAAGCCGGCACGTGAGGCTCGCCCTCCACCGCGACCGCCCTCCCCGGTGGCACATCGACTACATCCTCCTCGACCCGCACTTCGCCCCTGCTGCCGTCGTCACCGCCGCCACGGACCGGGACTGCGAGTGCGACCTCGCCCATGTCGTCGGCGGGGCATACGTCCCCGGGTTCGGGTGCAGCGACTGCGTCTGTCACTCGCACCTCTTCCACCGTTCCGGCGACCCGGTTCCCGAAATCCTCGCAGCATTCCGGAGTCTCGATCTGGATGCCCGGATCACAAGAATCAAGAACGAGGGAGGCGAGCATAGGGTATGAATGTTCTCGGTATCTCCGGAAGTATGCGGAAGAACGGCAACACCGCGCTGCTGGTCACTACCATCCTCGACCGGGTGCGGGAGGCGGGCATCGAGACCGAGTACCTCTCGCTTGCCGATATGGACATCCGGCCCTGCACAGGCTGCGAAGCCTGCAAGGATGCGAAGTGGTGCGTGACGGAGGATGACGACTGGTCCCACGTGGCGGAGAAGATGATCGGCTGCGAGGTGCTGGTCCTCGGCGCCCCGACCTACTACTACGACATCAACGGCCAGACGAAGAACCTGATCGACCGGACCTACTCCCTCTTCCACGACAGGAGGCTTTCGGGGAGGAGGGCCGTGGCCGTCGCCGTCTGCGCCGACCGGGGAGGGGAACGCTCCCTTGAGACCATAGAGGGGTTCTTGAACGCCCATGAGTTCTCGTATCTCGGCTACGTCTGCGGCAGGGGCTATGCGCCGGGAGACGTCCGGAAGGACGAGCAGGCGATGAAGAGGGCCGCAGGGGTCGCGGATACAATCGTCAGGTATCTCCGGCCGGAGGACTGAGAGCCGGCTTTCGCGGTACCGGAGGGGCACGCCCGCGGCTTTCTCATGCTCACGGGGGCGGACGCGCCCACCAGGTGAGGCCGGGGCTCTTCAGGAAAAAGGATGCCGTCGTCGTTGCCAAAGGCCCGGTACCCTCCGCCCCGCCCGGATACCGGGCCCATGGGAACCGTTCATCTGCCGATGAGCCCGGCCGGCGGTCAGAGCAACAGCGATATTATCGCGAGGACTATGAAGATGATGACCAGCCACTTCGCGATCGACATCGACATCCCTGCAATGCCCCGTGCCCCGAGTATGGCGAAGATAAGTGCCAGTACAAAGAAGAGGATTGCGAGGCCTACAAGACCATTTACCATCTTTTTCTCCCCCCAATCGCCGGCGTCCGGCCGACGTTGAGGAGCCACAATCTATTTTGGGATATTTATAATTTTCCCAAAATATGGCGGGTGGACGAAGCGATCCGGCCATTCCCGGAGATCAGTCCGGAAGGAGGGCATAGATCGTTGTCCGTCGCCGGAGCGTCCTCCCGAGGTCCTCGGCCATCCGTCGCATCTCGGCCGGATCCAGATAATCGGTATCCCGGGCGCCCGCCTCCCGGGAGATACTCTCCTCAAAAAGGGTTCCCCCGAGGTCGTCCGCACCCGAAAGAAGTGCTATCACCGCCATCTTCGTCCCCAGCTTCACCCAGGAAGCCTGGATGTGATCGAAGTTGTCGAGGAAGAGTCTTGATACCGCAAACATCAGGAGATCCTCCCTGCCGGTCGCCCCGGGACGCGCGAGCCCCGCGCGGTAGAGGGGAGTATTCGGGTGGATGAACGAGAGGGGGACGAACTCTGTGAACCCCCCGGTCTCGTCCTGGATCTCCCGGAGTACTGCGAGGTGCCGGGCGCGGTCCGCCTCGTTCTCGCAGTGGCCGTACATGATCGTCGCCGTCGACCGGATGCCCTGATCGTGCGCCTCCTTGATGATCCGGGCCCAGGTTGTGGTATCGACCTTGTCCGGGCAGATCACCGCGCGGACGCTGTCCACCAGGATCTCGGCCGCCGTACCGCAGAGCGTCCCGAGTCCTGCGGCCTGCATCTCCTGGAGCACCTCACGGGTGGAGAGACCGCTTCTCTTCGCGGCGTAAGCCACCTCCATCGGGTTGCTCGCGTGGATATGAACCCCGGGAGCCTCGTCCCGTATCCAGGAATAGATGTCTGCGTAGGATTGGGCGTCGAACTCCGGGTGAAGGCCGCTCACCGTGCAGATTTCGGTCACGTTGCGCTCCCGCGCCGTCCGGGCCTTCTCCCGCACAGCGGCCTCGTCGTGGAAGAAGAGATCGGCGTCGCCCGGTTTCCGGGAGAACCCGCAGAACCCACAGGCGTTCACGCAGAGATTGGTCACGTTGATGTTCTGGTTCCGGACGTAGGTGACGACATCGCCGACCTTCCGCTCCCGGAGCTCGTCTGCGGCTGCGGCGATCTCCCAGACGCCCCGGTCGCGGATCTTGAGGAGACGGACGGCCTCCTCCTCCGTGAGCCGGTGGCCGGCGAGCGCGTCGTCAAGCATCTGTCGCAGTGATGGCGTCATACACCTCATCCGTCTCCTGTATGGGACTTGGCACGGTCAGAACAAGAACCTTCGGGTGTGCCCCGGTAGTGGTGCATACACTTATCAGTTCCCGGGGTACCCCGGCAGCCATGGCTCAGCAGATCCTGTGTCACCAGCGGACGCGACTCAGCTACAAGGATGCATACGGATACGTCATCCCGGTCGGAAGCACCAGCCTGATGGCCTGGGTGACCGACGAGGGGATGATCGGGACGGACGGGTTCGATATCGAAGCGCTGGCAAACGCCGGGGTTCCCGCCGCGATCGTCGGTGCCTCGGAGTCCACCCTGGAAGACCTCGATGCTCTGATGGATGCCGAGGTGAAGGCGGCAAACCTCCCGGCGGTGCAGCGCCGCGTCGAGATCGGGATGCCCGGGAGGGAGGCCTTGAACAGGATGTGAACCGGTTTCGCACCTCAAGCCGGTGCAAACCGGCCTTCGGCCGGCCTTTCACCTCAAGCCGGTGCAAACCGGCCTTCGGCCGGACTCACACGATCTCGTAGGTCGTCGTCCGCTGTCTGAGGATCCGGCCGGCATCTTCGGCGATCCGCCGCATCTCGTCCGGAGCCAGGTAGTCGGCGCCCTCGCCGCCGGCATCCGTGCTGACGTCGTCGCAGAACATCGTCCCGCCCAGGTCGTCGCCGCCCGCTAACAGCCCCAGCTGCGCCGTCTTCTTCCCGACTTTGCCCCAGGAGATCTGGATGTGGTCGAAGTTGTCCAGAAAGAGCCGCGCGACTGCAAAAAGCAGGAGGTCTTCGCGGCCGGTGGCACCCGGAGGGGTGAGACCATTGCGGTAGATGGCGGTGTTCTCGTGGAGAAAGGAGAGCGGCACCAGTTCGGTAAACCCGCCGGTCTCGTCCTGGATCTCCCGGAGGACCGTGAGGTGCCGGACCCGGTCTTCAGGCCTTTCGCAGGAGCCGTACATGATCGTCGCCGTCGAGCGGAGCCCGAGACGATGCGCCTCCTTGATGATCCGGACCCAGGTTGCCGTGTCGCACTTGTTCGGGCAGATCACCCGCCGGACGTCGTCGACCAGGATCTCAGCTGCCGTCCCCTGCAGGGTGCCGAGACCCGCGCCAATCAGGCGGACGATCGCCTCCCTCGTCGAGACGCCGCTCCGTTTCGCCGCCCAGGCGATCTCGTCCGGGCTCGCCGTGTGGATGTCCACGCCGGGCGCCTCTTCCCGGACGCAGGAGATGAGGTCGATGTAGGAGTCGAGGGTGTAGTCCGGGTGGACGCCGGAGAGGAGACATATCTCGGTGACGTTCCGGGCCGCGGCCTGGCGCGCCTTCTCCCGGATAGCGTCCCTCCCATCGCAGAACGCATCCGGGTCGGTCGCCCGCCGCCCGAACCCGCAGAACCCGCAGAGGTTCTTGCAGATGTTGGTGACGTGGATATTCTGGTTCCGGACATAGGTGACGACGTCGCCGACTTTCCGCTCCCGGAGCTCGTCTGCGGCTGCGGCGATCTCCCAGACACCCCGGTCGCGAATCTCGAGGAGACGGACGGCTTCCTCCTCCGTGAGCCGGTGGCCGGCGAGCGTGTCGTCGAGAAGATTTTTCAGCGAATACGGCATCGTAAACAACTCTCTTGTAATTCCGGATTTATTCCTCTTTCTCTTTGCGCCGCGCAAGGACGAAATCGTGGATGAGGATGACCAGGATGACGATGACGGCAAACTCGACGATATGCAGGGGCAGGTAGCCGATGAGCGGCACCGCGAAGAGGGCTTTACCCACGATCCACTCCTTCTTCACCGGCTCGATCACCCCGATGCCGGAGATCCGGAGGTTCGGCTGGTCGGTGTAGGGGTTGTTGTCCCCTTTGGTGATGTAGCCGCCGTGCGGGTCGGTGTAATACTCTCCGAGCCCCGACTCCTCCACGGCGGCGGTATCGACGTGGGTCATCGCCCGGTGGATGATCGGGTGGACGGAATCGGCGCCGTTCGGGCGGTAGACGATCACGTCGCCGTAGTTCCCGAAAGACGAATGCCCCGTCTGCTGCCCCTCGGCCCAGGTTGTCAACCCGCCGAACCGGTCCTCGTCGACGACGAGCACCAGGTCGCCGACGTTCATGTTCGGGACCATGCTCTCCGACTCGATCGTGACCACCGCCGGCCATGTGCCGGCGAAGAGGTAGAGAAGAAGGGCAATGCCGCCCACGACCGCGACGACCCAGAGGAGGTCCCGTGCGAGGGAGACGACCGGGCGGTCGCTCTCCCGGAACGCCGCGAGGGCCGATGCTGCACGCTGCAGCCAGGTGGTATCCGACATTTGCTCTAAAGAGAATGCTATCCCTTCATATACATAGGTTGTCCGGGGGTGAAGCGCGAAAAAGATAAACCCATATTGCCGGGGGGAGAATAACATGAAGTCCATGCTCGCCAACGCCGAGATCGTACGCCGGTTCCTTGAGTTGAAGCATCAGGTCCATCCTGACGTGGTGAGTTACATCCGGGAGCAGGACGACCCGACGCTCATCGACCGGATAGCGGCCGGGGTTCCCGGCGGCACCCTGGTTATCTCTGCGGAGCATATCCCGGGCCTCCGGAAGGTCCGTGACGGGACCCGGTTCCTCGTCGACCCGGAACTCGAGGTGATCATGGGGAACCCCGGGACCACGGGGAGCGTCAGCGGCCACGAGGATGCCGTCCACTACTTCCGTGACCGCTACAACAGCCTCTCCTCCATGATCCGGAGCCGAATGAACGTGATGCCGATCGAGGCGCTGGTCAAATCCCCCCACCGCTACCGGGACGAGGAGTGCAACGTCATCGGGATGGTGGCCGACGTGCGGACGACCGCCAAAGGGCACCGGCTCGTCGAGGTTGAGGATCCCACCGGAGCCATGCGGGTGCTCTTCAACAAAGGAAAGGACGACTCCTTTGCGGAGGCGGAGCGGATCCTCCCCGACGAGGTGATCGGGGTCAAGGGAAAACTCTCAAACGACGGGGGGCTCTTCTTTGCCGAGCAACTCTCCCGCCCGGACGTCCCCATCAACAACGCCCCGTTCAGGAGCGACCGGCCGGGCAAAGCGGTCCTGATCTCCGACGTTCACGTCGGGAGCGACACATTCCTCGAAGAGGGGTGGAACCGGTTCGCCGACTGGCTCCAGGACTCCGACGCCGGCTACCTCCTGATCGCAGGAGACCTCGTCGACGGGATCGGGATCTACCCCGGGCAGGAGAACGAACTGACGATCAAGAACATCTACGAGCAGTACGACGTCTTTGCAGAGATGCTCCGGGACCTCCCTTCGAGGGTCCGGATCGTCGCCGCCCCGGGGAACCACGACGTCGTCAGGATGGCCGAGCCGCAGCCGGCGATCCCGCCGGAGTTCACCGGGAAGTTCCCGGCAAACTGCACCCTCGTCGAGAACCCCTGCCTGCTGAACCTCCAGGGTGTCCGGGTCCTGATGTACCACGGGCGGTCGATCGACGACATGATCGGGCTCATTCCGGGAGCGAGTTACGAGCGGCCCGGCGAGATCATGGAGGAGATGCTCAAACGCCGGCTGCTTGCCTCCCCCTACGGTATGCGGACCCCGATAGCCGCGATGAAGACCGACCGGCTCGTCATCGACCCGCTCCCGGAGATCCTCCTCACGGGGCACGTCCACATCTGCGGCATCACCCGCTACCGCGGTGTCCTCGGGGTGAACACCGGCACCTGGCAGTCCCAGACTGCGTTTCAGAAACAGATGAATATCCACCCTACGCCCGCGCGGGCGTTCGTCGTCGATCTCCAGACACTCCAGCCCGAAGTGCTGGATTTTAGCTGAATTTCCATCAGATCTCCCCGGATCTTTTCCACATATTTAAAAATGTTGAATCCCTCTGTATATGGTACTCAATCGGAGGAATGCAGAGAGATGGATCTGGTATATCTGGCACCCATTGGTGCCGTTCTTGCTCTCCTGTTCGCAGGATACTCGTATATGAGTATCAGGCGGGAGGGTACAGGTACCGACCTGATGCAGAAGATTGCTGCCGCCATTCATACGGGAGCAATGGTCTACCTGAACAGACAGTATCGCGCTATAGCAATATTCGTCGTCGTGCTTGCCATCGTCCTCGGCGTCTGGATCAACCCGCTCACCGCCGCCTGCTTCGTGCTCGGTGCGGCACTCTCGGCGACCGCCGGCTACATCGGCATGTTCACCGCCACGGCCGCAAACGTCCGGACCACGAACGCCGCAAGGAGAGGGATCGCGGATGCATTCCGGGTCTCGTTTGCGAGCGGCTCGGTCATGGGCATGGCCGTGGTCGGGCTCGGGCTCCTCGGGCTCTCGATCGCGTACGTGGTCATCAGCACCGTAACCGGGCTTTCCCAGGCTGAAATCCTCACCATCGTGACCGGGTTCGGCCTCGGAGCAAGTTCGATCGCCCTCTTCGCCCGTGTCGGCGGCGGTATCTTCACCAAGGCCGCAGACGTCGGGGCCGACCTCGTCGGCAAGGTCGAGGCGGGCATCCCCGAGGACGACCCCCGGAACCCGGCCGTCATCGCCGACAACGTCGGTGACAACGTCGGCGACGTCGCCGGCATGGGTGCCGACCTCTACGAATCCTACGTCGGCTCGATCATCGCAGCGATGGTCCTCGGCGTCGCCGTCGCGGCCACGCAGTTCCCGAACGCCATCACCATGAACGTGATCGTCCTCCCGCTGCTCATCGCGGCGGTCGGTATCGTCGCGTCCATCATCGGCTCGTTCTTTGTCAGGACCAACAAGACCGAGAGCAGCGCCATCCACATGGCCTTCAACAAGGGTCTGCTCTCCGCGCTCGTCCTGGTCGTCGCAGCCACTTACTTCCTGGTGACCTCGCTCCTCGGGGCGGAGTACATCGGTGTCTTCTACGCCACCGTCGCCGGTCTCATCGCAGGGTTCGCTATCGGCCTGATCACCGAGTTCTACACCTCCTTTGACCGGAGCCCGACGCTCGCCATCGTCAAGTCCAGCGAAACCGGGGCTGCGACCACCATCATCACCGGGTTTGCGAAGGGAATGGAGAGCACCATCTGGCCGGTCCTGATCATCTCCCTCGCGATCTACGTCTCGTACCAGGTCGCCGGGCTCTACGGTATCGCGATCGCCGCCGTCGGCATGCTCTCGACGCTCGGCATCTCCCTCTCCGTCGACGCTTACGGCCCGGTCGCCGACAACGCCGGCGGTATCGCCGAGATGTCCCACCAGAAACCCGAAGTCCGCGAGATCACCGACACCCTGGACGCCGTCGGCAACACCACCGCCGCCATCGGCAAAGGGTTCGCCATCGGCTCTGCGGCGCTGACGGCGCTCGCCCTCTTCGCCGCCTACACCCAGGCGGTCGGCCTCTCGGTCATCGACATATCGGTTCCGAACGTCTTCATCGGCCTCCTGGTCGGTGCGATGCTTCCCTTCCTCTTCTGCTCCATCACGATGATGGCAGTGGGGAAAGCTGCATACAGCATCGTCCACGAGGTCCGCCGTCAGTTCAAGGAGATCACCGGCCTCATGGAGGGGACGGCCGAGCCCGACTACACCTCCTGCATCGCCATCTCCACGAACTCGGCACTGCGCGAGATGATCCTGCCCGGCATCCTCGCCGTCGTCGCGCCGCTCGCCGTCGGGTTCGTCCTCGGCACCGAAGCGCTCGGCGGCCTGCTCGTAGGTTCGCTATCATCCGGGTTCCTCCTCGCCGTCACGATGGCGAACGCCGGTGGAGCCTGGGACAACGCAAAGAAGTACATCGAGCAGGGCCACCTCGGTGGCAAGGGTTCCCCGGCCCACAAGGCGGCAGTTGTCGGTGACACCGTCGGCGACCCCTTCAAGGACACCTCGGGCCCTGCCATCAACATTCTCTTGAAACTGATGTCCATGGTCGCGCTGGTCTTTGCGCCGCTGATCCTGGTCATCTAACCTTTTTTTAAGTTCGATGCCTCCCGGGAGGCCATACCTTCTTCCCGCCGCGCAGATAATGTAATCCTGTGAGCCCGGGTTCAGGAGGTGAGAGACCGCATGATCCGCATCTACCGCACGGTTGAGGCAGCACCGGCTCCCCGGACGGAGGAGACCGGCCGGTTCGAGCCCGGCTCCTGGGTCTGCATGATCAATCCGTCGGGGGAGGAGATCGAGGAGGTCGCGACAAGACTCTCCGTCCCGGGGGATTACCTCCGGGCAGCGCTCGACGAGGAGGAGCGTCCGCGGACCGAGACCGAGGACGGCGTCACCCTGATCGTCATCGATATCCCGATGCCGTACCCCGAGCAGACGATCCTCTACACGACGATGCCGCTCGGGATCATCGTTACGCCCGATACCATCGTCACCGTCTGCCTCCGCGAGAACGCGATCGTCCGGGACTTCACGAACGGCCGGGTGAAACACTTCTACACCTTTAAAAAGACCCGGTTCGTGCTACAGATCCTTTTTTTAAACGCATCCTACTTCCTCCAGTACCTGCGCCAGATCGAGCGGGTATCCGACCGGATCGGGGCCGAACTGAACCAGTCGATGCGGAACCGAGAACTGATCCAGCTGATGAACCTCAAAAAAAGTCTGGTCTACTTCTCGACGTCGCTTCGGAGCAACCAGATCGTCCTCGATAAGACCCTGACGTTCCAGCCGCTCCGGATGTACGCGGACGACACCGACCTCCTCGAGGACGTCATCATCGAGAACAAGCAGGCGATCGAGATGGCGAACACCTACTCGACGATCCTCACCGAGACGATGGACGCCTTCGCCTCGATCATATCGAACAACTTCAACAACATCTTGAAACTCCTCACCTCGATAACCATCATCCTCGCTATCCCCACGATGATCGCAAGTTTCCTCGGGATGAACGTCCCCGTTCCCCTTGAGGATCACCCCTACGGATTCGTCATCATCATCATTCTCTCCCTGATCGTCTCCTCTCTCCTCGCGGTGGCCATCAACCGGAAGGGGTGGCTGTAACACTCTCCCGGGGCAAAACCCCGGCTCCGGCCTTCCGGCAGACCATAAGGTTTATCTCCAAATCCTACATTATTGATCATGTCAAATTATACATGATAGATCATGTATAATCTGGGGCGGCCACACGGGAGGAGGCGCCCGGAGAAACCACGCTCCCGGCGGGGACCGGCACCGGTTGCCGGCGACCGCATGTACGGCAGCACGACCACGGGCCGACCGGTTGGAAGAACGACGGACCCGAAATGAGCCGCTTTTGCACTGTGTCGGACCCGCACGGGAATCGACCGGAGCAATCCGGCATGATTAATCATGTAGAAGAGTGGGATGATGGCAGAGACATTTGCCGTGAAACTGGAGGAGAAACGCTACCTCCCCGACCCCCGGTGTAAGGCGACCGCCTGGACACCGGATTACATCCAGGCGTACCAGGAGTTCATGCGCGACCCGGAGGCCTTCTGGGACCGGATCGCCCGGGAACTGGTCTGGTTCAAGCCGTGGGATCGGGTCAGGGAATGGAACTACCCCTACGCGAAGTGGTTCGTCAACGCTCAGCTGAACATCACTTACAACTGCCTGGACCGTCATGTCGCCGGCGACCGGAAGGATAAGCCGGCGATCGTCTGGCGCGGCGAGCAGGGAGAAGAGCGGGTCTTCACCTACGACGGCCTCTACCGCGAGGTGATGCGGTTTGCAAACAGTCTCTCGCACCTCGGTGTCGGGAAGGGCGACCGGGTCTGCATCTACATGCCGCTCGTCCCCGAGCAGGTCATCGCGATGCTTGCCTGCGCCCGGATCGGGGCAGTCCACTCGGTCGTCTTCGGCGGGTTCGGGCCTGATGCGCTTGCGATGCGGATCAACGACGCGGAGGCAAAAGTCCTCATTACCGCAGACGCCGGCTACCGTCGTGGAAAAGCCATCCCCCTCCTGGGGATCGCGAGGGAAGCGCTCACACACACGCCGTGCGTCGAGCGGGTCGTCGTTCTCCGGCGCGAGACCCCGGCCGTCGACCTCGATCCCGCCCGGGAGGTCGACTACGCCGACCTCATGGCCCACGCCGCCCCGGAATGCTCCGCGGAGACGATGGATGCCGAGGACCCGCTCTTCATCCTGTATACGAGCGGCTCGACCGGCGCACCGAAAGGCATCGTGCATACCTGCGGCGGCTACATGGTCGGGACCTACTACACCACCCGCCACGTCTTCGACATCAAGGAGAACGACATCTACTGGTGCACCGCCGACACCGGCTGGATCACCGGCCACAGTTACATCGTCTACGGCCCGCTTGCGGTCGGCACGACCGTCGTCCTCGTCGAAGGGACGCCGGATTACCCGGACCCGGGCGCCTACTGGCAGCTGATCCGGGACCTCGGGGTGACGATCTTCTACACCGCCCCGACCGCAATCCGGATGTTCATGCGCTACGGCGACGAGTGGCCGGCGAAGTACGACCTCTCGTCGCTCCGGGTGCTCGGGTCGGTCGGTGAACCGCTCAACCCCGAGGCGTTCGAGTGGTATTACCGCGCGATCGGCGGCGGGCGGTGCCCGATCGTGGATACCTGGTGGCAGACCGAGACCGGGATGCAGATGGTGACCACAATGGTCGGCGAGGCGATGAAGCCGGGGTTTGCCGGAAAGCCCATCCCGGGCGCCGTCGTTGACGTTGTCGACAGAGCGGGCAACCCGGTCCCGCCCGGCACCGGCGGGTTCCTGGTCATCAGGGAACCCTGGCCCGCGATGCTCCGGACGGTTCATGGGAACGACGAGCGCTACCGCGCCTACTGGAGCACCATCCCGGGATGCTACACCGCAGGCGATCTCGCGGTGAAAGATCAGGACGGCTACATCATGGTCATCGGGCGGGCCGACGACCTGATCGTCGTCTCCGGGCACAACATCGGGACCGCGGAGGTCGAGAGCGCGCTCGTTTCCCACGACGCGGTGGCGGAGGCCGCGGTCATCGGGAAGCCCGATCCCCTGAAAGGGAACGTCATCAAGGCCTTCGTCACCCTCCGCGTGGGCGCGAGCTCCGGCGACGGCCTCTCCGACGAGCTCGCCCGTCATGTCAGGAACAGCCTCGGGCCCGTCGCGGTGCCGGCCGAGATCGAGTACATGGATAGGCTCCCCAAGACCCGGAGCGGCAAGATCATGCGCCGGGTCCTGAAGGCCCGGGAGCTCGGCATGGACCCGGGGGACATCTCCACCCTGGAGGAGTAACCCTCCTCTTCTTTGAGGAACATCATGTCCGACACACCGAAGGTCTTCGGCATGTCTGCCGAGAAGGGGAGATGGGGGCTCGTCGCCCTCGGCCTCGTCATCAACCTCTGCCTCGGGAGCATCTACTCCTGGAGCGTCTTCGTCGCGCCGCTTGCGGCGCACTTCACCGCGACACTCGGCCGGGAGGTGACGGCGGGAGAGGTCCTCCTCCCGTTCTCAGTCTTCCTCGCCTTCTTCGCGATAGCCATGCCGCTCGCCGGGAAGTACATCGAACGCTACGGCCCCCGGACGGTGACGGTCGTCGGCGGGCTCCTCACCGGCCTCGGGTGGCTCCTCGCCTCGACGGCGACGTCGGTCGAGATGCTCTACGTCGTCTACGGGGTGATCGGCGGCCTCGGGGTCGGGATCGCCTACGGGGCGCCGGTCGCCGTGGCCGCCCGGTGGTTCCCGGACCGGCGGGGGCTTGCCGTCGGGCTTGCCCTCCTCGGGTTCGGGTTCTCGGCCTTCGTCACCGCAAACGCAGCCGGAGCGCTGATCGCCGCCTACGGCGTGATGGCGACGTTCCAGGTCTTCGGGGCGGCGCTCATCGCCGTCCTGGTCCTCTCGGCCCTGCCGCTCCGGTTCCCGCCGGAGGGGTGGCGGCCGAAAGGATGGTCCCCTCCCGCGCCCGGCACGGGCACGGCGCCGGCCTGCGAGTGCGACCGGAGGGCGATGCTCCGGACGGGGACGTTCTACGGGCTTTTCGCCTGCTACTTCGTCGGGTGCCTCGCGGGGCTCATGGCGATATCGATCGCAAAACCAGTCGGGACCGAGCTCGCCGGGGTCGACGCGGGCCTCGCGACGCTCCTCGTCGGATTCTTCGCCGTCTTCAACGGCGCGGGACGGCCGGTCTTCGGTGGTCTTGCAGACCGGATATCACCGCAGAAGACGGCGATGCTGACGTTCGGCCTCATCGCGGCGGCATCGGTCCTGATGTGGCTCGCTCCGGGTGTGCCCGCCTACGTCGTCGCGTTCGCCGTCCTCTGGGGATCCCTCGGGGGCTGGCTCGCCATCGCACCGACGGCGACGGCATCCTACTTCGGGACGTGCGACTACCCGCGCTGTTATGGAGTCGTCTTCCTCGCCTACGGCGCAGGCGCCATCGCCGGGCCGCAGCTCGCCGGGTTCATCAGGACGGCGACCGGGACCTACCTCGGTGTCTTCCCGTGGGTCGCGGCCCTCGCGGCGGCGGGGTTCGCCGTCGGCTGGCTCCTGATGCGGCCGCCGGCCGGCGCCCCGGCGAGAGAGCCATTGCCGGCGACGGCGACGGAGGAGTGAAGGCGAGAATTTACCCCTTCTCCGTGAGCCCGAGCCGCCGGAGCACCCCGGCGGCGGCGCCCATCCCGCCGTCCAGGTAGACGGCGCCGACGAGCGCTTCCAGGCACTCGGCGAGGACCCGGCCGGAGGTCCAGACGGCCTGGGCGGCCTCGCCCTTCCCCCAGCGGACGTAGTCGGCGAGATCGAGGTCTTCCGCGAGCCCGCGGAGCCGGGTCATGTTCACCAGGTTCATCTTTCTGTTGGTGATCGCGCCCTTGTCGTGCGCCCCGCCCGCGACCACCGCTTCCACGACGACCACGTTGATGACCGCATCGCCGAGGGTGGCAAGTGCGTCCATGTGGGCGGCCGCTGGAAGGCCCGCCTCCAGGGTGTACGCGAGGCGGGTGAGCGCCCGCGTAAGAAGTGCGCGGTCCCTGAACGTGTAGCCGATCCGCTCCTCGATCACGCCCGGGTCCCGGCGTCCGATGTCGCTGCGGTTCATAAAAAAAAGGGGTTACTCCAGGACTTCGGCCTTCTCGATCCGGACGGGGACCTTCGGCTTATCGGCGGAGTTCGTCGTTACCTTCCCGATCTTATCGACGACGTCCATCCCTTCCACCACCTCGCCGAATACCGGGTGAGCGCTCGGCGTCCTGGGGTTATCCCAGTCGAGGAAGTCATTGTTCACCAGGTTGATGAAGAACTGACTGCCGCCAGTGTTCGGGCGTCCGGTGTTCGCCATGGCGATCGTGCCCCGCTGGTTCGAGTGGCCCTTCACGAACTCGTCGGTGATGGTGTAGCCCGGTCCGCCCGTCCCGGTGCCGGTCGGGTCGCCGCCCTGGATCATGAACCCGGCGATCACCCGGTGGAAGATCGTGCCGTCGTAGAACCCGGATTTCGCCAGTTTTGCAAAGTTGCCCGCGGTCACCGGCATGTCGTCGTAGAGGCGAATCGTGATACCTCCCATGGTCGTGTGGAGCACGACCCTTGTTCCGCTCTTCTGGTCTGTCATAAGAAAATCTCCGTAAGGTATTGTCCGCCGTTGCTACTTATATGATATGCGGGGGTATGCCCCCTCCACGCGCCGGTCTCCTCCCCCGGCGGCATCGATTTCGGTTCCTTTTCGCGCGGGACGAGGTTTTTTCTGCAGACCAAAGAGGCCTTCTCCCGGTCCACGGGCACCCCCGGCACCCGGCCCCGCATAAGGGCTGCGGGCCCCGGAGGCGTCTAAGAGGTAAACAATTTAACTTTAACAAAACATTAGGGTAAAAGTGTTTTATACTCACGGCCACAATGTATGCCCATGTACTCCGGAGTGAACGTCTCCCGGTTCCTACCCCCGGATCCGGTTTTCAACAACGGAGGTCTTCCCGGATGAGCGGCCGGGCGCCGGTCTTCATCATCACCGGCGGGCAGGGCCAGTGCAAGACGACGTTCCTGCACCTGGTCCTCGGGCTCACTGTCGGGCTGCACGTCCGGGTCCGGGGCGTGCTCGCTCCCGGTCATATGCGGGACGGGCGGAGGTCCGGATTCACCCTCGTCGACCTTGCCACCGGCGGGCACGAGGAACTCGCTTCGATCGATCCCGACCCGCGGTGCGAGGCCCACGGCCGATTCTACTTCCGTCCCGAAGGGCTCGCGTTCGGCCGCCGGGCGCTCGCGCCGCCGGATCCGCGGGAGACTGATCTGATAGTCATCGACGAGGTGGGAAGGTTCGAGCTCCAGGGCGCGGTCTGGGCGGAGCAGCTGGATCAACTGCTCGCGCACCCGCACCCGCCGATGGTCTGGACGGTCCGGCGCCGGCTCCTGGATACGGTCGTCGAGCGGTGGAACATCACGAACCCCGTCGTTGTGGACGTCGGGACCGCGAGCGTCATGGCGACGGCGGACGCCGTGATGGACGCCGTCTGGGAGTGGCGGGAGGGGCAGGCGTTCTCCCCGGTCACGGCACCTCCGGTTCCGGGGGATCGCATCGCCGCTCCAGCACTGTTTGCGGATGCGGCCACCGGGGCGCCACGGAGCACCCCGGTGATCCTCCGGCGATGCTACGGCCCGGAGGAGTGAGGGGGACCGCCCCGCCTCACTCCATCTCGAGCGCTTTTACGGCGGCCCGCCCGATCAGCTCCGGCGGGATCGCCTCGTACTCCTCGCCGTTGTAGCGGAGCGTCCGGCACTCCGTCTCCTCCCCGCAGGCCTCGCAGGAGTCACAGGATGCGCAGGCACAGGCCGTCGCGGTCACCTCGACCCCTTCGAGGAGCCTCTCGACCGGGACACCGTTGAAGAGGAGGCTCTCCGGCTCTGCGGCGGCATCGTCGGGGAGGACGGTCTCGACCATCCGGACGCTGACGCCCTCCATCTCAAGGAGCATCCTGATCTCCGCGAGGACCGCCGCAAGCGTCATCCCGGTCTCCTCAAACTCTTCAGGGGTCTTCTCGATCCTGTTTCCGATGTGTTTCCATTCCACGACAAGTTCTTTCTTCATGGTGTACCTCCTCCATTGGCGGTGACGGGACAGGTCACTGCCGCCTCACGGGCCCGGCCCCACACGGGAGGCCTGGAGGTTCAAAAAGCGTGAGCCCCGGGATCCCTTATACCCCGAGCCCCTCAAGGAACATTCGGTGCAGGCGCAGGTCCCCTCCAAGCTCCGGGTGGAAGGCGAACGCCATGTGCCGGCCGTGCCGGACGGCGACGATCCCCTCCGGGATGCGGGCGAGCACCTGGACCTGAGGGCCGACGTCCGTCGCCACCGGCGCCCGGATAAAGACCGCCCTAAAGGGCCCCGCGAGGCCCGCAACCTCGAGCATCGCTTCCCGGGAGTCGACCTGCCGCCCGAAGGCGTTCCGTGCCACGTGCATCGGGATGAGGGAGAGGGTCCGCACCCGGGCATCGTCCACCCGGTCCGCAACGAGGACCATCCCCGCGCAGGTGGCGAAGACCCCGCCTTCGAACTCCGCAAGCGGCTCGTAAAGTCCGTTTTTTCCGATCAGCCGGGAGATGGTGGTGGACTCCCCGCCCGGGATCGCGAGCGCGTCGAGGTCCGCGAGGTCGCGCGCCTGCCGGACCGGGACGGCAAAAGAATCCGGCCGGTCAGCGAGAGCCTCGCGGAACGCCGCGATGTGTTCGGCAACGTCGCCCTGGAGCGCGAGAACACCGACCTTAACGCCCACGGGTCTGCAGCACCTCTTCTTCGCGGAGCATGTGGACGTCGAGGCCTTTCATCGCCGCGCCGAGACCCTTGCTCACCTCGGCGATAACCTTCGGCTCATCGTAGTGGTTCACCGCCTCCACGATCGCCCGGGCGGTCACCTCGGGATTTGAGGACTTGAAGATCCCCGACCCGACGAAGACCCCGTCGGCCCCGAGCTGCATCATCAGCGCCGCGTCGGCAGGCGTCGCGATGCCGCCGGCGGAGAAGTTTACGACGGGAAGGCGGCCGAGGTTTGCGCACTCGATGACGAGTTCTGTGGGCGCCTCGATCTCGCGGGCCCGGTCGACGAGCTCCTGGCTGTCCATCCCTTTCAGCGCCCGGATCCCGCCCATGATCGCCCGCATGTGGCGGACCGCCTCCACGACGTTGCCGGTGCCGGCCTCGCCCTTCGTCCGGATCATCGCCGCACCCTCGTTCACCCGGCGCAGTGCCTCCCCGAGATTCCGGGCGCCGCAGACGAACGGGACGGAAAACCGGGTCTTATCGATATGGAACTGTTCGTCCGCCGGGGTCAGCACCTCGCTCTCGTCGACCATGTCCACGCCGAGCGCTTCCAGGATCTGCGCCTCGACGAAGTGGCCGATCCGGGCCTTCCCCATCACCGGGATGGAGACCGCATCGATGATCTCGACGATCTTCTGCGGGTCGGCCATGCGGGCCACGCCCCCGGCCGCTCTGATATCGGCAGGGACCCTCTCAAGCGCCATGACGGCGACGGCACCGGCCTCCTCGGCGAGCTGCGCCTGCTCTGCGTTGACCACGTCCATGATGACGCCGCCCTTCTGCATCGACGCAAAGCCGCGCTTGATCAGCTCGGTGCCAAATCTCAGTTCCTCGAGTTTCATTACTCTTATGTATAGCTCATGAACCCCAATAAAAATAGTGCGGCTATCTCGGCGAGGGCGAAGATGATCGTCGCCGCCCGGACCGCATGGACGATCCCGGCGCCCGCCTCGGCAAGCGTCCGTTCAGGGTCCCCGATCGTGTAGAAACCGGGCTTCTCGAGCCGGATCCCGACGCCGCCGGCGATGACGGCCATCGGGATCCCGCCGTTGAACCCCGGGCGCTTCTTTCTGTCCCGGCGGAGCACCGCCCAGGCCGGGGCGAACCGGCCCTTCGCCGCAAAGTAGGCGAGGAGGATGAAGCCGGTGAGCCGGGCCGGGATGAAGTTTGCGACGTCGTCGGCGCGTGCCGGGAACCAGCCGATCCGGCGCCGCTCGTCCCGGTAGCCGAGCATTGCGTCCAGGGTGTTGACCGCCCGGAAGACCGCGGCCCCGGCGAGGCCGAAGATCCCGAAGTAGAAGAGCGGGGAGACGATGCTGTCGACCAGGTTCTCGGTCATCGACTCGTAGGCGGCCGAGAGGACGTGCTCGCGCTCGAGGCGCGCCGTATCCCGGCTCACCATCATCCCGACCGCTGAGCGGCCCGCATCGATGCCGCCGTCCTCGAGCGCCCGCACCACGGCAGCGGCATGCTCCTCGAGCGCCCGCCAGGCGAGACAGGTCTTGAGAAGGAAGGGCGCGAGGAGGAGGTAGAGGAACCAGGGGGCCGCGAACTGGACGAGAACGAAGGGGGCGGCAAAGAGCGATGCGGTCAGAACGGTTCCGGCGACTCCGGCCGCCCGCTGGATGCGGACCGGGTAGCGGCCCGGAACTCCCCACCACCCGATGAATCTGCCGAGGACCGCCACCGGGTGGTACCGGGAGTGCGGATCTCCGACCAGCCGGTCCACCAGCAGCGACGCGGCGACTACGACCGCTGCCGCAGCCATGTGAGGATGACCCCGATGAGCAGCGCCGCAAACGCAGCGGCGTTTAAGAGATCAACCCGGTAGGCCAGCCACAGCCCGTAGAGCACCAGAGCGGCGGCGACGAGGGCGAGGGCCGGGATGGAAGACTGCCACCGGAACGAGGCCCCGGGGGCGGCCTTTTTCGGAGGGACCTCGACCGGCCCGGGCTCCGGTGCCGCCCGCTCCCTGACGACGACCCGGAACTCCGCCTTTTTAGCGCCGTAGCCGGCGATGACCTCGACGTTGAAGACACCCGGGTAGGCATTCTCCCGGATGGGGATCCGGAACTCCTCGATTCTGTTCACGTAGAGGTTCTCGTGGAAAAAGTCGGTGAAGGTCGAGGAGTTTGAGGAGGCGAGGGTGATGTGGAGCGGTGATGCGTGGTTAACGATATGGAGGGCAAGGTCGCTCCCCGGCGTCGCCTCGACCTCGTCCGGAACCTCGATGGAGTTGATCCCCCGGCGGTTGAGAAATATCTCCGACATCGGCCAGATCAGTCCTCACAGGCGGTCTGCGGGAGGAGGTTCGGGATGCCCTCGCTGATAGGGTAGTCGACGCTGCACGCCGCGCACCGGAGGGTGCCTTCCAGCACCTCCTCACCGCTCTCTTCGGTCACGGTCAGCGAAAGTTCGCCCTTGCAGACCGGGCAGCAGAGTATCTCCATCAGGTTCCTTCTCATCGCTCTCCCCGCAGATCGATGATCTGGGACATCTCGGGACCCGTCGAGATCAGGGTGACGGGTTTGCCGATGTCTCTTTCGGCCTGCGCGATGAAGTCCTTCGCCTTCCGGGTCAGGCGGTCGTAGTCTGTCGCGCCGAAACAGGCCGGGTCGATCCGGTCGATGCCGGTGATCGCTGCCTGGGTGCATCCGTTGATCATCGCCGAGTAACGGGCCATCTTCCCGTCCCAGGTGCCGATGCGGCGCTGGCGATGGGTGACGGTGCCGAACTCTTCGATCCCGAGTTCGTGCGACCGCTCCGCCGACATCTCGGTGGAGAAGGGACCTTCGCCGACCCGGGTCGGATAGGCCTTGAAGACGACGATGACGTCGTCGATCCGGGTCGGGCCGACGCCGTTGTCGGCGGCGATCTGCGAGGCGGAGGTATCTTTGCTCGTCACGAACGGATAGGTCCCGAAGTAGAGCGAGATCCCGAAGCCCTGGGTCCCCTCGAGGAGGACCACCTCATCACGGTCAATGGCGCCGTTGACGTCCTGCGCCACGTCGGTGATGAACTCCGCAAGCTCCGGGACGTCTTTCGCCTGCCGGGACGTCCGGAGGACGCGATCCGCGTTCGCCGGGCCGCACCCGGTTCCGGTGCTCCCGATCTTATCCCTGAGGTGCTCGCTCGCCCTGTCCCGGGCGATATGATCCTCTTCGATGATGCCGCACCGCCCGTCGACAAAGATCCTGCCCCGGACGCCGAGCAGGTCGACCTCCCGCAGGAAGACCCTGGGGTCGACGAGCACGCCGCTCCCGACCATGAGGGCCGCTTCCGGGTAGACGAACCCCGAGGGGACCATCCTGACACCGTACTCTTTCTCCCCGATACAGACGGTATGCCCAGCGTTCGGGCCGACGCCGCCCCGGGAGATGATGGATGGTCTGTCCTGGTGAGCGATGTGGGCTACGATCTTTCCTTTTCCCTCGTCACCAAAGAACCCGCCGACGATAATAGTACAACTCATTGTTCTATCAAGTAGGATAGAGCGATACTGGGTGATAAACGTTACAATGTGATGCCGGGAGAGCGGTCACCCCGCTTAAAGGCAACAGGGTTCCGACAGCCCCCGCACCGCTCGCTCAACGCCGTTTCGCGCCCTGAGGAGGGAGCGCTGGCGGGATCGCCCGGGGCGCGGGCAACAGAGGGCATCCCGCGTGGTCGGCCACATCTCCCGGCAGGCGCGGATTACCGGGCAGGTGTCTCCGGGGTTGCGCCACGATTTTCTCGTCTATTCCACGTTTTCGCGGACTGCGGTCATCATATATCAATCCTGGCACCCGCGGATCATCTCCCGACACGGTTGACATCGGGATCTGGACCCCTTTGTTTCCAGTGGAATTTTCATTTCATGGATATTCCAGACCATCGCTTCGAGTTTTTCCCTCCGGAGCAGCATGACGATCTGTAATCAGATCATTGACCGGAGCGCGGATGCGAACCCGAAGATCTGCCCGGGGTTTGGAGGACAGGATACGTATGCCCGATACGGGCGCGACGTGATCCCGGGCACCCAAAATCCCTGAATAAATCCACATCTCCAGTGGAAATAAAGGGGTTGTCCGCCCGTCATTCTCCTGTCGGACATCAAACTATCAGTTGCCCGGGCAGGGATATTCCATAAAAGAGTTTCGATTTTCTTTTGAAGATATTTATGGAGTTATTTTTATTTTATCGATTCCAGGAAGGCCCCCATCCGGGAGAGTGCCTCCTTGAGATCGTCCCGCGAAACCGCGTAGGCGCACCGTACGTGCCCGGTACCGGAAGATCCGAGGACGCTCCCGGGGACGACGGCCACATGCTGCTCGCGGAGGAGCGCCTCTGCAAACTCGACGTCGGTCATGCCGGTGCTCTCCACCGAGGGGAAGGCATAGAACGCTCCCTTCGGGACATGGCAGGCGAGACCGAGTTTGTTCAGCCCGGCGACGAAGAGGTTCCGCCGGAGCCGGTACTCCCTGACCATGGCGTCCTTCTCGGCTTCTCCGATCCGGAGCGCCTCGTAGGCCGCGATCTGTCCCATGACGGGAGCGCAGAGCGCGACGTACTGATGGATCTTTAAGGCCGCAGCGGCGACTGCCGGCGGGGCGCAGAGGTAGCCGATCCGCCATCCGGTCATGGCGAAGGCCTTCGAGAACCCGTTTAAGGTGATCGTCCGCTCAAGGAGCTCGGGGATCGTCGCCGGCGAGAAGTGGCTGCCGTCGTAGGTGAGTTCGGCGTAGACCTCGTCGCTGATGAGGAGAAGGTCGTGGTCGACCAGGAGATCGGCGATCCCGCGCCAGTCCCCCTCCTGCATCACCCCGCCGGTGGGGTTGTTCGGGAAGTTTGCGATCAGAACCTTCGTCCGCGGGGTGATGCGCTGCGCGAGCGCGTCGGCCGTCAGCCGGAACTCGTCCTCCGCCCGGCAGGGGACGGGCACCGGGGTTCCGCCCGCGAGGGAGACGCAGGGGGTGTAGGAGACATAGCTCGGCTCCGCCACCAGCACCTCGTCGCCCGGGTCCACCACGGCCCGGATGGCGATATCGGCGGCTTCCGAGACGCCGCAGGTCACGATTATCTCCGCTTCAGGGTCGTAACGGGTGTTAAACCGCGTGTCGAGGTAGCGGCTGATGGCGCCCCGGAGCTGGGGCGTCCCCTTGTTCGAGGTGTAGGCGGTCGACCCCTGCTCGATGGAGTAGATGGATGCCTCGCAGACGCACCAGGGTGTCACGAAGTCCGGTTCGCCGACACCCAGGGATATGACGTCCTCCATCGTCTGGGCGATGTCGAAGAACCGCCTGATGCCCGAAGGGGGTATGGCACGGGCCCGTTCCGAGACGAAGTCCCTCATCGCACCTCACCTCAGAACGAGTAGGGGAGACGCTCGACCTCTTCGCGCTCGGCGAAGGTGGTGCCGTTCTCCTTGTAGGTCTTCATGATGATGTGCGTCGCCGTCTCCCGGATCCGGTCCATCGGGGCGATCTGCTCGGCTACGAACCGGGCGATCTCGTGCATGCTCGGCCCGGTGACCAGGAGCTGGAGATCGTAAGTCCCGGTCATGAGCCGGAGCGACCGAACCTGCGGGAACCGGGAGATCCGTTCCGCGATCCGGTCGTAGCCGAAGTCCCGCTCGGGCGAGACCTTCAGCTCGATCACCGCGGCGACGTTGCCGTCGCCGGCCCGCTCCCAGTCGACGACCGCTCCGTAGCGGCGGATGGCGCCGGCCGCTTCCAGCCGGCCGATCCGGTCCTTTGCATCCTGCTCGCTCACCTCGGCCAGCACCGCGAGCTCGCTTAACGGGGTGCGGCAGTTCTCCTCCAGGAGATGGAGGAGGATACGGTCCTTTTCATTCATGACTTCACCTGAACATTGCTCTTAAGCGGTTGATGTCGAGCTTTTTAAGTCTCTCATCGTCGAGCCTCGGGTCGCGCGTAACGACCTCTTCGATCTTACTCGTCGTTGCGTCGAACCACATCTCCTTCGTCCGGCCGTAGCGGCCCCGTGAGATGACCCGGGTGTTGATGACGCCGAGCATGTTGAGCTCGGAGATGAGGTCCGTGATCCGGCGGTGCGTCAGGACGTCGAGGTCGATGATCCGGGCGATCTCGCGGTAGACCACCGTGACCTCGCCGCTCGTGAAGATCCGTTTGCCCATCTGCTCGAGGATCAGCATCGCGTAGAGGACCGCCTTGCTCTGGGTCGGGAGGGTGGAGATGCACTCCACCATGCTGTCGGTCTCGATCTTCTCCTGGGCCATCCGGACGTGCTTCTCATCCACGCCCGTGGCGTTCTCGCGGTCCGCGAGCTCGCCCGAGACCCGGAGCAGGTCGAGCGCCCGCCGGGCGTCGCCGTGCTCCTGCGCCGCAAGGGCCGCACAGAGCGGGATGACCGTCTCGCCGAGCGCTCCCTCCACGAACGCCAGTTCGGCCCTCTGCTGGAGGATGTCGCAGAGTTGCGGGGCGTTGTAGGGGGGGAAGACGATCTCCTCCTCGGAGAGGGAAGAGAGGACGCGGGGGTCCAGGAAGTCGGTGAACCGGAGGTCGTTCGAGATGCCGATGATGCTGACCTTCGCGAACTTGAGGTCGGAGTTGATCCGGGTGAGGTTGTAGAGGGTATCGTCGCCGCTCTTCTTGACGAGTTTGTCGATCTCGTCGAGGATGATGACCATGACCCCGCCGCTGCTCTCGAGCTGGTTCTTCAGCTCCATGTAGACCTGATCGGTCGGCCACCCGGTCATGGGGATGTGGTTCCTCGTGCTGTCGCTCGGGTGCTCGTCGGCGTCGTCGAGGCCGTTTGCGATCTGGGCGAGGACCCGGTACTGGGTGTCGATAACTTCGCAGTTGAGGTGGACGATCCTGCACTTCGTCCCGGCGAGTGCGCTGGCGTTCTCGAGCTCCGTTCCCACGTACCGGGCCGACGCAGTCTTCCCGGTCCCGGTCTTGCCGTAGATGAGGATATTTGAAGGAGTTTCGTTCGTGAGGGCAGGGGCAAGGATGGAGGCGAGCTCGTCGATCTGCGGTTTCCGGTGAGGAAGAATCTGAGGACGATAACTGTGTCGGAGCACTTCCCTGTTCTTAAATATACGTCTATTGGTCAGGTATTTCTTGAATAGTCCCATTGGGTTTGTTTTATCGTCCGACATAATGTCACCGGAGGGGGTTGCCAGGACAGGAAATTTTCGTGTCGAGGACTCTTAATATGATTGCTTTCGAGACTGATAACCCCTTCGTTTCCAGTGGAACGAGGCACCGTTGACTGCCGGCGGAATAGCGATAAACTGCTCAGGATGAGAATGGTATCGGGGAGCAGTCCGGGAAGACAATCCAGGATCACCCCCACCCCTTTGTTTCGTGTGGAGGGTGATGATGATACGGGAGGTTGTATCATCTAATCAAAGGTGATGATGATAGTCATGTGTACCTCTGCAACTCATGATATAAAGTTTTATGGTAAGTGTACAGGATAGGAGGAGAAGAGTAAGAGGAAAGCGGAGAAAAGCGTAAAGGGGAAAGAGAGGAGTATGGAGCGAGCAAAGAAGGGTGCAGAGCGGGAAGGAAAGGGTGCAAAGTGGGAAGGAGAGGATGCAGAATGAGGAAGGAGAAAGGATCGATCGGGATCTTCTATCGCCGGATCGATCGGCCATCAGATGAGATCCGGCTACTATCCCGGGAGGAGTGATGATCCGATCTCCCGGAACCAGACATCTATCCCGGGAGATCAGATCATCACTCCTCCCTGAACCAGACATCTGTCCTGGAGGATCGGATCATCACTCCTCCCTGAACCGGACATCTGTCCCGGTGGATCGGATCGTTACTCCTCCCTGAACCGGATTCCTGTCCATGGGATCGGATCATCACTCCCCGTGAACCGGACTCCCGTCCCGGTGGACGGTCCCGCCGGATCGGATCGTCGATCCCCATGGATCGCACCACCTCCCTCCCGGGATGCGGCCGACAATCCCCGGTTGGACGGTTTTCCTGCCGGCCCGGATCCTGTCAACTACCTCTCATGAACCTGATCTGCTCACCGGGGATCCGGGAGTTGCCTCTCTTCCTCTTGCATCGACCACATCCCCGGGCCCGGGCGGCCCCTCATAGTTCCAGTCGAAACAAAGGGGTCGGGGATTGAACCCCTCCAGTCAGGGGATAGAAAGAAGTAAAATACGCGGTACAGGGGTACTGGAAGATCCTATGGAGAGTAACCATCTTAAACCTCTCACCGTGACCGGTGCCGTCATCACCGTCTCCTCGAGCCGGAAACCGGAGACCGATACCAGCGGGAAGACGCTCATCGACCTCCTCTCCGCCGCGGAGATCGAGGTGACCCACTACGCCGTGATCCCCGACGATCTCGCACGGATCCGCGCCGAGGTCCATGCAGCTCTTTCGCGTGCAACCTGCGTCATCATCACCGGGGGCACCGGGCTCACCCCCGACGACGTGACCATCGAAGCCGTCGCGCCGCTGCTCGAGAAGACGATTGATGGGTTCGGGGAACTCTTCCGGCTGAAGAGCTACGAAGAGATCGGGACCGCCGCGATCCTCTCGCGTGCGATCGCCGGAGTCGTCGACGGTCGGGCGGTCTTCTGCATCCCGGGATCCACGAAGGCCGTCACGCTCGCCGCCCAAAAGATCATCATCCCCGAGATCCGGCACATCCTGACCCACGCCTCGTCGGGTCAGCGGTAGACGTCGAGGAGCGCCACCCGCTCGAGGACCAGTTCGCGGAACCGGCCCTCCCCGACCACCGAAACCTCTTCGGGGGTGATGCCGAAGAGTTCCGCGAGGCGCGCCCGCTTCGCGGGATCGATCCTCTCCTCCCGGTCAGTGTCGACGAACGTCACGAGACCGGCCAGGCGGTCCCGGACGCCTGCCGCCGCCGGGCAGACGGCGATGTAGGAACGGTTCTCTCCCGGATGAATCCCGAAGGACGCGGCCACCTGGCACTGCCGGGTCCCTGCGGCATAGAGGAGCGCCTCCATCTCAAGCGAGTTCGCTATCGGATCGCCGCCGGTCCACGACCGCCAGGCGTGCCGGAGCGCCGCCTTGACGTGCTTTCGGCCCGCAAGGCGGTCGGCGTCGAAGAGGATGATGTGGGTCCCGTACTCATCGGCTACCTTGCGGACCTCGCTTAAGAATCCGGCATTCTCATCGACCGTAAAGACCGCCCGGTAGATCTCGCATGCTATCTCCGTCATTTCGTTCACCCGAACCGGGAGAGGGTCGACTGCTCTTCGCCGACCTCTCCGATCTCGTCACGCGCGCCGTCGAGCTGCTCGAATATCCTCGCCGCGATTCCCTGGCCGAGAATCTTCCCGACCTTCTCCGGCCCCGCTGCGCGGAGCGCCTCGAGGGACCCGATGCCGCTGTTGAAGAGCCGGCGCGCCCGGACCCGGCCGATCCCGCGGAGCCTGATGAGGGGCAGGAGTTCCTTCCTGATACCGTGTTTGGTCCGGAGCTCCATCTCCTCGATCGGCCCGGCGAGGTGCGGGGCAAAGAGTCCCGCGAGGTGCCGGCTCGCGTGGACCAGCCAGGCAACGCTCTCCACCATGCCGTAGACGTCGCCCGGCCCGACGTTGTAGCGCTCGCAGATCACGTCTTCGCCCACTTCATCGGCCCAGTCGCCGAGGAGGAGCGCGGTCTTGAGGCTCCGGTCGAACCCCTCGCCTGCGTCCCAGGGGATCTCCATCCAGAGGTCGTCCCGGTGGTCGGCGAGGAACCGGTCGAGGGCATACATGTCGTCCCTCCTGACATAGAGTGTCGGCATATCCGGGGTTGAGCAGAGGAGATGCAGGAGGCCGATATCGGTGTACTCCTTCCGTCCGATCATCGCCGTCACGATCGTCTCGGCGCTCCGGGGGTCGATGTAGAGCCGGGAGACGAGCGAGCCGTACTCGGTGGCCTCGAGCCACTCCCCCACCTCGGTGATCATCTCGCTCTCCCGCAGGAACTCGAGCACCCGGTTGACCGCCCGCGAGAGCGCGAGCGGGCTCTCGCCCTGGTGGGCGTAGAACGTCCCGTCCATGAACCCCAGCACCTCATCGCGCTCGCGGGCGAAGCCGGTCGCGATGAGCGAGAGGATGTGGGTACAGAGGACCGCTTCGTCCGCGCACCGGCTCCGGACGTCCTCGGCGGGCGCCCCGATGTAGTAGTCGAAGAGCTCCTCGATCATCTCCTCGGACTTCGCGATCAGGACGGCCTCGCCGTAGGGATCGAGGTGCGGCCGCCCGGCCCGCCCGGCCATCTGCCGGTACTCCCGGACCGGGATCGGGACCATCCCCTCCCCGGCGTTGAAACGGAGGTAGTCGCGGACGATCACCCGCCGGGCGGGCAGGTTCAGACCGGCCGCGAGCGTCGGGGTCGAGGCGATCGCCTTGATATGCCCCTCCCGGAATCCCGCCTCAACGATCCGGCGCTCCTCCCGCGCGAGCCCGGCGTGGTGGAACGCCGCCCCCTGCGCGACGCATGCGGCGAGCGTCCTCCCCATATCGGTTCCTGCGTTCGAGCGGAGCTTATCGGCGTAGCCGGCGAGGACCGGGTTAGCGAGTTTCAGCCCTGAAGCGGCCCGCTTTGCAAACGCCTCGGCGTTTTTACGGGAACTGACGAAGACCAGGCACTGCCCCCCCTCTGCGACCGTGTCGAGGACAAGGTCCAGGTCCTCGTACTTGCTCCGGCGATTGACCTCCCGGGTGGTGTCGGCAAACCGGATGCCGTCCTGGAAGAAGACCCCCTCCCGGAGGTCGACCGGCCGCCAGTCGCTCTCGACGAGTTCGGCATCCAGCCACCCGGCCAGGTCCCGTGGGTTGCCGATGGTGGCGGAGAGGGCGATGATCTGCATATCCGGGTTTTTGTGCCGGAGCTTTGCGATCACCATCTCGAGCGTCGCCCCTCTCGAGGCGTCGTCGATCAGGTGAGCCTCGTCGAGGACCAGCAGGGTGATCTCGGCGAGCCACGGCGTCCGGTTCCGCAGGAGCGAGTCCACCTTCTCGCTCGTCGCCACGATGATGTCGTTTCTCCCCAGGTACTCGTCCCGCCGGTCGAAGTCGCCGGTGGCGATCCCGACCCGGAGGCCCTTTCCGGAGAACTCCTCGAGCTTCTCGCTCGCGAGCGCCCGCAAAGGAACGATGTAGAGGCACTTGCCTCCCCGCCCGACCTGATGGTGCATCGCCATCTCGGCGACCAGGGTCTTGCCGCTCGCGGTCGGGATGGAGATCAGGAGGTTTTTCCCCGAAAAAAGGCCTGCTTCGACGCAGGCGGCCTGCGGCGGATAGAGTTCCGTGATCCCGCACCGAGCGTAGCCGGCGGCGAGATCCGGCGGGACGGGGAGGTCGGCTATCTCCATGTACACCCCTTCATTTCCACTGCAAACCGCATATTCCACGTATCGTCATGGCCATGGGCGGGGTCGGTCCTTCCCGCCCGCATCACGAGTAGTACTCCAGCATCGTCTGCTTGGCTTCTTTCTTCTTCCGGTCGAGGAACCCGTAGACGTGCTCGTGGGGCACGCCCTGGATCAGCATCTCCACCGCCTTTCTCGCGGTCTCGGCCTGGTCCGGGAGACCGATGATCGCGACGGTCTTCCCGTGGACCGAGATCTCCGTGCTGGTCATATCCTCGATCTGGGCGCGGGACGTCCCCGCCTTCCCGATGATCCGGCCCCGTAGCCGCTCGAGCTGCCGGGTCGTCCCCGAGAGGTCGGCGAGGTCGAGGACGTCGAGCATCATGTCCTCGTCCTCGAGAAGCCGGAACGCACGCTCCGGCGAGAACCCCCGGTTGATCGCGGAGACGACGTTTGTTGCAGTCATGACGCCGACGGGGTCCTCGCCTTCGATCGTCACCATCCCCTCCTCGCTGTCTATCCGGAGGGTTATCCCGGTCTTCTCCTCAATCTCGCGTTTTGTGGACCCGCTCTTGCCGATGAGTACACCGATTCTCGCCGTTGAAACTTTTATCTCCTGTGTGGTCATGGTTGCATCACTTCTCCGGTGTTCAGGGTTCCCGGTGTCCGGTGCCGACGATCGTTCTGATGATCTCCTGCTCGTCGGGCACATCGCAGTAGCGTGAGAAATATCTGTTGAGGTTCTTTATATCCCGGATCAGAAACACGGGGGCTCGCGGATGATCCGGGGTGACCGCCTGTCCCATATCGATCAGGTATGGTTTCTCGTGGTAGAGGATATTGTATTCGGAGAGGTCGGCATGGATCAGGCGCGCATCCCGGTAGAGTCGTTCCACGTAGCCGAGGATCTGCCGATATACCTCCCCGTAATCCTCGATCTCGGCGTTCCTGAGTTGCGGATACGGCACCTCATCTTGGCCGAGGAACGCCATCAGGAGGATGTTCCGGTCGAACGCCAGGGGCTCGGGGACCGGGATCGCTGCATCGTGCGCCCGGGCGAGGTTGCTGAACTCCTTCTTCGTCCAGGCGAAGATGAGGCCCTTGCGCGTACCCCGGACGCTCGAGAACCGGCGGTCTCCCGCCATGTACTCGGTCATCGCCTTGAAGTTCGCGGTCTGGATGCGGTAGATCTTGATGGCGATACCCTGCCCGTCGCGCTCGCCGTAAAAGACGTTCGCCTCTTTCCCCGTGCTGATCGGCCCCCCGATGACCGTGATCAGTTTTTTATGGACGAGCTTGTAGAGGGCCATGAGGGTGACCTCGTCGAAGACATCGTCCCGTACCTTCACCGAATCGGCGTCTTTTATCCTGACGCCCATCGCCTCGATCTTGCGGTCGAACCGCTCGTGCTCATCTTCAAGGCCCACGGCCGGATCACCTGCTGCAGACGTAATCGTGTACGGGGGCGAGGATATCGATGAGGTGAGCGGCCGCCGCCGATTTCAGGTCGAGCGGGTGGACCTCGCCCGCGGCGTAGGCACGTTCGAGGTCTTCGTAGGCGTTAAACTCCCGGTCGCCGCCGAACTTCGCGGGCCGGCGGATGACGACCGCCCCGGCCCGGGGGAAGACGTGGTACCGCAGGATCTGGAGCACCGGGTTGTTCTCGACTTCCGGCGGGCAGAACGCCTTCTTCATCTTCTTTTGGATATCCTCCTCGGAGTCGGCGACCGATATGACGTTTCCGGCCGACGACGACATCTTCTTCCCGTCGAGGCCGTTGATGATCGGCGTATGGATGCAGACCGGCGCCGGATACCCGATAGACGGGAGGTGTTCCCGCGCGAGCATGTGAATCTTGCGCTGGTCGATCCCGCCGACGGCGGCGTCCACCTTGAGGGTCGCGATATCGACCATCTGCATGATGGGGTAGACCATCTGCGAGACCGTCGGGTTGTCCATCTGCCGCCCGACCTCGTCCATGCTCCTCTTCGCCCGGTTGAGGGTGATTGCCTGGGAGAGCTCGAGGACACGGAGTTCGTACTCCGGCGTGAGCTGCACGTCCGACCCGAGGACGTAGTTTGCGCCGCGGAGGCCGAGCCCCTCGAAGCAGCGGCGGTTGTATTCGGCCGTCTCCCGGATCTCCTCCATCGTCCCCTTGCGGTTTAAGAACGCGTGGAGGTCGGCGATGAGCACGGTCACCTCGAACCCTGCCTCTCGCAGATCCATCAGCTTGTTCACCGTCACCATGTGGCCGAGGTGGATCTCTCCGCTCGGCTCGTAGCCGGTGTAGACCCGCCTGACCGGACGGTCGATGAGCGCACGCAGTTCCTCGTCGGTGACGACCTCTACGGTATTTCGCGTCACCAGTTCGTACGGATCCATTGAAAAGAGTGGGTTTGCCGGGGAGTTAATGCTTCTTCCTCCCCTGGTCCCGCCGTTCACCCGATGGCGACGAGGCCGAACGCCTTGTTGGTCATCCGGATGGACTCTTGTGGATCTTTTACCGTCCCCATCAGGGCGCGGATGCAGTCGACGTTCTCGGGGACGACGTCGGCCTCCTGGTGGATGGCCTGGAAGCAGTAGAACTCCTTCCCGTTCAGCACCGAGACCGACTCCTCGAAGACACCGTTCTCCCAGAGGTCCGTCCTCGGCCGGCCGAGGTCCTGAGTGTACTCCCGGAGCTGGGCGTTGCTCTTGATCCCGGTGGCCTTGCGGACGAGGCCGATGCGGCTGTGGTCCTCAAAGACCTTCAGCACCTCCTCGCGGGTGGTCTCCTTCTTTAAGTCCATCTGGATCGTGTGCATGTGCATAAACGTCGTCGGGACGATCATCGCGAGGGTGACGATGTCTATGTGCGGGAGGACGGTGTTGACGTCGGGGCCGTGGTGGCTCGGGATGGTGGCCGGGTTGAGGACGATGGCGTCGATCGGTCCCCGCTTGATGTCGTCGGGGTCCGCTCCGCGCCGGACCATCACCGCCCGGACCCGCCCGACGCCGAAGGCCTGGTCCATGGCGTGGATGATCCGGACGAGCCCGGTGCTGTTGCACGAGACGACCCGTGCGAACTGCTTTCCGGCAGCCTCTTTATAATTCGCGTGGGCGTTGAAGGAGAACCCGGCGACCTCGTGCTCCTCGCCGCCCTGGAAGATTGCCTTCTTCCCGAGCTTCTCATAGATCGGCCGGTTCTTCTCCCCGACGCCGCCGGGGGTGGCGTCCACGACGATATCGGCGGCTTTCAGCATCGCATCGACGTCGCCGGCGACCTCGAGGCCGGCCTTCTCGAACGCCGGCTTTTTACTGAGATCTGCTATGTAAAGGGGGTACCCGCGTTCTTTTGCGATGTACGCCTCGGCGGAGACGCTCGTCTTTGAGACCCCTATGACTTCCATGTCGGGCTGTGCGGCGACCGCATCGGCGACTCGTTTACCGATGGTGCCGTACCCGTTGATCGCGACTTTGATCATGCAAGATGGAATACAGAACAAAAATTAATAAAGGTTGCTGGTTTGCAAATAACAGGGATATAAGGCAATCTTATCCTGAACAGGGACCTCTGAGTGTTCATAATGTCCATCAAAGAGCGCAATCCCGGCAAAAGAGAACGCAGGATATAAACAGGGATCGTTTTCATCCAGGCCGCGAACGGGGGAGAGAGGCTCCCGCCGGGGGGCTTCGGGTCGCCCCCTCCTTCGGCCCAGGCTGCGGTGCGGCAGGATTTATAACAGGCCGGTGCTATGAGCATATATCCATGGAGAAACAGCCCATCCTCGCAACCCGCCGCCTGCTCCTGCGGGCGTTCGATCCCGGGGACGCCCGGGAGGTTCAGCGGCTTTGCGGAGACTACGCTGTTGCCGCGACGACTCTCCTCCCCTACCCCTACCCGGACGGCCTCGCCGAGGTATGGATCGCCTCCCTCCGCGAGGGCATCGAGCGCGGCGACGCCGCGGCCTTCGCCGTCACGCTCGCCGGGGAAGGGAGGCTTATCGGCGGCGTCCGCCTGCGGATCGACACCGATCACGCCCGCGGCGAGCTCGGGTTCTGGGTCGCGAGACGCTGCTGGGGCCGGGGGTATGCGACCGAGGCTGTCCGTGCGGTGATCGAGTACGGGTTTTCGACCCTCGGGCTGCACCGGGTCCATGCCCACCACTTCTCCCGGAACCCGGCGTCGGGGAGGGTGATGGAGAAGTGCGGGATGGTATACGAAGGCCGACTCCGACACCATGTCAGGAAATGGGGAGTCTACGAGGACGTTGATCTCTGGGGGATTGTCCGGGAACCGGCCCCTCACAGGGGGGCGCAGATCCCCTCGCCGCTGCGAAGAACGCCTGTATGACGCAACAGCCCGTCCTCGTGACCGACCGCCTGCTCCTGCGACCCTTCACCCTCGCGGATGCCCCCGAGGTGCAGCGGCTCGCCGGCGACTACGAGGTCGCGTCCAATACGCTCGAGATACCCTACCCCTACCCCGACGGGGAGGCTGAGAACTGGATCGCCACCCACCGCCCCGGGTTCGAGAACGGAGTGCACGTCGTCTACGCCGTCACCCGGGCCCGTATCGGGGATCTCGTGGGCGCGGTCGGGCTCGTGGAGATCAATCGCCGTCACGGGCGGGCGGAGCTCGGCTACTGGGTCGCGAGGCCCTGCTGGGGCCGGGGGTATGCGACCGAGGCCGCCCGGGCGGTGATCGAGTACGGGTTCTCCGTCCTCGGGCTGCATCGGGTCTACGCCGTGCACTTCTCCCGGAATCCGGCGTCGGGCAGGGTGATGGAGAAGTGCGGGATGGCACATGAGGCGCACCTCCGGGAGCATGACCGGAAGTGGGGCGTCTTTGAGGATGTCGACGTCCGGGGGGTCCTCCACGACGAGTGGCGGGAGCGGCGGACGGTCCCTTCGATCCGGGAGTGCCGGATACGTTGAACCGGCCGGTTCAACCCTCCAGCTCCCGGCACCCGGGTAATATATTACTCCTCCACGCGACGGAGTAATGGGGAATGTGGACGGGGTTCGCCCCACCACTCTGTTATCGCCCCCGCCGAAGGCATCCGCCTGTGCTGAATTAGCCCTCCACCGGACAGATAGCCGGGCGGCTGCCTGTGCGGCGTCAGGAACCTTAGCTTCCGGCAAAGACGGCGCAGCCCCGGCACCCGCCCTTCCCCCACCATCCACAAAGCATTTCTCATCACGGCGCCCTTTCCGGTGCCGGTGTCTACTCGTGACCTGCAGAATGAACACCCCGGTTACCGTTGAATCAAAAAACCCAGGGTTCTCGGCTCTCCTCTCGCTCGTCTTCGTCGGGCTCGGCCAGGCATATAACGGGCAGTTCTTGCGAGGCGTGCTGATCCTCGTCGGGACACTGCTCTGGGGTATCTACTTTGCTCCCGCCGGTGCGGCCGTCTGGCTCTATGGTGCCTGCGACGCCTACGCCACCGCGCGGAGGATGAACGGCGGCACGGTGCCGTACCGGGAGAGCAGCATTGCGGCCCTCCTCCTCTTTCTTGCGGTCTGGCTGATCGGTCTTCTCCTCCTGCCGGCCGTATCGGCCGTCACGACGGGACTGTCGTGGTGGTAAGCGTCTCAGCCCTGCGCCCTGTGCTCCGCCCAGTAGGCCTCGGCCTTCTCCTCCATCTCCTCGAGCCTGTCGTAGTAGTCCGGGAACTCGTTTAAGTGCGCAAGCGCAATCTTTGCCGTCAGATAGAGGTCGTCGTCGGTGACGTTCGTCGCCGGGTCGTGGAGGCCGTGTTCGAGTTCCACGACCATCCCGCGCCGGAACTGTTCGACGTCGAACTCCTTCCAGGTGATACCGAGCTGCTCGCCCATCGCCTTTGCCTCTTCGTGGGTTACGTCTCTTCGTGCCATGCGGATCTCCTCAACGAAGGATGGCTTCTTGAGGTTATGAGCCTGACGGAGCTCCGGTGCGGATGAGCCGGAACCTCTTTCCTTCTCCGGAGAGCAGTACACGTACGGAAACCATGACGGAACCGGTTGAACTCTTTGGAGCGGGTACCAGGGGAGCTGGAGATGGTGGCCCGGTGCGGGGGGAGAAGAACCCGGTGTTTGCGGCGGGACTCTCCCTCCTCTTCCCGGGGCTCGGTCAGGTCTGTAACGGAGAGACGGGTAAGGGCATCCTGGTGCTCTTTGGGGTGCTCGCGGGGCTTCTCGTGATGCTCATTCCCGGGGTGGCGGTCTGGCTTTTCGGGATCTACGACGCCTGGGCAACGGCGCGGCGGATGAACGCGGGAACCGCCCCGTTCCGGGAGGTGCGTCTCGCCGCGGTCGTCCTCTTCATGGTCGTCTGGACGGTCGGGGTGCTCGCACTTCTCACGCTCGCGGCGCTCGCGACGTTCGCGGCCTTCACCGTGGCGCTATAGATCTCCCGCCCGATCGCCGCCGACCGTTGAGCCCCACTCCCCACAACTCTTATCTCCACAACCCCCTCTACTTCCGCCTATGCAACGCCAGACCGTCGAGTCCACCAACATCAAATCCGTCGGCTACGACCCGGAAGACGAGGTCCTGGAGGTCGAGTTCCACAGCGGCGGTGTCTACCACTATGTCGGCGTGCCGAAAGAGGTCTACAAAGGAATGCTCGCGGCCCGGTCGAAGGGCCGCTACTTCGGGGAGTTCATCCGGCTGCGCTACCCCTACGAGAAGGTCCGGTGAGGCTTCCGGGGGTACCCGCCGCAACCGCTATCATCCCCGCCGACCACACCCGGTTCGCATGTCTCAACAGTCAGCCGGACGCGCCGGTGTCAGGTCCGTCGGCTATGATCCGACAACGAAGGCACTCCTCGTCGTCTGCTCGACCGGGGACGCCTACCGCTACGCCGGTGTTCCGAAAGAGATCTACAGCGGTCTCCTCGCGGCCGCATCGAGGGAAGAATTCGTCCGCGATTCCATAGAGGGCAGGTATCCCCGGGAGAAGTATCCCTGCCTGGCGGTGGGGGAGGACGTCTGAGCGGGGAACGGGGAGAAGGGTAGGTTTATCCCGGTGGTTCGCGTAATCCGAGAAGAGAAACATCTGCCACCCGGAGAAGTGACCCACATGACGACCGTGATTGCCGTTGACCTCGGCGGAACCAACCTCCGTGCCGCCCTGGTAGGCTCCGACGCGACCCTGCTCGCCTATGACGCCGTCCCGACGCCGGCCACGGGGCCTTCCGGGGAGGTGATCACCGCCGCGATCGCCGCCCGGGTGGAAGCCCTTCTCGCGTCGCCGGAGGGGCGCGAAGCCGCGGCCATCGGCGTCGCATCGGCCGGACCCCTGGATCTCGGCCGCGGGTGGGTCGTCGGCTCCCCGAACATCGCTTTCCCGGTCGTGGAGGTCGTCGAGCCGCTCCGGGAGCGGTTCGAACTGCCGGTCGCCCTGATCAACGACGCCCGGGCGGGCGTTCTCGGCGAGCGGTGGACGGGCGCCGCCCGCGGCTCCGATAACGTCGTCTACGTCACTCTCTCGACCGGGATCGGCGGCGGGGCGGTGGTGAACGGCCGCCTGCTGCTCGGTATGAACGGGAACGCCGGGGAGATCGGGCATGTCCCCGTCGATACCCGCTACAACCTCGTCTGCGGGTGCGGGTTTGCCGGTCACTGGGAGGCCTACGCCTCTGCAAAGAACGTCCCCGGATTCTTCGCGGCGTGGCGGGAGGAGGCCGATCTCCGGCGGGTAACCTTCGACGCCTCCTCCACCCGGGCGATCTTCGAGGCAGCCCGGGCGGAGGACCCGGTCGCCCTTGCCTTCATGGAGGCGCTCGGGGCGGTGAACGGCCGCGGGGTCTCGGCGGTCATCGTCGCCTACAACCCCGAGGTGATCGTCTTCGACGGACCGCTCGCCCGCTACTACGGGGATGTGGTGATCCGGCACATGGAGCCCTACATCGACCGCTACCTCGCCCTCCCCCGGATCGTCGTCTCCGAGCAGGGTGGGCAGGCACCGCTTCTCGGGGCGGCGGCGTACGCGCTCGAGATACGGCGACCGCAGGGAAGAGGCGCATGATCGAGATCTACCAGAACCTGTATATCGGGACGCAGGAGGACTACGAGGTCGCGGTAGAGGCCCACGAGACCTGGTGCGTGGTGCACGCCTGCCGGAGCCCCTACCACTGCCTGGCGGTCACCTACTCGCCCCTCGGCACAGTGCCCCCGGATCACCCCGAGCATCTGGTCGCCCGGCGGGGGAACCGGCTGATGCTCAACCTGGTCGACTCGAGGGATCCCGCCGATGTCCCGAAGGAGGCGATCGATGCGGCCCTGCGCTTCATCCACCGGTGCCTCGGGGAGGGCAGGCCGGTGCTGGTCCACTGCGGCTTCGGGGTCTCCCGGTCGGCGGCGATCGGGCTCCTCTACCTTGTGGCCTACACCGACGTCCTGCCGACGGGGAGCCTTGCCGATGCCGAGGCGGCCTACCGTTTGATATACCCGCCGTACAGGCCGGGCCGTGGGATCCGGGGCTTCATCGAGACGCACTGGGACGAGTACGCGAGGAGGCGGGTCACGGCGTGACCGCGGAACCTCTCGGCGCCGCGAGGCGGCTACCCGGTGACGAGAACCTGCTGCCGACCGGCAGGCCTCGCCCCCGGCAGGATCGCCGCGACGGGCGCGAAGGTAGAGGCCCGGGCGAGGACCGCCCGGAGTGCCGCTGCCGGTACCGTGTAGCGCTCCCCGGTGAGGAACTCGAAGACGATCGCCGCCCCCGTTTGGGACCGTTCCGCGTGGCCGACCGTATCGCCGAGGACCGGCCCCCGGTCCCGGCGGAGCGGCCCGACCCGGGCGGGGTGCCGCCCGTCGAGCGCCTGCAGGAGTTCGCCGACCCGGACCCCGAACCGCCGGCCATCGAGTGCGACCTCGACGATCCGGCAGGCTCTCCCCTCCTCGTCGACTGCGGCGGACCTGCACCTCTCGAGGTAGCCGGCTCTTCGTAGCATACTCCCTTGGGTCTCCCGCAATGCTCTTGAAGCCGCGCCGTGCGGGGGGTGAAAGTGAGAGGTGCAGCGGGGGTTTAGTATCCCGGCATCTCCCACGCCTGCCACTTTGCCCGGCCGCGGGAAAGGAGGAACGCCGCCGGCGCGATGAGGAGGAGGCTTAAGGCTGCGTACCAGGGGTCGAGGATCGACGCGAAGATGAGGAGAAGGAGTGCCGGGCTTATCGCGAGCAGGTAGCGGAGGAAGACCCCGGCGGAATAAAGCATCACGTTCGGGTGGAGGCCGGTGAGGTAGACCGTCACCGCGAGGGTGTAGACCGAGACCGAGAGGAACGCGGCAAATGCCGGAAGGAAGGCCCCCGCCCCGCCGGAAGTCGCCGCGAGCACGAGCACAACGGCCGGGAGAAGGTTTGCGAGGCCGTAACTTTTCAGTTTTGCGTCGATCACCTCCGAGACCCTCACCGGCAGGAAGGCGTAGGACGTAAAGGAGTCGAACTCGGTCAGCCAGTTGTAGATGGTAGCCGATATCACCCCGAGCAGGACCGCAAATACCACGAGGGGGTCGATCCCCGGGATGAACCGGATCAGGACCCGGAGGCAGACCCAGATGAGGCCGAGGGGGAAGAGGAACGAGAAGATCACCTTACCGGCGCCTCCCTCACTCCGCAGGAGGTCGAGGGCGTCCTTGGCGATGAAGTGCGCGCTCCCGAGGGCGCGGACCCTCTCCGCGAGGGGATCGAGGTTGTTTTTAAACCGTTTCGTCCGGTCGGGGTAATCGACGGTGACGAAGAGTACCGAGACGGCCGCCGGGACCAGGATGAGGAGGAGCGAGAGCGTGAACGGTTCCAATGCCGGGTCGAGGAAGAAGGCATATGGGGGAAGGACGGCGAGGCCGGAGCGTGAAGCCGCGATCCCGGCGACTGCGAGCACTGTTACGGTTCCGGCGAGGAGCGCAGCAGAGCGTGCGTAGAGGGTCGAGAGGAAGCAGACGACGGAGAGCCCGAGGAGGAAGACGAGCGCGAGAGAGACGAACGCGAGAAGCCCCAGACCCGGATCGAGGCCGATGAACGGCGTCCCCACGGCAAACCCGGCCGCGAAAGGGAAGACGTAGAGCAGGAGGTAGTAGACGGTATCCTTCACGAGAAACGCGGCGAAGATTCGCCGTTCCGAGACCGGGAGGCTCCTGGAGGCGTAAGCGACGAGGCTTGCCTGCCCGAACCGGCGGTTCATGAACTCCCGCCCCATGAGGCCGAACGACCCCACCATCACGCCCATGAGCAGGAAGAGGATGTGCGCGAGGAGCGCGACCGCGGCGTACGGGAGCACGTCTGCAAAGAGCGGGAGGGTGAGCGACCCGAGAAAGGCAAAGACCGCGACGACCACCGGGAAGAGCGCGAACCCGAGGCTCCCGAAGATCGTCGAGTGGATCCGCCACTCTTCCTTCATCATCGCGAGGAAGAGGTCAGGCACCGGTATCACCCTTGACGAGGTCGAGGAAGAAGGGCTCGAGGTGCCTGCCCGACTCGACGAGGTCTTCGACCCGACCGGCGTGGAGGAGCCTTCCGTTGTGGATGATCCCGATACGGTCGCAGATCTCTTCGGCGATCTCGAGGATATGGGTGGAGAAGAAGACGGTCCCGCCGTCACGGACGTATTCCTGCAGGAAGTCCTTCACCGTCCGCTGCATGATGGGGTCCAGGTTGATCAGCGGCTCGTCGATGAGGGCGAGTCGCGGCTCGTGGAGGAAAGCCTGCGCAAACATCAGTTTCTGCCGGGTGCCCCGCGAGAGGTCCTTGCAGAGGACGTCCCGTTTGTCGCGAAACTCCAGCAGGTCGAACCAGCGGTCGCACCGCTCGTCCGCCGAATCGAGGTTGCGGATGCTGGCCACGAAACGGAGGTACTCCTCCGCGGTGAGGAAACTCGGCGGTGTCTCCTGCTCGGGGATGATCCCGACGAGCCCCCGGACCCCGATGGGGTCTTTCGCCGCATCGAGCCCCATCACCCGGGCCGACCCGGAGGTCGGCCGGACCTGCCCGGTCAGCATCCGGATCATCGTCGTCTTGCCCGAGCCGTTCGGCCCGAGCAGGCCGAAGAGTTCTCCCTCCGCGACAGAGAACGATACCCTGTTCACGGCGGTGACGTTGCCGTAGTCCTTCGTGAGATCGTTCGCCTCGACCATCTGCCGCACTTCAGTCACGCTCCTCCGGGTTTTGGTGAAGGAACATCGGCAACAGGTACATATAATACCTTTCCATTATCTCCGGCCGGCTTAAGGCAGAATTAATTCATCGAAACCGTCTCTTCAAACCCCCCGTTATCCCGACAGGCCCACTCACCTCGCGCAGGCCCTGCCGGTGCCGTCCCCCGGAGAAGCCGTGAGAGAGGGTGTATCCGCGGTTGGCTGTTATCCGGTTCCTGCCCTCCATCCGGCGCCTGCCGCACCGGGTCTGCGCCGGGCGGCATAGGCAGGTATAAACGTCAGGGTTCGTAACCGGCATATATGGACGAACAGGACAGTTATGCTCGTGCGAAGAGGCAGGTCGAGGAGATCAGGGGGTTTTACATGCACCTTGCGGTCTACATCGCCGTCAACCTCCTCCTCTTCGCGATCAACATGGTGTCCAGCCCCGGGACGCTCTGGTTCTACTGGGTGACCATCTTCTGGGGGGTGGGCGTGTTCTTCCACGCGCTCCAGATCTTCGGCAGGGACCGGTTCCTCGGCAGGGAGTGGGAGGAGAAAAAGATCCGGGAAGTTATGGAGCGCGAAGAGCGGCGGTGAGCCGGTTCCTCCCCGGCCGCCCCTCCTGACAGAAGCACTTATCAGGTGCGACAGGTAATGCCGGTCGGATGAAGACGGAGATACCCTACGACCGGTTCGCCCACGTACCGGAGCGGATCTTCGGGCTGGTCGACCTCGCGTACAACCTCTGGTGGAGCTGGCACTCCTCGGCGAGCGTGCTCTTCAAGATGCTGAACCGTGCTGAGTGGAAGATGAGCCGCCACAACCCGGTCAGGATGCTCCTTGATACCCCGCCACGGTTCTTCGAGCGGGCGGCAGCGAATCCGGAGTACCTCCGCCGTTACGATATCATCATGCACCGGTTCCGGGAGTACATGGTGCCGGGGACGAGCTGGTTTGCGCAGCACTACCCCGGACGGGCGCCGCTGACGATCGCCTACCTCTCAAGCGAGTTCGGGCTGCATCACTCGCTCCCGTTCTACGCGGGGGGACTCGGGATCCTCGCGGGCGACCACGTCAAGTCGTCGAGCGACCTCGGCGTGCCGACGGTCGCCGTCGGGTTCATGTACGCCGAAGGCTATCTCCACCAGCATATCGAGGGGGACGGGTGGCAGAAGAACGTCGCGGAGATCCTGGACCGCGACGCCGCCCCGGTTCTCCGGGTGCTCGGCGACGACGGGAAGCAGCTCGTGGTGCAGGTCCCCCTGATCGAGCCGCCCATCTACGTCGCGGTCTGGAAGGTGCAGGTGGGACGGGTCCCTCTCTACCTCCTCGATACCCATATCGACGAGAACCATCCCGAGAACCGGAGCATCTCCCACCGCCTTTACTTAAAAGAGCTCGAGTGCCGGCTCCGGCAGGAATTGGTGCTCGGTATCGGCGGGAGGAAGGTCCTCCATGCCCTGGGCGTGGACTACTCGGCGATGCACTTGAACGAGGGCCATTCTGCGTTTGCTATCCTCGAGCGGCTTCGTGAGCGGCTCGTGGCCGGAATGCCGCGTGAAGAGGCGCTCGAGCGGGTCCGGGGCACCTCGGTCTTCACCACCCACACTCCCGTTCCGGCCGCCCATGACGTCTTCCCAGAAGACCTGATGGCGAAGTATTTCCGCAATTACTGCCCGTCGCTCGGGCTTACCTGGGACGAGTTCATGGCGCTCGGGGATGATCCGCATAACCCGGGCGCCGGGTTCAACATGACCGCCTTTGCGCTCAGGATGAGCCGCTTCCACAACGGAGTCTCCCAGAAGCACGGCGAGGTCGCCCGGGAGATGTGGCAGCCCCTCTGGCCCGACCTCACTCCCGGGGAGGTGCCGATCGACGCCATCACGAACGGCGTTCACGTGCCGACCTGGCTGAACCACCGGATCGAGGGGCTTTTCGACCGGTACATGGACCCGGTCCACCCGAACTGGCGGGAGGACTACGATAACCCGATCCTCTGGGAGGTGGTCGACGAGATCCCGGACGAAGAACTCTGGCGCGAGCATCAGTGGCTGAAGATGAAACTCTTTGCCCGGATCCGGGATCGAAAACGCCGCAAATGGGCGAATCTCCGTGAAGAACCCGCGAATCTCGCGGCCGAAGGGCTCATGCTCGATACCTCGGCGCTGACGATCGGGTTTGCCCGACGGTTCGCCGAGTATAAGCGGGCGGACCTCATCTTCGAGGACCTGGACCGGCTTGACCGGATCGTGAACAACCGCTGGAGGCCGGTGCAGTTCATCTTCGCCGGGAAGGCCCACCCGGCCGACGAGCCGGGCAAGCGTATCCTGCAGAAGATCTACCAGTACTGCCAGGACCCCCGGTTCGGGGGCCGGATCGCATTTGTCGAGGATTACGGCGAGCAAATTGCACGTTACATGGTACACGGCGTGGATGTCTGGATGAACACCCCTGTTCCGCTCATGGAGGCGAGCGGCACGAGCGGTATGAAGGCGGGGATGAACGGGGTACTGAACCTCTCGGTTCTCGACGGGTGGTGGATCGAGGGTTACAACGGGAGGAACGGCTGGGGCTTCGAGGGCCGCGCACCCTATGCGGGAGAGAACCGGGCGGACGCAGGGGTGCTCTACGATCTCATCGAGAACGAGATCGCGCCGCTTTACTACTCGCGGACGATGGACGACGTTCCGCACAGGTGGGTCCGGATGATGAAGGAGTCGATGAAGAGCATCACCTCGCAGTACTGCTCTCACCGGATGCTCAAGGAATATGTCACCAGGTATTATCCTTCGGTCTGCATGTATGCGGCCGGGCCGGCAAGGCAGCTGGCCGGCGTCGAGGGCGTCTGCCCCGCAGGTCCCGAGCCTGGCGTGAGGTGATCCGGAACCGGTCCGGCAGGTTCAAGGAGTACCGGGGGTTACGTACGGTACATGGCGTCCTATCCGGTAGCCGTCCGGCCTGAAGCGAGAGAGGATTACCCGGCGGTCCATGACCTGATCCGGCGTGCGTTCGGGCGTGAAGGCGAGGCCCGGCTGGTCGAAGCGCTCCGGAAGTCACCAGGATTCATTCCCGATCTATCCCTGGTCGCGGAGACGGACGGCCGGGTCGTCGGCCATATCCTCTTCTCCCCCGTGAGAACGATCGGCGGCGACATGGTGCTCGCTCTCGCCCCGGTGGCGGTGGAACCGTCCCTTCAGCGGCAGGGGATCGGTTCCGCGCTCGTCCTCCAGGGACTCGCCGCATGCCGGCGGCTCGGCTACGGCGTCGTCATAGTCGTCGGGCACCCCGGCTACTACCCCCGGTTCGGGTTCGTCCCGGCACGCGAGAAAGGCTTTGCAGCGCCCTTCCCGGTCCCGGACGAGGCGTTCATGATGCTCGAACTCCGGCCCGGGGCCGCCGAGACCGTCGGGGGACTCGTCCTCTACCCGCCTGTGTTCGAGCTCTGCGACGAGAACTGAAGATGACGAAAGCCCGGATCGTCCGGACAGCACTGCTCTCCGCCGTTATCGCGGCGATGCTCTGGGCGGCGTTCGCACTCGCCCCCC
>JAEZIP010000080.1:0-4404 GCA_023436625.1 Methanobacteriota archaeon | reverse complement strand
TCCCTCATTGAGCGTCGCCGCCGTATGCCCCTCCCCGACGTAGACGGTCGCCGCCGGTTCGACGGCCGCGACCGTCCGCCGGACGTCCTCTGCCGAGAACCCCTCGCAGACCGCCCGTGCCTCTTCGCCGATGACTATGGTCAGGGGGCCGTTGCCCGAGAGTTCCCTCGCGTAGCGGGCGGCTTCAATGGTGGTCGCCGTATTCGTCCCGCTGTTTGCGTTGTCGACGATCAGGACGTCACCCTCCCGCCGGGCCGCCATCCGGCCGGGCAGGGCGGCGAACCGCCCGAGCGGGGTGGGATCGACCCCGAGCACGCAGGCGGTCGCGGCCGCAAGCATGAGCGGCGTCCGGTATCCGGCAAGAGTGCAGAGCGGGTTTTCGAAGGCGCCGCAGATACCGTTCCCGGAGAACCGGCAGGTCTGCCCCTCGAAGGATACCATCCTGTCGGCGGCCGTCGCTCCCGGCAGATCGATCCCGGGCGGGAGCACGATCCTCCTCGCCCCGGAGAGCAGCCGGCACTTCTCCGCTATCGCCTGCTTCTTCCCTGCCGCGACCGGGTAGTCTTCCGTCGAGGTCAGCACCGCCACGTCACCGGCGCCGGTGACCCCGAGCGACTCCTCGGCGATCAGCCAGCCCCCGATACGCTCCGCCTCGTGCGCCGCCACGATCAGGGAGGCGGGCGTGATGCTCCGCTTCCAGAGCAGCTCCCGCTCCGGGTAGCGGTAGGTCCCGGTCGAGGTGTGCAGGATGCCCGGGCCCGGGAGCAGCGAGGCGAGGGCATGGGCGGTGGTGGTCTTTCCCCGTGCCCCGGTGATCTCGATGAACGGATGAGGCAGCCGCCCCTCGAGGACCCGCTGCACCATCTCGTGGTGCGAGACCGCGGGCCCGTGCCTCCGGAGGAGGGGGTGGTCGGGGTCGAGGTGGACCGGTGCGGTGACGAGATCGTAGGTGCGGACGAGTGCCTCCTCGATGGAGATGCCGGCCTTCCCACGGTAGACGTCCACCTCGTCTGCCTCGTGGCCGGCACCACGGAGTGCCCCGGCGAGCTCCGCCCCGCCGTGGATGGTATCCAGCACCAGGATTCGCATAGCCTTCAGGGTTTCAGTTCGGCGATAGCGTCGGACGCGTTCTTCAGCATCAGTTCCGCAAGGAGCGGGTCGCTGCCGATGGGGCTTGCGTAGACGAGCGGCACCGCCTTACCGTTCAGCTGGAACGTGCCGTGCCGGCCGCCCTCGGGAAGGCCGAGGAGTTCGGGGATGTCCTTGTTGATGTGGACGCCTTTCGCGAGGAAGAGCGGGACGACGACCAGCATCTCGATATCCTCCTTCCGGAACGCCTCGAGTTGGTCCTCTACCGTCGGGGTGTTGAGGCTCATGAAGCCGGGTTTGACGAGGTACTCGTCTGTCTTTTTGGCGATGATCCCTGCGGTGGTCTCGATCAGTTCCTTATTGTAAGGGAGTTTGCTGCCGTGCCCGACCAGTAACATTCCTTTTCTACCCATATGTTACAAGGTACTACGATACTATATTAAAATAATTACCGATTGTTTTTAAGGCCCCGATCCAAAACTTATGTGATGGCAAACTTCGAACGGGAGATCACCTACTGCATCAACCGATTCTTCGCCCACCGGCAGGTTCACGGGTTCGCCTACCGGCTCAAGCAGAGCAAATTCAATACCCAGTACGTCGATGTCCTCGTGGACTCCCTCGACCCCCGCTACTACCTGGCCATCGAGTGCAAGTCGATATCGGGCAAGAAGATCTACTTCTCCCAGCACTTCCACTCCGACAAGAACAACGTCCACCAGATAGACGCGATCACCGATTTCATCAAAAAGACCGGCCGACGCGGATTCCTTGCCGTCGAGTTCCGGTTCGGTGCGGGGAGGGCGAAGGAGGCATATCTCATGCCCTGGAATACGGTGCTCGGATACTACGGGAACGTGCCTGGCATCTCCATCGACGATTTCCGGCTCTGCTGTACGCTCTCCCGCTCCGGTGAGGAGTATGATCTCCCGGGCCTTGATACAAATCAATATCCTCTTTCACCACCAACAGATGGAGAAGTATGATGGAAGCATATGATCGTTTTGAACTCCTCATAAACGATCGGATCGTGAAAACACCTGTAGCAATCGCATCCATGGCCGGGATCGTGGATGCTGCCTACGTCCTCGAGCGGGCGGCTCATGTCGGGGCCGCCTTCATCGGCGGCTACTCCATCGACGGCCCCACCCTCGACGCGAGCCGGCGGATGGCGGGAGAGGGCCGGAAAGAGTTTTTATACGACGATCCTCTGGAAGCACTGGGAAAGGAGATCGATGCCCTGGAACAGAGCGACGTTGTAGCGGGGATCAACCTCCGCGGGAGCACTCCCGCAGCCTACGGCGAGGTTGCCGGGGCGTTTGAAAACCGCGTGGTCTACGAGATCGACGCCCACTGCCGGCAGCCCGCGATGCTCGACGCAGGCTGCGGCGAGCACCTCCTCAAACATCCGGCAAAACTCGTGGAGATCGTCCGGGCCCTGAAAGCGGCGGACGTGACCGTCTCGGTGAAGATGCGGGCAGGTGTCGCCGCGAACGACGCCGATCTCGCCCGCACCGTCTGGAAGGCGGGGGCGGATATCCTCCACGTGGACCTGATGGACTTCGGGCACAACAAGGTCCGCCAGATCCGCAACGCCTCTCCCCTGATGCTGATCGCAAACAACTCCATCAACACCTTCGATAAAGCGATGGACGCCTTCTCCCATGGCGCCGACCTCGTCTCGCTTGCCCGGCAGTCCGACCCCTGGACGCTCGCCGGCCTCGATGCCGCCATCGCCCGGTCCGCCGATGAAGGTGGCTGGTACAACGCCCCGAAGCAGCTCTGCCGCGGCGGCGATATCAGGGCGCTCGCCTTCTGCTGCATGCCGGTGAAGGCCTGCCCGCTCATTCCGACCCTCGAGAAGATCGGGCTCTCGCGGAACGACTACCTGAAAGCCAAGCAGGAGGCGGTGAAGGGGACTCCGCTCGACGACGGGAAGAACACCTGTTTCGGGAGTCTCGCCTGGTGCTGCAAGATCAGTTCTCCCTGCATGTTCCGCAACATGACCCTTGAGAAGAAAGGCCTCTCTGCGCGGGAGTACATGCGGTGCAAGCACCGCCTCTCCGAGAAGATCCTGCACAGGGTATTCGATGGAGAAGAAACCGCCGATGAATCGAGCTGAACGTGCACAGATGGCGATGATGCTCGAGGTCTGCGCCTACCCGAAACCCGGGAACGTGGACCGGTGCCACGACTACCCGGACACCCGCCTCGAGCACTTCCTCGCCTCGACGATCCTCGCGGGACCCGTCTTCGATGCGGCCGAGAAGACCGGCGGCCGGGTCGGGAGCCTGATCCGCGAGGCGGTCCTGCGTACGAACGACCATGCCGGTGGAAACACCCACTTCGGGGCGTTCATCCTCCTCGTCCCGCTCGTCCTCGGGGGAGATATCGACGGGGCACGGAGAGTCGTCGCCGGCACCGATGTCGAGGACGCGATCGATTTCTATGCGGCGTTCGGCCTCACGAAGGTCCGGATGGGGAAGAGCGACGACCTGGACGTGAACGACCCGGCATCGACGGCCGCGATCCGGGAGCGGGGCATGACCCTTGCCGACATCATGGCCTACTCGGCGGACCGGGATATGGTCGCCCGGGAATGGGCGAACGGGTTTGCTCTGACCCGCCGGTGCGCGGACCTGCTGCATTCGCATGGGTGTGGGCGTAAAGCGATTATCGCGGCGTTTCTCGAACTCCTCGCTTCGGTGCCGGATACCTTCATCGCGAAGAAGCACGGGGAGGCGGTGGCGGAGAGGACGATGCGGTGTGCGGCCGAGGTGCTCGGCGGAGCGCGCGATCTCCGTGCCTTTGATGCCGAGTGCGTCTCCGCCGGGATCAACCCGGGCTCGATCGCCGACATCACTATCGCCGGGATATACGTGGCGCTCGGGGAGGGATGGCAGTGGGACTGCTGACCGAAGGGATCAACGAGGTGATCGCGACCACCGACCGGAACGCCGCCCCCATGGGGATCATCAACCGGAGCGGCTCCCTGCATATGGTCCTCTTCCGGGGGAGCCATACCGCGAGGAACATCGCCCGGGACCGCTGGGTGGTGGCGAACTTCGTCTTCGACCCGGTGATCTACGTCCGGACCGCCTTCGACGACCTCCCCGAGGAGGCCTTCGTCCGGGAAGAGATCGACGGGATGGTCGTCTCCCGCCTCCGCGACGTGGAGGCCTGGGCCGCGTTTGCCGCCGACGTGGAGCGGTCGAGCGACGAGGCGATCGTCGTCCGGCTCGTCCCCTTCCACGAGGAGGTGCTCGACCTGCGGCTGCACCCGGTGAACCGGGGCTTTGCGAGCATCGTGGACGC
>JAEZIP010000083.1:0-51442 GCA_023436625.1 Methanobacteriota archaeon | reverse complement strand
CCCTCACACAGAGCATTAGGATACCCAAAAGTGTGCGCACATGTGCGCACATGTGGGGACAGGAGAAAAGAAACATGGGAAACAGAGAAACGAGGAAAACAAGCAAACTGCATCGAGTTAGGCCGCGATTGAATTTATCTATCGCCCCTGAGAACCACGAGTATTTGAAGGAAATTGGCGTTAATGCGTCTCGATTGCTCGATAAAGCAATATCCGAACTCCAAAAGGTATCGCACCACGGATTGGTTCTTATTTCAGAAAAGAAGGAAGAATTATGGGCTCGGAGCGATTCGAACGCTCGGACTCCGCCGTGTGAAGGCGACGTCATAACCAGCTAGACCACGAGCCCCATGCATCGACCGGGAATTGAACCCGGGCTATTGGCTTGGAAGGCCAAAGTCATACCACTAGACCATCGATGCAATGCACGTATGCCTACATAGATAGGCCGTGCTGAATATTAAATATTGGGTGGAGAGAACCCGGCCGGGTTCAGTATCCACGCATCTCCGCCTGCAGCTCCTCGAGGGCGGCCACCCGCTTCTCCAGCGGCGGGTGCGTGGAGAAGAGCTCCATCAGGGTGTTGCCCGAGAGCGCCGGGATGATGAAGAAGGCATTTGCCCCTTCCACTTCCTGTTTCTTCTCTGCCGGGATGTAGTCCATCCGCCCGCTGATCTTCTGGAGAGCGGAGATGAGTGCCCTCGGGTTGCCGGTCAGGGCGGCACTGCCCCGGTCCGCCGCGAACTCCCGGTAGCGGGAGAGCGCCCGGATGAGGAGGGTGCTCACGACCCAGACGAGGATCGAGGCGATGAAGACCAGGATCAACGCGCCTCCGTTGCTGTCCCGGCGGCCGAAGAGGCCGATGAAGAGCCAGTTCCGCATGATCAGGAACGCCAGCATCGAGATGAAGCTCGCCACGGTCAGGGTGAGCATATCCCGGTTCTTCACGTGCGAGAGCTCGTGAGCGAGCACCGCTTCGAGTTCGTCCCTGGAGAGTATCCGCATGATCGAGTCGGTGACGGCAACCACGGCGTTCTTGTGGTTACGTCCGGTGGCAAACGCGTTGGGGACGGGTGACGGCATGATCCCGATCTTCGGCATGGGCAGATCCGCCTCGGTCGCGAGGCGCTGGACTATGCTGTGCAGCTCGGGATATTCGTCCTCCCCGACGATACGCGTGCCGGTACTCCAGAGGACCAGTTTGTCCGAGAAGAAGTACTGGACGAATGCCATGCCGGCAGCTATGAGGAGAAGGAACTCAAAGCCGAATCCCAGGGCGGAAAGGATGCCCAGGAAGATCAGGTAGACTATGAGGAGCAGGAACGACGTCAAAAGCATCCTCATCGTGAGACCGAAGTCGCGCGTCCACTTCATGACGGAGATCTATTGGACCGGATCGATATTAAGACATACGCCGAAAACTCCCCGAGCGCACCCTTCTGAACCGCGATCCGGTGCGTTTCCACCGTGCGCCAGTGTCCTTATGATACCGGGCGATATACATTAGAACCGATGACGCTGAACGAAGTGACCACCAGCAGGGCCATTCTCGAGGAGCAGCACCGGGCGCTCATCGACCACCTCGAGATGGACGCCGCCGTCATCGGCGGGGGACCCTCGGGGCTCGCCTGCGCCGCGCTCCTCGGGGAGCGGGGTGTCCGCTGCGCACTCATCGAGAAGAAACTCAGCATCGGCGGTGGGATGTGGGGCGGCGGGATGATGTTTCAGAGGATCGTCGTCCAGAAAGAAGCCCGGCGGCTCCTCGACCGGTTCGGTATCGCCTACAGGGAGTTCGAGGAGGGCTACTACGTCGCGAAATCGGTAGAAGCGGTCGCGAAACTCACTGCGGCGGCCTGCGACGCCGGCGTCGAGTTCTTCAACCTCATCACCGTCGAGGACGTCATGATCAGGGGCGACGGCAGGGTCGGCGGCCTCGTCATCAACTGGACGCCGGTCGACATGGCCGGGCTGCACGTCGACCCGCTTACCGTGGCCTGCACCTGCACCGTGGATGCGACCGGTCACGACGCCATGATCGCCCGGATGATCGAGAAGAAAGGCGGCGAACTCCGGGTGAAGGGCGAGAGTTTCATGTGGGCCGAGCGCGCCGAGACCCGGATCCTCGATCACACGAAAGAAGTCTTCCCCGGCCTCTTTGTTGCCGGGATGGCGGCGAATGCCGTTGCCGGGGAGTGCCGCATGGGACCGATCTTCGGGGGAATGCTGCTTTCCGGGGAGCGGGCCGCGGCACTCGTCGCAGAGAGATTGGGCCGGTAACACTTCAAAACCATTTTTACCGCCCCGGTGGTTACCAGTAAGTATGGAAGAGATCGATCCGGAGTCCCTGGCCGAAGTCGCGTACGGGATCTTTGAGGTCTACCTCAACCGCGAACTTCATGCCCGGGGCCCATACCTGTTCGAACTCGTCGAGCAGGGAGCCGATTTTGAAGATGACGTCCGCGAGATCTTCGAGCGGTTCGATGAGGACTATCCGGCGCTCGCCGAGGCGCTCCTCCGGCGGTTCGGCGGGATCGATGCGATCTATGCACCCCTCAAGGCGGGCGAAGGGGCTCTCCCCTCGAAGACGACCCGGATGTACTGGATCGTCCAGGACGCCCCCGGGCCCGCGGCGAGAGGCCTCGACGACGAACAGGTGGGGAAATGGCTCATATTCGTCCCCGCGGACGAGGTGGACGAGGCGTGGAGGAAGGTCCGGGACGAGACGGGGAAGGGGTCGCTCGGGATATCCGCGAAGGTCAGCACCGCCAAACCGAACCCGGACTCGCGCGACGAGCGGTCGGTCATCTACGTCTACACCCGGGACTGGGCGGACGAGGCCGACGTGATGCGGGTCCGCGAGCGGCTTCGTGACCTCGGATTTCTGGAGCGGATCGGCTACAAGCGCAACATCGAGACCTACCGGGGCGAGTACAGCGAAGAGGGCCGCAAGGTCACCTACTACAGCGCCTGAAAGACCGGGCGCTCCCGCTCACCCAGAACCTGCGCAAAAAAGAGTATGCCGGAACCGCCTCTGCGCGGCCGGGTGCGTTACGCCTTCCGTTCCTTGGACTTCGCCCGGAGCTCGTCGGAGCCGCATTTGCGGCAACGGGTCGCACGGATTGCGTTCCGGGCATTGCATTTCATGCAGATCTTTACGTTGAGCAGACGTGCTTCAGCTTCAGGAAATCTTGCCATGTTGAAAACACCACTTGTCAGTTTGGTACTATTCGTTCTTGCTACTATTAACAGTTCTGTCGCCTCCGGCCTCCCGTTCGACCCAGGCGCGGAACGCCTCGAGCGCCCGCGCCCGATGAGAGATCCGGCTCTTCTCGGCAAGCGGGATCTCGGCGAGCGTCCGCCCGGCGTGCTCGAAGATCGGGTCGTAGCCGAACCCGCCCTCACCCCGGGGGGCGACGATCGTCCCCGGGAGGATTCCCCGGAAGATCCGGATGCCGTCCTCGCGGGCGAACGCGATCGCCGTCTCGAAGTGGGCGCTCCGGTCCTCCATACCCTCCATGAGTTTCAGAACCCCTGCGTTGCCGATGGTGTCGTGGACGTAGGCGGCGTACGGCCCGGGGAACCCGCGGAGCGCGTCGACGAAAAGGCCGGTGTCGTCGACGATAAGCGGGCGAGAGATTGTTCGGTAGGCGAATTCCGCCTTCGCCCGGGCGATCTCTCCCACATCGTCGTGGCGGAACTCCGGGCACTCGAGCGCGACGTGCTCGATCTTGAGCACCCCCGCAAAGTAGGCCGCCACCTCCCGCGCCTTGTTGGCGTTGCTCGTCACCACTGCGAGGTTCACAGGTAGCGCCCCCGCAGTTCGACCTCATGCTCCCGGGAGAGGACCTCATCCGCCCCCCGGAACACGCCCGCGTACCCCTCGACGAAGGCCTCCTTCAACTCCCCGAAGTTCTCCGTCGTGCTCTCGAGCGTCTGGAAGAAGACGTGGAGGTCGACCCCGCGGCTCTCGACCTCTGAGGACGTCGACGCAAGCCCGAAGTCGATCAGGACGCACTGGCCGTCGCGGACGATCATGTTGCTCGTCGTCAGGTCGCCGTGGACGATCCCCGCTCCGTGCAGCCTCCCGACCGCCTCACCCGCGAGGCGGATGTTCTCCGGCGTGGCAACGTACTTCAGCACCTCGCCACGAACGCGCTCCATGACGATCGTATCCACGGTGACGTCCCGGATCACCGGGGTGGGGACCCCCGCCCGCCTCGCCGCCGCGATCAGGCGGGCCTCGGCCCGGGTCCGCTCCGCGATCAGCCGCCGATCGAGGCCCGGGTTCCGGTATCGTTTGCTCATCCGGCGCTTGACCACTCTCTCCTCCCCGATCTCCACGACCGCCTCCGCGCCGTGGGCGACGCCGGCCTCGTGCGGTCCGGCGGCAAAGATCTCGCCGGGCTCCGTCCGCCAGACGACCTCTACCTCGTCCGCGCGGTAGCCCGGGCGGATCTGCGACTCCTCGAGGGAGAGCACGACGCCGTGCTCCAGCATGATCTTGCCCGTGTAGGCGATCATCGCGCCGTTGTCGCCGAGGTATGTCCGCTCCGGAACGGCAAACGACGCTCCCCGGTCCTCGCACATTATCCGAAGCATCTCCTGCAGCCGTCCGTTCGCACCGACCCCGCCGACCAGCAGCACTTCGTCCTTGCCGGCATGCGCGAGCGCCCGCTCCGTCACCTCGACGCACATGGCAAATCCAGTCTCCTGCAGGCCGAAGCAGACGTCCTCAAGCGGCGCACCGCTCTCCTGGGCAGCGCTGACGAGCCCGGAGAAGGCGAGGTCCATCCCTTTCACCGTGTAGGGGAGATCGATGTAGTTCCCCTGCCGTGCAAGGGTCTCGATGACCGGACCGCCCGGGTGCGGGAGGTCGTGGCTCCGGGCGAACTTGTCGAGCGCGTTCCCAAGGCCGATATCCAGCGTCTCCCCGAATATCCGGTAGCGGCCGTTTAGGTAGCCGAGCACCTGTGTGTTCGCGCCGCTCGCATACAGGACGATCGGGTCCGAAAACCCTGTCGCCCACCTCCCGATCTCGACGTGCGCCACGCAGTGGTTGACGCCGACGAGCGGCACGCCGAGGGCGATCGAGAGGGCGCGTGCGGCGGTCGCCACCGTCCGCAGCGATGGGCCGAGCCCGGGTCCCTGGGAGAAGGCGACGGCCCGGATACGCTCCGGCTCCGTGAGCACCCGGGAGACGACCTCCTTCATCGCCGAGGCGTGATGTTGCGCGGCCTCCCTCGGGTGGATCCCTCCCTTCGGCGGGACGTAGGGCGACGAGTGGAGGGCGACCAGATCTTCCCCGAATAGGGCGGCACTGAGGTTCCACGCGGTCCCCTCAAGACCCAGCACCAGCCCGTCATCGGGCGTTATATCTGGCATAAAACAGGTATCGCTCCGTTCATTCCGTTACGAAAAAGACCGGCCCCGGCCTGTAAACCGTGGCCGGGACCGTATTGGTATCAGGGGGTGAGGACCTACTTCCGGAACTCGGTGTAGCCGCACTTGCCGCAGGCCACCCGGTCCTTGTGCTCGGCCATCAGTACGCCGGGACCGCACCGGGGGCAGTGCCGCTTCTGCAGAACCGCCGCATCGCCCTTGACTTCGTAGCACTCGTGTCTCTTGACCGCCATGCTTCTCACGCCTCGCTCTCGACCTTCGGTTCGCCGCGCTTGAGCAGGTACTCCCGCTCGGTCGACTTCTTGGTCTCCTCGTCGTCGTAGATCCGGGCACGGCCGAGAAGTTCCATCTTCCCGAACCGGGTCCGCTCAAGGTCCAGCACGACGAGGTTCACATCCTTGTTCTGCAGCGCGGCGAGCTTCTCCTGAATGCTCTTCCGCGAGGGCGTCGGTCCGTCGAAGGTGAGAGTAAACGAAACCTCACGCCTGCTCAACACCTCGTTCCTCACATCACGGGTAATTTCGAAGTCCATCGATATCCCTAAAATATTGTCGACGGATTTATTTATACTCTGGGATGGGAGGTCGGGCTCGTTCTGGTGCATCTGCTCCCCGTCTTTGAGGTAGTTGGATATCGCTTGAGGCCGTGCAATTACCCCTGCGGTCAGTTCACGCGAAGCCGCGAAGCCGCGAAAGGAATCTGTAGGCAATTGTACTGAACTTCACGTGAGGTAACGTAAAGAGATGGCGATATAGTTCCTTTCCTCACTCGCGCACGAAAACATTCAGCATAGACGCGGCCTCCTGCTTCGCCGGCGCATCAACGAGCCGGAGGACGACCCCCTCTCCCGGCTGGCCGTAGAGGACGGCCGCTCCGGTGGGCGCGGCGAGGACGAGCGGGATGACTGCAAGATCTTCCTCGCCGTCGACGAAGATCACCCCGGGAGGGTTCCGGACGATCTCCCCGATCGCGTCCTCAAGTTCGCCGGTGATCGTGCCTGGAGGGTTCTTCACCGTCAGCCGTCTCGCCCGGAGCAGGGGTGAACGGGTGCAGGGCATGCGCATCGTATAGCCGTCGATGATGGCGATATCCGGGACGACCCCCGCGGCGAGGAGGTTGTGGGTCACCACGTCCCCGACGGCGTAGACCGCCCGGCCTTCGAGCCGTGGGAGGAGTTCGCCGATATTCCCGTATAGGGTTCCGAACGGTTTTTTGAAGAGATCCCGGTGCGCTTCGGGAAGCCGGAGCATCAACGGACCTTCAGCGCGTACCGGCCGGCCATGGTGATGTTCATCTTCTTTGCAATCTCCGAGTGCTCCGGATCGATGATCACCACGTAGCCCGCCCAGTCTTCGCTCAGGTTGGCCGTGCCGCAGACCACGCAACTCTCCCCTTCGACGACCCGGTGGCACTCGCGGCAGACCCGGACCACCTTCTTACGGACGACCATGTTATGCCGCTCCTTTCCTCTTCTCTTCTTCGAGTTCCTCTTCCAGCCAGGTCGAAGTTCCAAGCCCCGACTGCCGCATGGTGAGGCCGATCTTGCTCTCTCTCGGCTCGCGCTCGTTCAGCGAGAGCGCGACGATGCGGGCCCGGACGCCGTCGCCGACGGCGATGGACCGTTTCGAGTCCTGGCAGATCAGCCTGCCGTTCTTCTCATCGTAGTTGATGTATTCGTCCGATATCTGGCTCACGTGGAGCATGGCGTCGATGGGCCCGAGGCTGATGAAGGCGCCGAAACTCGTCGTCTCCACCACCTCGCCCTCGATCACTTCCTGGAGCGCCAGGCGGAGCACTGCTGCCTCGAACCTGACATCATAGTAGACGGCACCGTCTCCGGGGATCAACTCCCCTTCGCCGACGTTGAGAATCTTTGTAACCGCAATGAAGATGCCGATCTCCTTTGCGATGCTGCCCTCCAGCTGTTCCTGCAGTACGTTGAGAATAACCTTCTCCAGGTCTTCCCCGAGGCGGTGCGGCGGAACGCGCACCTTGTCCTCCAGCGTCATCTTATAGTACATGGTTTCACTATCCCCTCATCAGCTCCAGTGTTCTCTCTCTGCGCATCGACACAACGTCGATTCCCTCATCAAGGAGAGCATTCCGGAGCTGGCGATCATTCGTCACCACGGTGCATCCTTCCCGTCGGGCGTACTCGATCACCCGGTCGTCCACACGTTCTGCGGTACTCCCGCTCGACACGACCGTCGAGCGCCGGGCCATCGCGAGGCCCACGCGGGCGGCAGCCGCATCGCGGCCGCGCCCACGGGCGAGCCCGGAGAGCTCGCCGACCACCTCTTCGAGCGTTATCGGTTCGAAGTCCCCAAAGAGGGCCATAAGCTCGCCGTACAGGTCGATCCCGAACTGGGCCGGCATCAGGAGGGCGTTCGTGTCGAGGAGTACCCTCACTCGACCAGAACACCCATGCCGATCAGCCGCCATCGTCCGCCGACCTGCCTGCTGATGGCGATCCGTGCGCCGACCTCCGCGCAGACCGCCCGTTTCAGCTGGACCTCCACCTGGTTCTTCTTCGTGTTCACGATCACGCCGACGGTGACGGCGGTACCGACCGAGAGCATCAGCGGCTCTTTATGCTTCAAGGGCTCGATGATCTGCTCGCTGTCCGCGCCGACCACCCGGTCCATGAGCGTGACGTCGAACTTCAGCCGCTCCCAGACCGGCGGCAGTTTCCCCGCGAGCCCGGCCACCTGTCCGGCGAGGGCGTCGCTCTTCGTCAGTGCCGGATCGAGTTTCGTCGCGACGCCGAGAAGACCTCCGGGCGCCGCTTCGGTCACGCTGATCTTACCGGCGTAGATGGAGGTGATCTTCGTCTCGACCGGCTCCCACTTCGTCCGGTTCTCGATCTGAACCTGCCGGCCGGGGCGGATCTCGATATCGTCCCCCTCACGCAGGATTCCCCGGATGAGCGAGCCGCCGATGACGCCGCCCTTCACGTCCCGCCAGCTGCACCCGGGTTTGTTGACATCGAACGATCGTGCGATGAGCAGCAACGGGTCGACATCCGGGTTGCGTTCGGGTTCCGGGATGACCGTATCAAGGGTCTGGATCAGGGCGCCGATATTGACTCCTTTCTGTGCGGAGACCGGGATGATGGGTGCGTTCTCGGCAATGGTGCCCTTGATGAACCGCTTGATCTGCTTGTAGTGCTCAAGCGCCTCGGCCTGGGTGACCACGTCGATCTTGTTCTGGACGATGATGATCTTCTTGATGCCGATCAGCTCGAGCGCCATCAGGTGCTCCTTGGTCTGGGGCTGCGGGCAGACTTCGTTTGCAGCGATAACGAGCATCGCGCCGTCCATCAGCGCGGAGCCGGAGAGCATCGTCGCCATCAGCGTCTCGTGGCCGGGGGCGTCGACGAACGAGACTGTCCGGAACGGGACTGCCTTTTCCCCGCAGTTAGGGCATTCCGGATGGGAGGTATAGGCCTCTGCCCCCTTGCACCCCTCACATTTGTAAAAAGTTGTATCCGCGTAGCCAAGTCGGATGGAGATGCCGCGCTTGATCTCCTCGCTGTGCCTGTCCGTCCAGGTACCGGTCAGCGCGCTGACCAGGGTGGTCTTGCCGTGATCGACATGACCCACGAGCCCAATATTGACACCGGGAATGAATGCATCTCGCAAAAGTTTTCGAACCTCCTTATCCAATATATAGTGACACTACTTATACATAATCAGTAGGGATTACGTTTCTGTTGGCGGTCCCGTTTTTACAGCATGCCCGGGCGATCTCCCGTTTGCTGCCGTCCGGGTGGCATACGAAGTATGAATAATACCCTGGATGTTAGCGAAAATTTATACCCCATGAATAGAGATATGGAAACTGATCGCAACATGTCAGGTGATACCGAACTTTCACGTATCGGGATCTCTCTACCCAAGAACCTTCTCGACAAATTCGACGAGATCCTGAGCCTCAGGGGATACTCTTCCCGATCCGAAGGGATACGGGATTCAATACGGAGTTACATCACCCACTACCAGTGGATCTCCGATGTAAAAGGGGAGCGTCAGGGCGTCATCACCATGGTTTACGACCATGACCAGCGGGGACTGCTCCAGACGCTCACCGAGATACAGCACCAGTACGCCCATAACATCCAGGCATCCCTTCATTCGCATGTAACCCAGAACAAGTGCCTCGAAGTTATCCTGATCCGGGGGGACGGAGCCGTACTGAAGGATATTACCGAGAGACTGATGGCGCAGAAAGGCGTTGAGGCGGTGAAACTCACCACCATACCGGTCGAAGGTTAACCGCCGCCCTCGCAGCTCTGGTCGGTCCCCTTCTCCCACACCTCTTCCAGCTGCTCCTGGAGTTCCTTGTGCTCCTTCAGGTATTCCTCGAGGGAGCGCTCCTCTCTCTCCACGTTCCCGGCCGTCTTGTCGGCACCGATGAGTTCGTCCACCCGGTAGTAGAGTCCGGTGCTGTCGAGTTCGGCATACTTCCAGCCGTCGATCTCCTCGACCCGCACGACCTTTCCGGTCGTGCCGGTGCGGGGGTACCGGACGACTGCGCCCACTGCCACGTCATCCGTGCTCATAACGTGGTAGGGTACATCTGTCATACTATTAAGGTATCACCTCCAAGGTATCTTGAATGGCAATCACGATTCGCCCGGTAGAGAAGCTGTACTTTGACGGAACGCACCGCTTCCGGTCTCCTGAGGAGACCCGTGCCGCCGTGGAACCGTTGATGACGGAGATCGGTGTTGCCGAGATCATCGATCTCACCCCCCTGGACCGTCTCGGGATCCCGGTTTTTGCGGCGATTCGGCCGGGAGCGGCGCGGGGTGGGGTTCGCGTTCACACCGGAAAGGGAAAGGAACCGGTCCACGCCCGGGTCTCGGCGATGATGGGGGCGCTCGAGCGTTACTCTGCCGAGTACCGGGGCGACCGGATGGAGTATGCGACCTACGAGGAGATCGGCCCCGGACGGGCGGTGCACCCCGAAGACCTGATCCTCCCGCGAAAACTCGAACAGGGAGAGATGCTCCACTGGACGCCGACGTGGGATATCTTAAACGACGAGGAGGTCTATGTTCCGAGCAACGCCGTCTTTCACCCCTACGACTCGCTCGGCATGACCGTGCCCCTCTTCCGGAGCGACCCGAACGGGCTTGCATCGGGGAATGTCATGGAGGAGGCAATCCTGCACGCCCTCTTCGAGGTGATCGAGCGGGACGCGCTCAGTGTTGCCGAGAAAAGCCGCGACCTCGGCCGCCGCCTCACCCTCGAGAAGAAATGCCCCGCCCGCGAGGTCCTCGACCGGTTCGAGGAGAACGGGGTCGGTATTCACCTCTGGCTGCTCGACGGGAAGACGGGTATCCCCACGGTCGCGGCCGCCGCGGACGACACCGTCACGAAGGACCCGGCGATGATCGTCATCGGCTCGGGGACGCACACCTGCCCCGAGATTGCAGCGCTCCGCGCCCTGACCGGGGTCGCCCGGAGCCGGGGGAGTTACCTCCACGGCGGCCCGAGCGACCCCCGGCGGGAGACGGTCATCAGGAAGGCGGGGTACGAGCGGCTGAAGCGGATCAACGGGATCTGGTTTGCCGATGCAGAAGCCGTCGATATCGCCGATGTCCCCGACACGAGCACCGACCGGTTCGACCTCGATATCCGGCGGGTGCTCGAGGACGTCGGCCCCCACACGGACCGGGTCTGCGTCTGCGACCTATCGAGGACCGCGGTGCCGGTGGTGCGGGTCATCCTTCCCGGGTTCGAGATCTCTTATATGGACCCCGACCGGAAGCACTCTGTGCAGGGGTGACGCTCTCCCCGTCTGTGCCGGCGTGTGCCCGTCGCACTCGAAAACGCTTCGCGTTTTCTCAAGCTCCGGTTCTTCGCACCTGGCGGTGCAAAGGACCGTCGCATTCAGCAGAACCGGACCTTCTTTAAGATATCCACGACCCTTTTCGTGCTCCGGTGCAGGGGTCTCTCTGCAGGGACCGGACGCTCCCCCTGCAGGGCACGAAATATCGCGGCGATCGCTTTTCCGAGCGACGGCCCGTAACCCCCTTCGAGCGTCAGCGCGAGGGGGAGGTCCGTGCCGTCGATCAGCATCCCGGCGAGCGCGCCGTAGTCTTCGGGCTCGAGATTCATCCCCCCGTGTTCGTCGTCGGCGAGGGCGTCCTGCCCGGCCGAGACGATCAGGACGTCGGGCCGGAACCGGACGAGCGCCGGGACGAAGACTTCCTCGAAGACATGTCGGTAATCGGCGATGGTGGACCCTGCCGCAAGGGGGGCGTTGAGGGTGTAGCCCCGGCCCGCGCCGGTGCCGATCTCGTCCACCCAGCCGGTCTTGGGGAAACTGTTCTCCTCGTGTACCGAACAGAAGAGCACCCGGTCGCTCCCGTAAAAAGCCGTCTGGGTGCCGTTGCCGTGGTGCAGGTCCCAGTCGAGGATCGCGACCCGGTCGACCGACTCGAGGGCTTTCGCCGCGGCGACGGCGGCGTTATTGAAGATGCAGAACCCCATCGCCCGGTCGGGCTCGGCATGGTGTCCCGGGGGGCGGACCAGGGCGAACAGGTGTTCGCCGTCAAGCGCCCGCTCAACCGCCGCAAAGGTCGATCCGGCGGCATACAGTGCCGCTTCGAACGAGTGGCAGGTAACGTAAGTGTTCGCGTCTAAAAAACAGGTCCCCCGGGCGAGCTCCCGCACCCACCGGATGTATTGCGGGCGGTGAATCCGCTCCAGGTCCCCCTCGGTACCCCGGACCGGGGGGCGCCACCTCACGTTCCCGGGGACCCCGGAGAGGGCTACCCGTAACCGGGAGCCCGACTCGGGGTGGAGTTCCATGTCATGCCGGGTAAAGACGTCGCCGTAGATGACCGAAGACCGCATCTTCGTTCAGTTAATGGTGCGTCCCTGCTGGATATCCTCTTCGGTGACGTCGAACGTCTGGCCGGTGCCCGCGATCCGGTAGGACCCTGTAGTCTTCACCTCGCCCGACCACCCGGACGTCGCGTACGGGACGATGAACGTACCGTTCACGCTCTCCTGCCGGTAGGTGAACATCCGGCCTGTGTTCGTGACGACCGGCACCTCGATGACCCCCTCGCCCCGGATGCGGGCCCCGGGAACGTACTCGAACACCTTGACGGCTTTGAGGTCGGGACCGCTCTCACCGACGTTGTCGTAGACGTTCTGGGGTGTCTCGTGGACGAGCCGGTAGTGCTGGAGCGCCGGTACCCGCTCGAGCGGCTGGAGGATCGAGTCTCCCCGGTACTGGTAATACATGTTCAGGAGCGTCGCACCCGATCCCGCCGGCGCATTCCTGTTGTAGACCTCCACCGCGGCCGCCCCTGCGGTGGCGTTCATCTGCTCGGTGCGCGTGATGACCGGGAGAGAGGAGTTCGCAGAGCCTTCCTCACGGTACTCGGCGTAGATCACCTGCGATGTCGGGTCGGTCATGGACCCGTCGAAGTTGTGGAGCCGGGAGACCATCGTCAGGTAATACTCCTGGTTGTAGAACGGCATCGGCTGGTAGTTCGTCGATCCCGCGCTCACGGGGAGGAGGAAGTAGGGCTGGAACCGCTCCACCCCCACATCGGGGTCGGCCCACGTCGCCGGGGCGTGGAACTTCCCGGTATCGAGCTGGATATCGGTGACGACGTAGCGGGTGCCGATAGCGTCAAGGATCCGGTTTGCGGCCTCCTCGGAGGTCGAGACGAAGTAGGTTGCCGAGCCGTTCGGGCCGGAGACGCCGTGCTGGAAGGGGTTGTTGTTCGGGATCCGTTTCGAGATGAAGGTTATCCAGTGGCCGTAGTCCCACCAGGACATGACGCCGTAAGACTCCTCGGGGTAGGTGAAGGTGTTCCGGTCGTAGATGGCGTAGTAATCGACTCCGGGGTCGGGGGTGTTTTCGCCCATCCATTCCAGCGCCTCCATCCACTGCGAGTCCATGCCGCCGTACTTCGCGCTGGTGGCGAGAGCTATGTTCCCCGTGAGGGATGCCACGGCAAAGAGGAGCGTGACGACGATGACTGCAGCGAAGGCCCCGACTTTGAGGTAGTCCGGCTGGTCTCTTGGGGGAACTTTTGCCTTCCGGGCTTCAGGGGCCTTGCCGCCTTTTTTGCCCTTCCTCGCCGGCTCCTCCTGCTTCTCGGTGGCCGCCGGGCCGGAGGATGGCCTGCTGCCGCTCCCTCTCCCGAGGAGGCGCGCAGCGTCTTTCCAGGTCGCATCTATGACCGCTCCCGCGAAGACCGCCGAGAGCAGGGCGATGTTTGCGGCGAGGTAGTATTCGTACCGGACGTGTGCGACCGTCGAAGCGAGGATGATCGCTGTCCAGATCAGGACGAAGACGTGGGCCGGGTTCACCCTCTCCCTGCTTTGCCAGAGGAGGGCTGCGGCACCGCCGGCCGCGAGTACGAGGCCCCAGTGGAACGTCGTCCAGGCGGCAGCAAACGACCAGGCCCGTGCCTCCTGGACGGTCGTGGTCGTGGGCCGTTCACCGAAGAAGGAGAAGAGGTTCGCTACCAGGAGGTTGTAGATGTCGGGCAGGGCGATGTAGAGCACTGCGACGGCGAGTGCCGCGACGGCCACGAGCGCGGCCGGGAAGTAGTACTTCGGCCGCTCCTTCAGGAAGACCGAGAGCCCGTAGAGTGCGAGCGTGCCTCCGATGAGGGCGGCATAGACGATGACGTGTCCCGGGGTATAGTAGATGAGGCTGAGGCCGGAGTGCGGGAAACCCGATGCCGCCGCCCCGACGATGACGACGCCGAAGACGACGGCGTTTATGAGGACCAGGTATTCGCTCGACCTCCCCTGGAAGAAGTCCAGGATGAACTGGACCAGGGTGAAGGCTGCCACGATGAGCGCGAAGAGAACCATCGTCGGCATGTTGAAGAACCCGAGGAGGTAGGCGATACCGGCGAGGGCCGCTGTGAATACCGGGATCTTCAGGGTCTCAAAATTTTTCGGAGAGAGCGGACGGTCGCGAGTCGCGAGCAGCGCCGCGACGTAGGCGAGGACGAAGATCGTCGAGAAGAGCGTCTCTGCGATATGGTGGTCGACGAAGCCGAAGAGGGATCGGTAGGCGTAGTTGCTGCCGATGACCGCGATCAGGCCCGCTGCGATGAGGCCGGTCTTCCAGTCGGCAATCTTTTTCGCGAGCAGGTAGGTGACCGGCACCATCGCGACGGCCATCAGCGGCGGAACCCAGGACGCCACCACCATGATCTCGGGACGCGTCGCTGCGCCGGTGAGGAGACAGAGCGCTGCTGCGATCTGGGCGAAGAGCGGCCCCCAGTGGATGGTGTCGCCGGTCGGATAGAGCGTCATCGTATCGAACCAGGCATAGCCGGGGTAGTTGGCCACGGTCTGCTCAACCTGGCGAACCTTGTACCAGGGGTCGTTGCCCAGGAGATTGACGCCTTCGGCGGTCACCAGACCTTCCGAAGGGATGCCCCGCGTCCAGAGCGTGAGCAGGGCGAACAGGACGATAACGCCAATGATGATATATGGTTGGTACTTCTTGAGATCCATCTGAGCCATCGGACACTCCTTGTTACGAATCAGTTTCCCTTCGAACCATTAATAACCTTGGCGTATCCGTGACACTGGAAAAAAGAGTGGATTTTAGCGTGTTCCCGTCACGCGCGCAAAGATCTTCTCAAACGCTTCGGCCTTCTTCTTCCAGCTGTGCTCCTCGATTCCGGCCGGGCACTGCCCGGTGGAGAGGGCCAGCTCGTCGACCCGCTCCAGGAACTCAACTCTATCCCGGTAGACGGCGATGTGGTCGCCTCCCATCCGGAGCATGTCGGGGATGGGGGTGGAGAGGATCGGTTTCCCGCATGCCGAGTACTCGAAGTACTTGTTGGGCAGCGCGATATCGACCCACTGTGGAGGAGAGAGCGGGATGAGGCAGAGGTCCATCGGCGCGATGTAGCCGGGGAGGTCGCGGTAATCGACGGCGCCGGTGAAGTGCACCCGGTCGGCAACCCCGAGCCGGGCCGCGAGCGCCCGCAGTTCGTCCAGGTAGCCGGTGAAGAGCGAACCGCCGACGATCAGGAGTTCCGCGTTCGGGTGCTTCTTCTGGATCTCCGGGAACACCCGGATCACCTCGTCGAGGGCATACCACCGCTCGACCGCCCCCGCAAACCCGAGCACGAAGGCGTCGGGAGCGATCCCGAGGGCGGAACGCATCGCCCCGTCGTCAGTCGGGCGGAAGAGGTCAGTGTCGACGCCGTTCGTGATCAGCTCGGCCTCATAGCCGTATCCCTGGAGTTTCGCGACGAGCCCCGGGGAGACCGTCGTGACGACGTCGCTGTGGTCGAGGTTGTAACGGGTTATGGCGAGGACGCCTTTCCGGAGCAGCCGTTGCACGGCGGGATTTTTGTAGTAGGCGGCGGCGGAGTCGGGGAACCAGTCTTTGAGGTCGAAGACCGCCGGCACACCGGCCTTCTCTGCCGCCCGGATCATTGCCGTCCCCGCGAGGACGTGGGCGCCGACGACGACGTCGATCTCGTGGTCGCGGATGATCTTGCTGATGATCCGGTAGTGGCGGGGTGCGTTTAAGGTGTAGTGGAGGAACGGGCTCTCCACGGGAAACCGCGTCGCCTCGTGAACGTGAAGAAGGGTCTCACGCTCCTTGCCCCTGCTGACGTGGAAGTGGGGCACGTGGACCTCGTGCCGTGTCGCGAGCTCCTCGAAGATGTTGTGGTGCCTCGAGGGGATCGGGTGGTGGATATAGTCCTGGGTGGAGACGAGGAGGATCTTCATCGATCTCGCACCCTTGCGATCGATTTGAAGTAATTAAAGATGATCCCAACTTCACTGTAGTTGGGTTCCGGCGGTGATGCAACACCTCATCGAAAACGCGGTTTGGCGGGGGTATTCCGGGCAGGACGTCAAGCCGGTCGGAAGAGTGGCCGCGTGAAGATTGCACAGGATAGAGTTTGTTGATGGACGGCCGAAACCGACCTGCCGGTGAACCCGGGGAACAGGGATGGCTACCCGGTCCCAACCTTGTTAGACGTGCTCTCCCATACCCGCATGTCCTTTCCGAGGTTGAGCAGCCCCTTTGCAAGGTAGACCTGGTTCGCGGCAAAGGAGACGAGCGTGCTGTTTCTATGGAAGTAGCCGAGCAGGGCGAGAAGGCAGAAGACTCCGAGAGCAAGGGCGGGGAACGCAAAAGCAAGTCCTATTGCAAAGAGGACGCCGCCGGCGAAGAAGAGAGCCGGCGTTGCGAGGTACATGTAGATCCTGAGCGGGTAAAAGAGCCATGAAAACGGGCGGGAAAGCCTCAGGAGATCGAGGTTCGAGACCGTTGCCTCGATCAGGTGCGTCGCTCGCCGGATCTTCTGGCGGTACTGTCTGTGAAAATCCGGGGGCACGTCCTCGTATACCCGGGCGCCGGGCTCGTACACAGCCAGGTATCCGCGCCTGATCGCCTCGAACGCCGTGTTTGCATCGTCGGCCCCGCGCCGATCGTCGATCCTCGTCACCAGGTCGCGCTTGAACGCGACGAGCGCGCCGTTGAAGGCGTAGGTGGAATCGATGGCGCTCTCCCAGCTGCACATCCGTCCGTAGTAGTTCCGATAAGCGCCCTCCATCTGTGCCGGGTGAGACCGGTCGCCGGGAAGAGGGTGAAGGTCGCCGCAGACCGCAGCGATCCGCTCATCGCTGACGAGCCGGGCGATAAGGCGTTCGAGAGCCTCGCGTTCGAAGAAGACGTCTGCGTCCGTGGTGACGACGATCGGAAAACGCGCAGCTTGAATTGCTTTGTTGTACGACCGGTTCGTGCCCAGGCGCTCCGTGTTCGCGATGATCCGGTGATCGATGCCTGCCTTCCCGAAGGCCCCTTCTGCAAGCGCTCTGGTGTTGTCGGAGGAGCAGTCGTCCACGAATACCACTTCGTACCGGTCCGCCGGGTACGAGGACGTGAGAATATTCTCGACCCGTTTCTGGATTACGGCCTCTTCGTTATAGGCGGATATGACGATGCTTATCGGGGGGTATTCTCTGAGTGCCGGCGGTTCTTCCGGCCTTTTTCCTATGTTGATCCCGATAAAGAAGACGGCGTAGGGTACGACCGCAGCCACGAGGAGCCCCAGACCGATCCAGAGAAGCATGAAATTAATCTATGGGATTGGTATTTATCGTTTGGGAATACGAGAAATAATTTATCTTCATGGCGTTCTTTTTTTCCGGTCGTATGGTGCCCTTTTCTCTCCCCTCGCGAAAGGGATCGCCCATATCGTAAGACGCGTCGCAGGCGATACCGCCGGGTCGCAAGGACAGGGATAAGACCCGGGGTCTGGACGGCTTGAGACCGGGCACCGACCGCCACCTGGTTATAGCAGCCCCCGGGCCGCATCGCAGATGTACGCCAGTTCTTCGTCCGTCACCGACGGGTGGACGGGGAGGCTCACGACCGATGCCGCAAGATCGTCCGAAACCGGGCATGAGGCACGCTCGCCTGCGCTCTCGTAGACCGGCTGCCGGTTGACGGGGATAGGATAGTGGACGGCGGTCCCGATCCCCCGTTCCGCGAGAGCGCTCATGAACGCGTCCCTCGAAAGCGCGTAGCCGGCGGGGAGCCTCGTCACATACTGGTGGTAGACGTGCCGGACGTCCGGCGCAACGTAGGGCGTGACGAGTCCCGTGCCTGCGAGGTGGCGGTCGAGGTATCGGGCGTTGTGGATCCGGCGCTCGTTGAATTCCTCGACCCGGCCGAGTTGCACGAGGCCGATGGCGGCGGCGATGTTCGTCATCCGGTAGTTGTAGCCGACGGCCGAGTGCAGGTATTTCTGGCTCTGTCCGTGGTTTATGAGGAGCCGGACCCGCCCGGCGAGGTGGTCGTCGTCGGTCGTAACCATGCCCCCTTCGCCGGTGGTCATGTTCTTTGTCGGGTAGAACGAGAAGCAGGCAAGGTCGGCAAGGCTCCCCGCCCGCTTCCCGTGGTACTCCGCCCCGTGCGCCTGGGCTGCATCCTCGATGAGGACGAGGTCGTGGTCGTTGCAGAGAGCGCGGACAGCGCCGACGTCGAAGGGCTGCCCGAAGAGGTGGACCCCGATGACCGCCCGGGTGTCGGGCCGGATGAGATCCCTGACCGAATCGGGGTCGATGTTGAACGTCTGTGGGTCGACGTCCGCAAAGAGCGGTGTTGCCCCGCACATCGAGACGCTCGATGCCGTCGCAAAGAACGTGAATGCCGGGACGACCACCGAGTCTCCCGGCCCGACGCCGGCGGCAAGGAGGGCCGCATGAAGCGCCGCTGTCCCGGAGTTGACGCCGATTGCATGCGAAGCATCGCAGTATTCCGCGAAACGGGACTCGAACTCCGTAACGACCGATCCCTGGGCCAGCATCCCCGACCGCATCACGTCGGTGACGGCCGCGATCTCCTCCTCCCCGACGAGCGGCCGGGCAACGGGGATCTTCATCGGCACCGCCTCGCTTCCGCCGGCAGCGGCCGGAACCGTGCCGGGGTCCCCACCGCGAGCGTCCCGGGCGGGACGTCCTTCGTCACCACCGCTCCGGCGGCGACGAACGCTGCCTCCCCGACGGTGACGCCGGGGAGAACCGTCGCGTTCGCACCGATGACGGCATCGTCCCCGATCACCGGACCCCGGAGGGATTCGCGGGGTCCCGGAGGGTAGCGATCGTTCGTCAGCACGGCGTTCGGGCCGACGAAGACCCGGTCGCCGATCCGGGCGCCGGTGGGGACGTAGACCAGGCTCTGGAGGCGAACATCGTCGCCGATCGTACAGTCGCCCTCGATCACCGCTGCCGTGCCTATCGCCACCCCGTTGCCGATGGTCGTCTTTTCGCGGATCAGCACGTTATGGCCGGTCTGGAAGGCATCGCCGATCGTCACGTCGCAGTAGATGATGGTGCCCGACCGGAGGACCGCGTTCCGCCCGATGGTGGCGCCCGGGTAGTCCTCCTCTCCGATCCGGTCGCGGGAGGGAAACCCGATAGTCACCGGCTCGAATATCATCGCCCCCTCGCCGAGGGCGTTACGTCCATACTCAATCATTCAACGGTCACGCTCTTTGCCAGGTTTCGCGGCTTGTCGACGTCCCGCTGCAGCGCACAGGCAGTATGGTAGGCGAGCAGCTGGAGGACGACCGATGTGGTCAGCACCTGCACCAGGTGATGTGTGTTCGGAATGGGGATGAAGATGTCCACGATCTCGGCGAGTTCCGTATCGCCGGCAACGCCGAGCGCGATGACCGGCGCTTTCCTTGCCTTCATCTCCTTGATGTTCGAGGCCATCACGCCGTAGGTCGGGCCGGGGGTGCAGATGGCGACCACCGGTGTCTTCGCGGTGAGCAGGGCGAAGGGGCCGTGCTTGAGTTCCCCCGCCGCATACCCCTCGGCGTGGACATAACTGATCTCCTTCATCTTGAGGGCGCCCTCGAGCGAGACCGGGTAAAACGCCCCTCTCCCCACGAAGAAGACATGCTCGGCCGTAGAACAGAGGTTGACCGCCTCCCTGACATCCTGGAGGAGGACATCACCTATGGCCAGGTGTGCATGCGACAATGCGTCGTCGAACGCCCCCTCGCACCGCAGGTTGACGATCTGCATCAGCGCCGCAAGCTGAGCCGTGTAGGACTTGGTTGCGGCGACGCCGATCTCGGGGCCGGCCCGCATGAGCAGGGTCTCATCCGCAACCCGGGTGACCGTGCTCCCCTGCATATTGGTGATGGCGAGCGTGGGGCAGTTGCGGGCTTTCGCCATCTTTAAGGCGGCGATCGTATCCGCCGTCTCCCCCGACTGCGAGACCGCGATCACGAGGCCGCGGAGGGGCGGGGTGAAGTACTTGAACTCCGACCCTATCTCGACCCGTACCGGTATGCTGCAGAGCGATTCGGCCAGGTATTTGAAGGCGAGAGCAGTGTGATACGACGTCCCGCATGCGACCAGGGTGATCTCGTCTGCCTTTATGACCATCTGCCGCACGCGTTCGTCGATGCCTGCCCTGACGGTCTCGTAAAAGGACTGGGGCTGTTCGTAGATCTCCTTTAACATGTAGTGGGAAAACCCGCCTTTCCGGGTATCCTCGACACACCAGCTGATCAGTTCGACCGGGCGCTCCACCGTTTGGCCGTCGTGGTAGATGGTGTAGCGTTCGGGCGTTATGTCGGCGACGTCGCCGTCCTCGAGAAAGATCACGCGTTCGGTGTACTCGAGGAGCGGCGTCATATCCGAAGCGGCAAAGACCTCGGCATCCCCGACGCCGAGGACGAGCGGGCTCGCGTCGCGGGCGGCGACGATTCTCTGCGTATCCTCAGCAATCGCGAGGACGGCGTAGGAGCCTTCGAGCAGGGGCAGGGTCGCGTTGACCGCCGCGAGAAGATCCCCGTCATAATGCTCCTCGATGAGATGAACGATCACCTCGGTATCGGTCTCGGACCGGAAGGTGTGGCCGCGCCCCTGCAGTTGCCGCTTCAGTTCCCTGTAGTTCTCGATGACCCCGTTGTGCACCACGGCGATCCTCTCCTCGCAGTCGGTATGCGGGTGAGCGTTGATGTCGTTGGGTTCGCCATGGGTGGCCCACCGGGTATGCCCGATCCCGGTGCACCCGTGCAGATCGGCCGCCCCGGCCTCCCCGTCCGAGATGCGGCCCGTCTTCTTATAAATCTCGATCGCGCTCCCCACCGTCGCGAGCCCAAACGAGTCGTAACCACGGTATTCGAGCCGCTTCAAGCCCTGAATCAGGACCGGGGTTGCATCCCGTCTCCCGATATAACCGACGATTCCGCACATCTACATCACCCGGGTGCCATCTTCGATGAGACCGACCACCGTCTTCCCACCCTCAATGGTGACACTGTTACCGGCGATGCAGTTCTTAAAAGTTGTGAATGGTGCCGCACGAACCCCTTCACCGAGGACTGCACCGAATTCCTCCTTCTGGATCCTGCCTCCGACTTCGATGAAACTCGCGGTGGGGTAGGTGGTGGTATGGTCGGCGAGGATGCATCCCTGGCCGAAGACCGCTGAGACGATCCTTGAGTGGGACCCGATCGTGACGTCGTTCATGATGAGTGAGTCGGCGACGTAGGTGAACGGTTCAAGCACCACCCTATCGCCGATGCTCGTATCAGGCATGATCACGCAGTTCGGGCCGATGTTGCAGTTGCTCCCGATGGTGACGGGCCCGTAGATGACGGTGTTCGGGCCGACCGTCGTCCCGGTTCCGATATGCACGGTCCCCCGGCGAATGACGGATGCATCGATCGTCCCCCCTACCTCGGGGATGATCCCCTTGAGCATCCGGCTGTTCAGTTTCAGGAGGTCCCAGGGATAGACGGCATCCTGCCAGTCGTCTGCCGGGATAGCCCGTATCCGCCGGCCCGCTGCGATCATGGCGGAGAGGGCGTCGGGGATCTCTGTCGTCTGGAGGTAGGAGAAGACATCGGGTGTGAACGAGTAGACTCCGGTCGATACGGTGAACGTCGGGGCGTCTTCGGGTTTTTCGATGACCTCGCGGACGAGGCCGTTCCTGATCACCACGACCCCGAAGTTCGAGGGGTTCGGGTGCTCGGCGACGAGCATGGCGTTCTGCTCCTTCCTGATCCGGGCGATAGATTCTGCGTTGATGTAGTTGTCGCCGGGGAGAACGAGGAAGTCGTCGGTGATCTCCGACGCGGCCGCACGGAGAGCGTCCGCGGTCCCGAGCTGCCGCTCCTGCACGACGACCTGGATGGGGGCGTCGAGCCTGTTGAGGTGCCGGATGACCTCCTCTTTACGGTATCCGACCACCACCACGATGTCGCGGATCCCGTTCTCCAGCAGGGCGTCGATGACGTACTCGATGATCGGCCGGTTTGCTACCGGAAGCATGGCTTTGGGCTTGCTCCGTGTGAGTGGTCGGAGACGGCTCCCCTCTCCCGCTGCTAAAATGACTGCCTGCATCATATCACCTGATGATCGACCCTTCTTCGATGCACCCTTCCACGAGGGAGTGAGGAGCTATTCTCGCGTTGCTGCCGATGAGGCTCCCGACGTTGACCGAGCAGTTGATTCCGAAGAGAACGTTATCGCCGATGATGGCGCCGAACTTTCTCCTGCCGGTCGTCTTCCCGCAGACCTTCACCGCTCCGTTGTCGTGCCTGAGGTTTGCGACCTTGGTGCCTGCCCCGAAGTTGCATCCGCTCCCGACGATGCTGTCGCCCACGTAGTTGAAGTGGGGGATCTTTGTTCCCGACATGATGATGGAGTTCTTGATCTCGGTCGCGTGGCCGATGTGGCAGCCGTCGCCGATGGCGGTAGAGCCGCGGATATAGGCATGGGGGCCGATGATGCAGTTCTCGCCGATGACGCAGGACCCCTCGATGTAGGTCCCGGCCCGGATAACGGTCCCTTTCCCGATGCTGACCGTCTCCGGGGCGGTGCATCCGTCTTCGACGGTACCGTGCCGTTCGTGGGGGAGCGAGGAGATGAGCGCCTCGTTTGCGTCGAGGAGGTCCCACGGCTGGCCGACGTCGAGCCAGTAGTCCAGCGGGTATGCTCTGAGCGCTCTCTTCCCGATGTAGGTTTCGAGGGCGTCGGTCAGCTCGAACTCGCCCCGGCCCGATATCGTGATCCCCGAGAGGAGGTCGAAGATATCGGGGTCGAAGAGGTAGGCTCCCGCGTTGATCAGGTTGCTCTTCGGGTCTTCGGACTTCTCCTCAAGGCCGGTGATGCGGCCTCCCTCCACGGTCACCACGCCGTAGTCCTGCGGGTGGTCCGTCTCGTGTATCCCCACGCAGGGAGCATCCATCCGGCAGAACTTCCTGATATCGTCGGATTTGAGGACCATGTCGCCGTTTAAGAGAAGGAACCGGTCGTCGACCATTCCTGCCGTCGCCCGCAGGGCGTCGGCGGTGCCGAGCTGGTGCCGCTGGGTCACGTAGGTGATCTTCGCGCCGAAGTCGCTTCCATCCCCGAAATGGTTCCGGATCTCGCGCTCGAAGTAACCGACGACGAAGATGAAGTCGGTGATCCCTGCATCGCGGGCCGCGAGGACCAGGTGTTCCATCATCGGGCGGTTGGCTATGGGAAGCATCACCTTCGGACGCCGGGCGGTCAGGGGCCGCATCCGTTTCCCCTCTCCTGCTGCCAGTACGACACACTGCATATATCTACTCCAGAATACGTTTCGCTCGCTCAAGGGCGTTATGCCCCGCTTCAAGCATCTCTTTCGCCTTTTGGGGCGTCTTTCCCTCGGCCGTGATCCGGACCTTCGGTTCGGTGCCGCTTGCCCGGATCAGGTACCAGCCGGCTTCATCCTCGAACCGGATACCGTGCGTCGGTTCGTCGGCACCGATCGCCGCCATGATCTCTCCCGGAGCGTCGATTCGATACGATTCCCGGAGGAGAGTATACCGGGGCATCCGGTCGAGTTCCTCGGCGATCGACCACTCCGACGCGATCTCGCAGAGCAGGGCCGCGGCGTAGACCCCGTCCGGGCAGTAGGAGTGCTCGGGAAAGATCCAGCTGCCCGATGCCTCCCCGCCGAAATCTCCCCAGGAGAGGAGCTCTTCGGAGACGAAACTGTCGCCGACCGGCGTGCGGCGGACCTCCGCGACTTCTTCGATCGCCATGGAGGCGTCGACGGTGGTGACGACGTGCTTCCGGTCGAGATACTTCGCGAAGAGCATGAGGAGGTGGTCTCCGTCGATGTAACGGCCCTTCTCGTCGAACGCCATCATCCGGTCGGCGTCGCCGTCGTTGACCACCGCACACGCGGCCCCCCGCCTCCGGACGATCTCCCCGATGTAGGGGAGGTTCTTCTCGAGCGGCTCTGAAGGGCGGGCAAACCTCCCTGCGACGTTGCAGTTCAGCCCGACTACGGCTGCTCCCGCCTCGCTAAGGAGGTCGGGGGTGATGACGCTTCCCGCACCGTTGCCGCAGTCCAGCACGGCCGTGATGGGGCGGGAGAGGCTGACCCGATCGAGGATCGCCTCCCGGTGCGCGTCCACCGCGTCGACGGGAGAGACGTGCCCCTGCCTGTCCCAGTTCTCCCAGTGCGACCCCTCGAGCGCACCCTCGATTGCCGCCTGCTGACGGCGGGTGAACGACGACCCGTCGGGGTTGAGCAGTTTGACCCCGTTGTAGGACTCGGGGTTATGCGAGGCGGTGATCATGCACCCTGCGTCCACGCATCCCGTCGCGTGTGCGACCGTCGGCGTGGGCGCGATGCCGCAGGTGTAGACGGTTGCACCGGCCGAGAGCATCCCGGCGATGACGGCGTGCTCCAGCAGTTCGCTGGTCGTGCGGGTATCCCTGCCAACGATGATCCCCGAAGCACCGGCTGCGGTGGCTGCTCCGATGCGGAGCGCGAGATCGACGAGACCGGGACCGAACTCCTGCCGGATTCCGGAAGAGCCGAAAAGCATACTCCTGTATAATCCTTTCTTTCCTAAAAAAAGGTATTCATTGCCCGTAGGGACACCAGTGCTCGAGACTTATAAGGCCGCTGACCCCGGCGGCCGACGGGCCGAGGAAGATCATCCGTTTCTTTCCCCGGTACTCGTCGATGCAGGCGACCCCTGCGTCGGTTGTCATGCCGTCCCCGGCGACCAGGAAGAGGTCGGCCGCCTCCGGCGCATCAACGAGCTGGTTGCCGAGGGCCCGCTCGAGCACCGGCATCGGGCCGACGAGGTAGATCCGTTTTCCGCCGACCTCGCGGGAGAGCTCCGCAAGGCAGGGGGCATAGCAGTCGGGGGTGCAGGGCCGGAGCTTCCGTGCCAGGCAGAGGAACGCCGAGACGGCGTTGACGATCGCGCCTGCCGCTCCCCGCTGCTTCTGGTTCGCGAGCGGCGCACCGAACATGAAGGAGACCCGGGTGTTGGCCCGGATGGGCTCACTGGTGATGAACTGCCCGCCCCGCCCGCCGAAGCACCCCTCCATGCAGACCCCTCTGGGGTACTGGCAGACGTCTGCTTCGTAGTTCACACCGAGCGTCACGACACCGTCCTCGCACCCGCTGTCCGCGAGGATCGTCTCCAGTCTCCCGATTGCATCATGCCAGAAACTCATGATTCTTCCTCCTTATCCCAGAGGATTGCCCGCACGGGCGATCCGTCCGCACCTTTGAGCCGCATGGGGAGCGCCACCATGAAATAGTCTCCTCCCGGCACGGCAGAGAGATCGAGCAGTTCGAGGATGACCATCCCGCTCCCGAGCAGCCGGCGGTGGACTGAACCGTCGCCATGAAATGCCTCGATCGACGGAGCGTCGGTCCCGAGGCAGGTGATCCCGGCTTCAACGATGAGGTCTGCCGCTTCAGGGGAGAGTGCCGGGTAGCCCGGCTCGAACTCGCGCCGTCCCGAGAACCAGGTCTTTAAGAGAAGCGTCCTCGTTCCGTCGAGACTGCCGGCGAGGCTGCCGGGACCGATGACCCCTCCCGCGTCGCTGCAGTCGAGCACCCGTGCGGGCCCCACCAGCACCCCGTGCGGGATCTCGTCGACCGTCCGGCCCCCTTCCAGGTAGTGCGACGGGGCGTCGATGTGCGTCCCGGAATGGCTCCCGAGGGTCATCTCGGTCACGCGGTACTGCCCGTTGTCGATCTCGCGAAACCGGGGCCGGACGTCCCCGGGGTAGAGGACGCCGTCCTCGGAGAGGTCCCGGGTGATGTCGTAGACCTTCACGGGGAACCTTCTCCCTTCCATCCAAACTGCCCGATCAGCGGCACGAAGCAGACGCCGCCGAGCGGGATCTTATCCACCCTCCCCTGGCGTTTGACGAGTTTGACGAGGTCCTGACACTCCCGCGGCCCGATGGGAGCGATCAATCGCCCGCCTTCGGCAAGCTGGTCGATCAGGGGCTTCGGGATGTCGGGCGATGCCGCCGTGACGATGACGGCGTCGTAGGGTGCCTCCGGCGGATACCCCTGCGTGCCGTCGCCGACGACCACCTCGACACCGGTGACCCCCGCCCCGGCGAGGTTCTTTCTGGCGCGGTCGGCAAGATCCGGCAGGCGTTCGATGGAGATGACTTTCGCGGCGAGTTCGGCGAGGAGTGCCGCCTGGTAGCCGCTGCCGGTCCCGATCTCGAGGACCCGGTCATGCGGTTTAAGTTCGAGCTGTTCGGTCATGACGGCGACGATGTAAGGCTGAGAAATGGTCTGCCCCTCCCCGATGGGGAGCGGCCGGTCCTCGTAGGCAGCATGCTCGAGGCCCTTCGGCACGAAGAGGTGGCGGGGGATCTTCTGCATCGCGGCGAGCACCCTCCGATCCCCGACCCCCCGGGCCCGGATCTGGAACTCCACCATCTCCTCGCGTTCCCCCATGCAGGGATCGATCTGTGTCATCCCTTCTCCCGAATCAGAACCCTGATTCAGCTTTATCGATTGCGGCATCGATCTGCGCCTGCAAAACTGCAGGCAGGCCGCTGATCTTCACATCCAGGAACCCGCGTATAATGGTTGCGGTGGCCTCCTCCTCGGAGAGCCCTCGTGCCATGAGGTACTCGATCTCGTGGCGGGCAATCTTGCCGACCGCGGCTTCGTGGGAGAGTTCGGTGCCGGTCAGCGTCCCTTCTATCTCGGGGATGGCGTGGATGATGCCGTCTTTTAAGATCAGGCCCTTGCACTCGATGTGGCCCCGGGTGTTGTCCTGCTCGCCGAGGATGTGGCCCCGGGAGATGATGGTGCCGCCGGTGGTGATCGCCCGGGTGATCAGTTCAGCGCTCGTATGCTCGGCACCGAGGATGGCGCGGGAGCCGAGGTCGAGGGTCGAGCCCGGTGTCGCGACGACGATGCTTGAGAACCGGGCCACGGCGTTCTTCCCGACCAGGCGCGCCGTCGGGTACATGTCGATCCTGTTGACCGGCTGCATGCAGACGTAGTTCGAGAGGAAGGTTCCGTCCTCTTCGACGATGGTGGCGCTCCGCGGGAAGACGCTGATCCCCGGGTTCCAGTTATGGATCATCGTGGACGTGACCCTGGCGCCTTTGCCGACGTAGATCTCGGTCACCCCGATGTGCGCCCCGTGCTCCTTCTGCCAGGAACTGGCGCAGCCCGAGATGATGTTGATCTCCGAGCCCTCTCTCGCGATGAAGAGGTTGTGGACGTGCTGCACCGGCTCTTCGCGGAGGAAGAGGCAGGCCTGGAGGGGCATCTCGACCTTTGCACCCTCGTGAGCGATGACGACGAGGCCCTGCGGGTTCTCCTGCTTGGCCAGGTACTGCGTGTATTTGTCCTTGTCTTTCGAAACAGCGTTCCAGTAGTAGTCCTTGACCCAGTCGTACTTCTCGAGAGCGGCCTTGATGGGGATCATCTCGATCCCTTCGGCCCCGCAGGTGGTCTGGATCACGTTCTGGTCGATCTGGAAGAAACTCCCGCACCGATTCTGCATCCCGACTTCAAGGCCGGTCAGAGCGAGGCGTTCCCGGTCCTTCTCTGAGAGTTGCTCGATATCGGTCACATCTGTTTGCAACGCACACACTCTCCGTATCCCTTCTCTTTGACCACGCGCAGGATCTCGCGGGGGTTCCCGTGACACCGGATCTGGCCGTCGATCAGCACGTGCCCCTGGTCGGCCTCGAGGTAATCGAGGATGTAGCCGGTGTGGGTGATGATCAGGCCGCTCCGACGGCGGTTGACGATATGGACATCCTTCTCGAGCAGGCCTGCGATCTCCTTCCCCATCAGGTTCATGTTCTCGAGGTCGACGCCGCTCTCCGGTTCGTCCAGCATGAGGAAATCGGGCTGCTGGACCTTCAGTTGCAGGACCTCGCTCCGCTTTATCTCGCCGCCGGAGAACCCGACGTTGGTATCCCGGACAAGAAAGTCCTCCATGTTGACCGTCTGTGCGAGCGCCTCTATCGCGTCTTCCCCCAGATGAGACGTGGCGGCGAGCAGTTTCCCGAGTTTCAGCCCGGATATCGCGGGCGGGTGCTGAAACATCATGCCTATCCCGAGATGGGCCCGCTCGTGGATCGGCATCCCGGTGATGTCCTGTCCTTTAAAAACGATGGACCCGGACGTGATGGTATAGCCGCCGAACCCCATGATGGCTTTGAGCAGCGTGCTCTTTCCCGAGCCGTTCGGCCCCATCAGGATATGGGTCTCCCCCTGCCCGATATGGAGGTTGATATCGTGGAGCTTCTCGGTGCCATCCACTTCCACGTGTAAATCACTGATATCCAGCATACGGCACTCCGTTCCATGTATTTGTCAGGGGATACATTAACACTTGCCAACGGAGCAATTACCGTTCCGGCGGCTAAGGGTCCGGGTCGGGGTGATACCCGATATTCTGTCCGGGTGAGTCCAAATCCACCAAATCGCTGCGTAAAGGGTAGAGAACTCCGGGCGGACCTCCCGGCTCTTCACTTTCACCCCGCACGCGGCCTAGGGTTAAGTAACGGCCTCACTCCGTTTCATATATGGAAAGATCCGCATTCACCACGTTTGCCTGCCTCGCAGAGCGGGCCGCCCGGTATCCGACCGTTGTTCGGCGGAGCCAGATGCGTAAAGCGGTGTACCTCGCCACCACCGCTCCGGCGAACCGTACCCTTCTTGAGGCAAAGAGCTACGCCTGAACTCTCCCGGGAATCCCGGCGCCTCCCCCGCTGCACCGTCCGGGAGTGACCGGCCTGTGGTCACCCCGCGAGGTATGCCCGGGCACGGAGGTACGACCCGGGCCGGTCGTGGGCGTGGGCGATAAGGTAATTGTGGAGGTCCACAACCGCCGCCGTCTCGTCGAGCAGGGCGTTGTAGGCTCCTATCGCGTCGTTGTAGTCCCGGGCCTTTCGGTTGTATTCCGGGACGAGGCGGTTGTATTCCCGGATCTCCCCCGACCGGGAGAGAGCCGTCAGCCGTGCGCCGAGGGACTCGAGTTCATCCTTCCGTGCCTCGAGCTCCCGGGCGCGTGCCGCGAGTTCGGGCGCGAGTTCCCCGGCCCGGTCGCGGGATGCGGAGAGGGCACGTTCGATCGTTTCGACCTCGCCGCACGCTCCGTAGAACCGGTCCCCGTCCCCGACCGGGATCACCAAGGGGTCGGAGGCGAGGGTCGTCCCGTCAGCGAGTGTCGCGGGCGGGATGCCGACGTAACTTCTATTCGTGGTCTCGATGTAGGCGAAAGGAGTGTTACGGTAGCGACACCCGGCGCTCGCCACCCCGACGGCCATGTGCCCCTCCTCCCCGAAGTAGAGGAGCGCGACCCCGTAGCCTTCCCGTGCGAGGAGCCCGGAGAGGAGGAGGCTTTTGTCGTCGCAGTCGCCCTCCCCGTCGACGCAGGTCTCGATGGGGAACTTCGGTTCCACGATCGAGGCGTCGGTCCTGTAGGGAACAGACTGGACGAACGCGGCGATCAGTTCCAGGTAGCGGTCGTCGTCGAGCCCCTCCCGGTCGCGGATCTCGCGGAGGGCCGCGAGCAGGTCCGCATAAAAGGGTTCCTGGTGAGAGTCGTTGACGAACGCCCGGTAGTAGATCGGGATCCACTCCTCTTTTGGGAGGTCTTTTGCGAGGTAGAGTTGCCGATCCGCTTTCTTAGCACCGGCATAGACCGCCGGATCGGGATCGACCCGGATCGTCTCCTCCCCGTCCCCGAAGGGGAAGGTGTAGACCGGTGTATCGTCGAGGGCCGCCCCTTCGACCGGTACGATCGCCGGCGCGACGACCGAAGGGTGCAGGAGGCCGCCCAGGCACCCGGCCCCGAGGGCCGCGGCGACGAGGACGAGCGCGGTGAGGATCCGTTTCCACATGGTATCAGATATAGTCGGGAAGGTCCGCGAGCGAGTCGATGACGAGGTCCGGCACGATGCCGGATCGGCGGACCGTCTCCTCCCGGTACTTGCCGGTCCTGACCAGGATGCCCTTCATTCCACAGGCCCGGGCGCCGCCGATGTCGGTGACGATGTCGTCGCCGACCATCGCCGCCTTATCCGGGTTTATCCCGATCTCCCGGAGCGCACGGCGGAAGAACGCCGGAGAGGGTTTCCCGATCACCTCCGCCTCCTTTCCGGTGGCGTACTCGAGCGCGGCCACGAAGGGGCCGGCCGAGAGCATCAGCCCGTCCGCCCCCATCCAGTAGCGGTCCTTCTCGAGCGCGACGAGGTCCGCACCATTCACGAGAAGGCGGAACGCACGGTTCAGCGCGGCATAGGCGAGCCCGTCGGCCGCGTCGGCGACCACGACCGCATCGGCCCCCTCCTCGACAGCCACGATACCGGCCTCCTCGAAGTCCGTCCGGGCGTCGGGGGTGGTGAGGAGGAAGCACCGGGTCCGCCCTCCTTCCCGCAGGTGTGCGGCGGCGGCGACCGGGGCGGTGATGATCCAGGGCTCCGGGATGGCGTAGCCGAGACCCTGCAGGCGGGCGGAGACCGAACGGCGTGAGCGGCGGGTGGTGTTGGAGACGAATCGGTAGGGTGTCCCCCGCCGGTCGAGTTCCCGGAGCGCCCGATCCGCTCCAACGACCGGCCGGTCGCCGACGTAGAGGACGCCGTCGATGTCGATCAGAACTGCTCCGATCTTCATGTCTCTCCTTCTGTTGTCTGCAGGAGTATTTATGCGGTGCCCGGGAAGGCGCGACGCCCCTTCCGCCGTCCCGGCAACACCGGGAGAACCTTGATGTGAGTTGCAGTGTTACCCCCCGATCCGGAAACCGTCATAAGGAGGGGAGAGAGGATATGGATGCATTCGAACGTATACCGGTGGACGTGAGATGGAAACTGGCCGCCCGGGAAGTCTCCGCGCTGCCGCTCGCCTACCGGAGAGCTATCAGGGACGGCGCCGACGACCAGCTCTACAACGAGGTCGAGCGGGCGGTGTGGCGGGAGCAGGGCAGGGAAGCGGGTGTCATCGCCCGTGCCTTCGGGATGCCGCTCCGAGACGCCCGGGAGGTTGCGGAGGCGTTCGCGGCGGCGACAGGGGTGCTCTTCGGGCCCGAGTATCTGTACGAGATCAGGGAATCCGGGCCGGACGAGGCGGTCCTGACCGTCCGGAGGTGCGCGATGGCCGTGCGGGCAGAAGAGCAGGGGGAGAACCCGCTTGCCGCCTGCAACGCCTGTCACGCCTACTCAAACGCCGCGATACCGGACCTGAACCGGGACTACGCCCCGAACTACCTGAGCGCCATCTGTGCCGGCGACAGCGTGTGCTCGATCGCGGTGAGACCCGCCCAACGGGAGTGATCCGGGAGGGAGACCTGCCCCGTTCACTTTCACCACGCGGCGGTTATGTTGAATGCCGGCAGAATCCAACCCTCTGCCGACAGGATGGTTCACCCGTTCGATCAGGCAGGGAGGCTGTGGCGGGCCCGGGTTGACCGGGCCGGGGAGTACGATGCCGTCGGCGAGAGCGAGGGGTTTTCTCCGGGCCCCTGGTCTTCGCTCATCTGCCGCTCCGACTACGACAGGGCCCGGAGGCTCCGGGACGACCTCGTCGCCGGGTACCGGGGCAGGGCACTCGAGGACGTCTTCTGCGGCCGGGAGGTTGCGTGTCCCTTCGGGACATGTTACGTTCTCGAATCCCGGGATGCCATGGACCTCGACGACCGGAGTCCGGACCGGGCGACGGCGGCCATCCTCGGCGACCTCACCCTGGTCCACGGCATCGGCGAGGCGACGGAGCGGAGGCTGAAGGGGCGGGGTTACCGGACGGTCGCCGATCTCGCCCGGCACCCCCGCTACCGCCGCGAGGCCGCACGGCTCCTTGACTCGGTAGCAAAAGGAAACACCTGCGATCTTCTGGAGTGGATCGGGCGGCGGCATCGACGAAGCGACCCGCTCCTCCTCGAAGCCAGCCGGTTCCATGCCCCCGAAGATTTTCTTTTCCTCGACATCGAGACGCTGGGACTCTTCTCCCGGCCGATCATCCTCATCGGCCTCGCCCGGGTCGGGGGCGGGTCGATCACCGTCCGCCAGTATCTGCTCCGGTCGGTTGTTGAGGAGGAGGCGGCGCTCGCCGCCGTCCTTCCTGCCCTGGAGGCGGAAGGTACGGCACTCGTTACCTTCAACGGCCGGGCGTTCGACCTCCCCTACATCCGGGAGCGGCTTGCCTACTACGGCATCCCGGCAGACCTCGGCATGCCGCACTTCGACGTCCTCCATTTTGCACGCCGGCGCTGGAGAGACTCGTTTGCCTCCTGCCGGCTCGGCGCGCTCGAGACGGGGGTCCTCGGCGTCGGCCGGGAGAGCGATGTTCCTGGCAGGATGGTGCCGGAGTTCTACGACACCTACCAGCGGACCGGGAACCCCGGCCCGCTCGTCCCGGTGGTGGAGCATAACCGGCAGGACCTCGTCTCGCTCGCCCGCCTTTTCGCACTTCTCAGGGGGGATGGCGACGGCGGTGCGTGACTTCCTCGACCTGCTCGCGACTGACCCCGGCTTCCGGGAGCGGGTCGTGCATATCGAGACTGCGCCTTCCCGTGAAGTCCGCTACGGGGACCTCTCCAACCCACTCCCCGAAGAACTCCGGGCTTACTGCGACGGGAGGGGGATCCGGCTCTACACGCACCAGTGCGCGGCGATCGAGCACCTGCGGGCCGGAGAGAACATCATCATCACCACTCCGACCGCGAGCGGGAAGACGCTCGCGTTCCTGCTCCCGGTCTTCGAGCGCCTCGCGGGTGACCCCGCTGCAACCGCGCTCTTCCTCTACCCGACAAAAGCGCTCGCGAACGACCAGGTGAAGGTCGTCCGGGATCTGGAGAGGGTCTCCGGGGTCCGGGTGGATGCGGCCATCTACGACGGCGACACGCCCGGCGGGAGGCGCCCGGCGATCCGGGAACGTTCGAGGATCATCCTCTCGAACCCGCACGAGCTCCACCAGGTCCTCGCCTGGCACATGAAGTGGAGCCGGTTTTTCCGGAATCTCCGGTTCGTGGTGGTCGACGAGGCGCACCGTTACCGCGGCGTCGCGGGGTCCCACATGGCCATGCTCCTCCGCCGTCTTGCCCGCATCGCCGGACACTACGGTGTGCGCCCGCAGTTCGTCCTCTCCTCCGCCACCCTTGCAAACCCCGCGGAGTTCGCCGCCCGCCTGACCGGGGAGACGGCGATCTCTATCGGGGAGGACGGGTCGCCCGGGGGCGAAAAGACGTTCGTCCTCTACAACCCCTCTGCCGGAGGCGACGGGCGATCCATCAATACCGTGACAAAAGACCTCCTCCTCGCCTCGGTGGAAAGCGGGTGCCGGACGCTCTGTTTCACCGTCTCCCGGAAACTTGCCGAACTGATCGCGATCCGGGCCCGGGGGGTCCCCGGGATAAGCGCCTACCGGGCCGGCTACCTCCCGGGAGACCGGCGGGCGATCGAGGACGGCCTCAAGGACGGCAGTCTTCGCGGCGTCGTGACGACGAACGCGCTCGAAGTCGGGATCGATATCGGGTCGCTCGACGGCGTCATCATCTCCGGGTATCCCGGGACGATGATCTCGGTCCGGCAGCAGGCGGGGAGGTCCGGGCGCCGTTCCGGCGAGTCGTTTGCCGTTCTCGTCGCGTTCGAGAACCCGCTCGACCAGTACTTCATGCGTCACCCTCAGGCGTTCTTCTCCCGGCCCTGCGAGCACGCCGTCGCGGATACGGGGAACCCCTACATCCTCTCGGGCCACCTCCTCTGTGCCGCGGCGGAACTCCCGGTCGACCCGGAGCGCGACGGCCGCTGGTTCGGTCCGGATCTGCCGGAGATGCTTGCGGCGTTCGAGCGGGTCCACCTGCTCCGGAAGGCCTCAAGGGGCTGGATCTACGCCGGACAGGGACGGGCGGCGGATACGGTCAGCCTCGACGCCGTCTCCTCCGATACCTTCCGGGTGATGCACGGGGCGAGGCTGCTCGAGACGATGGATCGGGGGCAGGCCTACCGGGAGGGACACCCGGGCGCCGTCCTCCTCCACCGGGGAGAGACCTACGCGGTGACCGGAATGGACCTCGACCAACATACCATCCGGGTGGAAGAGACCGATACGGATACCTACACCCAGCCTCTCACCACCACCGACGTGGCGGTCGTGCAGGAACTCCGGCTCCACGATATCGGCGGCGTACAGGTCTCGTTCGGCGACGTCACGGTCACTGAGGATGTCGTCGGGTATACGGTACGGCACTACGGCCGGGCCGTGAGTTACCACCGGCTGGACCTCCCGCCGCTCCGCCTCGCGACGAAGGCTCTCTGGTTCACCGTGCCGGGTCGGACGGCGGAAGCGGTCGCTGCCGGGGGGCAGGACCTTGCCGGCGGGCTGCACGGCGCGGAGCACGCCCTGATCGCCGTCATGCCCTATCATGTCGTCTGCGACCGCCGCGATATCGGCGGGCTCTCGACCCCTCTCCACCCCGCGACCGGTGCGCCGACGATATTCGTCTACGACGGTTACGAGGGCGGGATCGGGCTTGCGGAGAAGGCGTTCGATCTCCTTCCCGCGATCGCCGGGACGGCGCACGAACTGGTCCGCGACTGCGGGTGCGCCGCGGGGTGCCCGGCATGCATCTACTCCCCGAAATGCGGGAACCAGAACCAGCCGCTTGATAGGGTTGCGGCCGCGGTCATCCTCGAAGACCTTGCCGGACGGCTCTCTGTCATGGGGGACACCCCCTGAACCCTGACCGATACCATCAAGTTCTCGTCTGTCGATAACCGGCGCCGGGACGCCACCATGAGTATCATTCTCGTTCCTATCGGGAAGGTCGATCCGGCAGAGATACTGATGCTCAAGAATCCTCTGAAGGCGGTATTCTCCCGTGACGTGGCGACGGGCAGGGAGATCCCGCTTCCCGCGGCCGCACGGAACGACGCCCGCAACCAGTACGATGCGGAGATGGTGCTCGAGTTCCTTTCGCTCTCCACGAAGACCGCCGACTACGATCGGGTGCTGGGGGTCACCGACGCCGATCTCTACTTCCCGGGCATGAACTTCGTCTTCGGGATAGCGGGCCGAAGATGCGCCCTGATCTCACTCCACCGCTTGAGGCAGCCGTTCTACAGCCTTCCCGAGGACCCGACCGTCTTCCGGCGCCGGGCCGTCGTGGAAGCGGTGCATGAACTGGGACACACCTTCGGGCTCGCCCATTGTGATGATCCCCGGTGCGTCATGCGGTTTTCGAACACCATCGCCGAGACCGATCGGAAGGGGCCGGCGTTCTGCACGTTCTGCCGTCCGCGGGTCTTTGCGGGAGGCCGGACGGCGGTGACCGGCAGGTAGAAACGATTGACACATGTCTCTCCAAAATGCGGAAAACAATTCCCTGGTGCTGCGCTCATCCCGAATGATCGGAGCGTTCCCATATAATATATTCAAGCCCTGATAAAAATTGGTTCCGTGAAACTGGGCACAAAAGTCCGTCTAAACGGAAATCGGGAGCATTATTTGACGAATTTTAAATCAAAATGCTTTTACCCTGCCACTCCAACCTTAGTGATTGTCCCCAATATCTTTTTGCGATTCCTTCGTTTTCCGTCGTATCGTCCCGGAGCGGACGCTTTCTGCTGCACCCGCCTGCCCATCCTTTCCCGGGGGTGTCGGTTGCGAGTCCCGTGACCCGCCTGTCCGGGGAGGTCCGGATGGCAGCGGCGTTCAGGGGTTCCCGTTCTTCCGGCTACGGCACGGTCATGCCGGGTCCTCGTCCTCGAAGGTGAAGACTTCTTCGATGGTGGAGCCGAGTGCCCGGGCCACCCTGTAGGCGAGTTTCAGGGAGGGGTTGTACTTCCCCTTCTCGAGAAAGACGATCGTCTCGCGGCGGACCCCCACCAGCTGTGCCAGTTCTTCCTGGGTGATCCCCGTCTTCGCCCGGAGTTCCCGGATCCGGGTCTTCACCCGACGTCCCCCTTCCCGGGCAGATGCCGTCCGGCTGCGTTCCCCGGTCTCACGCTATGTCACCCTGCCGGAAGAGGTACCACTGGAAGATGCGGGCCGAGAGCCCCATCAGCAGGATGGTGGCGAGCAGCACGCTCTCGGCTGTGAGGGCGAGCACGCCGAGGTAGTCCACCCAGAAGAGGAGCGCGAGGAAGACGAGGGTGAGGAACCACGAGTAGGAGATGCCGTATGCCCCGATCTTCTGCGTCCGCTCGTCTTTCTCCGGCTCGTCCCGGAACCTCCAGTGCCGGACCACGGCCACCGCGAGGATCACGAGACCGATCGTCACCAGGAGCGAGGAGATCGCCTCTGTGCCGTCTACGAGGAACGGGAGGAGGATGCCTGCAGCGCCGAGAACCGCTCCCGCCGCAATCTGTACCGCGTATCGCGTCTTCATTGATGCACCTGTTAGGTATATCTAACGTGGTGTTAGAAAAATATAACGTTTCCGATATCGGGCGGGTGCGCCTCCGGGGGCGTGATGGTGACGGGTTCCCTCCGGTTCAGGCCCGCCCTGGGGAGGTAGGCTTCGCGTTCGGTGAAGACCGGCTGGAAACGACCGGGTTCCCCTGTAGTGCCTGCCGGTTCCCGGCCTCCGGCGTCTCCGGGCCCGTGCGGCAACAGGATGCGGGCGCGGCATCCCGGCCATGATTGTCCCGCTCTTCCGCGGCGTTGGGAGAATCCACCATCTACGGCGGCAACCGCCGCCGCGGATGCCCCGATGGAACCGCCGCGATTGGGCATGCGCGGGATGCGCGGTGCCGGCGGGCGCCGGGAGAGCCGGGAAGAAGAGTTGTTCGCCCCGGGTTCGATGTCTGCAATTTTTCGAGATTTCTCCAAAACCTTAATTTTGGTTGAGAATCCTTGGGTGGTGATCATCCCCACGATTGTGAGCAGGGTCAACCATGAACCGGTTACTGATAGTTTCAAACAGGCTTCCGATCAGCATCTCCCGGAAGAACGGCGATCTCCGCCTGCAACGGAGTGTCGGCGGTCTTGCGACGGGAGTCGGCTCTTTTTACAAGTCCTACGAGAGCCTCTGGGTCGGCTGGCCCGGTATGAACGTTCAGAGGAAGCAGGAGGAGGAGAAAGACCGGATCGTCGATATGCTCAGGAAAGAGCAGTGCCATCCGGTCTTCCTCTCCCCGTACGATATCAAGCACTACTATGACGGGTTCTGCAACAACACCCTCTGGCCGCTCCTCCACTACTTCAATCTCTATGCAGACTACGACCCGAAGACATGGCAGGTCTACCAGCGGGTGAACGAGAGGTTCTGCGATGCCGTGATGGAAGTGGCCCGGCCCGACGACGTCATCTGGGTCCACGACTACCACCTGATGCTTCTGCCGCAGATGCTCCGGGAGCGCCTGCCCGATGCCGAGATCGGCTACTTCCACCACATACCCTTCCCGTCGTTCGAGGTGTTCAGGAACCTGCCCTGGGGGAAGGAGATCCTCTCCGGCCTCCTTGGAGCGGACCTCATCGGCTTTCACACCTACGGATACGTCCGCCACTTCCTCTCCAGCGTCCGGCGGCTCCTTGGGTACGAACACACCTTCGGGGAGGTCAGGACCGGGACCCGGATGGTACGGACCGACCTCTTCCCGATGGGCATTGATTACCACCGGTTCGCCGACTCCGCGGGCAGCACCCCGGTCCAGAAGGAGATCACCCGGATCCGGCATAAGTACGGGAAGCGCAAGATCATCCTCTCGTTCGACCGCCTGGACTATACGAAGGGGATCCCGCTCCGTCTCGAGGCCTTCGACGCACTCCTTGAGAAGAAGCCGGAGTACCAGGGGAAGGTCTCCCTCGTCCTCGTCGCGGTCCCGTCCAGGACCAGCGTCAACAGTTACCAGATGCTGAAGAAACGGATCGACGAACTTGTCGGCCGGATCAACGGGAAGTACGGGACGACCGACTGGATCCCGGTCCGCTACTTCTACAACTTCCTCCCCTTCGAGACACTGGTGGCGTTCTACAGCGCCGCCGATGTCGCCCTGGTTACGCCGCTCCGGGACGGCATGAACCTGATGGCGAAAGAGTACGTCGCCACCAGGACCGACGGCACGGGAGTGCTCATCCTCTCCGAGATGGCGGGAGCGGCCGAAGAACTCGGGGAGGCGGTCATCGTCAACCCGAACGACCAGGACGCGGTGATCGAGGCGATCGAGGCGGCGCTTGCCATGCCGGAGAAGGAGCAGGCCGAGCGGAACCGGGCCATGCAGAAACGGCTGATGCGCTACGACATCGAGCACTGGGTCGGTGACTTCCTCAACCGCTTGAGCGATGCCCGGGCGGTCCGGGTCGAGCGCTCGGAGCAGATCGTCACCCCCGCCATCAGGGAGGAGCTGGTCGCGGATTACGCTGCCGGCAAGGACCGGCTCCTCCTCCTCGACTACGACGGCACCCTTGTGCCCTTCGCCGCAAAACCCGAGAAGGCGGTTCCCGGCGAAGCCACGCGGGAAGTGCTCGAGGTCCTCTCCCGCACACCCGGAAACGAAGTGGTGGTGATCAGCGGCAGAGACCGGTCTACGCTGGATGCCTGGTTCGGGGCGATGGATCTCGGGATCATCGCCGAGCACGGTGTCTGGATAAAGGAGCGTTCCGGGGAGTGGCGGATGCCAGAAGCGCTCTCGGACGAGTGGAAAGGTGAGATCTACCCGCTCCTCGAACTTTACACGGACCGCACGCCCGGCGCCTTCATCGAGGAGAAGGACTACTCCCTCGTCTGGCACTACCGGAGAACCGAGCCGCTGCTCGGTGCACAGCGGGCTAAAGATCTCAAAGACGACCTCCTGCACCTGACATCGAACCTCAACGTCGGGGTCATGGAGGGGAACAAGGTCATCGAGATCAAGAACAACGTCGTCAACAAAGGGAGGGCGGCGCTGAACTGGGTCTCCCGACATGCATGGGACTTCATTCTTGCTATCGGGGACGACAGGACCGATGAAGACCTCTTTGAGGCGATGCCGCCCGAAGCCTATTCGATCAAGGTTGGTCTCTCCCCGAGCAGGGCCCGCTTCAACCTGGTTGCCCAGCGGGACGTGCTGCCCCTGCTCCGGAGGTGCATCGAGCGCGATAAAGACGGCGCGGCCGGGAAAAAAGAGAAACCGGGACGGGGAAAAAGCCTTATTGAGTCGGCGGCTCCGGGATGACGGACCTGACCGTCAGGAAGACCGGCCCCCGGAGGTCCACCTTCTTGTTGTGGTCGGTGATATACCGCATCGCGTACTCCTCGATCCTGAGGTTGACGTCGGAAGGGAGCTTCGACATCTTCACCTGGACGTGGGCCTCCTCCCCGCACCGTGCCGCCTCCTCGATCCGTGCGGCGGCGAGGCTTGCTACCGCGTCGAGGTAGGTGATGCCGGTGGAGGCTCCCTCCTGCCGGACGGACGCCCATTTCTCGGTATCCGGCACCCCGAGCACCGAGCCGCTGTGGACGAAGACCTCGTTGAAACAGGCCGGCCCGCAGAGTTTCGTGTTGGACTCGGGCTCCTCGACGATCACCTCGACCTCTCTTCCGGCGATCTCGCCCTTCCACGCGACAAACGCACAGGGCCCCGGCGCGGTCGCGTGCTCGGCGGCCGTAGCGCGGATAGCCTCCGCCATCCGTTTCCCGGTTGCGGATCTCGGCTCTTCGCGGAGGTGGACGGCGCCGGCGATCTCGCGGTCGGCGATCTCCTGCGGGAAGAACTGCGGGTAGGTGAGCTGGCGGACGTCGTTTGACTGGTAGGCGATCATCGCGAGCCGTTCCACCCCGAGGCCGAGGTTCATCACCGGCACGCCGATCCCGTACTCTGCGAGCGCCGATGGCGAGTAGATGCCGAAGGTGGCGACCTCGACCCAGCCGAGGACCGGGTGCCGGGTGTAGACCTCCGTCTGGGTCTCGGGCATGTAGTACTTCGACCGCTTCTCGTCGGGCTGAAACCGGAACTCCGTAAAGCCGAACGCCGAGAGGAGAGCCTCGCTGATGGCTTTTCCCTCCTCGAGGGTGACGTCTTCCCCTGCGACGATGCAGGAGGCGGAGTGGTAGGTCATCAGGCGGGTGGGGCCCTCCTCCTGCTCGCGCCGGAAGCACCGGTCGATCGAGAAGAGCCGGAGCGGGAGGTGACGCTTCTCCCAGAGGGAGGAGAGCGTCAGGAACCAGCCGCTCGTCATGTGGCTCCGGAGGGTGTTGCGCGACGACTCGGGGGCGAGCGCCTTGAACTCGGGGAAGACCGCATCCAGGATATGCACCACGGCGGCGTCGTCGGCCTCGAGGACGGCCGCGAGTTCGTGCGTCAGTTCATCGCCGTCGACCGTTCCCTTCTTGTAGCCGTGGAGGGTCTCGCGGAGTTTCTCCTCGGCCCCGGACGGGAGGGCACGGCCGAGGATGGCCTCGATCTCCTCGATCTGTTTTCTTGCTATCCCGACGTTTGGGCGGGGCAGCCCGCCGAGGTAGAAGACCCGGTCGAGGACGGCCATTGCCTCGGGCCCGAACTGCCGGTAGATGTCCGATTCTTCGACGATCAGGGGGTTCATCGCCTCGTCAAACCCCATCGCGAGGTAGGTCTCGCGGAGCTGCTGCACGATCTCGAAGATCGGGTGCGCCGTAGCCCGGGTGTACTTCAACCGGGGGTACCGGCCCGAGACCCCCGGCGGGGTCAGCACCGACGGCCCTTCGTGCCACGCGTGCTCGAAGTCCTCTCTCGCTCTCTTTTTGAACTCTTCCACATCGAATCTCATACGTCTCGCTCCAGACAGACGACCCGGCTCACCGGGCTCTCGTCCATGATGCAATAGTCGCAGTGTTCCGCTATATTCTCCGCGAACGCCCGTACTTCGCAGTGTTCGGGCATCTGGTCCCTCTGCAGTCGATTCCTACTGTACCCCAGATACATATAACCCTTTACCTCCACGAACCGGGCCCCGGAGTCCTGGTAGATCGCCGCATACCCCTCGGGGGAGAAGTCGTTGTAGCCGCGCACCACGGTGGTGCGGATGGCCGACCGGCGTTCCCGAAGTCCGGCGAGGCTCTCGTGAATCCTGTCCCAGTAGTCCTCCCTCGGCCGGCAGAGAGAGAGATAGGTCTCCCGGTCGGGAGCGTCCAGCGAGACGTAGGTCTGGTATGGCCGGCACCGGGCGAGGACGTCCGGCCTGGTGCCGTTCGAGACGAGGAAGGTGGTATATCCGTCCGCGTTGAGGGCATCGACCAGTTCCGGGAGGCGCGAGTAGCAGGTCGGCTCCCCCGAGAGCGATATCGCGACCATCGTGGGGTCGAGGGCCTCCGCGAACCGTTCCGGCGTGACGTAGGGCGAGACCTTGTAGCCCGAGAGCGCCTTCTTCTGGACGCGCCGGAGGTTTGCGACGATCACGTCCGGCGGGCACTCCTCCTCCTCCATGACCTCGTGCTCGAACGACCGCCAGCAGAAGAGGCACTGCTGGTTGCACCGGAGGGTGGGGGTCATCTGGACGCAGCGGTGGCTCTCGATGCCGTAGAACTGCGCCTTGTAGCACATCTCCCCGCCCCTGAGCGCCCGCTTGTTCCACATGCAGGGCTTGACGGCCGCCGACGAGTTCGGGGTGATGAACTGGTAGCCCTGCCTCCGCAGGGCCTTACATGCTTCTGAGTGCATCGATCCCGAGAGTCGTGAGGGACTCCTGCAAGGTGTTCCTGACCGCGTCCACGAGCGCGAGGCGGCTGTTCCGGGTCTCGCCCTCGCTCTTCAGGACCGGGTCGTAGTGGTAGAAGGCGTTGAAGAGGTCGGCGAGTTCGCGGGCGTATGAAGCGAGCAGGTGAGGACGGAGTTCCTCCACGGTCTGCTCGACGACGGCGGGGAACCTCGCGAGGTGCCGGGCGAGCGCGACCTCATGTTCGGTCTCGTAGTTATACGCTCGTTCGAATTCGCCTGCCTTCTCGAGGATGCTGCAGGCGCGGGCGTGGGCGTACTGGATGTAGGGGCCGCTCTGCCGCTCGAAGTCCAGCGCCTCCTTCCAGTTGAAGACCGTGCTCTTCTCGGGGGAGACCTTCACGATGTCGTAGCGGACGGCGGCGATGGCGACCGATTTTGCGATAGCAGCCCGTTCCTCCTCGGGGAGTTCCGGCCGGCGGGCGGTCACCTCATCGAACGCCTTCGCGGCCACCTCCTCCATCAGTTCGTCCGCCGAGACGAACTTGCCCGCCCGGGTGCTCATGGAGCCCTCGGGGAGGGAGACGAACTCGAAGAAGACGATCTCGGGCGGCTGTTCGCCGAGGAGTTCGAGGGTGGCACGGAGCTGGGCGCCGATCAGTTTGTGGTCCGCCCCGAGGACGTCGATCATCCGGTCGTAGTTGCGCCCCTTCCAGGTGTGGTAGGCGAGGTCCCGGGTGCTGTAGACCGAGGTGCCGTCGCTCCGCCGGAGGATATACTTCTTCTCGAAACCCTGCTCGGTGAGGTCGACCCAGAGCGTCTCGTCCTCGTGGGCCTGCGGCAGACGCCGGATCCGTTCGATGATCCGGTCCACGTCGCCGATCCGGACGAAGTCGCTCTCCCAGACGAACCGGTCGTGGTGAGCGTTCAGGGCGGCAAGGGTAGCCTTGATCCCCTCCGCACAGAGGGAGACGGCCTTCCTGAACTTTGCGACGGTCTCCGCGTCGCCGCGCTCCACCTTCTGCATGAGGCGGTCGATCTCGTTTACGATCTCCGGGTTCTTCTCGATCTCCCGGTTCGCCGCGATGTAGACCCGGGCGACGTAGTGGTCCTCCTTCTCGCCCTCCTCGCGGGCGAGACCGAGGTGGTCGAACCCCCAGGAGACGATGGCGATCTGGCGGCCCATGTCGTTTAAGTAATACTGAACCTCAAGGGGATGCCCGGCCTTCCTGAATGCCCGGGCAAGGGTGTCACCTATAACGGTGTTTCTGATGTGGCCGACATGGAGGGGGCCGTTCGGGTTCGCGCTGGTGTGCTCGAGCACCACTCGCCCGGAGCGGCGGGGGAGGCTCCCGTAGCCGGAGCGAACGGCTTCCCGGACGGCCTCGGAAAGAAGCGACGGCCCGAACCGGAAGTTGACATACGGACCGGTCGCCTCGACCCTGATATCGCCGAGTTCGGGGTTCGCCGAGAGTTTCTCCGCGATATCGGCGGCGATCATCTGGGGGGCCCGCTTCTCCCTCTTTGCAAGTTTAAACGCTACGGTCGAGGCGAGATCGGCGTGATCTCCCCCCGTTGTGAGGAGGACATCCTCTTCACCGGTGCATGCCCGGAGCATGCGCTCGATCTGGTGGTACTTCTCCTGAAACATCAATATCCGGTCCTGTAACGCAGAATCGCTGCGATCCCGCCGAACGCATTATAAAGCATCGAGCCTTCTTCGAAGTCGTCCGAGATGATCCTGACCGACGCGCTGCTCTGGTCCGCGAGCGTGGTCAGTTCTTCGATGATATCGGTCTCTTCCGCCACGTAGAACGACCCGCCGTCGTTCGGGCAGGTGCCGAAGTCGAGGTCCTTGATATGTTTTCCCGGCTCGATGCTGACCGTCCGCTCCTCGGTGTAGTCGCTGTTTGAGCAGGCAAGTTTCAGCCGGGCTCTCCGGAGTTTGTCCGAGAGGAGGAGGGTATCGACGGCCCCGAGCTCCAGGTTCTTCCGGACGCTCTCCTCGCCGTAAGCGGCCGGCCCGTCGTCTTTGACCAGTTCCTGGAGGAACCGGTTCATCACGTTCTTCTCCTTGATGACATCGAGGCCCTTCAAGGCGTCCGACGCACTCTCGACGAGTTCGGCAAGCCCGGACTCGTTCGTGTAACAGACGTCGAAGAGTCCGATGATCCGCTTCTGCAGTTCGTGATGGAGGTAACCCCCCGCCTCGAACTCCTCCTTGGTCGGCGTCGGACCGCCGATCAGCACGCCCTTGAACCGCTCGAAGAAGTCCTTCTCGGCGAGGAAGATCTCGCTTGCATGATCACCGATCTTCTTGTAGAACTCGTTGATGGCGATCAGCCGCAGCCGCTGGAAACGTGCGCTCGATTGGCCGCCCTTGCGCTGCTTGCCGGGGACCGTCGAGGTGATGCCGTGGACCGGCTCGATCCGGTTGCCCCGCAGAAAGCCTATGTAGGCTTCCCGCCGGTCGAGGACGATCAGGCCGTAGACCTCCTTCTCCCCGAGCATCTGCTGCAGCGGCTCGAGTTCGAACGAGGAGCTGCACCGGTACATATAGGTGTTGAGCGGTTCGGGCGGCTCGATGATCTCGCAGTCCAGGTCGGTGCGGTCGCCGCCGATGTTGATCGTGCCGCAGAAGACCGCCATGCCGTTCTCCGGCGGGCGCTTATAGTATTTCAGGCGGGAGAGGATGGAGGATATGGCACTCTGGACGTTTGTCCGGGTCTGTTTGCTCTTGATGTTGGCGCACTGTCCGAACTCGTCGCGGAGCTGGGCGGTCACGTCGTATATCTGCTTATCCGGGGGTATATACAGTGTGATCAGCTCGGTGCCGCTCCCCTCCTTCTCCGCAAGCCTCTCAAGCATCTTTTTAAATTCATAGCGCTTTCGCGGGGTATCCATCTCTTGCGTCTCTTCCATAGGAGTTCACCAGGCCAGCTGAATGTTGTTTGTCGAAGCTACCATATGTTTCCCCGGAGAGGGCATAAATCTGCGCACATCCGCCCCCCTCACTGCAGGCACCGGCAGATGAGGCAGATCGTTTTTGCATCGACGATCCTGCCGTCCGCAATCATCGGCCCGAGGTCTCTTACCGGGACGCGGACGACCTCGATCACCTCGTCGTCATCCATCCCGTAGTCGGAGCAGGCCGAGAGCCCCTCGGCCCGGTAGAGCCAGATCCGCTCGTCGGTGTAGCCGGGAGAGGGGTAAATCCAGCCTTTCGGGACGAACGTCTCCGCCTTCATCCCGGTCTCCTCGATCAGTTCCCGGTATGCGGTCTCGTGCGGCTTCTCGCCCTCGTCGATGGTGCCTGCCGGCGCCTCGAAGATGTACTCGTCGACGGCGAACCGGTACTGCCGGATGAGGTAGCAGTCGTCTCCCTCGACCGGGAGGATCGCGACCGCCCCGCCGGGGCGGATGACCACCCGCTCCTTCTTCTCTCCGTTCGGGAGCGTGACCTCCTTCATCTCGACGGTAAGCCTTCCACCGCTGTAGATCTCCATTATTCACCTCTCGTACTCGATCGGGTCCTCTATCCCGGCCTCACGGAACGCCTCCCTCCTGTAGTGGCAGGAGGAGCAGACCCCGCAGGCCCGGTCGTCGTTCTGGTAGCAGGACCAGGTCTCTTCGTAGGGGACGCCGAGCGCAAGGCCCCTTCTGATGATATCCACCTTCGTCATCCGGACGAAGGGCGTCATCAGGGTGATCCGCGGGTCTGCCGCCGTGCCGAGGTCGACCGCCCGCTGGAACGCCTCGATGAACTCCGGCCGGCAGTCGGGGTAGCCGGGGTAGTCCCCGGTCTGGACGCCGATGAAGACCGCCTCCGCCCGCCGGGCCTCCGCGAGGCTGGTCGCGATGGCGAGGAGGTTCGCGTTCCGGAAAGGAACGTAAGTGCTTGGTATCCCTTCCTCCTCGCCGGCATACTCCTCGACCGGGATCTTCTCATCCGTCAGGCTCGAGGCCCCGATCTTCCTGAAGTGTTCGAGGCTGATCTCGACGAACTCCGTAGCATCGAGCATACGGGCGACTGTCCGGGCGCATGACCGTTCCTTCTTCTCCGTCCGCTGACCGTAGGTGAAGTGGAGTGCGACGATCTCGTAACCCATATCCTTTGCGACGTAGGCGAGCGTGGTGGAGTCCATGCCGCCCGAGAGGAGACAGACTGCTCTCATCATTTTACCCCCAGGATCTTGTGGAGTTGCAGCTGGAACCTCGCCGGGAGGTTCTCTTTCACGACGTAGTCCGCGATGGCGCGGTAATCGGACCCCTCCACCGGCGAGATGAAGATTTCGCCACGGATCTCGCACCGGCTCATCACCGCCTGTGCATAGAGGAGGTCGTCCTCGTCCGCCACCACGAACTTGACGCAGTCGCGGGGGGTGATGAATGGGAGGAGCGAAAGGTTGCTCTTCTCGCCCGACGAGGGGCACTTGACGTCCATGCAGATGGAGGCGTACGGCTGCATCTGCCGGAAGTCGCGGGTGCCGTTCGTCTCGATCTCGACGGTATATCCATGAAGGCTGAACTTCTTGAGGAGCTCGAGAACCTCCTCCTGCTGCAGGAGCGGTTCCCCGCCGGTGATGCAGATCTGCTTCCCGTTTTGCAGCCAGACCCGGTCGAGGACCTCTATGATGCTCATCTCCGTCCCGCCTTCCCTGGCGTAGGAGGTGTCGCACCAGGCGCACCGGAGGTTGCACCCGGCGAGCCGGACGAACGTGCAGGGCCGCCCCTGGTTCTTCCCCTCCCCCTGGAGGCTCCGAAAGATCTCACTGACGATCATAGGTGCGCTCTGCATAACAGGTCGTCGACTCCCAGACCCGGATCTTTGCCACGCGTGCATCGTGTCCCTGCCGTGCGGCTTCAGCATCGATCATCTCCGCGATGAGACCGGCAAGGAGCTCGCTCGTCGGGTCGCCGGGGGTGGTGACGACCGGGTGGAACACCTCGATGCATGCCGCCATGGGGTCGTCCTCGTTTAAGATCACCTGATGGTCGAACCGTCCGACGACCTCTTTGATGCAGTTGTAGTCAAGGACGATCCCGGTGCGCTCATCGGCCTCACCCTCGATCCAGGTCTCTACACGCCACTGGTGACCGTGCAGCCGGAAACACTTCCCCTGATAGTGGATCAGGCGATGGGTAGCCTCGAAAAAAACCTCTTTGTATATCCGGGTTATCATCAATGAAGGTTGCCCGCCAGGATATAATATTATATCAGCTCCCGATCAAATAATTAAGGCGGAAGATCGGCGCGCAGACGGGTTCCACAATATATAAATCCGTAACGCGCGTTGCTTTATAGCACACCAGGAGTTGCTCCTATCCACAAATTCAACTGATACGAGGGTATTCGATGGGAAATGGTAAATTTGCAGCCCGAAAACTGAAGCGCGACGCAAATAATAACCGGTGGCACGACACCGTTTACGCACGGCGCCAGCTCGGGCTCGATGTGAAATCCGACCCCCTTGAGGGAGCACCGCAGGGCCGCGGGATCGTTCTCGAGAAGGTGGGTGTTGAGGCAAAGCAGCCGAACTCTGCGATCAGGAAGTGCGTTCGCGTACAGCTGATCAAGAACGGCCGTCAGGTAACAGCGTTCGCCGTCGGCGACGGTGCCATCAACTTCATCGACGAGCACGATGAGGTCGAGATCGAGGGCATCGGCGGCAGACTGGGCAGGTCGATGGGTGATATCCCCGGCGTCCGGTTCGTCGTGACCAAGGTGAACAACGTCAGCCTGCGTGAAATGGTCACGGGCCGCAAGGAGAAGCCGCGGAGGTAAATAGTATGGTAGAAGCAGAGGCGGGAACGCAACCCCAGCAGCTCCTCTTTAACCGCTGGGACATGAGCGAGGTGGAGATCCAGGACCCGAGCCTTGCCCGTTACGTGAACCTGCACACGATGATCGTGCCGCACTCCTGCGGCAAGCTCGTCGGCCAGCAGTTCAACAAGAGCAACATGCTGATCGTCGAGCGCCTGATCAACAAGCTGATGCAGACCGAGAACAATACCGGCAAGAAAGAACTCGCCATCCGCATCGTCCGGGACGCCTTCGAGATCGTCAACAAGAAGACCAAGAAGAACCCGGTTCAGGTGCTGGTGGACGCAGTCGCGAACACCGGGCCCCGCGAGGAGACCGTCCGGCTGAAGTACGGCGGTATCAACGTGCCGAAGTCGGTCGATACCGCTCCCCAGCGCCGTGTCGATACTGCGCTCCGGTTCATCACCGCCGGTGTCCTGCAGGCGAGCCACAAGAAGAAGAAGAGCGTGAGCGAGGCGCTTGCCGAGGAACTGATCTCTGCGGCGAACGGCGACACCCGCTCATACGCCGTCTCAAAGAAAGAAGAAAGAGAGCGTATTGCAAAGGCAGCCCGCTAAAACCCCCTATTATTTTTCGGTGTATTTTCATGACCAGACGAAAGAAGATGGTAGAGCGGGTGACGGAGCTGATGGACAAACCGGAGCACATCCGGAACATCGGTATCGTCGCCCACATCGATCACGGAAAGACAACTCTCTCGGATAACCTGCTCGCCGGTGCAGGCATGATCAGCGAGGAGCTCGCCGGCAGACAGCTCTTCATGGACTCCGACGAGGAGGAACAGGCACGCGGCATCACCATCGATGCGAGCAACGTATCGATGGTCCACGAGTACGGCGGGGAGGAGTACCTCATCAACATGATCGATACCCCCGGCCACGTGGACTTCGGCGGTGACGTGACCCGCGCCATGCGTGCGGTGGACGGCGCCGTCGTCGTGGTGGACGCGGTCGAAGGCACCATGCCCCAGACGGAGACGGTGCTGCGGCAGGCCCTGAAGGAGGGTGTCCGCCCGGTTCTCTTCATCAACAAGGTGGACCGGCTGATCAACGAGCTGAAGGTGGACGAGCAGGAGATGCAGATCCGCCTCGCGAAGGTGATCGACAAGGTCAACAAGCTGATCAAGGGCATGAACGAGAAGATGTACAACGAAGGCTGGAAACTGGATGCCGCGAAGGGCACCGTCGCCTTTGGTTCTGCCCTCTACAACTGGGCCGTCTCCGCTCCGTACATGAAGAGCAGCGGTGTCTCGTTCAAGGATGTCTACGAGAAGTGCAACACCGGCGACATGAAGTGGCTGGCGAAGAACAGCCCCCTCCATGCCGTGCTGCTCGACATGGTGGTCAAGCACCTCCCGAACCCCCTTCAGGCCCAGGACCGGCGTGTCCACATCATCTGGCACGGCGACTACGCCTCCCCCGAGGGCAAGGCGATGATCAACTGCGACCCGAACGGACCCGTCTGCCTGATGGTCACCGATATATCGTTCGACCCGCATGCAGGCGAGGTCGCCACCGGCCGTCTCTTCTCGGGGACGCTCCGCCGGGGCACCGAGTGCTACGTCATGGGTACGGCAAAGCGCGCGAACCGCCTCGCTCAGGTCGGTATCTTCATGGGTGCCGAGCGGATCGAGGTGGAAGGGCTGGCCGCCGGCAACATTGCCGCCGTGACGGGCTTGAAGGACGCCATCGTCGGTTCGACCGTCACGACGCTCATCGATATGACTCCCTTCGAGTCGCTGAAGCACTACTCCGAGCCGGTCATGACCGTCGCCGTCGAGGCGAAGAGCATGAAGGACCTCCCGAAGCTCGTCGAGGTTCTCCGGCAGGTGGGCAAGGAAGACCCGACTGTGCAGGTCTCGATCAACGAGGAGACCGGCGAACACCTGATCAGCGGCATGGGCGAACTCCATCTCGAGATCATCACCGGCCGTATCAAGCGCGACAAGGGTGTCGAAATCATCACCTCCCCGCCGATCGTCGTCTACCGCGAGACGATCACGGGCAGGGCAGGCCCGGTCGAAGGGAAGTCGCCCAACCGCCACAACCGGTTCTACGTCGAGCTCGAGCCGATGGACCCGGCAGTCGTGAAGGCGATCCAGGACGGCGAGGTCTCGATGAACCAGCAGGCGCTCGAGCGGCGTGATGCCCTCGTTGCCGCCGGTATGGATAAGGACGAGGCCAAGAACGTCAAGGCGATCGAGGGTACCAACATGTTCCTCGACATGACGAAGGGTATCCAGTACCTCAACGAGACGATGGAACTGGTCCTCGACGGCTGGCGCGAAGCGCTCCGCGGCGGCCCGCTCGCCGACGAACTGGTCCAGAACTTGAAGATCCGACTGGTGGACGTGAAACTCCACGAGGATGCCATCCACCGCGGTCCCGGTCAGGTCATCCCGGCGGTCAGGAGTGCTGTCAAGGCAGGGCTGCTGATGGGCGGCGACTCGCTCCTCGAGCCTATCCAGAAGATCCAGATCACGGTCCCGACCGACCAGATGGGTGCGGCAACCTCCCAGATCCAGGGTCGGCGCGGTCAGGTTTCCGATATGCTGAGCGAAGGCGACACGATGACGATCGTCGGCAGGGCGCCGGTCGCCGAGCTCTTCGGGTTTGCCGGAGACATCCGGTCCGCCACCGAAGGGCGTGCGATGTGGAGCACCGAGTTCGCCGGGTTCGAACTGGTCCCCGCCGGCATCGTGGGCGACGTGGTCAAGAACATCCGCCGGCGCAAGGGTCTGAAGGAACAGATCCCGCGCCCGGACGACTACCTGGCGTAATCACCCCCCGATACCCTCCCTTTTTTCCGACGAGCGGATGTCGCGTCTCTGCCGGCTCCTCTTCGCACTGGCGTGAGAACTGCCGGCAGGAATTCGTTGCTGAGACCTGCACTCGAGATGGCTCCGTCTCCGACCTCCGAAAATCCGTATGCTCTGCTACCAGGTAGGCCCGGTGGAACGCAGGAGCGTGTTCCACCGGGTGTATCGGAGATTCTAACGCCGGTCTGGATCCGATCAGTTGACGATTATATCGGGGGGCGTCGGTGTTACGACGAGCGGCGGATCGCCTGGCCCGCTGGGTAACTGGGTTATCGGCGTTACAGGGTTCCCTCCTGCGATTTAGGTGATGGTCCCGGGGTACTTCACCGACTTCGTAATCCTCCCCCGGTGTTGGGGGTCGGGGTAACTGTCGATGTCACGATTGGTGCCGAAGTGGTCGGTGGGGTGGTCGTGCCAGGTGTCCCGGGTGGAGGGGGTCTCAGAGCGGCCCCGGGAGCGGGGACGTCGGTGTTACGACGAGCGGCGGATCGCCTAGCTCGCTGGGTAGCGGAATTTTCGGCGTTACCTCGACGGGTACCCAGGTTACCGGCGTTACAGGGTTTCCCTCCTGCGATTCAGGCGATGGTCCCGGGGGTACTTCGTAATCCTCCTCCGGCGTTGGGGTCGATGGCCCCGGTGTTGTCGGCATCTCGCCGGGCGGCAGGGTCGTCGTTGCGTTCGTCGGGGGTGCTGCTCCCGGCACCGCAGTTACTCCCGGCGCAGACGGTGCGGGCGGCTCACCCGGAGCAGGTACTCCGGCCGGTCCCGGCGCGGACGGTGCGGAAGGAGAGGCCGGCGCCGCTGCTTCATCGGGTGTCCAGGCGTAGATGTCCCAGTTGCCATGCCGGAAGTCGTTCCAGACGATCATACTCTCGGTGACGGCGGGAGTCATCTGCACGCTCTCGTTCTCGGTGATCCGGGTCTCCTGTCCAGTAGAGAGGTCATAGAGGTAGATGTCCCAGTTGCCGTTCCGGGCATCCTGCCAGACGATCCAGTCCCCGGCGATGGCGGGGTTGATCTCGTGGC
>JAEZIP010000065.1:0-80820 GCA_023436625.1 Methanobacteriota archaeon | reverse complement strand
CCCCTGCGGCATCCCGGGCGTCAGCCCGGCAGACGTGGTGGCGAAGGCGGAGTACGACGTCCTTGTCGAGGTGACCCCGACGAACGTGGAGACCGCCGAGCCGGCACTGGGCCACATCCGCGGAGCCCTCCGGCGCCATAAGCACGTCGTCACCTCGAACAAAGGTCCTATAGCCCTTGCCTACTCCGAACTCCGGTCTCTTGCGGAGGCAAACGGTGTCGTCCTGAAGTACGAGGCGACGGTCTGCGGCGCGATCCCGCTCATCCATGCGATAAAGGAGGGGCTCGCCGGAAACGCCATCTCCCGGCTCTACGGGGTCTTCAACGGCACCTGCAACTACATCCTCACCCGGATGGCTGCAGAAGGCCTCACCTACGAGCAGGCGCTTGCCGAGGCCCGGGAACTCGGGTATGCCGAGGCGGACCCCACCTACGACGTCGAGGGGATCGATGCGGCGATCAAACTGGTCATCCTCGCGAATACCATCCTTAATATGCAGACCACGCTCGACGACGTGGAGAGAACGGGGATCACCCTCCTGACACCCGACGCCCTGCGGCTTGCGGAGGACCAGGACTGCACCATCCGGCTGATCGGCGAGATCGTCCCGGAGGCCGGGGTGCTCCGTGTCTCACCAAGGATCGTCGCAAAAGCGCACCCGCTCGTCGTCGAAGGAACACTCAACGCCGTCACCGTGGAGACCGACCTCGCCGGGGACCTCACGTTCATCGGGAAGGGCGCGGGCTCCACGGAGACCGCCAGCGCCGTGATCGGCGATCTCCTCTACATCCATGACAGGTACGTCCAGGGTTCTTGAACGGAGAAAACAGTATCTCCGGTTGATGCGTCAGGAGACGCTTGAGAGAGGCTCCTTTACGGTGGCCGATATCGCGGAGGCCACCGATACCCCCCGGAGCACCGTCCAGGACTGGGTGAACCGTCTCATCGAGGAAGGGTGCGTCCTTCTCACGGAGGAGCAGCGGGGACGCCACGCGGCCCGCTATGCGGCGAGCAGCGTGATGCCGGAGAGCGCCTGCCGGCGGGTCTTCACCACCATCGACGGCGATCAGGTCGAGATCTACCACGAGTGCATGAGTGGAGGGTGCGCCGCCTTCTGCGAGTTCCATCACGCCCGCGCCGGCGGCGCCCTGCAGTCGGTCCGCCGGGACGGGACCCTGCTCCGGGAGCGGGCGAGCCTCGGGCGGCGGGACGTCGCCGTCGGGCTCGACCCCTCACCGGCGGTCGGGATCGTCGGCGTCTTTCACGATGACGGCTACATCCGCCAGCAGATCCGGTGCATCGGGGGCCCGGCCTACTCGCTCACCGATATGATGTCTCTCGCCGAAGGCGTCTGCGGCGTCACCGTCCACCGCGAAGGGCCGGTGGTCGAGGGCGAGGTGGTCACCCGGGCGCTCGCCTACGTCGCCATCGGGATCGACGACACCGATACCGGAACCGAGGGCGCGACGTTCGCCCTCGCCCTCGCCCTCCTCCAGCACCTCGCGAAACTCGACGGCGTCATGCCGATCGGCCACCGCGTGGCGATGCTCAACCCCCGGCTCGAGGCCCGAACCGCCGGGAACTCCTGCAGTTACATCGAGCTCGCGGTGGAGCCCGGCCAGGTCTCGCAGATCGAGGAGTCCGCCGTGCGGTTCGTTGCCGGAGAGGCAGCGTCTCCCGATTGGGGGATCGCCGTCCGGCAGGGGTTCCGGATACCGGGAGACCTCCGGGCATACGGCAGGAGCGCGCGAGAGACGGTGCTCGCCCGGGGAGCGGCCGAGGCGACCGCCGAACGGTTCGGTGCCCGCCTCCACGGCGGCCGGGGCGTCATCGGGGCACTCGCGGCGATCTCGCTCATCGGGCTCCCGCACGACGTGCTGCTCGACCCGCAACGTGACGTCTGCACCGACTGGGAAGCATCGACGTGAGGGGCCGTTTCTTCCGTTCAGTCCGTCGTTAACCGGGGGCATTCGTCCCCCAAAGCCGGGCCCCGACCCCCATCTCCCTCGCGCTACCTATAAATACCCGGATACGGCAGATACCCCTCACTGAGGCGAAGCGCAGTGAGAAGCGAACTTGAGGAAGAGGTTGGGAGGCTCTCCTCCCTCGCCCGGGAGCGCGGTGCGGAGGCACGGCGGATAGCGGCCCATGACGTCGTCGTTGCGGAATGGGTGCGGTTCAAGTGTCGGTTCGGGTGCAAGGGCTACGGGAAACACATGTCCTGCCCGCCGTATGCCCCCGCCCCCGCAGACACCCGGCGGCTGCTCGCCGAGTACAGCACCGCTATCCTCCTCCGGTTCGAGGGCGTACCGGGGCATCCCGACCTCAAACCCGGGGAGATACCGCTCGACTTCCACCCGTTCTTCCGCGACCTCATCCTCTGGGTGAACTCGACGGTGCACCTCCTCGAGAAGACGGCGTTTTACGACGATTTCCCCAAGGCCTTCGGGTTCGGGGGATACCCCTGCATCTACTGCGAGCACCTGCACTGCGTCGCCGAGGAGCACGAAGGAGTCGTCGACGAGAGCATCCGCAGGCTGTGTCGGCACATGGACCTCGTCCGCCCGACGATGGAGGGTGCCGGGATCGACGTCTTCGCCACCGCCCGGAAGGCCGGGTGGGACCTGCACGTCATCCCCTGCAGGGACCTCGAGTACGGGAAGATCGAGCACGGCAACATCACCTCGATAGGGCTCGTCCTCATCGAGTGACGCCCCGGCCTTCAGTCGCGCCGTAAGCCCCGGATGAACTCCTCGGTCATGCGATAAGCGTCGTCGTCCCTGACCTGCACCGGGGGGTGCTTCATGAAGTAGGCGGACGGGGATATGAGCGCACCGCCGATGCCCCGGTCAAGGGCGACCCGGCAGCACCGGATGGCATCGATGACGATCCCGGCGGAGTTGGGCGAATCCTCGACGGAGAGGCGGAGGTCGAGGTGCATGGGGATGTCCCCGAAGAGCCTTCCTTCCATCCTGAGGAAACAGACCTTGTTGTCCTTCTGCCAGCAGACGTAGTCGCTCGGGCCGATGTGAATGTCGTCGTCGTCGAGGGGTTCTTCGAGGACCGACTGCACCGCTTCCGTCTTCGACGTCCTCTTCGAGGCGAGGCGGTCGCGGTTGAGCATGTTCAGAAAGTCAGTGTTGCCGCCGGTATTGAGCTGGTAGGTCCGGTCAAGCCTCACTCCCCGCTGCCGGAAGAGGCTGGCAAGGACCCGGTGGGTGATCGTCGCACCGAGCTGGGCCTTGACGTCGTCGCCGATGACCGGAAGACCGCGTTCGCGAAACCTCGCCGCCCAGGCCGGGTCGCTCGCGATGAAGACCGGGATGTTGTTGATGAGACCGACGCCCGCCTCCAGCGCACACCCTGCATAGAACCGTGCTGCCTCCTCCGAGCCCACGGGGAGGTAGTTGAGCAGCATCTCGGCACCCGAGTCCTCGAGCGCCCGGACGACGTCCTCGCGCGACGCCTCCTCCTCGTCGGCGAGTACGAACCTGCACTCCTCCTTGTAACCCTGCATGTGCTCGGGAAAGCCGTCCAGCACCCGCCCCATCCGGACGGCGACACCGGTCCGCGGCATCTCCGGACAGAAGGCCGTGGTGCAGTTCGGGGGGGCGAATATCGCTTCGGAGACGTCCTTTCCGACCTTCCTTGCATCTATATCGAACGCTGCGGCCACTTCGATGTCGGATGGACGGTAGCCGCCGAGGTCCCAGTGCATCAACCCGGTTGCATCCTCCTCGCTCCTCCCCCGGTAATATTCGATCCCCTGAAGCAGCGAACTGGCACAGTTCCCGACACCCACGATTGCGATCCTGATCGAGTCCACGACAGCCCCCCAATAGATCCGGTATGCCGCTTAACGCAGCCCTCTCTCGGCGGGTGCGTCAGGCACAGGTTGAGAAGATGCAACTCTCTCCGAGTTGCGTTTTCGACTATAATACGGAGCGGGAAATATAAGGGTATGGTTCGATAAGCGCCGGGGGGTCCATGCCCGGCAGCACAAGGTCGGGGTGCCGGACCCCCCTCTCCAGGCCCGCAGGGATGGCGGGGCACCTCACCGTAAGCGTATCTCCGGGAATAAACGCCCCTCATCCGCGAGAGTGTGGTCACTGTAAGAGAAACGACGGAAAAAGAACGCACCAGACATGGTGGACCGATGCGCCGACCGGGACTCGAACCCGGGTTTAGGCGTTGGCAACGCCTAGTGATAACCACTACACTATCGGCGCACGCCTGTGCTTTCGCACTGTGTGCCTTACAACATGAGATTTTCAGGCTAATAAGCCTATCGAATCGCGGCCCGGATCGGGTGGTGCCGTCCCGCTGGCTCTCGTGTCCGGGTGGAATTCCGCGAGAATGACCGTCCCCCGGGGACGACGATCGCACCGCCGCCGCGCGCCTACCGTCTCCCGTATTCGAGCGCGCTCCGGATGTTGCGGTTTGCAAGTATCCAGAGCCCCGGCGTCAGGACCAGGATGAAGACGGCCATGGCGTATGCGACTATCTCGGCGGAGAAGAGCAGGAAGTTGAAGATACCGTGCAGCACCATCCCGAGAGCAAGCCCCCGGAGGATGATCCCCGAACGCTCTCCTGCGGGCATGAACTTGGCCCGGCCGAGGGCGTAGCCCCAGACACCGGCGAAGAGCGCATGCCCGGGGACCGAGAAGATCGCACGGACGACGATCGTGCTGAGGGCGAGCGCCGGCGACGTCACGTATGCTGCAAAGACGTAGAGAACGTTTTCGAGCGATGCGAGTCCGAGAGCGGCGGATGCGGCGTAGACGATACCGTCCATCGGTTCGTCGAAATCGGTGTCCCGGTAGGCGAACCGGCGTACGACCGCGAACTTGCCGTACTCCTCGACGATGGGCGCGACAACAGCGCCCATGATCAGCGGGGATACGATGAAGAGACCGAAGAATCCCTCGACGAAGGCCACGGGAAACGTGACGAGGACGCCGAGGAGGAAGATCTTCACGATCAGGGCCGCCGGCTCGGGATTGAATTTATCCCTGCGGTAGAAGTACCATGCCCAGAAGACTCCCGGCCCCAGTGCCAGGGCAAGGATAACCAGCGGCTCGCCGTCGACCATGTTGATCGTGGTTCATGGTTTCATAATGGAAGAGTCTTTCCGTCATAGGGGCCCGGCCGGCAAGGAGATCCCGGTCTGTCCCGAGATAGGGGAACTGTGGTCGGGAAGGGCCGCATATCGGCACGGGGTTCCAGATGAAGGCCTCTCCGTCAAAAAAAAGAGTTACTCGGGGAGGAGGCGGTACTCCGGGGCGAGCCCCTCCAGGACCAGCAGCCCGTAGTACCGGAAGAACGTGACGAACGGTACGGCGATCAGGAGCGCGACCGGGATGGCGATGACGAGGTAGGGGATGAGGAGGACCAGGAGCAGCACGTAGTTCGCCTGGAGTGCGGCAAGAAGCACGATCCCGATGAGGATAAACGGTATCGCAATGATCACCAGTGCGAGGATGACCAGGATCGCCTGCACGATTCCGGCAATCAGGCCCAGCACGAACCTGGTGACGATGTAGACGACGGTCTGCCAGACGTTGGCCGATATCAACCCGAAAAGCCGACGCCAGCCCTCGATGACCCCGCAGGCCTCACGGATCATGATCGGGACGACGAAGTCGGTGGTCAGGAGGAAGACGATCCCGAAGAGGAGGGCCAGGATTAGGATGACCGGGATGAATGCAAGGATCATGAGCGGCGCGGCAACACCGACGCCCAACCCCCCGAAGCCGACGAGCATGGCGATGAGCGCCACCATGGCGAGAACCAGGACCAGCGTGAGGACGGCCTGGAAGATGAAGAGCCGCACCCCTTTTCCGAGCCGCTCTCCAAAGAACGGCCTGATATGGATGTCACCTGTCCTGAGCATGTCGACGAAGACGAACTGCATCACCGTGCCGACGAGCCACCAGAGGAGGACGAGCGCCAGGACGACGAGGATGAGCACCACGACGACTGTCGCGATCCCCGGGAGGGCCCCCTCAAAGCCGGGCGGAAGGTCGCCCTCTCCGAAGTCGTACCCGGAGGTGTTCGGGAAACTCACGCCCCCTCCCACAAAAAGCGCGATCAAGGCCAGGCGGAGCCAGACACCCCACCTGATTGGCCAGAGCAGGCTTTTGGTGCGCTGGAGGGCACCATCCAGTCTGCTGAATGCATACATCTCTTCAGCCATATCAGTCATGAAGAAAAGGATCTTCCTGCCATTAAAACCTTCTTTGGGCGAACCGGTTCCGGTATCCCGGCCCCGGAACATATGTCCGCGGGTTTTAAGGGAAACCGGTTTTTCAACACCTTAATGTAGTCCGTTCACCACACTATAGAACGAATGATCCCTCTCATGCTTGACCTGACGGGCAGGAGGGTGCTCATCTTCGGCGGAGGCGATGTCGGTGCCCGGAAGGCTGCGTACTTTGAGCATGAGGCGGAAGTGACGGTGATCAGCCGTTCTTTCTCGCCGGACCTTGAGGGACTCGCGATCCGGCGGCAGGAGGCCGATCTCTCGGCACTCCCGGACGAGGCGCTCCGGAGCCTCCTGCAGGGCGTGTTCCTCGCGGTAGCAGCGACGCCGGACCCGGCACTCAACGACCGTATCGGAAGAATATGCGCCGGGACCGGCGTCCTCTTCAACAACGCCGCCGGCGAGCCCGGCGACGTCATCGTTCCTTCGGTCGTCCGGGGCAGCCGTTACCTGGTCGCGATCAGCACCCGCGGAAAGAGCCCTGCCGTATCGCGGTACCTCCGCATGAGGCTCGAGGCGGAGTACGCGGACCTCGACCGGATGATCGATCTGCAGGACGAGATACGCTCGATGCTCCGGGAGACCGAACCGGTGCAGGCAGAGCGGTCCCGCATCCTCTGGGGCATCCTCTCGGACGACGAGGTCTGGGCAGCGCTTGCCTCCGACTACGGCCGGGCACGCGGACTGGCGATCGAGAGGTACCTGCATGCCTGAGTCAGTCACGACACCGCTCGCGCTCGCCGGGATGAACCACCACATCGCGGACATCGCCACGCTCGAAGCGTTCCGGTTCCCCGACGAGGCGGCGTTCCTCCGTGAGGCACGGGATCGGTTCAGGGGCGCTCTCCTGCTGCAGACCTGCAACCGCGTCGAGGTGCTGGTGCAGGGCGATGCACGAAGCCTGGAAGCGTTCCTGCAGGAGCAGGGCAGACGCGATTTCATGGTCATCGAAGGGGAGGCCGTGCCCCGCCACCTCCTGGAGCTGGCCGCAGGCATCGACTCCCTGGTCGTCGGCGAGGACCAGATCCTCGGGCAACTCAAAACGGCACTCGCGGCTGCAGAGGAGGCAGGGGCCGCGAGCAGCGTTATCGGGCTCTGTATCACCAAGGCGGTGCACGTGGGGGTCAGGATCCGGCGGCAGACGCAGATCAACCGGGGGGCGGTCTCCGTCGGTTCTGCGGCCGTGACGCTTGCAGAGAACCTCCTCGGCACCCTGCGCGACCGGCACATCCTGGTCGTCGGAAGCGGCGAGATGGGACTGCTCGTGGCGCAGGCGCTCTCCGCCAAGGGTCTCACGGCCATCTACGTCGCCAACAGGACCTACGAGCGCGCGGTGATGCTTGCGGAGAAGATCGGGGGGCGGGCGGTCAACTTCAGGGACCTCTACCGCTACATCGCGCTCTCCGACGTCGTCATCTCCTGCACAGCCGCACCGCACCCGGTGATCTGCGCCGAGGAGGTCCGGGAGGTGATGAGGGAGCGCCTCTGGCCGCTCGACCGGCACCCCCGTCACCTGGTCCTCATCGACATCGCCCAGCCCCGCGACGTCGAGGACGGGGTGCGGTCGATCGAAGGCGTGCACCTCTTCACCATCGACGACCTCAGAAACGTCAACGACGCAGCCATGGAGTCCCGGAGGAGCGAAGCGGACAGGGCGCGGGAGATCATCGACGAGGAGGCCGCTCACTTCACCCGGCTTCTCCGGCGGACCGCGGCCGACGAGACGCTCGCCCTCCTCTACACCTGGGCGGAGTCGATCCGGGCGCGCGAACGCGACCGTGCGCTCGCCCGCCTGGGAAAGGAGGATGACCGCACGGCGGAGATCGTCGACGACCTGACGCGTGCGCTTACCAAAAAGCTCCTCTCCGACGTGACGACGGCCATCCGCGCGAGCGCGGAGTGCGGCGATATAACGACAGCAGAGGCCCTGATGAGGGCGATTACCCGGGGAGAACCATGTTTCCAGAACGACGAATGAGACGGATGCGGCGGCGGATCGTTCAGCCGCTCCTCCGCGAGACTGAACTTCGAAAGACCGACCTGATTGCGCCGGTCTTCGTGGACGAATCGATCAACGCACCGCTTTCGATCCCCTCGATGCCGGGGCAGTTCCGCCACCCGGTGGACGGCGTCGCCGACTACTGTGAGCGCCTCCGGGATGCCGGTATCCGGGCGGTGATCCTCTTCGGGGTCCCGGCTGCAAAAGACGGCGAGGCGACCGAAGCCTACGCGGCAGACGGCGTCGTCCAGCGGGCTGTCCGGAGCATCAAGGAGCGATTGCCGCAGATGGTGGTCATCACCGACGTCTGCGCCTGCGAGTACACCGACCACGGCCACTGCGGCATCGTCGGGGAGACTGCCGACGGCCCCGACCTCTTGAACGACCCCTCGCTTGCGCTGATGGCACGGATCGCCGTCTCCCATGCACGGAGCGGTGCCGATATCGTCGCGCCGTCGTGCATGCTCGACGGGATGGTGAGGTCGATCCGGCAGGCTCTCGACGCCGCCGGATACCAGGACGTCCTGATCATGTCCTACTCCTCGAAGTTCGCGAGCGCTCTCTACGGGCCGTTCCGCGACGCGGCGGACTCGGGATTCAGTTTCGGGGACCGGACGACCTACCAGATCTGCCCGGGGAACGCCCGGGAGGCGGTGATGGAGTCGGAGCTCGACGCGGCCGAAGGGGCGGATATCCTGATGGTCAAGCCGGCCGGCGCTTACCTCGACATCCTCGCGGCCGTCACGGGGTTCGGGCTGCCGGTCGCAGCCTACCAGGTCAGCGGGGAGTACGCGATGATCAAGGCCGCCGCCGAGCGCGGGTGGCTGAATGAGCGGGCGGTCGCCATCGAGACCCTCACTGCCATCAAACGGGCCGGGGCCGACCTGATCATCACCTACTTTGCAGAAGACGCGGCGAGGTGGCTCGATGAGGAGCAGTGACCTCTTTGCCCGCGCAAAGACCCTGATGCCGGGCGGCGTCAGCAGCCCCGTCCGGGCGATCAAGCCCTATCCGTTCTACGTGGAGCGCGCCGCGGGGTCGCATCTTACGACCGTCGACGGGGCGGATCTCATCGACTGCTGCCTCGGCTACGGCCCTCTCATCCTCGGCCATGCACATCCGGCGATCCGGGAGGCGATCGAGCGCCAGCTCGAGAAGGGGTGGCTTTACGGCACGCCGACGCCGCTCGAACTCGGTCTTGCAGAGATGATCATCGGCGACCACCCGGCGGTCGAGATGGTGCGGTTCGTCTCGTCGGGCTCGGAGGCTACGATGGCCGCGATCCGGCTCGCCCGCGGCTACACGGGAAAACAAGACATCATCAAGGTCGAAGGCGGGTTCCACGGCGCCCACGACGCGGTCCTGGTGAAGGCCGGGTCGGGGGCGACCACGCTCGGGGTGCCCGACTCCGCGGGCGTCCTTGCGGATCTGGTGGCGCACACCCGGCAGGTTCCTTACAACGATCCCGGGGCGCTGGAATCCCTCCTCGCCGGAAACGACGACGTCGCCGCGTTCATCCTCGAACCGGTCATGGGCAACATCGGCCCGGTGCTCCCCGGCGACGGTTACCTCGCCGACGTCCGGGAGATCACCGCCGCTTACGACGTCCTCCTCATCCTCGACGAGGTGATCACCGGCTACCGGGTAGGAATCGGCGGCGCGGAGGTGCTCTACGGGGTAAAACCGGATCTCGCCACGTTCGGCAAGATCATCGGCGGCGGCCTCCCCATCGGGGCGTTCGGGGGGCGGCGCGAGATCATGGAACTGGTCGCTCCCGCCGGCCCGGTCTACCAGGCAGGCACGTTCAGCGGCAACCCGGCAAGCCTCGCGGCGGGGTATGCGACCCTCCGCCACCTTCACGAGCACCCGGAGGTCTACCGGCGGCTCGACGACGCCACGCGGGCGATCGGCGAGGTAGCCGCGGATGCGGGCAGAGGGACATTCGTCAGAATGGGCTCGCTCTTCAAGCACTTCTTCCGCAGCGAGCCGCCGCTGGACTACCGCGAGGTCAAGGAGTGCGACACGGAGGCGTTCTCGCGGTTCTGGAAGGGGATGCTTGACGCCGGGATCTTCCTCCCGCCGTCGCAGTTCGAGACGAACTTCCTCTCCGCCGCGCACACAGAGCAGGATATCGAACAGATAGCGGACGCATACGGATCATGTCTCTTCGCATAGGCACACGGGGAAGCGCTCTCGCGCTTGCACAGACGAACAAGGTGGTCGGCATCCTCGCCGACCGGGGTATCGAGGCGGAGGTCGTCACGATCACGACGGAGGGCGACATCGCGACCGGAGTCCCGCTCCACGCCATCGGTGGGCAGGGAGTCTTCGTGCGGGCGCTCGACGACGCGATCCTCCGCGGCGATATCGACGCCGCGGTGCACAGCATGAAAGACATCCCCGCAGCCCGCCCGGCGGGGCTTACCTGCTGCGCGGTGCTCGAGCGGGACTCGCCGGCGGACTTCCTCGCGCACGAGTGCCCCCTTGATGCCGTCAGCGTCATCGGGTCGTCGAGCACCCGGCGCCGCGCCCAGCTCCTCCGCGACGCCCCGGCGCTTGAGGTGAAGCAGCTTCGCGGGAACGTCGATACGCGGATACGGAAACTCCGCGAGGGGCAGTATGACGCCATCGTGCTCGCGGAGGCGGGCCTCCAGCGGCTCGGGCTCACGCTGCCGGGAGAAGCCCTCCCCACCGACCGGTTCGTCCCGTCGCCGAACCAGGGGACCATCGCGGTCGTTTGCCGGGACGATCCGGCCGTCGCCGGCGCCTTCGCGCCCCTTGATCATGCGCCGACCCGCCTCGACGTCGAGATCGAGCGCGCCGTCATGGAGGAGGTCGGCGGCGGGTGCTTCACCCCGCAGGGGATCTACTGCCGGGACGGCGACCTGATCGCCGAGGTGCTCGCGCTCGACGGTTCAAGGTGGGAGCGGATCGAGCGTCACGTCGCGACGATCGACGAAGCCCGGGAGTGGGGGCGGGCGCTGCGCGTCCAGGCGGCCGCCCTGATCCGGGAGGCCTATACGGCTCTTGGGGTGAAACCATGACAGGAAAAGCGTATCTTGTGGGGTCCGGCCCGGGCGGGCTCGGCCTCCTGACGATGAAGGCCCGCGAGGTGATCGACGCCGCGGACGTGATCCTCTACGACCAGCTCCCGGGCGAGGAGATCCTCGCAACCCTCCCAAAGAACGCCGAGCTCGTCGACTGCGGGAAGTACGGCGGGAACCACACCCTCGAACAGGACGAGATCGAGGCGCTGATGGTCGAGCGGGTCAGGGCGGGGAAGACCGTCGTGCGCCTGAAAGGCGGCGACCCGTTCCTCTTCGGCCGCGGCGGCGAGGAGATTGAGACGCTCCGGGAGCACGGCATCAGGGTCGAGGTGGTGCCGGGAGTGACGAGCGCCATCGCCGTCCCGGAGATGGTCGGGATCCCGGTCACCCACCGGCGGTATGCGTCGCAGGCGACGTTCATCACCGGCCACGAAGACCCCACGAAACCCGAGTCCGCCCTCGACTGGGAGGTCCTCGCCCGCCTGAAGGGGACCCTCGTGATCCTGATGGGCGTAAAGAACCTCCCCGCCATCGCGGCGGCGCTCACGGCGAACGGCAAGGACCCCGCAACCCCGGTCGCGATCATCGAGCGGGGTCTGCGGCCGGACCAGCGCGTGACGGTCGGGACGCTTGCCGACATCGCCGAGAAAGCCCGCGCCGCAGGCGTCCGGCCCCCGGCGGTGATCGTCATCGGCGGGGTGGTGGAGTTGTATGAGGGGTGAAGGGGGCATGGGGGCAGGCGATCCCCTATGCTGTTCTATTATCCTCTTTTTTTACACTGATTATTCCCGGGGTTTGTGGGGTTTTGCAGTAACATGAGCACCAGAGTGTAAGCGTAGCCCCAAAACACAGAACAGTTACACTCTGACAGAACCCCATACGGTGGACCGTGGGGGTATCGCCATTGGGGGAGGGGCTGACGGGGAGGGGGGCTGCACCCCCTCCCCTGTTTCTATCCCTAAGAAGGCATGTAACCCCCACCCCACCCGCGCTTCGCGCTCCGCCCCCGCCCCTAGGGCGGGGGCAGTGCGTGGCGATGTCCACTGAAAATCCGTGTATGGGGTCTGTTTGATCGAAAAATATGCGCATCCAAAGGGTGCGTAATGTAAGCGTTCGCACATGTGACGAACCGTCCGCCTCGCAATGCAGGCAAACCCCTCTGCTGACCGCACCACACCCCGGCTCCCGGAATACTCTTTTCTTTCCACGCGCGTATTCTCATACGAGGATTACCATGCGGAGTGAGACGGTTAAGAAAGGCTACCAGCGTGCTCCGAACCGGGCACTGCTCAGGTCGCTCGGCGTGACCGACCGTGAGATGGATCAGCCCTTCATCGGGATAGCAAACGCATACAACACGATCGTCCCCGGGCACACCCACCTCCGGTCCCTCTCGCAGAAGGTGCAGGAAGGCGTCGCGGCCGCGGGCGGCGTGGCGTTTGAGTTCGGGACCATCGGCATCTGCGACGGGATCGCGATGGGGCACGAAGGGATGCGGTATTCCCTTCCCTCGCGGGAGAACATCGCCGACGCCGTCGAGCTGATGGTCGAGGCGCACCGGTTCGACGGCCTGGTCTGCGTCGGCACCTGCGACAAGATCGTCCCCGGCATGCTCATGGCGGCGGTGCGGTGCAACGTCCCGACGATCGTCGTCACCGGCGGCCCGATGCTTCCCGGCTACGCGGCGGGCAGGGAACTCTCCCTCATCGACATCTTCGAGGGCGTGGGCCGCGTCGCCGCCGGCACGATGAGCGAGGAGGAACTCGGGGAACTCGAGTGCGCGGCGATGCCCGGGTGCGGCAGCTGCCAGGGGCTCTACACCGCAAACACCATGGCGTGCGTGACCGAGGCGCTGGGTCTCTCCCTTCCGGGCTGCGCGGCAATCCCTGCCGTCGACGCGGCAAAACTCCGCATCGCCCGGGAGAGCGGTGAGCGAGCGGTCGATCTGGTCCGGGAGGGTGTCCGCCCGCGGGATATCGTCACCGAAACAAGCCTCGCGAACGCCATCCGGGTGGATATGGCGCTCGGCGGGTCGTCGAACACGGTGCTCCACCTGATGGCCGTCGCCAGGGAGGCGGGCGTCCCCCTCGACCTCGAGACCTTCAACGCCGTCGCCGGGGCGACCCCGCACATCTGCCACATGCAGCCCGGCGGACCGCACTCCATGCTCGCCCTCCACCGGGCGGGAGGGATCCCTGCGGTCTTGAAGATGCTCGAGCGCTACCTCGAAGACGCCCCGACAGTCTCGGGCCGGTCGGTCCTCGAGATCACGAAGAACGCCCGGGTCGCCGACCCGGACGTGATCCGGACGGCAGACGCCCCGGTCAGCCCCGCCGGCGGCCTGAAGATCGTGCGCGGGTCGCTCGCCCCCGACGGCGCCGTCGTCAAGTGCGCCGCCGTCCCGGAGGCGATGTGGCGGCACCAGGGGCCGGCACGGGTCTTTGACGGGGAAGATGCCGCGATGGGGGCGATCCTCCACCGCGAGATCGCGGAGGGCGATGTGATCGTGATCCGCTACGAGGGGCCGCGGGGAGGCCCCGGGATGCCGGAGATGCTCTCGCCGACCTCGGCGCTGATGGGCCTCGGCTACGCCCGGGTCGCCCTGGTGACGGACGGACGCTTCTCGGGCGGCACCCGGGGGCCGTGCATCGGGCACGTCGCCCCAGAGGCAGCGGTCGGCGGGCCGATCGGCCTCGTGGAGGACGGCGACGAGATCGCGGTCGATCTTTACGCAAAAAGCCTCGACCTCCTGGTCGATGCAGCGACCCTGGAAGAACGGCGCCGGGCCTGGAAGCCGCCGGCCCGCCGGCTTACGGGCGTGCTCGCCCGGTACGTGCGGACCGTCGAGCAGGCGAATCTCGGCGCCGTCCAGAGATAACCTCTTTTTTTGCCGGGAACCCATCGCAGTCACGAACGGTTCCGCAACTCCCCCCTCAAGGGAGCGCATACTCCTCTGCCGGTAGTGCGACCCCGGCAGAGGATAGTTATTTAAACAACCTGGCTCTGTTAAGGGGTTTAGTCTTCTTCTCGCGGTGTATCCGGTATCCTGCACCCCCGATCCGGGCATTGATGTACGGGGTTGTTCCAGCGTGTCAGGCCTCGTCCGGGGCCGGAACACCGTTTGTTTTCCCGGCTCATCTCCTCACAATACCCTGGCGTATACATTTTTAAATCCCGGGAGTAATCCCTCTTCGAGGCGCACTCGTCCGAGACGGTCGCCCATATCAGCCTTACGGAGTATACGGATGATAGAGAAATTTCTTGATGGTAACAGGCGATTTCTGGAAGAAGATTTCGCAAAAGATCCCGAACATTACGCTCCGCTTGCGTCAAGCCAGCACCCGGAGGTTCTCTGGATAGGATGCTCCGACTCAAGAGTGAATCCCGAGCGCATCACCGGCGCGAAAGCCGGGCAACTCTTCGTACAGCGGAACATCGGCAACATCGTCCCGATTCACGACTGGAACTTCGCGACCGTGCTCGAGTACGCAGTCAAGCACCTCAAGGTCGGGGATATCGTCATCTGCGGACACTCCGACTGCGGCGCCATAAAGGCGCTGGACCACGAGAGCAAGGACGCGTATGTCCCGCTCTGGCTGAATAACGCGATGGAGGCGAAAAACCGGGTTGATGCCAGAATCCCGGCGCCGAAGAATCCCGAAGAAGAGAAGAACCGGCTGCGTCTCATCGAGATCGAGAACGTCGCCCTGCAGCTTGAGCACCTCCGAACCTACCCGCCGGTCATGGCTGCGGAAAAAGAGGGACGGATCAAACTTCACGGCCTGTACTTCGACCTTGCGACCGGAGAGTTGACGAAGATATTCTAGGACTCTTCAAGCGCATAATCAATCTCTTCTTTTATCAGATCGAGCGAGACCCTCCCGATCGACGTAAGCCTTCCGTTGACGAGAACGATCGGGATAGGAGGGTGGCGTTCCTCGATGATCTCCCTGATGTGGTCGGGTATCTCCTCATCAAGCAACGTCGTCTTCACCTCGACCCTATCGCCGTAGCCGGCGAGAAGTTCGTCGCGCAGGGCGCTGATGGCGTCCATCAGGCTATTGGACGGGTAGCAGGTCTCAAGGCCGCAGGATCTCGTCTCGTCGCAGGGAAACGGGCCGCATTCGGATTCCGCAAACCCGACAATCTCAACAGTCACTTCTGCCATGCATCATCGGTGGGGGACGGATGCTATATTATCCTTCGTCTCGGGGAGCAAGCAGCGCGCGTAACGCCGCCCGGACGTCGTCCTCAACCCCGCCGATCTTCTCCACGTCTCTCGCCCGGTCGAGGTCGCCGATCAGCACCGGCACGGCGGGACGGATGCCCAGGTTTCCCATGAACGCGTCGACCACCCCCGTTACGCAGACAAACGGCTCGGTTCCCCGCCGTCCCGCGACGGCGACGAGCAGGCCCCGGGCGCGCACCTCCTTGCCCAGTATCTTCTCCCGGGCGTGAAGCCATTGACAGCGGTCTATCACCGCCTTCAGCCCCGCGGGGACTGTGCCGGTGTAGACCGGGGTGCAGACGACGAGGACGGAAGCGGATTCCAGAGCCCGGATGATCTCCGGCATATCGTCGTCGACCGGGCAGTAGCCCTGGTCGTAGCAGACGTAGCAGCCGATACATGAGCGGATATCCATCTCCTGCAAAAAGAAGACCCGGGAGGAGAGGCCGGCCCGGGCGGCCTCGTCGTCGCACCACGACGCAACCTTCGCGGAGTTTCCGAACCGGCGCGGGCTCCCCTGCAGGATGACGACGTCGGCCGTGCCGGTGCCCGGGAGCGGGCGGGTGAAGACCCGCGGCCGGATGTAGAGATGGGGGCGGGACGCCACGTCGTGCGCGAGCCGGGCGAAGACAATCTCGGCCGCCGTCCGGGTGTCGAAGAGGGAGCCCTGGCGTGCACTCTCGTAGGTGTTGATCGCGTAGGTGTAGACCGTCTCGGCGCCGCGGAGGACCTCGACGGTATACCGGATCATGCCCGGGTAGATGCTCCCGAGGTCGTCGAGGATGAGCCTGAGAGTGAACGTCCCTTCTGGCGTCTCGATGGTCTGGATCTTTTCTGCCGCGCTCTCGCTCATCGCATCTCACCTCACGCCCTGCCGCCTTCAATATTTCGGGTATCCGGAGGCCCGCGGTTTCGGGTTTCCGGCGGGGTTGCAGGGGCAGGCGTTCGATCAGTCATTACCGTTAATAAGGAATCTTAGCGAAATTGTGCCATGTGAATTAGGCAACATTTATCCTCTCTCAAGCCCATGATTGAATTGAGAGGGAAGTTATCATGGCTCCGCAGCGGCAAAGAACCCGAGATATAACCCGATTCGTCAGAGGAAGGCCAAAGAACACGGCACGAGCGTATCAGGGGACATTGGTTAAATTCCTGTCATGGGTGAACGACGAACCGGACATCAAGAGAGCCACCCCCTACATCCGCTCCCCGGTGGACATCAAACATTACGATACCCTCGCCCTTGAGTACCTCAATAACGGTCACGACGAATACGATTTTGCCGACGATCTCCGGGACTTCCTCCGGGAGAAGACAGCATCCGCCCCGAAGTCGCTTGAGAGCTATAAGGCAGCCATAATCTCGTGGCTCGCGGAAAACCACGTCTACCTGCCGGCAGAGATGACCCGGCGAATAAAGGTCGGTGGGAAATCGTTAACCCGGGACCGTGCCCCCACGATCGAGGAGCTACGGCACATCTTCAACCACTCCGACCTGCAACTGAAAGCATACTTGCTCACGCTCACGTCGGCGGGGCTGCGACCCGGGGAAGGGCTCGGCATCGAGTGGACTGATATTGACCTCTCAACCGGAAAGCTTCACATCCGGCGGGAGATCGCGAAGAACGGAGAGCCACGTGATACCTTCGTCTCAAGCGAGGCGCTGGAAGTTCTCAAGCAATGGCAGACCTACCACCCCGCATACGCGGAGAAAATCGATAGTTACACCGTCCCGGTAGAGTTTGCGAGAAATACAAAAAGGGTGTTCCCACTCTCTTACAACGGCGTTCGGGATAAATACGGCCGGGTTCTTGAGAAGTGCGGGCTCGACGAGAAGGACCCTACAACCGGGTGGCTGGTTCTCCGGCTCCACGTGATGAGAAAATATTTTAGAACCCGACTCCCCCAGGGCGGCGCCTCCGTCGATGCGGTCGAGCAGATGCTCGGCCACGAGGGATATTGCGGCGGCGCATATGTGCGGCTGACCGATGAGGAGGTCGAAGCGGCATACCGGGATGCCGAATCGGTCCTGTGGATCTTCAAGGAGCCGCCGTACAACAAGGAGGATCTGACACGGCTGGAGCGGGAGAACCAGGCACTCCGGGCGGAGCTCAACCAGGTGCAGCGGCAGGTCGCGACGACGGCCGCGATGCAAAACCAGATGGATACCGTCCTGGTCGAACTCCGGAGCATCCTTGCAGCGGACCCAGCACGGGCGATCGAGGCGCTCCGGCGGATGCAGGAGAAGGCCCCGAATTCTTCATCAGCGTAACGGGGTGCGGCACCCTCTATTTTTTCAAAAATAATCAGGCGCTTTTAGAGGCGTAAAACTCCAGTTCGAGGAGAAATACCCCGCGAATTCAAGATGCGCGCGCTTGCTGTAATCGGCATGTCATTAAACATATTTAGTTCTTACGTATGATTTTGACAAAAGAGACGATCTGTGCCTAACTACTTTCACGTCGCCGCCAGGGATTTTAAATGCTAACAAAACGGACTTGTATATGGGAGATATAGATATGGTTGTATATCACCCGAAAAACGAATCTCCGCCCTGCGTTCAAACGTGTGTGCGGATCCCTGAACACCTCCGCGCGTTTGCGCGGGAGTCGGGGATCTCTCTCAGTGGGACGCTGAGAGCGGTACTGGAAACAGAATATCTGAACGCGGCCCGGGCCACGCCTGGCAGCAATCACCCGGACCGTTCAAGCCACGCACTCAGTGATAGCTAGTGACAGCATCAACCGAATGCGGCAGTACCTATTCTGCCGTGCAGAGTATAGAGTTTTCCCGCCGGTCCATCTCCCGCGATTTACTCGCCGCGATGGAAACATCGCACCCGCTGGAGGCGGCGCTCGCAAAACTGCTGATCGAAGAGGGAGCCTGGGCGCTCGCGGACTGAGCATGCACAGAACAGGGAGGCGGGGCGCGAGCCGGCTGAAGGCCTGCGCCCCAGTGAACACAGTGACGACGAGAGGATGTGTTACCTATTCTATCCACTCTTGAATATATAAAAGGGCTACATTTCTGCGACGGGTTCGTCCTCCGGAGGGGTGCATGAGTAGCACCGACGCCGGCGCCATCGAGGTGGCCGTCCCGGACGAGGCGAGGGTACGGTCCCTCATCCCCTTGAGCACCATCGACGGCATGGCTGACGATCAGGTCTACGGATGGATCCAGACCCTGGAGCGGGACTACAACCACTCCCCACCCAAGAACTGTGAGTTCATGCAGGTCGAGGCCCTCCGGGCCTGGCTCCGGGAGGCCGTCTGCTCCGACCAGGTCCTGGCGGTGCATGACCGGCAGCAGGTGGAGCGGGAACGATGCCGGCGCCCGGAGATCTGCACGACCGATGCACCGACGCACGAGATGGCCGAAGGGGCCCTCGCCTGGCTGCAGGTGCATAACGCGCCGCCCGAGATCTTCGCCCGGGGCGCTCAGCTGGTGCGGGCCGCCCTGGATGAGAAGAAAGGCCTGTACATCCAGGTGATCGGGGAGGCGGAGTTATCCGGGATCCTCGACCGCCTGATTATGTGGACCCGGGTATCCTCGAAGGGGCAGATGCGGCAGAGCCGGCCGCCCCGGGAGGTTGTCAAGGACGTCCTGGCGCTGCCGGCAGTGGAGTGGGGGGTCCCGCCGCTCGCCGGGGTCACGCGGTCGCCGGTCTTCCACATCGACGGCACCATCCACGCGACCAAAGGGTATGACGAGCAGACCGGGCTTTACTACTCCCCGGATAGCGGCTTCTCACTTGCCGCGGTCCCGGAGATCCCGATGCAGGCGGACGTGGCGGCCGCCCTAGCCCTGATCGAGGAGGTCTTCATAGATTTCTCCTTCGTCGAGCAGGCGGACCGGGCGAACGCATACGGGGCGCTTCTGACGGCAGTTCTCCGCCCCTGTATCGACGGTCCGGTGCCCCTGTACCTGACGACGAAACCCCAGGCCGGATGCGGCGGCGGACTTCTTCAGCGGGCCATAGGTGTGATCGCACTCGGGCACGAGCCGCCGCTCCGGACCATGCCGGGCAGGGAGGAGATGAGAAAAGAGGTGTTCGCGGCCATCCGGAACGGGACCCGGCTGCAGGTGTTCGACAATATCGAAGAGCGGCTCTCCTCTCCGGAGCTCGCAGCGGTCCTGACGGCTTCAGTGTACACCGGCAGGATCCTGGGGAAGTCGGACGAGGTGACGCTCGAGGTATCCTGCTTCTGGATGGCAAACGGGGTCAACGTTATCATCGGTGGGGACCTGGCCCGGCGGACATTCAAGACAGAGATCGATCCACAGGTAGCGATGCCCTGGCAGCGGGAGGGGTTCAAACACCCCGACCTCCTGGCCTGGGTGGATGGGAACCGCGGGCGGATCCTGGCGGCCGTCTTCACCCTCGCCCGGGCATGGATCCAGGTCGGCAAGCCTCTTCCCGGACAGGTGCCCCGGGTGGGATCCTTCGAGGCCTGGCGCGATACCGTCGGCGGGATCCTCGAGCATGCCGGCGTGCAGGGGTTCATGGCAAATGCCGATGAGGTATATCTCGAGGGGGACGCGGACCGGCTGGCCTGGGAAGCTTTCTTGCAAGCACTGTGGGACGTCTATGGGTGCGAACCCTTTTCCGCCAGGGACGTGGCCGACCTCTTGAAGTCGGAAGACACTTACCAGGCCGCGAGAGGTGAACCTATTGCCGAGGCCCTGCCCGATGACCTGGTGGAGGCGCTCCAGTACAAGAAGGAGAAGTTTCGGCAGGTGCTCGGAAACGCCTTCGGCAAGATCAGAGGTAAGCACTTTCCCGGCGGCTGGTGCTTGAAACAAGGCAAGTTGGTTAAAGGTCGCCGGAATTGGATACTTGTCTATTCTCCGCCCCCGTCGGTGGATGATGGGGTGGACCGGGGTGGACCTGGCGATCTCGACGATATGAGTTCCGGGCCGGGAACTAAGGAAGATAACCTGCCCAAAGGGGCCCAGGGTGGACCGGGTGGACCTCCCTACAACCTAACGCGGGGGAAAAAAAGTACAGACATAGTTAGTGTGTGTATGGCTGGCGGGCCGGAACGGGCCCCCCCGGTCCACCCCTCTCGTGAGGAGGAGGATAAATCTGCCCTTGTATCAGATTCAGGGCATGCTAACCACTCGGATTGTGGGATCCCCCAGGTCCACCCCGGTCCACCCCCGGGATCGATCCCGCCCGGATGTCTCAAGCATCCGATCGAGGCCTACGCCCCCCGGAAGTATGACTCCTCGATCCTGTGCATGGTCCCCGGGTGCCGGCGTCATGCAGAGTATGCGGTCGGTGCCGGGTTCCAGCTGTGCGAGGAACATTACCAGGCAGCGAAGCGGCAGGCCGCCCGCCAGGGAGGCGATCCCCGATGACCTCCGCCGCCTCGCAGCAGTTCTTCGACTCCTTTCCCCCCGATATCGCCCGGGGGATCCTCGAGGGCAGACCCCTCCGGATCCACGCCGCCAGGATCTCCCTCGTCCGGGAGGCCGGCAGCACAGGGTTTGCGATCGATACGCTCCCGGTAGACGGCCGGCCGAAGGAATGGGAACGGACCACGCAGAAGATCTGCAAGATCCTGAAGAACGAGGTGGAGCGGCTGCCGGCGAAGACGAAGACGCCCCTTGCAGCCATCGGACACCTGATGCCCGATGACACCCCGGTCCCGCTCATCACCGTCGAGACCTGGCTCTCGATGAAGGACGACGGCGGATCCTGGTGGCAAGTCACAGCCTACTTGAACCTGGCGGCCGTCTGCCTGCCGGATGTCGTCACGGCCGCCGAGCGGGCGAAGCGGCGCGTGCTCCGGGTGGTGACCCGGCTATGAACGGATCTGCTGGAAACAGTGCACCGGCAACGGACCGCACCATCTCGCGCCACCCGCGGGACACTGCAGGCGGGACAGGGGCGGCGGATTTTTGGAGTCCACCCGGCACGGTCCGGCCGCCCGGGTCGATCGAACATCCCGGCAAATTTGCCGGGAGGTTACCATGACTGAAAGCACGGTTTTGCTGGCAGATAACGGGCACGCTGGAGGAGCAACCACGCCCCCACCGCCCGCGGACCGGGCAACCGGGACCGGAAACGACGCACAGACTGATGAAAAAATCGACCGCGAGCAGCTCCTCGCCGTGAGCACGGACCTGGTCCGGTCGCTCCACCGCCGGATCTCCGGGCACCGGTTCCGGGGGAACAAGCACGACGGCGTGAAGCTCGGATATGCCCGGGCGCTCGCAACAGCTGTGCAGGTCCACAACCAGGTGCTCCGGGACATGGAGATGGAGGAGCTCGAGCGGAGGATCGCGGACCTCGAAGCAGCGAAGAAAGGGAACGAAGAGCGGGAGCGGGAACTCCCGTACGGGGCGCGAGTATGAACCGGAGTATCGAAAAGCGCATCGCGGCCCTCGAGGAGGAGGCAGCGAAGGAGCAGCCCGCCGAGGAGGCCCGGGAAGCGTATGCGAGGATCCGGGGGATCGTGATGGAAGAATTATGCGAGGACTGCCAGGCCCGGTTCATCGAGGCGGAGCAGCGCCCGCCCGCCCTGAGGTCGCCCCCCGGTCCCGGACAGCGGGATCCGACATACTACACCCTCCGACACGCCATCCTAGCGGCGATCCAGGGGTGCAGCGACGGGACAGGGTGCCGGGATCGCATTGTCAGGCGTCTTCACGCCGCCGTGAAGGGTGACGCATGACAGCCGAACTCGCCGACCTGCTCGATCGGGGGTGGGAAGAGATCCTCCGCCGCGCCCGTGAAGCGGGGGAGGAGGAGATCCGGCAAAAGATCGCCGAGATATCCGGCCGGCTCGACGCCCTGCAGCGGGACCTTGACGATCGGCTGCAGGCCCGATCGAACATTCCGGCAAATTTGCCGGGAGGTTCCCCGGGACCTACTGCGAGAGATGAAGGGTGCCATACCCCGATCCGCAGCCACCAGACCGCCCGCGCCGGCCCGGGTCACGGCCGGAAACAGTACAGGTGAAACAATGACACGAGACATGCCGCGGGCAATAACCGCGGATCAGGTGTTCTACGCGACCATCATCGAGCAGAACGAAGAGATCATCGCTTTACTGAAGCGAATCGCACCGACCGAAGAAACCACGCCTGCCGACGACGGCGGAGTGAAACTTACAGGACTGTGACACCATGACAGAGTTCAAGAACGACCTTCAGAAACTGGTTGAATCGACGACCGACAGCAGCGGATTCATGCGGATCCGCATCATCTCACCCGGATGGGGATCGAGCGGCCACTACTCGCCCGAGGTCCTGAAGGCAGCCGCCCCGCTCTACAAGCAGGGGACGCATTGCTTCTGGAACCACCCGAGCCGGACCGAAGAGCACGACCGCCCCGAGCGCAGCCTCGCCGACCTCGCCGGCGTCCTTGCGGAAGACGCACAGTGGAGCAACTCGCCCGAACCCGGCCTCTATGCCCGGGTGCAGGTCTTCGCCCCGTACCGCGACGTGATCCGGGAGATGGCGCCGCATATCGGCGTCTCGCACCGGGCGGACGGCAGCACCCGCCAGGGGAGCGCCGAAGGCCGGACCGGTCCGATCATCGAGCAGATCAGCAGGGTGTGGTCGGTGGACTTCGTGACCGTCGCCGGCAGGGGCGGCGCGATCCTTGAGAGTGCCCGGCAGGAAGTCGCCGAACACGTGGCCCGCGCCGAACTGCAGCGGGACCTGACGGTCGCCATGTACCGCGGGTTCCGGGATCTCGGCCTGGATGAAGCAGCCGCGACCGCCGCCGCGCTCGGCCGCGACCACCCGGCGAAGACCCTGCAGGAAGGCGTCTTCATCGCTGACCTCGACGAGGCCGGCCGGGAGATGTATAGCGGGTTCCGGCGGCTAGGGCTCTCCGAGGCGGAAGCCCGGGCGGCCGCGATCGGGCGCGACGGTCCGACCTTCGCGATGCAGGAGACCCGCGGCCTTGACGAGCAGGAGAAGCAGCTGTATAGCGGGTTCCGGCGGCTAGGGCTCTCCGAGGCGGAAGCCCGGGCGGCCGTCAGGGGGCGGTCGCTGTGACCGAAGTTGCCGCGATCATCGAACCGCACATCCAGCCGATCAGAGAGGAGATCGGGCGGCTGGAACAGACCGCCCGCGACCTGGAGAAGGAGATCGGGGCACTCGCCGACGAGCGGCGGGAAATCGAGGAGAACGCAGGGGATGCCCTGCTCGACGCCCGGTTCGCCGGCGATGCGGCGGCAGAGAAAAAGATCGGCAAAGCGCTGGAGGACCTCCGGGTCAGACAGGTTGTGCTCGAGCAGCAGCTTGCAGCCTGCCGGCTCCGCATCGACAAGGAACACCTGAAGCGTTGGCAGATGGTTGTCAACGTCTGTCAGGAGGAGGCCGCCCCGCGCCGGAAGCAGGCCGCGGAGCACTGGAAGTATACCGAAGAACTGCTCCAGCAGATCAACGAGTATGAAAAAGCCGATTTCGTTCTCAGACTGCCGAAAGTGGATATCGGCGAATCGTACCGGCCCGGGATCACCAACCGACTAAACGGCCTCGCGCGGTCGCTTGAGATCGCGGCGGAAGAGGCGCTCCACCACGTCCGGACCATGGAGGCGAAGATCGCTTCCGCACGGAGACGCGGGTCCCGGGCACGGGCGGAGATCATCGACGACGACGAGGAGGAGTGAAGCATGAGAAACGTATCCAACCCCATGGGGACGCTCGCGGCGGAGGTCGCCGCACAGAACCCCGACCTTGTACAGACCATCGACGAATACACGGGCGACCACGGCGAGACCGCGATGATCGAGGAGTGCATGAACGAATCTGCAAAGCAGCTTGCAGCGAACGAGGCCCGGCGCCGGGGGGTGCAGGAATGAGCTCCGCCGGTCCGGAGGTCCTCGACCTCGATGTAGTCCTCCCGCCGAAGCGGATCGTCAAGCTCGCGGGCAAAGAGATCGACGTGTCCGCGGTCCCCGCCCGTACGGTGCTCGGGATCGTGCGGGACCGGGAGAAACTCCGCGAGGGGTCCGAAGAATCGCTCGACCTCCTCCTCGACTACACCGCCCAGGTGTGCGCCCGGTCGTTCCCGGACATGACGGACGCGGAGGTCCGGGACTGGTTGGTCGAGAACGCCCGCGACGTGGACCAGCTCCTCCGCCTGGTGGAGTTCGCCCTCGAGCCGCTGAGGACCGGGACCGGGGAGGCGGGCGATGAAAAAAACCGCCGTCGCCGGTGAGCGTCCTCGCGCTCTTCGCCGGTCTCGGGAGGATGTATGCATGGGCGACGCCGGAACGCCTGCTCGACATGCCGGTCTCGCAGTTGCAAGCCTATTACCGGGCCGGGCTGGAGCACGAGCGGGTACAGGCTACTGTCCTGGTAAACCGGGTCGCGGACCTGCTCGCGGCGATCTTCGGGGGCACCTCGCCGGTGGCCGGAACATCTCCGGCCCCGGAACCCCCACAGGGCGACGCCCCGGATGTAGCGGCGATCGAGTGCTTGCTCGGGAGCCGGATTCGCCGGCAGGGGGGTGCGTAGATGTTTGGGCCCAGTAACTCAGTTGCCGGACGGCTTGCGGTCGAGATCGTCGGCGATGTGGCGGGCCTGACGAAAGACCTCGACAAGGCTGCTAAAGACGTTGGTGACTTCGCTGGCGACGTGGAGAAGAAGAGTTCAGGACTTACCACCTCGCTCTCTGACATGGGAGGCCGGATCGTCGATATCGGGAAGAAAGCGGCTCTCGCGCTCGGGGGGATCGCCCTCGCCGCCGGTGCAGCGGCCGGGTACACTGTCAGAGAGTTCGGGGACTTCGACCAGGGGGTGCGGCAGATCTTCACCCTCATGCCCGACGCATCCGCCGAGATGCGGGACCAGCTTGTCGCGGATGTTAAGCAGATATCGTCCGAGATGGGGATCCTAACTGATCAGGCGCTCCCGGCCCTCTACGATGCGATCGGGTCTGGGGTCCCTCCGGAGAATGTCTTTTCGTTCCTCGAAGTCGCGCAAATGGCCGCTGTGGGAGGCGTAACCGACCTCACGACCACCGTCGACGGCCTGACGTCGGTAGTCAACGCATACGGGGCCGATGTCCTCGACGTGGCGACCGCCTCCGATGTCATGTTCCAGACGGTGAACGTCGGAAAGGTCTCGTTCGCCGAACTCGCAAACAGCCTCTACAACGTCTCTCCCACGGCCGCCGCACTAGGTGTGTCGTTCGAGGAGATCGGCGCGGCAATCGCCGCCATGACGGCACAGGGTGTGCCTGCATCGGTCGCAACCACGTATCTCCGGCAGATGCTCGTGAGCCTCTCGGAGGAGGGATCGGAGACCTCCGACACGTTCAAGACCCTCTCGGGTAAGTCGTTCCGCGACTTCGTCGCCGCCGGCGGCACGGTGCAGGAGGCTCTTAAACTCATGGAGAAGCACGCGAAGGACACCGGGGTCGGTATAAACGACCTCTTCGGGTCGGTGTGGGCCGGGAGTGCCGCGCTCACCCTGACCGGCAAGGGGACCGAGGCGTTCACCGATGCACTCGCGACCATGGAAGACGCCGCCGGGGCTACCGCGTCCGCGTACGAAATCATGGACGAGGGACTCAACCGGCGGATCGAGAAGGCCACGACCCGGATTAACACCAAACTGATCGAACTCGGCGAGAAGTTCATGCCGATCGTCGAGTCCTACGTCTTACCAGCCATAGATGCGGCGGTTGATGGGCTCGGCCGGTTCGTGGACTGGGTCGAGAAATCCGGAATCATCACGGACGGCCTGGTCCCGGCGCTCGGTGCGGTTGCAAATGCGTTTGATTGGGTAAGCACCAGGATCCAGACCTTCGATGCCGACTCCTCCCCGCTCTTCCAGCACATGATCACGGCCTTCGAGCCGGTGGTCGCGTTCTACCAGGAGCAACTCGCGAAGCTCGGCGAGTGGTGGGAGGAGAACGGCGAGACCGTGATGCAAGCCCTTAACAACGTCTGGGCGGCGATATCGTGGGTGCTCGACCGGGTCCTCACGCTCTTTGAGTGGGTGTGGCCGTACCTCGAGCAGATCATCTCCGGGAACCTGGACGCCGCGCTCGGGGTCGTGAAACTCTTTACTTCCATCCTCGCCGGGGATTGGGAGTCCGCCGGCGACGCCCTGGTCAACATCTCGCTCGGCATCATGAAGGCGCTGGAAGGTATCTTCTCACTGGGATTCGACGCCATCGCCACGGGGATCGAGTGGGTGATGAACGGGATCGCGGAGTTCATGACCAACATCTGGAAAGGGATCGTGCAAGCCGTCGAGGACTCGATCAACGCAATGATCGACCGGATTAATGGGTTCATCCAGGGTATCAACAGCGTTACTGAGAAGGTGGGGATCTCCCTCCCGACAGTGGCCCAGGTGGAGCTGCAGGCCGCCGCCATCGAGGCTCCGACGTTCACGGCGAAACGCTGGAGCGACATGAAGGCGACGGCCGGGATCCCGGACTGGGACGAGATCGGGAGCGCCCTGAAAGACTCCCGGTCCGCTCGTGACGCTGGCGAGGCGCCGAACGGGGGCGGCGTGGTGATCGAGAACCTGGTCGTCAACTCCCCGAAGGCTGACGCCGCGACGATGATGAACACGACGAAACGCACCCTCCGGAACATCGGAACGCAGGTGGGGCTCTGATGGAACCCGGCACCCGGGAAGTCATCAACCGCCCGGGAGTCACGGTCATTCGCTACAAGCCCGTCCCTCTGAAAGTCGAACGAGTCTATCCGTGGGGGACCGACGAACCCGCCGCGAGGATTGAAAAGATCCTCCCGTGACACCCCGACATCCCGGCAAATTTGCCGGGAGGTCCCCTCTTTTACCATGATCCCGCTCAACCCCGCCGACTACGAACCGATCAGACCTGCCCGCAGCGGGAAGCCGTGGCCACCGGTCCGGTGCTACTACTGTGGCGCTCCGGCGACCTACCGCGAGACCTTCGCCTCCCGGGACCGGGAATCACGGTGCCACACGCGCGGGGTTTGCGATGCATGTTACCAGGCAGCCCGGGAGGGGCGGCACGACGGGATCACCATCAAGCAGCAGCAGCGGAGGAGACCGCGACCTTCTCGGCGTTCTTGACGGTCCGGGGGGCGACGTTGAACTGTTCGGCGATCTTGTCTTCGGTCTTTGGCAAGTGGCAATTGTTGCCACTTGGCACGGTGTACTGGTTGCCTCTATCCCCGCCCTGCTCCTTCTTCGTCTCCCGGTAGACTGGCAAAAATGCGCCCTCACATCGCGCCATATTCCGACGATCCCCTCTCGCCATGACCCTTACACCTTCGGGAGAAGAGAGGCCGGGAAATCAACGATGTGAAGGCGAGAGAAAAGGGTTATTCGACCGGGGCGTCCCACGGCCCGAAGTGCCCCTCTAGTAACATCGTCTGTGCGGCCGTCGCGGAGTCATATCTCCGGGCATCTGTAACCTTGTACGTCCTGTAGTACTCCGACGACGGGAAGAACTGTGCGAGCACCGGATCGAAGACCTCCCCATCTGATTCCACAAAGGCATGGTCGATCGGGACCCTGGCGACGGGTCCGCAAGGAGCACGGACCGTCGCATGGACCAACACCCACCCGGGGTTGTCCCATTGGAATTTCATAGCCAGCTCGTAGCACCGCCCCTCCCGGCGGGACCGCGCCTTCGGAACGCTCTTCATGCACCCCTCGCCCTGGGGGCAGATCTTGGTCTCGTCGATCGTGTGCTCGGCCGGGCTCATCCAGAAGCCTCTTCCTCGTCGAGCGGCTCCATGAGAACGATCTTCACGTGCTTGCCTGCCCACTTCTTCGGCACAAAGACCCGGCCTGAGTTGCCGCCGTTGGCAACCTCTTTTTCGATAACCTCGTATCCTTTGAACTCTTGGACGAACCCCCCCCGGCGGACCGTAACATCATATGGTTCTGGCATGTGTAACAACATATAGCAACAAACTATATATAGATAGTCCCCTCATTGTTATTTGTAACAACATATAACAACAAATGAGGAAGAACCCATGCAGAAATTCACTCCAGTAGGAAAGATCGAGAAGCACCACGACGCCCTGCAGGTGCGGGTGGACGGCTGGCAGCTCGGCGAACTTGTGATCGCCGCCGGAGACATTTCGAAGCTCTTGAAAGGTCGCGCGGTGAATGTCAACTTTGTGCAGCAGCGTCCCGGCCGGGAGGCCTTCATCGGCTACGCCGGCACAGCCACGCTCTCCCGGACCGGCCGGGCGGTGAACGTCCGGATAGAGAGCAGGCTCATGTCGGCCCCGCTCGCGCAGGTGCAGAAGGTGCTCTCCGGGCAGCAGCTCGCCGCCCGGCTCTCCTCCCCGGCCCCGGTCATCGATGCGGACCGGGTGCAGCGGGAGGCCATCGACCAGGACCTCGTGAGGTCGTTCACATGATCTCCGTCGAGGACGTGAAGGCCCTGCACGCGGAGGCGAAGGCCCTTCGCGCAGAGGTCCGGGAGGTCGTGGCCATCCTGGAGGACTGGAACACGAGCGAGCCGGCACAGGGAGGATCCTGAGATGGACCCGATCCCCGAGGCCGCCCGGGAGGGCCTGGCGCGGCTCATCAAGGAGGACCTCGCCGGCGCGACTGTGACGACCTCCGCACCCATCATTGATGAGTCCGGCCGGATCTACTTCGACGAGATCGCCCTCCGGCGGCAGGATGGGCGCGAGGTCGTGGTCGCGACCGGCACGCGGAGCGGGTATCCTGTGATCGTCCTGGAGGTCAACACCGGCTCCGGATGGCGGGACATGACCGCCCGGGAGGACTACCAGGAGGACCTGGCAGATCTGACCGCGGAGCCGTGGCGGCCCGGGTCGCGCCCGGCATGGGACCGCGAGTAGACCACAACGCCGCCGCCCGTCGAGCGGGCGAGGAGGTGCAAGACCTCCCGGCGGCTTGCCTGACGGCTTCGGCCCGATGGCGAGGAGACTAAGAAACATGGCAGAGATTGACTTTGGAAAACTGGTTTCCCGGGTCCTTGCACGCATGGACACCGCCGAAAGCGAGCGGACCGGCGAAGAGAACACGAACCCCTACGCAGCCATGCAGATGTATAAGGCAGTGGTTACAGAGGAGATCCGGCGGGTCTTCGAGGAGGCGGAGACAAGGGCAGATGTCCCGGCCCCGATGACCTGCTCGCACTGTGGCGAAGTCCTAAGAGCAGAGGATCACTTCTGCGGCCGGTGCGGGCGGCCACTGACGGAGGAAGCTGCAGCCCGGCGCCTGGTGGACCTGCTCGCGAAGGATGCCGGCATGTCGCCGGGCGACCCCTTGCTAGTGGAGAGGCTCGGCCAGTTCCGCAAGGAGCAGCCGGGGCAGTGGGACGACCTGGTCCGGATGCTCACTCCCCGGGCGAAGGCATAACACTACCCTCTTTTCGATCGAACATCCCGGCAAATTTGCCGGGAGGTTGCACGGCGCCATGACGGGGATCCGGGGGCAGCCGGTGAAGGCGCAAACCTCTTCCATGTTCAGAACAACAGTGTATGGGAATATGGGTGAATATCCTCCAAATGTGAAGGCGTAATCTATCCGTTTTGAGGCCCCGAATCGTCATTATCTCCATGCTACTATTTTATTAAGGAATCTGATCCACATGATATGGTAATTCATGAAGGCGGTTCTGGGTCTTGAAGACGGAACATTTGTTGTAGGGGATGGTTTTGGCGTTGAGGGGACATGTTCCGGCGAACTCGTCTTCACGACGCAGATGACCGGTTACATGGAGGCATTGACTGACCCCAGTTATGCCGGACAGATTTTGATGTTTACGTACCCCCTCATCGGGAATTACGGTGTTGATCAGCAGAATTTTGAGAGTCCGCTGGTTCACGCGCGCGGCTGTATCGCACGTGAGATCGCCGCGATACCCACGACGCAACCTTCGGTTGCGGAATTTTTCGAAGAGAACGGTCTTTTTGGGATGTCAGGCGTCGACACCCGCAGCCTGACGATAAAGACCCGGACGGTCGGCACCCTCCGGGCATCCCTCATCGTCGGCAGCGATGACGGCGAAGAAGCGGTGCGGCGTGCCCGGGCCGTCTCCCCGATCAGCGAGGTCGACCTCATCGGGAGCGTCTCCTGCACTGAGCCCTACCGGGTCAGCGGCCCCGGAAAGAGGATCGCCGTCATCGACCTCGGAGTGAAGCGGCATATTCTTGAAAGTCTCAACTACCGTGGTGCCGACATCCACGTATTTCCGCACACCGCCGCACCGGACGAGGTGATGGCGGCAGAGCCCGACGCACTCTTCATCACCAACGGCCCCGGCGACCCGAGGAGGGCAACGCACGCCATCCGGTGCGTCCGCGATCTGGCCGGGGAGTTGCCGGTCATCGGCATCTGCATGGGCATCCAGGTGGCCGCCCTCGCGCTCGGCGCCGAGACTTACAAGATGAAGTTCGGTCACCGGGGGACGAACCAGCCGGTGCGTTACCTGGACGGGAGCATCTACATCACCACGCAGAATCACGGTTTTGCGGTTGACGAGGGGACCCTGCCCGAGGGATGCGTCGTCTCTTACCGGAACGTGAACGACGGCACGGTCGAAGGGTTCGAGAACCCCGATCTCAACATCACCTGCGTCCAGTTCCACCCGGAGGCGCACGGCGGACCCCGGGATACGGAGATACACTTCTTTGACCGCATATACAGGGAGATTCCATAATGCCGAAGAAATCTCACATCAAGAAAGTTCTCATCATCGGTTCCGGCCCGATCCAGATCGGGCAGGCGGCCGAGTTCGACTTTTCAGGGTCGCAGGCCTGCCGCGCGCTCCGGGAAGAGGGCGTCGAGGTCGTCCTCGTCAACTCGAACCCCGCGACGATCCAGACCGACCCCGATACGGCGGACGTCATCTACATCGAACCCCTGAAGGCCGAGATCATAGCGAAGATCATCAAAAAGGAGAAGCCCGACGGGATCCTGAGCGGCATGGGCGGCCAGACCGGCCTGAACATGACGGCGGAGCTCGCGGAGATGGGTGCGCTCGAGGGCGTGGAGATCCTCGGCACACCTCTTGAGGCGATCTACCGGGGAGAGGACCGGGAACAGTTCCGGGACCTGATGAACGCCATCGGCGAGCCCGTCCCCCGGAGCATGATCCTCGAGAACATGAACCAGATCGACGAGGCGATCCGGGAGGTCGGTCTCCCGGCGATCATCAGGCCGGCATATACCCTGGGCGGTTCCGGCGGCGGCGTGGCGCACACGCCCGAAGAGATGCGGCGGATCATCGAGATCGGGCTCTCCCGCTCCCGGATCCACCAGGTTCTGGTGGAAGAGAGCGTCGCCGGGTGGAAGGAGATCGAGTTCGAGGTGATGCGGGACGCGTCCGATACCTGCATCATCGTCTGCGGCATGGAGAACGTCGACCCGATGGGCATCCATACCGGGGAGAGCGTCGTCGTCGCGCCCATTCTCACCCTGCGGGACGACGAGTTCCAGACGCTCCGGACAGCCGCGATAAGGATCATCCGGGCGCTCGACGTCCAGGGCGGCTGCAACATCCAGTTCGCCTACAAAGAAGGCGACTACCGGATCATCGAGGTGAACCCCCGTGTCTCGCGGTCGTCCGCACTCGCGTCCAAGGCGACCGGCTACCCGATCGCCCGGGTGGCGGCAAAGATCGCCATTGGCCTCCGGCTCGACGAGATCATGAACACCGTGACCGGCGTCACCCCGGCATCGTTCGAGCCTGCCGTCGACTACGTTGTGGTGAAGGTGCCGCGGTGGCCGTTTGACAAGTTCAAGTCCGCAGACCGGACGCTCACCACGGCGATGAAGAGCACCGGCGAGGTGATGGCGATCGGGCGGACGGTCGAGGAGGCGTTCAAGAAGGCGCTCCGGTCGCTCGACAACGATATGCAGCGGCACACGAGCCCAAGCGAGATCCGGATGATCCTTACGTCCCCGACGGACGAACGGTTCGGGTGCCTCTTCGATGCCTTCCGGGAGGGGTTCAAGGTCGGAGAGGTTGCAGACCTCACCGCCATCACGCCGTTCTTTTTAGAGAAGATCAAGAACGTCGTGGATCTCGAACGAAAACTGCAGATCGCTTTTGAGCCGGAGGACGTCAGGGTTGCGAAACGCTACGGCTTCTCGGACGAAGAGGTACAGGCGCTGACGAAAAAGACCGCCGACGAGATCGGACCCCTCACCGGAACGGTGACCTATAAGATGGTGGATACCTGCGCCGCCGAGTTCCCGGCCACCACGCCCTTCTTCTACTCAACCTGGGAGGAGGGGTGCGAGCTGACCCGGGACGGCGCAAAGAAGGTGCTGATCCTCGGTTCCGGGCCGATCCGGATCGGGCAGGGGATCGAGTTCGACTACTGCACCGTCCACGCGGTGATGGCGCTCCGCGAGGAAGAGGGGATCGAGGTCCATATCGTCAACAACAATCCCGAAACTGTCTCGACCGATGCCGACACCTCCGATAGGCTCTTCTTTGAGCCGATGCAGCTTGAGGACGTCGTAAACATCCTCAAGAAGGACGACTACTACGGCGTCATGGTCCAGTTCGGCGGCCAGAACTCGGTGAATCTGGCCGTGCCGCTGGAAGCGGAGATCCGGCGCCTCGGCCTCAAAACAAAGATCCTCGGCACGTCGCCCGACGCCATGGACGTGGCGGAAGACCGTGACCGGTTCAGTCAGCTCCTCACCCGGCTCGGCATCCCGAGCCCCGCGAACAGTTCCGCCTACTCGGAGGAGGAGGCGCGAACGATGGCCGGGGCGATCGGCTACCCGGTGCTGGTCAGGCCGTCCTACGTCCTCGGCGGGCGGGCGATGGAACTCGTCCACGACGAGGCCGAACTCGAGAGTTATATCAAAGAGGCCGTCCGGGTGAGCCGGAAGCACCCGGTGCTGATCGACTCGTTCCTCCAGGGTGCCGTCGAGATCGACGTCGATGCGGTCTGTGACGGGACGGATGTCCTGATCGGCGGCATCATGGAGCATATCGAGTGGGCCGGCGTCCACTCCGGCGATTCGGCCTGCGTCATCCCGTCGCAGTCCCTCTCGGCCTCGGTGATCGCGCGGGTGCGCGATTACACGAAGAACCTCGCCCTCAGCCTCGGTGTCGTCGGGCTGATCAACATCCAGTATGCCGTCCAGAACGACGTGGTCTATGTGCTCGAGGCGAACCCGCGTGCGAGCCGGACCGTGCCGTTCGTCGCGAAGGCGACAGGCATCGCGCTCGCGAAGCTCGCGGCGAAGGTGATGGTCGGCAGGAAACTTGCCGACATGGATGTCGCCGAGCCCGAGATCGAGCACGTAGCGGTGAAGGAGGTGCTCCTGCCTTTCAACAAACTCCCCGGCGTGGACACCGTGCTCGGGCCGGAGATGAAGAGCACCGGCGAGGTGATGGGGATCGACTACGACTTCGGCCGTGCCTACTACAAGGCATGCACCGCCGCGGACAACACCCTGCCGACGACCGGGAACGTCTTCATCTCGGTGACGGACGAGCAGAAGGAAGAACTCCTCCCGGTCGCGCGGAAACTCAGGGAACTCGGCCTCTCGCTCTACGGCACGAGCGGGACCGTCGACTTCCTCACCCAGAACGGCGTCGAGGCGAACCTTGTGCGCAAGGTCCAGGAAGGCTCCCCGAACGTCATCGATGCCATGCGTTCAGGCGGCATCCGGCTGATCATCAACACCCCGGCGGACAAGGCGTCCCGGCAGGACCACATCCAGATCATGCGGGCCGCCGTCGATTACGGTATCCCCTACATCACCACGCTCCAGGCGGCCCGGGCCGCGGCGATGGCGATCGATGCCATCAAGCGCGAGGAGATCACCCTCGAACCGCTCGGGCACTACATCGGCTCGGCGTAATCCGGCCCTCGCGCACTCTTTTTTGTCTACCGAACTTCGCGTTCTTCGCGGCTTCGCGTGAGCTGGTTGTAGAGAGAATGATACGGCCTCACGCGAAATGCGACGGATGGGACATCCGGAGCTTGAGAAGACCGAAGGTCTTCGAAAGACGCGAAGCCGCGAAGGACGACGTTCCGGCAGGCCGGCAGGGTGCGCGAAGCGTTTAGGCTGAGCTAAAAAAGAGAGGGTTATGCGTTCCCGAGCCAGACGTCGACCTTGTCGCGGTTGGCGTCGACCCATTTCCGCGCGGCCTCCTCTTCAGGCATGCCGCCCTCGATATCGGTCATGACCGAGGCGATATCCTCGGCGGTCCACTCGAACCGGGTCAGGATGCCGTGGGCCTCCGGGTCGTCGGTCGCGAGATCCTGCCGCGCGAGGGTCACGACGTCCTCGGCTCCGCCGTAGACGCCTTTCGGGTCGTCGAGGAACTTGAGGTCGTAGCGGCCGAACTTCCAGTGCGGCGACCACCCGGTCACCGCGACCCACTCCTCGTCGTTGATGGCGGTCCGCAACTCCGTCGCCATGCCGGCACTGCTGCTCGCAACCAGCTCGTAGTTGAGGCCGTATTCATCGATAGCTTGCTCGGTCCGGGTCATGATGCCCGCGCCGGGCTCGATACCGACGATCCGACCGCCGAACTTGTCGGCAACGTCGTTCATCTCTTCAATCGAGTCGATGGTCACGTATGTGGGGACGACGAGCCCGATGCGTGCCGCTCCGGGAATGTTTTCGTTGACGTAATCTATCTGGTCGCCGTACTGCTCCCAGTAATGTTCATGGGTGTGAGGGAGCCATCCGGTCGTCGTAAAGTCTACATCACCGCGGGCAAGCGCCTGAAAGAGCGGTCCTGCGTCGACCGCGACCAGGTTGACGTCGTATCCTGCCTCTTCAAAGACCTGCTTCATCACGTTGGTGCTCGCTATGGCGCAGTCCCAGGTGACGTACCCGATGCTGATCTCTTTTGCAGGCTCGGTTGTCTGCGTGCCGGTGCAGCCGGCGGAGAAGAGAAAGAGCACCAGGACAAAGCCCGTCAATGCGAGCAGGGATCCTTTCTTTTGAATCATATCTTCACCATGTAGTTTTCTCACCGCCGGAAGGCGGCAAGCTGGCATTCAGAACCCGGCTATGTGGGGTTCCGGGCTCTCACGAACTGTCCGGGACGACGCAGTGGTAGTAAGCCGATAGTCCGGACACAGAGCAGAGGTGGCAGTCCATGCCACTCCTGGCGTGTTTGCACCCCAGGGCAAAAAGGCCAGATATTGACCGCTTCAACATATGGTCCTGACGTTATTTAGGCTTTACGGGTTCCGTTTTACAGACGGAGGCTTCCTGAAACCGGATTTCAAAGGAGGAGATGCCGGAAAACCATGCTCGATGCACCGACTATCCATCATCTGTTTGGACAACACGACAGAAGATGCGGGAGGATGAGCAGACCGCCCGTTCTTCTTGAAAATACTATTGGGACAGGTCACCGCCCCTCGTACTGCGGCGCAAGGCTCTGGGTGATCCGGTCCAGGATGATCGCGATGATCACGATGGCAAGCCCCGCTTCGAACCCCATGCCGATATCCACCCGCTGGATGCCCACGAGCACCTGGTAGCCGAGCCCTCCTGCCCCGATCATCGATGCGATGACGGTCATGGAGAGGGCGAGCATGATGCACTGGTTCACCCCTGCCATGATGGTGGGGAGCGCGACCGGAAGCTGCACCTTGAAGAGTTTCTGGCGGGGCGTGGTGCCGAAGGCATCCGCAACCTCGATCAACTCCCCGGGCACCTGCCGGATCCCGAGGTTGGTGAGCCGCAGCGCCGGGGGCATCGCGAAGACAACCGTCGCGATGATGCCCGGGACGCTCCCGAGGCCGAAGAAGATCACCGCCGGGATGAGGTAGACGAACGAGGGCATGGTCTGCATGAGGTCGAGGACCGGCCGGAGGGCGGCATTCAGCGGGTCACTGCCTGCAGCCGCGATCCCGACCGGGATCGATATCGCGAGCGCAAGGACCGTCGAGACGATGACGAGTGCCAGGGTGAGCATCGCGAGATCCCAGAGCCCGAGGTTCCAGACCAGCAGCAGGCCGAGCGCGGTGAGGATCGCCAGCCTTGTACCGCGCCGGGTGACGAACCAGACCAGCACGCTTGAGAGGAGGATCAGGACAGGTGCCGGTATGAAGAGAAGGAGATCCTGAAACCCGCCCACGAGGAACCGCAGCCCTTCGCTGACGCCGTCAAGCAGCCAGCCGAAGTACTCATCGATCAGGTCTACGAGCGCCTCGACGCCTTCTCCAACGGGGAGTTTAGGCAGTTGCATGAATCTCCTCCCCCTTTCGTGCCAGAGCAGCGAGTATGGCGCCGCGTGATATGACTCCCCTGAGCCTGCCCGTGTCGTCCGCCACTGCCACAGGGTAGGGGCTCTCGACGATCAGCGAGATGATGTCGGAAAGCGATGCATCAGGGGCCACAACGGGAATGTCGGTGATGAGGATGTCCGCCATCTGTTTGCCCTTCTTGACCGCCAGGGCGGCGTCGTCGAGCGTCACCCGCCCGCGGAGCAGGCGCTGGCGGGTAACCACGAATATCCCGGGGATGTCGTGCTCCTCCATGAGGTGCAGGGCAACCCTCGGGCCCGCGGTGCACTGGGCGACCGGTTCGGGGCGGCGCATCACGTCGCTTGCCGAGAGAACCCTGGTGAGGTCTACATCGGCGACGAACTTCTCGACGTAGGCGTTCTCCGGGTTCGTCAGGATCTCCTCCGGTGTTCCGATCTGCACGATCGCACCGTCCTTCATCAGGGCGATGCGGTCGCCGAGTTTCAGGGCCTCATCGAGGTCGTGGGTGACGAAGATGATCGTCTTACCGAGCCGCTGCTGGAGGTCCAGCAGTTCGTCCTGCATGTCTCTCCTGATGAGCGGGTCGAGAGCGCTGAACGCCTCGTCCATCAGGAGTATATCCGGGTCGCTGGTGAGCGCCCGGGCAAGCCCGACCCGCTGCTTCATGCCGCCGGAGAGTTCGCCGGGCATGCTCGCCCCGTAGCCGCCGAGCCCCACCATCTGGAGCACTTCTTCGGCTTTCCGGTGGCGTTCGTCTACCGGGACGCCCTGGATCTCAAGGCCGAAGGCGACGTTGTCGAGAACCGTCCTATGCGGGAGAAGGGCAAAGCTCTGGAAGATCATGCCCAGTTTGCGCCGTCGGGTCGCCCGGAGTTCGTCCTGTCCCATCCCGACGATATCCTCGCCGTCGATCCGTATTTTCCCCTCGGTTGGGTCGATAAGCCGGTTGATGCAGCGTAAAAGCGTTGATTTCCCGCTCCCCGAGAGCCCCATCAGGACGAATGTTTCGCCCGGCATGACCTCAAAAGAGACGTTATTGAGGGCCAGCGTCGAGCCGGTCTCTTCGTAGATCTCCTGTTTGGAGCGGCCCGACCTATGAAGTTCCAGCGCCTTTTCGGGATTCTGCCCGAATACCTTTGTCAGGCTCCTGACAGTGATTATTGGTTGTAACGATGTTGTGTTCTCTATGGGTAACTTCTCAAAAATAACGGAACCCTCCTACTTCACGATTTCTATTTAATCTGCCTTATAATTTCGGATTTTGGAAAAAGGCCTCTATTAATTGGAATTTTAGTTTTTCCGAAATTTTGCGGTGCATTTAAGGATAGACTGCAGTCATGCCCATTATCCTGCGATTTAATGGCAGTTTGCCGCTTATCCTTCGTATAAGGTCCATCCTTCTGGATCCCGATCCGCCGACCGCACAGAAGGGCTCCACGGCTGCAGGTGCCGTCACGCAGGGTGCCTCCACACCTTCGCACCCCGCCTCTCAGGCATCACCCTGCATCCGGAAATACCGGGAACTGTTCCGGTTCCTGCCGGTGCGCCCGTCAATACCATTTCTTTTATTGGGTGAAAGGTCATATCAATGTAGATTACTCCAGACTGTCTGTTGGACAGAAACCAGGAACGCGGAGATCAGTAACCATGGAAAAGGGAAAAGTCGTCCTAGCATTTTCGGGGGGTCTCGACACCTCCATCTGTATTCCCCTCCTGCGCGAGCACTACGGGTTCGACGAGATCGTCACCGTTGCAGTCGACGTGGGCCAGCCCGAGGAGGAGATAACCCGGGCAACTGAGAAGGGCCGGATGCTTGCAGACAACCACTACACCATCGATGCCAGGGAGAAGTTTGTAGCGGACTGCATCTTCCCCTCGATCAAGGCGAACGGGTCGTACGAGGGCTACCCGATGGGCACGGCGCTTGCCCGGCCGCTGATCGCAGAAGAGATCGTGAAGGTCGCGGAGAAGGAAGGCGCGTCGAAGATCGCACACGGGTGCACCGGCAAAGGAAACGACCAGCTCCGGTTCGACTTCATCTTCCGGTCCGCCGGCTACGACATCATTGCGCCGATGCGGGAGATGAACCTGACCCGCGAGTGGGAGATCTGCTACGCGCAGGAGCACAACGTCCCGGTGACCGTGGCAAAGGACAAGCCCTACAGCATCGACGAGAACTTCTGGAGCCGAAGCATCGAGGGCGGGAACCTCGAGGACCCGGCCTTCCACCCGCCGGAGGAGATCTATGCCTGGACGGTCTCGCCGAAGGATGCCCCCGACGCCATGGAGGAGGTCCGGATCGAGTTCGAGAAGGGTATCCCGGTCGCCCTCAACGAGAAGAGACTCCCCGGCATCGCCCTGATCCAGGAGTTGAACCGGATTGCCGGACGGAACGGGGTGGGCCGCAACGACATGATCGAGGACCGGATCCTCGGCCTGAAGGCCCGTGAGAACTACGAGCACCCGGCCGCAACCGTCCTCCTTGCCGCGCACCGCGACCTCGAGCACCTCGTCCTGACCCGCTCGGAACTCGCGTTCAAGCATATCGTCGACGATAAGTGGTCCGAGCTCGCCTACATGGGACTCGTGCACGAACCGCTCTTCTACGCGCTGAATGCGTTCATCGACACGACGCAGGAACGGGTGAGCGGCACCGTGGATATCGGCCTCTATAAGGGCAGCGTCAGGGTGCTCGGCCGGAGCTCGGATGCCGCGCTCTACTCGGACGACCTCGTCTCCTTCGACTCGACGACGATCGACCAGAACCACGCTGTCGGGTTCTCGAATTACTTCGGATTGCAGGCGCGCCTGCTCAAAAACCTCAAGAAGTGTTGAGGGGGTGCTCAGAGCACCTTCTTCCCTGCCTCTTTTCCCGGCGTGCATTCGAAGACGTCGGTGATCTTGATGACGATGAGCGACTTCGCCGGGTATTTATGGCTCTTCGTCCTCACCTGGTCGCGGAACTTCTCGTAATCGGCCCCGGATGTCCTGACCTCTGTATCGCCCTTCACCTGGAAGCAGCGCTTGGTCTCCTGATCGTAGAAATAGAGGGCCACGACAGGGTTCTCTTTGAGGTTTTCAAGCGTCTTTACCATGTAGTTGTCCATGATCCAGATGGTATCGTCGCCGACGAGCTGGATCGATGCCATCGGCGCCACGTTCGGGACGCCGCTCTTCGACGCAGTGGCCATCGGCATGACTTTGGTTTTAGTAAATATTTCCCTAATCTCACCTGAAAGCGCAACCATACGGTTCACCTCTCCCTGGAAGCGGAACGGGCGCGACGGAGCGCCGCAACCAGTCCGGTAATGTGGTTATCCGTGCTATCGATATATAAGGGCTTGCCGAAACCGGCCGAACCGGCCGTTCGGCGATGACTGCTTCCGGCACCACTCCTTAACAGCACGCCTCAACCATCAAACCCCGCCCGAATCAACAAACCCTGTCCGGAAGCCGGCATGCGGCCCAGGGAACCGTCGGAAGAACTTCCCGCGGGATTTCACCCTTCCTCCGGGTCCCGGTCACCATATGACTGCATGGAAAGGTATAAAGTGGGAGACGCGGAAAAGACTACTATGTGTGCCCGCTTTTTGGAGCGCTTTTTCAAACCTACACCGCATATCGTCGAAAGCCCGCCTCCGCCGTCGCTCTCCCACGGACCGGGTGCGGGTGTTCCCGAGTACCGGGTGAAGCCCTATTTTATCGTGGCGTCTGTCGAGATGGGCAATACCACAACAAAGTGCATCCTGACCGGCACGAACCTCGAAACGGGCAGGTCCTACGTCATCAACAAGACCGTGACCATGAGCCGCGACGTCCGGCCGCCCAAACCGGGCGAGACGGTCTTCGGGGCAACCCTGGACGGAACGGAACTGACGCGGGAATCGGTCACGGAACTGGTGCGCGACACCCTGGTCCAGTGCCACAAAGATGCTCACCTGAGCATCAAGGACGATCTCGACTTCGTCGTCAGGAGCACCGGCGTGGTGGCGGCGATGGACTCTCCCGACCAGGTCGGGGACTTCGTCATCGCTCTGGCGAACGGCTGCCTCGCCGCCGGGGTTCCCCCGAGGAAGATGACGCCGCCGATGTCGATCGACAACCTCCCGCCGAAACTCCGGCAGTTCTCGTTTGCCGACCGGGTGGTCTTCGTCGGTGCGGTGGCCGGCGTCGTGCCGCCGGTCGGGTGTACGGGCGTCGAGATGGTGGCAAACGAGATGGAAGGCGAACTCGCGATGGCGGGGATCAAAGAGGGCGCCAAGTGGACGCCGGTCGACTTCCGCAACCCCTGCATATCCATCGATTTCGGCACCACGCTCGACGGGCGGATCACGAGCGACGTCGCACCCGATGAACCGAATCCGTTTGCCCAGACGACCGGGAACTTCTGCGGACTTGCGGGTGCCATACCGGATGCGATCGTCCGGGGCACCGGGCTCGTGAAGAACCGGACGGGGACGGCCCTCGACCTCTTCGGCGACCACAGCATCAAAGGCGCGTTCGGGGGCAGGAAGCGTTCCGTCGTCGAGGGTTACGCCGACCGGTGCCACGAGCACATCGATATCCGGATCGTCCCCCCCGACCGGACGAGGTTCGGGCGGGTCCCGGTCTGCGCCGAGGTGGCCGACAGGTCGGGTGTTGCCCTTATCGGGTGCGACTCGGGCGTCAACGGCAGCGAGATGCCGGATCTCGAGGCGATCGGGCACGAGATCTACGAGAAGCACGGCATGGGCATGTTGACCGAGGTCGTCGACCGGGTCTGTGCGAGGATGGCGCTCCGGCTCATCGACGTCGCCGTCGAGAGAGGGATGGTCCCGCCGAACTCGTCGATCGGGTTCACCGGGCGGGCGGCAATCTCGGGGAGGAAGCCCGAGTATATCCTCGAGGGCATCGCCGACCGGAACCTCTACGACTCTCCGAACGACCACCTGGTCTTCGTGGACGACGGCCTTGCCCGGGGGGCGGCACTGATGGGGCGGTGCATGAATTCCCTCGGGAAGCCGAAGGCCCCGCTCGGCGGCGTGCGGGGAGGGCCATGTATTATGTCCCGTCGGATCAAAATAGGAAAGTAGGATATGATAACCGATGGCTGAAGAAGAACTCTACGATATGCTTGTTCCCCCGGGCGTGCCACGCAGGATGATCTACGACGTCGTCGAGAAGTACGACGTGGAGGTGGTGCGGCGGTCGCAAAAGATGTCGTTTGCGAATATGGATGGGGACGCGAGAGAACTGATTGCGTTCCGCGGGAAGAGGGAGGTCATCGAAGAGGTGCAGAAGTACCTTTTCGAGCAGCTCAAAGAGTTCATCGCGGAATAGATACACTTTTTTCTTATTTGCGCGCCGGGAACTCCCACGTGAGGCATGACCCGGACTCTACGGTGAAAACCGGGACAGTGCCTAGAGGAATGAACTGAACCCAGTTTTCTTCGACTCACCCGTACACTGGACCGTGGGGACTGCGCACCTTCGGTGCTCGAACTCCGCCTGCCCTTCGGGCACGCATCGTTTATCGCCATTGGGGGAGTGCGACTGGCCGAAGGGCAGGAGCACGAGAAGCCGTTAGGTTTCGAGGGGGGAGCATCCCCCCTCCCCTGTCTCCACTCTATAAATTGCCTGTAACCCCCACCCCACCCCGCCTCCAGCCTCCTCCCCCGCCCCTGTGGGGCGGGGGCAGTGCGTGGCGATATGCGACTGGCCGAAGGTGCGACGTTCCAGAGGAACGGAGCTTGAGCACCGTTAGGTGCGGGGGCAGGAGCGGGAGAAGACCGAAGGTCTTGGACTGGCGACGTTCTGGTAGGAACGGAGCTCGAGCACCGTAGGTGCGCAGTCCCCTCGCAATCTGTGCATGGGGATAGGCGGTGTTCCAGTAAGAGCAGCGTTTGAGCACCGAAGGTGCGAGTTGCGTAGGCCCCTGAAAAATCCGTGGATGGGCCCCCTGCCAGGGGATACTGTGACGCCCTGGTCGGGAAGAGCCCATAATCGATTTCACCCGTTGAACTCGCGGGTGGAACGGTCGCAGAGATGGTTTAATCCGCCGTCTGCATGCCGCCGGCGATCAGCCGCACGAGCAGCGCCTTCTGCGCGTGGAGCCGGTTCTCGGCCTGGTCCCAGACGATGCTCTGCGGCCCTTCCAGCACCTCGTCGGTGATCTCCTCTCCCCTGTGGGCGGGGAGGCAGTGCATCACGAGGGCATCGGGGGATGCCCGCGCAAGAAGGCGGGAGTCTACCGTGTAGTCCTTGAGGGCCCGCAGGCGCTCTGCACGCTCCTGCTCGTCGCCCATCGAGACCCAGATGTCGGTGTAGAGGACATCCGCATCCCGGACCGCCTCCTCCGGGTCCGTGACGACGCTGACCCTGCCGCCTGCCGCCCGCGCCTGACCGACGACCTCGTCCCCGGGCCGGTAACGCGAGGGGCTTGCGACCGCAATCTCCATCCCGGTCAGGGCCGAGGAGAGGATCCACGAGTTGCAGACGTTGTTGCCGTCCCCGACCCACGCGAGTTTGAGACCCTGGAGATCGCCGAACCGCTCGCTGAGGGTCATGATGTCGGCCAGCACCTGGCAGGGATGCAGGCGGTCGGATAGCCCGTTGACGACCGGGACGGTCGAGTAGCGGGCAAACTCCTCGACGGCGGCATGATCGTAGGCGCGGATCATCACCGCGTCGACGTAGCGGGCAAGCACCCGTGCCGTATCCCGGATCTCTTCTCCCCGCCCGAGCTGCATATCCTGGGGGTTCAGGAAGAGCGCATGGCCGCCGAGGTCGCTCATCCCCACCTCGAACGAGACCCGGGTGCGGGTGGACGCCTTCTCAAAGATCATCCCGAGGCTCTTTCCCCTGAGGTACTCGTGTGCGGTCCCTGCACACTTCAGCCGTTTTAAGTGCATTGCGTCGGCAACGATGCTCTCAAGTTCATACTCGTCGATATCGATGATCGAGAGAAAATCCTTCTTCATGCAATCTCCTTCATGTGCTGGCATCGCTTCTCGAGGATCTTTCGGGTGCCGATGTCCCTGCGGTGGAAGACACTTCCTGAGACGGAAGATGCCGCCTTCTCGGCTATCGCTTCGGCCTCCTCAAGCGTCTCGCCCCTCCCGACGAACGCAAGCGTCCGCGACGTCTGGGTGTAGAGCTTTCCGTCCCGGTCTTCGACGTTTGCATAGTAGAGCAGGGCGTCGCCGTAGTCGCCGATGGTGAGAGGCTCGTGGGCCGCCGGAGCCTCCGGGTAACCCTCGGGGACGAGGTATTTGCAGACCGTCGCTCTGTTCGCGAACCGGACGTGCGACGGCGAGAGGTCCCCCTCGATGATATGGCGGACGATCCCGGCGAAGTCAGACTCCAGGAGGGAGAGGACGTTCATAGCCTCAGGGTCTCCGAAGCGGGCGTTAAACTCGATGACCCTGGGCCCCTCGCAGGTATTCATGAACTGGCCGTAGAGGATGCCACGGTACGGCGTCCCCTCGGTCCGCATGGCCGCGACCATATCCTCCATGATCCGGAGCGCTCTCTCGTAGTCCGACCGGGTGACGAAGGGGAGCATGTGGTCCGGCAGAGAGTACGATCCCATGCCGCCGGTGTTCGGCCCCACATCCCCCTCGTATGCACGTTTGTGGTCCTGCACGAGCGGCATGGGCACCAGGTGCTCGCCATCGACGAACGCCTGGAGCGTGAACTCCTCCCCGATGAGCCGCTCTTCCAGCACGACATCTCCTCCGATCTCCCGGGCGTACTCGACCGCCCCTGCCACGTCGACGTGCTCACCCATGATCCGCACGCCCTTCCCGCCGGTGAGCCCGATGGGCTTGACGGCGAGGTCGCCGTCATAGGTCTCGATGAACCGCCGTGCCTCTTCCGGGTCATGGCAGACCCGGTATTCCGGGCACCCCGCGATCCCGTGCCGTTCCATCAGCCGGCGACAGAACGCCTTGTCCGTCTCAAGCCGGGCCGCGGCCCGTGTCGGCCCCACGCAGGGTATCCCCGCCGCCTCGAGGTGATCGACGATGCCTGCCTCAAGGGGAGCCTCCGGCCCGATGACCGCAGCGTCAACTTCACAATCGGTGGCAAATGGTATTATCTTCTGAATATTGGTCTCTTTCTCGAGGAGCACCCGCTCCACGAGCCGGGCTATCCCGGGATTCTTGCGTGCCATGACAGAAAATATTCTCATGTCACTGTTGCAGGAAAGCGCCCTGGTGATTGCATGCTCCCTGCCGCCACCGCCTACAACGAGTACTTTCATATCCATCTATTTGCCCGCCCTTAAAAAATGTTTATCCGTCCAGCAGCTCGCTGACCCGCACAAGTGCAAGAAGAGACGCGCCTTTTTCTGCAAGCGCCTCATGAGCGCCCGCTTCACGGTCAACGACGGTCACTACCCGGTCGACGTGCGCGCCTGCAGCACGCAGCGCCGCAAGACCGTAAAGGGCGCTTCCCCCGGACGTGGTCACGTCCTCGACCAGCAGCACGTTCCTGCCGCTCACGTCGCCGATGATCGTCCCGGCTTTACCGTGGTCCTTCTCCGCTTTCCTGACAATCGCGTACGGCCGGCCGCTCGCGAGCGAGACGGCGACGGCGATCGGTACGGCGCCGACCGCCACCCCGGCCACCATATCGAACTCCCAGCCTTCGGCGATGGCTTTCCCGATCTCCGCAAGGATGGCAGGGTTCGTTGTTGCGGCCTTGATGTCGATGTAGTAGGGACTCCGGGCTCCCGATGCGAGGACGAAGTCCCCGAACTCGATAGCCCCGCTCTCAAGTAACAATGTCGCGATTGGGTTTACCATGGTACCTCTTTAACTCCGATGTAATAGCCGATAATGTTCACCACCCGGTGAAGGAGTGGTGTCATGACGATGATCCAGACCGCAATGGGTAAGGTAATATTCTCAAACAACCATTGGGGATAAATCAGGAGGATAAGCAGGAAGGAACCGATAACCAGATCATACTGATCGGCCAGGAACCAGGACTCCCCCCTTCCTTTACCCAGCCTCCGCTTCAGGAAACTCTTGACGAGATCGCCGAGGAGTGCACCTGTTGCGAGCAGGGTTATGGAGAGGAACGTCTGATGGGGAAGTGCGGTCAGGTTGAACGAGGACCAGGCCCAGATCTCGACAAGACCCACCAGTATCCCGCAGAGAACTCCCCCTAAGAATCCCCGGTATGTCTTTCCGTCGCCAAAGACCCTTCTCCCGTCGGAAAACGTCCTGCCGAAGTCGATGGGCGTCCCGCCCCCGAAGAGTGCGGCCGCTGAGTTCGGCACGTATGCCGGAATCATGATCCACAGTGCCGCGAGCCCGGAGAAGATCCAGTATCCGATGTCCGCATCGATAAGCGTCAATACTCAGTACAATCAGTAAATATAAAGATTAAAGTGTCGAAATATGAGATACGAATGAAAGGTGGGCACGGTGAGAGAATGCTGATAAAAAAGACAAGGAGCCTCTGCCCAACATGCGGTCGCGTACTCGACGCCGATATCGTTGAGGAAGAGGGGGAGGTCTGGCTGGTCCGTACCTGCCCCGAACACGGCACGTACCGGGCCCTCTACTGGTCGGACGCAGAGATGTACCGGAGATTCGACGCCTACGAACGCATCGGGGAGGGGATATCGAACCCGCAGAAGATCGCTTCCCCGGCAGGGTGCCCGAACGACTGCGGTGTCTGCCAGAACCACCGGTCGACGACGTTGCTCGCGAACATCGACCTGACGAACCGGTGTAACCTCAATTGCGACTTCTGCTTTGCAAACGCCCGGGCATGCGGTTACGTCTACGAGCCGACCTTCGACCAGATCGTCGGGATGCTGCGCATGCTGCGCGAGGAAAAGCCCGTTCCGGTGCCGGCCGTCCAGTTCTCGGGTGGTGAACCGACGATGCGCGATGATCTCCCCGAACTCATCAGAAAAGCGAAAGAACTCGGGCTGTCCCAGGTGCAGGTCGCGACGAACGGTATCCGGATCGCTCAGGAGCCCGACTACGCCAGACAACTGAAGGAAGCGGGTCTCTCCACCGTCTACCTGCACTTCGACGGCGTGACACGCGAGACCAACTCAAAACTCGCGAGCGACCGGCGGGCTATAGAGAACTGCGAGAAGATCGGCATGGGGATGGTGCTGGTGCCCACGGTCATCAAGGGCAGGAACGACCACGAGGTGGGCGCCATCATCAGGTACGCCGCAGAGCACATCAAGACTATCCGGGGCGTCAACTTCCAACCGGTGTCGTTCACCGGGGCTGCAAGCGAGGATGACGTCAGGAAAGAGCGGATCACCATCCCGGAACTCGCGGAGCGGATCGAGGAGCAGACAGATGGCGTGATCCGGAAGGACTACTTCTACCCCGTGCCCTGCGTCGTTCCGATCTCCGAGCTCGTTGAGGCATACACGGGCAAGCCTCAGGTCACGTTCACCACACACCAGCACTGCGGCGCAGCGACCTACGTCTTCGTCACCGAAGAGGGGATGGTCCCGGTCAACAAGATGATCGACGTCGACGCCTTCTTCGAGTCGGTTGAGAAGATGGGGGCGAAACTTGCGAAAGGCGGGTCGCTCAACAAGTATATGACCCTCGTCGAGGGGGTCAAGGACCTCTACGGCTCCACGAGGAAGGCAGAGCAGAAGAATACCGGGGAGTTCATAAAGTTGATAGGAAAGGCTCTCGTGATGCAGAACTTCGAGGCCCTGCGCGAGTTCCACTGGAACGCCCTCTTCATCGGGACGATGCACTTCATGGACAAATACAACTACGACCTCTCCCGGGTGCAGCGGTGCTGCATCCACTACGCGACACCCGACGGCCGCCTGATCCCGTTCTGCACCTACAACAGCGGTCCGGTCTACCGGGAGCGGGTCTGGAAAGCCTTCGCGCAGCCCCGGAAGGACGAGTGACTGTTCGCCGGATGTGGCAGTGGGGAGGGAGTTAACCGGTCCCTCCTCGGATACTTTTCTTGAATAATACTAAGGGAACGGCAGTTCGTACCCCCCATCCTCCTCGAGGACGAGAGCGGCGATGGCGAGATCCTGTATGGCAAGTCCGGTGGAGTCGAAGATCGTGATGGCGTCGGGAGACGACCGCGTCTTCTTCCCGGTAACGACCTCGCCGAGGGTTCCTGCAATCCGGCCGGGATCGTAGAGACCTGTGCTGGTCGGGACGTTCACCTCGCCTGAGTGGATCGCCTGGCCGGGGTCGTCGACGAAGACCGCGGCGTTGAGCAGGAGCAGCGGGTCCAGTTCCTGTTTACCGGGCGCATCCGCGCCGATCGCGTTGATGTGCGTCCCTTCATGAACCCAGTCGGCCATCACGAGCGGTTCTGTCGACGGCGTCGTCGTGGCCAGCACGTCGCAGTCGCAGGCGCGCTCAATCGGGACGCTTCGGGCGTTGTAGTCGGAGTAACGCGCCGCAAAAGCCTCAGCACTCTTCTCGGTCCTGCTCCAGACCCGGATCTCCTCGATCGTGAGCGCGGCGGCCGTCGCTTCGACCAGCGCCTCCGCCTGCCGCCCGGCCCCTACGACTCCGAGGGTGACGGACTGTCGGGGCGCGAGATACTTCGCCGCCACGGCACCTGCTGCCCCGGTACGCATCGCAGTAAGTTCGGTGGCATTGATGATCGCCCGGGGCGCGCCCGTCTCCACATCGATGATCACGGTGAGCGCCATGACGGTAGGAAGGCCTCTCGCGCGGTTATGCGGGTGGACATTGACAATCTTTACCCCGGCAATCCCGAGCGCCGGGAGGTATGCAGGCATCGTTCGGAAGTCTCCGCTCTTGTCGAACGTCACGTAGACCTTCGGCGGCATCTGGACGCTCCCCCTGCCGTGCTCGGCAAAGGCCGCCTCAATCGCCGGGTTCACCCCGGCATACGGCGGGTATCCGGAATGAACCGGGTAGTACTTCATCGGGCGGTCACCCCAGGATGGCGGGGTGACCTTGCCGGGAGTTCTGGAAGGAGGAGCGCCGACCATGTCCCCGGTGCGGTGTGGAGTTGCATGGAGTTATCTCCGGCGGGCGGGGATATCAATTGTTGGGTGCATAGGAGACCGAACGGGAAACGCCTGTCCAGGGAGCATGGGATCGTCTTCCCCTGCCCGTCGGTCGAGCCGTTGCCGTGAAGGCAGACCTTGCCGCACGGCAGAAAAGAACACGTTCTGGGCCTGCCGCAAACCGGACCGCACACTCTGCACAACCGGTTCGCAGGGAGAACGGGGAGTTGAGGCCGCCCCTCCTTTCAGGCGGCCCCGTCCTGCATGCCCCGTATCGAGAGCCGGATAAGGCCGAGGTTGGCCTCCGGCTTTGCAAGTATGCAGAGGGAGAGATCCCCGTAGGGCGCGATGATGAGCTTGCCTGCCGGTGTCTCGAGGATCATCTGGGAGAGATCTCCCATCTCCATATCGGCGGTGATACGGATGCCGGCGCGGAGCAGGTCTTCGGCGACTGCAGCCACCTGCTCGAAGTCCGCGGAGCCCAGCGACTGAAGGGCAAACCCCTCGTGAAAGACCGAGACGGCAATGACACCCGGCTGCCGCGCGATCAGGTCAAGATAGCCCGTATCCTCCGACCCGGTGCGGGCGGCAGGCTTTGCACCGCCTTCACTGATCAGGCACCCCGTCTCACGAGAGACCTCCCGGGCCGCCTCGGTCTCTTCGGCGGTGTACGCAATAAGTTCGTAATCAAGCGAGGGCCGGTCAAACAGGTGCCTGTAGGCTTCGTCTCCACTGAGCAGCAGGTCTTTGCCGGTGTCCTCGAACGCGGCTGCGTATGGGCTCCCGTTCTGGACCAGGACAAACCCCGTCCCCCTGGGCTCGTCGATACGCACCGCTCCCGTGAAGTGAGGACTGATCGAAGCAAGGGCCGAAAGAGGCCCCTGCAGTCGTCCAAGTGAGACGCCGTCGGGTAGCATCGTCTCACAAAGCAGCAGTTATCCGATCCCTGTTCTTCTTCAGTTCGTACCGGATTCGCCCGACGTTGACGTTCGCGTTCGCCACGATGGCGATCAACTCGTCCTCCGAGAGTGGAGAGAGCAGAATGGGCCCGTTCTCCAGTTCGATGAGCATCTGGCTCATCTCTCCCTTCCCGAGTTCGTTGCTCATTGCCTCAGACGTACCCATGCCTGTCGATGCCATGGCACCCAGGGCCTCGACGTCCACGTCCCCGGCAACAACGCTCTCGATCACAAAGCCGTCCCGTCCCGCCACGACCGCGGCGGTAACCCCGTCAAGTTTCAGGAATTCTCCCAGGATCTGTTTTAGCATAACTCCATCGCCTCACGTTCTTCTGACACACTCGATCTTCAGGGGCATCTTCCCGATCGCGTGCGTTGCGCACGAGATGCAGGGGTCATAGGCCCTGATGATCATCTCGATACGGTTTGCCGCCGCCTCGGTCAACGCTCCGTTCTCCACCACCCGGCGTGCCATGTCCTCCACGCCCCGGTCCATCGCGTAGTTGTTCTGGCAGGTCGCCACGATAAGGTTGCACCGCTCGATGATGCCGGCCTCGTTGACGGTATAGTCGTGGATCAGGGTTCCCCGGGGAGCCTCGACGATCCCGACGCCGCGCCGATTTACGACCGCTCCCACCGGCGTCCGGATGTCCGCGGCGGTGATGCCGGGGTCCGAGAGCAACTGAACGGCCCGCTCGCACGAGGCGATGAACTCGATGTAGCGTGCCAGGTGGTAGGCGAGTGCAGCCTGGGTGCCGGTGCCGAACCGGTCCCGGTACTCCGCGAGAGCAGCATCCGCATGCTCCGTGCCCATCTTCTCCACGATGTTGAGCCGGGCGAGCGGCCCGACCCGGTAGTAGTCTCCACCTTTGAACCGGGCGAACTTCAGGTACGACCAGTCCTCCGAGTACTCCTCGATGAAGTTCGTGTACTCCGGTCCTGAGAACGAACTGACTCTGCCTCCGTCCGGGCCGAGCATCGCAACAGACCCGTCGTAGGTCGAGTAGACCCCCTGATTGGTCATCCCCACGAATCCGGTCCTGACAGCCCCTATCTCCGTATCGACGCCGTCGAGGAGGTTGCGTGCGAGGTCCCATCCCTCACGGGCGATTCCGAGCGCCTCGTCTGCCATGACAGCCAGTTCTGCCCTCTTTCCTTCCGTGAGCGGTGCCGACATACCCCCGGGGAGCGCGTTTGCCGGATGGATGGGTTTGCCGCCGACCGCTTCCGTCAGGCGCTGGCCGAACTTCCGGACCGCGATCGCCTTCTTCGCTATCTCGGGCGATTGACGGGCAAGTCCGATGACGTTACGCGTCTCCGCGGGGCAATCGTGGCCCAGGATGAAGTCGGGCGCCGCGAGCATGAAGAAGTGGAGGGCGTGGGAGTGAACGAACTGGCCGACGTTGAGGAGCTCCCGGAGTTTCTTTCCGGTCGCGGGCGGTTCCACGCCGAAGATCTGGTCGGTTGCCTTCGCCGCCGCCAGGTGGTGCGCCGAAGGGCATATCCCGCAGATGCGGGGCGTGATCCGGGGTGCTTCCTCGATTGCGGCGCCGATGAGGAATTTCTCAAATCCTCTGAGTTCCACGACCTGGAAGTGGGCCGAGTCGACCTCTCCCCGGTCGTTGAGGAAGATCTTGACGCCGGCGTGACCCTCGATCCTGGTCACCGGGCTGATCGTGATCTCTTTCATTTGCTCCTCTCCTTTACCAGATCCCGGATCTTTGACGTCTCTTTATCCTCCATGATCAGGCTCCCGATGGTGAAGGCGTACATTGTGTGAGCGACGTCGTAGAGTTCCTTCTCCACCTCTTTCTGCGGCTTATCGGTGAGATCCGAAATTCTCCGCACCATCATGCCGTGGATATCCCGGCAGGGCTCACGGAGGATATCGAGCGACGGGCCGTTGCACCCGTGGCACGGGATGTTGTTCCTGGGACAGGTCGCGGCGCACCTGCCGAAGGTGACGCTCCCGAGACAGAGGTAGCCCTGTCCGAGCAGGCAGTGTTCACGGTCGGGAACACCCTCGTGCCGCCGCTTGAGTGTCCAGTTCTCGACCGGGCCCATGATCCTGTCGCATTCCGAACAGACGGATTTGCGCGAGAGTTCAAGGGTGTCTCCCGCGACCATTGCCGGGATGATCTTCTTTAAGAACGCCTCTTTGGGCGGGCAGCCCGTAACGTAGTAATCGACTTTCACGAGGTCGCCCACCGCGAACGCCCGGTAGAGGAACGGCGGCACGTCCGTCGGGATAACCCCGTCGGGCTTTACCGTCTCCACCTCCCGGTAGACACAGGAGAAGAGATCGTCGTTTGAGTTCAGCATCGAGAGGCCCGATATGCCGCCGTAGCAGGCGCAGGTCCCGAGCGCCACGAGCGTCTTTGCCCGCTTCCGGATCTTCTCGAGACGTTCGCGGTTCTCCTCATTTCGGACGGCCCCGGTAACGAACGCGATATCGATGCCCTCGGGAGGTTCCTTGACATCCATGATCACGGGGGAGTAGACGATCTCCGCTTCCGCGACGACGTCAAGGAGCATCTCGTGGAGATCGAGCACCGCAATCGTGCATCCCGAACACCCTGCCAGTTCCTCAATAGCAATCTTCATCGTTTTCGCCTCATTTCAGAACCAGTTTCTTTAAGCAGGCGTTCGGGCCGGTGTGGACGATCTCCAGTTTGGCTTTTCTGCCGGTGATCTCCTCGATCGCGCCGACGACGTAGCCGAAGAGCGTCTGGCAGAGCGGGCCACCCTGATCGAGACCGTTTCGCCGGAGCGTCTGGCGGACGATGCAGTCGTGGAAGACGAGGTAGATGAAGGTCTCGCCGTTCTCCTCGATGATGAACGTCTCCTTATCCTCGGGTTTCCAGACCTCGAAGGAGTACTGGCCGCGGAGCAGGTCGGAGAGTTCGTGAAGCGCTCCCTCCACGTCCTCGCGCTTCTGGAAGTACTTGGCGACCTCATGGCCGAACTTCTTCCCGGCCCGGTAGGTGACTGCGTTTGCTCCCCTGCCTGCGATCTCCTCGAGCGACCTGATCACGAGACCGTTGAGTTTCATCACGCCGTGGAGCGTCTGTTCCATCTCTTTTGGCTTCGGCGAACACTCCAGGGGGATCTCCTCGGAGCGATAGACGAGATCGGAGTGAAAGGCCTCATGCAATTCATCGATATATCCCGCGCTCATCAGACCACCTTCCGAAGCATTTCACAGACCTTGATGTCGATATAGTGTCTCCGGGCAGCGTAGATACCCCGGTGCTCGAGTGCCTGAGCCGGGCAGATCTCATGACAGGACAGGCATCCCATGCAGTTATTCGGCCTGACTGCGACACTCACGTTGTCCTGGAGTTCGTACACATGCATCGGGCAGTCTTTGACGCAGAGACCGCATCCGACGCACGCGTCCTTATCCACATGTATATCCATTAACGAGCCCTCTGAATGTGATTAACACTTCCTGCTATTAAAAATATATAGTTTGTTCGCTGCGAGGATCTATCTCTTGAGTGGAAATTTTGGATTTTATTCGATTTTATTGTACCTGCTGCTTACAGGGAGATTTATAGGGTTCCGATGAAAAATAGCCCATGCCCTGTGCTCGTGGTGGAAAAAGGAGGGAGAAATAATTTTTTTAGGTGAACGTTATCCTTGAAGCATCGTGAACCCGGAAGCAGCAGGGGATAGCGGGCGTCGGGGAATTCAACCCGACGTTCGCACGGATCTCCACCTGCTGCTCTTCATGCGCCGTCATGTAACTATGTGAAGGCAAAAGAAAGGCGATAGTGAGCGTGATTGGCCTGGGCGGCCTCAGATATCACGCTTTCGCCCGGAAGAGAGCGCGAGCCAGCCGATCGACAAAGCCTTCCCGGGGAGCCTGTGTCTCCTCCTCGACGTACTCGATGCCGGCTACATCGGCAGAGATGCGCTTGAAGGCCCGGGATGCCCTGGAAGTCGGGTATTTCACCACGATCGGCGACCTTCCGGCAGATGCGCGCCGGATGTTGGGGTCTTCCGGTATGACCCCGAGCACCCGGACACCGAGGAGTTTCTCCATCTGTGCGCGGTTAAACTCGTCACCGCTACCGGCGACCCGGTTGATGATCGCTCCTTCGATGTGCCCGCCGACGGTCTCGGTCAGGATCTTCGTCTTTAAGGAGTCAACGATCGAGGAGATCTCGGGGTTTACGACAAGGATCACCCCGTCGGCAATAGTCAGCGGGATGACGCCGTCCCTGCTGATCCCCGCAGGAGCATCCAGGATCAGGATGTCGAACTCGCTCACGAGGTCTGCCATGATATCCTTGAGCCTATCCGGGTTCGATTGCTGGAAGCCCTGCAGAGAGAGTCCGCACGGGACAACCTTCACGCCGAACGGTCCATCGTAGACGGCGTCCCTGACGCGGGCTTTGCCTGCCAGCACCTCGTGCAGGGTCACCGGCAGGTTCTCAAGCCCCAGAATGAGCCCGAGATTCGCCATTCCGACGTCGGCATCCAGAATGCATGTCTTCTTCCCGTACTGGGCAAGCATCGGCCCCAGATTTGCTGTGACCGTCGTTTTGCCGGTACCGCCTTTACCGGACGCAATCGTGTATACTTTTACCATGTAATCACTCGCTGTTTTGATCTCTCCGGCCTTACACCCAGTGCTGCAGGGTGTCCCGGATGTCCTGTTCGAGTGTGCTCATCTGTTCGGCAGAGAGATGCTCCGAAGGGTGGGCGATGCCGACCACTGTCTCCCCGCGGTAGGGGACACCGAGGAGTTCAACTCCGGTCTCGTCATGCAGTCTTCCCTGCGTGTAGAGATGACTGTACCGTGCGGCCTCGTCATCGCCGCCCGGCTTCGTCGAACCGATCAGGAGGCCGTCCGTGGTCGCGAGCGTAAAGGACGCAAGACTATATTTCTTGCTGATTGCGCCGAGAGTTTCCTCCAGGCTTCCCATACTCCGGGGATCGATCACACCGGAAGACCTCGCGGGCTTGACGGAGGACGGTTGCGCAACGTTCACCGGTCCCCCCGGGGTCGCCGCAATGTGGGGGGCAACACCAGGCCGCTGTCCCGGGAGTGCTTCGTAGATCTTCGAAAGGAAGTACAAAATGCCGGCAAAACCGGCTATCACCGTCACCGTGATGATAACGAGGAGAATCTGGATGATGCCTGTCGAGTCCATTCTGTTATCAACTCCTGCATGGTTACGTGTCTTTGTCCTGGATGAGATGATCGAGATGAATTCGCTGGAGCATATCCTTGCAGTTCACCCTGAAACTGCTGACGAGTTGCTCAACGTCCATCTCCTCCATGTTCTGTACGAGCGTGTCAACCTCGTCACTCTCTGACTGAGACGCCGGAGGCGTCTTCTGCACGGGTTTTACTCCCGGCATGGGAATGCGATGCACTTCTGCGGTCGGCTCCGGACGGTGCTTCGGCAAGGATGCCCCGCCGGCCTTCTTCGTCCCTCCCGAAGCAGCCTTGCCTGAAGACGGTCTTCCCTGTCTTCCGGTATCGAGCTCTCCGGTCGCAAACGGGCGGTTGAATTCCAGGGCGAGTTGTACCTGATCGGGCGTCAGAATGTTCAATTCTGCCGCCGCTTCGTCATCTTCGCCCTTTAGCACCGCGTCCAGTACGTGCTGCCCTTTTATGTCCCCATATTCGGCAAGCACTACCAGACCTTCGTTCAGCACCAGAGTGGCACTCTGGCTGCCAAGGACGATCGTGCAGATCCCGGTGAACTGTTCTGAGCCCATCTCCTCTATCAGGGCACGAGGTGTCGTGGACTTGAGAAGACGATGGAACCGACCGCGCGGCAGTTGCATTCAGACAACTTTAGTTCAGTGGTATGAAATAAACCTTGCCATTTATATCTTCAAAAAGGAGCCTGATATACGCAGATCAGGGTGCTCTAACTACGCACCATTAGAAAATATCTCCTGATCCCCCGATCCACTTCTGCAGGATCTTCTGGATCTCCTGCCCGGCAATCCGGATCCCTTCTTCGACCGCCGGGTCTATCTCCCGGCTGAAAGCCTGGATCTCGCCCACTTCAATCCCGACGGTCAAAATCTCTGCAGCATACCCGAGTTCGCGGGCTATCGTTACCACCTCGCCAATCCCGACATCGTGGAGGGCATATGCCGGAAGGTCCCAGGATGGCGGCGCTTCAAACGTGAGGACGTCGCCGATACGGTCGCCGATACCCACCATCGCATCGACGATCACCACCTTCTCATACCCTTCCATCAGCGGGATCAGGCCAAAGCCCCCGGTACCGCCATCGATCGCATCCACGCCGGCGAATCTCCCTTCGAAGAGCCGCATCACCAGAATCCCCGCCCCGTCGTTTCCCATGAGGGGGTTCCCGCACCCGATGATACAGACCCGGTTCTCCTGCATGATGCTTCCCTATCGATTATATCCGGCAAGGTACAAAATGGTACTGAAAATCTTTTGACAGTGGTTAGTCCCGGGAGCGGGACGTGAGGCGCATGATCCATATCGTACCAAAACCGACCGATACGCCGGACGACAACTCGACCGGCGCAGTTATGCGGGAGCTGGAGAGAGCCGATGCCCGATACGAGGTCCTCGACCTCGGTGCAATCGACCCCCTCGATTCCGGGCTTGAGAACGAACTCGTATGGGTCTGCGGAATCCGGCAGGACGGGCATCAGTTCGAGACCTTAAACGTGCTCTCGCTCCGGAACCGGGTGATCAACACACCCGCGAGCATCGTTGCCTGTGCATCCAAGGTGATGACGTCCGCTCTCCTTCTGCACAACGGAGTACGGACGCCGGAGACGGCCTACATGCGTTCGGAGGCGCAGGCGCGGGATTTTCTTCTGCGGCACGGGAAGGTCGTCTATAAGCCGCTCTACGGGTATGACGGAAACGGTATCCGGCTCGTGACGGAGCCGGACGATCTCGGGCCGGGACCCTGGTACCTGCAGGAGTACGTGCAAAACGACCGGGACTTTCGTGTCTTCGTCCTCGGCGGAGAGGCCGTCGGCGCGATAACCCGGGTATCCGATACTCTGATGCACAACATCCACCAGGGCGGGATCGGGATGGCGGTTCCGATTGACGAGGAGATGCGCGCCATCGCCGAGGCGTCGGCGTCGGCGCTCGGGATCGACTACTGCGGCGTCGATCTCCTCCGGGACCGGGAAGGCTACACGGTCCTTGAGGTGAACGGAACGCCGAACTGGCACTGCATGGCGGCACCTATCCCGAAATTGCTCGCTATGTACCTCATCGAGAGCGAGCGCGAGATGCGTGCCTGAGGAGAGGATTGGAGGGCATTCGCCCCCGATACCGTATTAACGAACGTTCGTCACTGGAGATACTCGATCTCTTTTAAGGTCTTCTCTGCAAGTTCCTTCATCCGGGCGGAGATCCGACCCGATGACGAGAACTCCACATCTTTCATGGCGTTCGCAAGTTCCGTTCCGAGCACGAATATTGCGTATTTATGTTCCATTTTGCTCTTATGCACCTGAGAAGGGTCTATCTTCAACGCATAATACTGCGAGAATTTCAACTCCGGGTTCTGCAACTCAAAAAAGTCTTTAATCTCAGTGAGAATCCCATGTAAGGCTATTAACTCTTCCTTGTGCATATTCTCTCCCAGAGATAAAAATAGTGAATATAAATATATATAAATTTGCACCCGGGATAACCATCAACCTATCTTTATAAGCCTGATCGACATGGGGCGTTTGATGATCCCTTTAAAGTCCCGGGCAGCTACGAACTCGAGGTCCCTTCCCCCGATCTGATCGAGAAGTTTCTGGTCGATGATGCGATCGACGACAAGCCCTTCAACATCGCCGTTCAGGTTCTGGAGCGCGCCCTCGACGTCGGTAGCGTTCGATTCCAGGAGGACGGTATAGTCCGGGGACAGGAACCGCGCAATCTTTTTGTCCCGGACGTCGGCCATGTGCTCGCCGAGCGTCGAGGGCGGCTTCCGGCTCTCCTCCCTCCCGTCTCTCTGCTGTTGTGAAGGCCGTTCGTCTTCACCGGCAGGAACCCGCACATCGACGGAGCCGGCGTATGCAGGCAACCGTTCCCCTCCTTCCTCGTCGGAGACCGGGGCGGTGATCACCTCCGCGGGCACTTTGTTCCGGAGCGCCTTGACGATCTCCTTGCGGCTCATCTCCTCGACGCTCTTTCCCCGCGGGCTGTATGCCACGAAGTCGATCTCGGCGATCTGGAGGAGTTCGCGGAGGATCAGTTCACCGCCCCGGTCTCCGTCGAGCAGGGTCGTCGCGGTCTTCTGCGAGCAGAGGTCGATGATGATACGCGGGACGTTGGTTCCCTCGACCGCAACCGCGTTCTTGATCCCGTAGCGCAGCAGGTTGATGACGTCGGCCCGCCCCTCGACGATGATGATGGCGTCGGAGGCCATGACGTTCGGGCCCGCATGCACCCTCTCTTCGCCGAGGTACTCGAGTTTCTCTATCCTGATGACCTCCCTGACCTCGTCGAGCAGGTCGTCGCTGTTGATGGCGCCCTCATCGAAGTCCTCGAGGAGAAGTTCTTTCGCGCGCTCGACAATCCTGCGCCGCTTGGTGACGCGGATATCCTCGATGCGGTCGACCTTCACGTGGGCCGTGCACGGTCCGACCCGGTCGATCGTCTCGAGCGACGATGCAAGGAGCGCGGTCTCCGCCCGGTCGAGTGAGGATGAGATGAGTATTTCGCCTTTTGTCTCTCCTCGCTTCGTGGTGATCTGAACGTCGATCCTGCCGACGCGGCCGGTTCGCTGTAAATCGCGCAGGTCGAGGTCTTCGCCGAGTAGACCCTCGGTCTGGCCGAAGATAGCGCCCACCACGTCGGGCTTATCGACCACCCCCTCTATCTGCAGAGTAAGATGAATGAGGTACTTTGTAGTTTCTGGTGAGTACATGGAGTGTTGCCTCCTTCAATGTAAATCCGATCGCCGTATGCCACGCGGGTATCTGTGCGCGCGGGCATAGGGGTCAATTATATATCTAGGGTGCAATTACTTAAAGCAGATGGCGACTTAAACGTAAGATTTTTTAAAAGGGAAATCCAAAAATCGAGCCGCATGAGGGCTGTATTTGAATATATCTCACGGTATAGTTTTCTCGTGATAAAAACCGTTTCGTTCCGGTAATCCTGCTTCTTTCGTCCGCACGGGATCAGGTATCGGCAGCGTTCAGGCGTGCGACGACACAGGATTTCGATAACCCGGCGATCGCCACGGTCTTCGAGGAAGACGCGTGCCCGGCGACGATGCTCACGTCGGCGCGAGGTATGCGAAACGTCTCCGCGAGGAGGTCGATGATGGCGCGGTTTGCCTTCCCGCCGACGGCAGGGGCTGCCACCTGGCATCGGATACTCTTCCGCCACTCGTTGTAACCGGCCGGAAACGAAGAACGCTTTGCACCTGCCGTAACATCGAGCGCTATCATCACTCCGTGTGCGGCTTCGACGACGGCATCGGCATAAGACTCCATAGAAAAAGACCTCTTGAAGGGATGTCGCCCGGCACTAACGATCGATGCTCACAGGCGGCTGATGCCGTTCCTCACCCGATCGTACCCATATGCCAGGCGTGCCTGTCGCGCATCTGGGTTGTCCCGCGGATCATGTCCAGGCGTCTCGCCAGATGATCACCCGGGGACCTAAAGATGCGCTTTATCGGCCCTGTATTATTTATTTTCCCGGGATAAATATCCTTGCCCGGGATACCACGCCGGGTGCGCCTCCCGGTAATCGCCGCAGGCGTATGCCCGTGCCCCCCCGACGATCACCACTTCCGGGAAGACTGCATCGAGCCCCTCGTACGGCGACCAGCCGCATTTTGCGTGAAGACGTGAGGCGTCGATGCGGGTGATTTCGTCCGGGTAGAGGGCGAAGTCCGCCCGGTCGCCCGGCTCGAACCCTGCGCGCGGAATGCCGAGGATGGCTGCGGGCCTCCACGACGTCTTCTCGATCACCGAGGCGAGGGTGATCTGCCTCCGGCGCACCGCCGCCATCAGGAGCGGCACCATCGTCTCGACTCCGGGGATGCCGGAGGGAGCGATCTCGAACGGCACGGCCTTCTCTGGAACCGTGTGCGGGGCGTGGTCCGAGGCGACGACGTCGATCGTATCCCAGCAGGACCAGAGAGCGCGCCGGGTTTCTTCGTCACGGAGGGGGGGATTCACCCGGGCCCGGGTGTCGTCCGGATCGAACATCCCGTGCGAGAGGAAGAGGTGGTGCGGCGTCGCCTCCACCGTGCCGCGGGCGGCCCCGACCGAGGCGGCGGTGCTGAGGTGGCAGAAGTGGAGCCTTAGTTCGGCCGGGGCGAGGGCCGATACCGCCTGCACGGCCCGCGCCTCCCCTGCGCCGGAGCGTGCGCGGTCGTGGTCGGCGAGCGTCGCCGGCGCCTGGCCCGAAACCTCCTCGGCGTGGACCGTGACGAGCCCTCCGAGGGCATGGATCCGGGCGAACAAACCTTTGAGGGTCTCCGCATCGAGCCCCTCGCCGTAGCTCGACGGTGCTGCGAAGGTCTCCCCGAACGACATCGCACCGGCATCCCGCATCCCGGCAAGATCGGCATCCGGGAGAACGCCTGCGTTCACCGCAAACCCGCATACTGCCTGCCCCTCCGCCTCGCGGATACGGGCCCGGAGGAGTCCGGGCGTGGTGATGGGGGGGACGGTGTTGGGCTGGTCCACGACCACCGTCACCCCGCCGGCGACCGCGCTCATGGTGCCCGTCCGCCAGTCCTCCTTCTCTGCCTGCACTCCTCCCCGCATGTGGACGTGCATATCGACCGCCCCGGGAAGACAGGTGAGCCTGCTGCAGTCGATCGTCTCATCGGCACGCACCGGTGCCCCGACGTGCCGGACGATACCCCCGGCGATGACGATGTCGGCGCGCCGTCCCGACGGGAGCATCACGTTTTGGAGCACGAGATCAGCGGTCACCTGCAGCACGCCTCCAGGTCGTCCCGGGTCGCGTAGTACACCTCGACCATGTACGCCGGGTGGTAACGCGTCTTCGATTCGCGGAGACCGGGCACGCCCATGTCGCACTCCCGGTTGACGTAGCGGTAGCGGTCCCGGAGCCCCGCCGCCGTCTCGGTCGTGATCACCTTGTAAATGCTCGGGAAGGTCTCGGGGAGCGCCTTCTCGAAGTGGACGACCGCCATATCCGCGTTGACCCGCCCGACAATCGATATCGCGCCGATGGTTCCGCCGATCCTGATTATCCACCCCTCAAGCCCGATAGCGAAGAAGTGGTTCACGGCGAAGAGTATGGCTTCTTTTTCGGCCGCGAGGATGGGCTCGGAGTCGCAGTCCCGCCACTCGCACCAGACGACCAGGAACTCCCAGACCTCGTCGATGTTGTCTTCCGTGATCTCCTCGACCGTATACGCATACTCCCGCCCAAACCGGTTAACCTGGCGTCGGATGGTGGCATAGCCCTTCCCGGCGAGGTCGGCGAGGGCTTCGGTCCGGTAGATGTAGTCGAAGAAGTCCTGGTTTTCGTGCAGGGGAAGGGCCGGGTAGAGCTCACGGATCAACGCTTCATTCACCGGGTCGAGGACCCACAGGGGTTTGTCGCCGCCCTCCCTCATTGCGAGACCGATGACGTCCCCGATCAGGTCCGGGTTTTTAGGGCCGATAGGGGGCCGAAACGACGTTACGCCGCTGATGGTGCTTGAGAGGACGATGGAGCCGTCCACCTCCGCAAAGCGGTAGTCCGCATAGTGGTTCCAGCAGACCATATTTGCAAACGTATTGTCGCTATGCACCTGGGGGAACTGCCGGTAGTGCTCCCGGAAGAGGTCGCGATCGTCCAGACTCACGGGTTTGAAGTCGGCAAATCTCAGCATGTCTCACCAATCTTTCGGATACCACCGCATGGGTATGTGCCCCTCCATTCTCCTGAACCCAAGCGCAGTATAGAACGCCTCGGTCCCGGGTTCGGCGACAAGGGCGACCCAGGTGACACCTGCAGAGTTACAGTAATCCAGCAGCGCTGATAAGATCATCGTTCCGACGCCCCGGCCCCGGTATTCGGGACGGACGACCAGGTCCTGGATGTAGGCGTCCGAGACACCGTCCGAGATCACCCTGCCCATGCCGACCGCTCTGCCGGCCACGGCATCGACGGCGACGGCAAAGGCGAAACTCCCCGCGATGAGAGCGTCGAGGCCTGCAGGGTCCCATTCCTCGTTCCACCAGCCTCCTGCCCGGTAGAGGTCGGCGATCGTCTCCACGTCCCAGACGTTCACCAGGCGCACCTCGACACCCGCTTCCTCCGCCATCGTAGACTGCCTCTCCATAAGACTGCTCACGGTGTTATCGTATATGACAGGCGCGGGTCGCCCGGGGCGGCGTAAAAAGTTGTGTCGCTAGCAGACACGCGGGACCGGGTCGCCGATCGGCGGCTCGATGAACCGCTCTCCGCCGATTGAGGTCCGCATAACCACGTGGGAGCCTTCGACGACTTCACCGACGATCGCCGCGTCCCGCCCGTAGGGATGCGAGCGGAGCGCAGCGAGGACGGCCTCGGCATCGCCCGGTGCGACGCCCATGATGACTTTGCCCTCGTTCGCCACCTCGAGGGGATCGAGGCCGAGCATGCCGGCGGCGCTCCGGACGCTCGGCCGGAAGGGGAGGGCCTCTTCCTTGATGACGACCCCGACACCGCTCTTTCGCGCCATCTCGTTGATGGCGTTCGCGAACCCGCCTCTCGTCGGATCTTTCATGGCGTGGATATCCCCGGCGGCGAGCGCCCGCTCGACGAGCAGCCAGAGGGGAGCGACGTCGGAACGGATCTGGCCGCCGAAGTCGAACCCCTCGCGGTGGGCCATGATGGCGATGCCGTGGTCGCCGATGGTGCCGCTGACGATGATCGTATCGCCGGGTGAGAGGCCGTTGTCACGAACCACCCGCTCGGCGACGCCGATGCCGGCGGTGTTGACGATGATGGTGTCAAGCGCGCTCCGCTCGAGGACCTTGGTGTCTCCCGTGACGAGGTTTGCCCCGCATTCGCCGAGGGCGGCGTCCATCGATGCGACGATCCGCTCGAGGTCGGCGACTTCGAAGCCTTCGGGGATGACCATGCCGCACGAGAGCGCGATCGGTCGCCCGCCCATCATCGCAAGGTCGTTGATGGTCCCGCAGACGGCGATGCGCCCGATATCTCCACCGGGGAAGAAGATAGGCGAGACCACGTGATTGTCGGTCGTGAATACGATGTTCTGGCCGTTCAAGGGGATGACCGCGCCGTCGTCCAGCGACTCGAGCCCTATCCCGCCGGCGTTGTTGTGTTCGAGGTTGGTGATGACGCGCAGAAGCTCGCCCATCACCTCGCCGCCGGCACCGTGCATGAGGTTGACTTTCATTCTTCGTCCACTTCTATCTCGATATTGGTGACTACGATCTCCATTCCTGCGACGATTTGCGGGAGTTTCCCGCACTGCGGGCAGACGAACCGCTCGTTCCCCTCGTAGCCGCAGGAGCAGCGGGTGCGCGTCTCGATGTCCCGGCACGAGAGCCGGGTCTTCGAAAAGAGCGGGTCGTCCTCGATGATGATGTTGAAGAGGAACTCCACCTGCTCGGGGTTCACCATCGCCATCTTACCGACGTCAATGGAGACGCATTTGATCTCTTTTGCGTTGTTCTCGAGCGCCGCGCGGCGTGCAGTCGTGTAGATGTCATACGCGATGCTGTACTCGTGCATCACTCCTCCATCGCCGCGGCGTGAACCTGCCTGAAGATCTCGCGGGTTTCGAGCCCTTCCTCTCTGCTGAGACGCTGGATGGCGAACCCGACATGGACGAGCACGAACTCCCCGACTTTCACGTCCACGAGGTCGAGCCTGACCTCCTGCTGCAGGTCTCCGAAGTCGACGACGCCGATGTTGCCCTCTTTTATCTCGAGTACCTCAGCGGGCATTGCAATACACATGACCTCTCTTCCCTCTCCTTTTGTTTTGTCCGGTTGTCAAAAAAGGTTGACCATGCTGCACGGAGGGACCCGGGAACAGCCGCCTCAGCCGGCGTGAACCCCCGGGTTTCCGTATCCTGGTACTATAACTCGGTCCGGAAGCGTAAAAAAGGTATGTTCGTCTCCGGTTCCGGCCCCGGGAGGGGCGGAGGGCGGGGGCGGCCGGAGCTCAAGCACCGTCAGGTGCGAGTGAGGAGGGCGGGACCGACCGTGGTGCGTCGCTCCCGGTCCTTCCGGCGTTCGTGCCCCGGGGCGTAATTTAATGGAATGGCGGGGTGCGGTTTGTGCCTGATCAGGGAGATCCGCCAACTGCAACTCCCGGGCACGGATTTCGAGGGGACTGCGCATCGGGGCAGGAGGGAAAAGTGGATCTTGTCTGCCTCTTACTGAAGATTCTCAGACACAATTTATGCAAGCCCGCCAGGCAGAATTCAGTTGCCCAAGGCTCACAATCCCTACCCCCTCTTCCTGAACACCGCCTCCACCTCGGCCCGGGGGAGGTCCCTGCCCCGGACCCGCATCTGCCACCGGTGCGTCCGGACCGAGACCGGGACGAGCGGTGCGAAGAGCTCCGCCGCCTCGGCTTCGGTGAAGTAGTGGGTGGTGATGCCGTCGCCCCTCCGGAAGGTCCGCGGCTCCGTCTCCTCTCCCTTCCCGGCGCGCATGTCCTCGACGGAGAAACACCGGAAAAAAGCCGACCCTCCGGGCCTGAGCACCCGGCAGACCTCGGATGCCGCAGCCTGCCGGCCCGGTCCGGGCAGGTGGCCGATGATGTGAACCAGGAAGACCGCATCGAACGTCCCTTGAGAAAACGGCAGGCACCGGGCATCGGCAACGGTGAGAGAGGCCGCCGCCGTCCCCGGGTGCTGCCGGGCGAGTGCGACGGCATGGGGAGATATGTCGGCCGCGGTCACACTCCAGGGCCGCCTGATGAGGGCTGCGAGGGTTTTGCCGTTCCCGCAGCCGAGTTCCAGGACGGCGGCGCCGGGGGGAAGGTCCGGGAGCGGCGCCGGCACTCCGCCCCAGATGTCGCCCCGCCTCCGGTAGTCCTCGTCCCAGGGGGATGCATGGGCAGTCACTGATCAGAGGTCGGTGCCGCCAGAGGATAATTATTCGTGCCGTCCGGGCAGATCTTTTTGCCGCACGAACCGGAGCGACGCCGAGTTCATGCAGTAACGCCTGTGGGTCGGCGGCGGCCCGTCGTCAAAGACGTGACCCAGGTGGGCGTCGCACCGCCGACAAAGCACCTCGGTCCGGCTCATGAAGAACCGGGTGTCGAGATCCGTCCTGACGTTCAGGTCCGATACAGGCTTCCAGAAACTCGGCCAGCCTGTGCCCGACTCGAACTTCGTCTTCGAGGAGAAGAGGTGGTTGCCGCAACAGACGCAGACGTACAGGCCGTCTTCCTTGCAGTCGTGATACTTTCCGGTGAAGGCCGGCTCCGTGCCTTCCTTCCGGGCGACGGAGAACTGCTCCGGCGTCAGTTGCCGCCGCCACTCCTCATCGGATTTGACGACCTTCTCGACCTCTTCCACCTCTCCTGTTACGGTGTTGCAGACCTTCACGGTCCCGATGGTTTCTACGACATCCCTGCTCACCAGTACTCCTCCTGGCTGGCCTCTTATCCGGAGGGCATATAAACCGTTCCCCCTGCCTCTGCCCGGGTGGCGGGCCGGCAGTCGGGGACACGCTGTACCCTGTTCCGGCACCGCCTCCGGCCCGGATACATTTTCGGATCTGTTATATATCTTCCGGGCGATGAACCAGCATGCAGGATGTCTCTCTGGGAAAGAGCCTTGCGATTCTTCTCCTCCTTGGCTGCCTCATCGGCTCTGTTGCCACGGCAGGCTGCACGGGGACCTCCGGGGCGCCGGCGACTTCGACGCCGGAGGTGACGTCGTCCGCTCACACTACCTACTCGCCTGCCGGGCCGCAGCCGTCGTTCACGACCACCGTTACCGTACCGGAGAAGCATTTGCGCACCGACGGTTCCTGTTACTGGATTGTGACGGGGAAGGTGACCAACAGCGGTGATGCGCCAGCGAGAAACGCCGTCATCCGGTTCATGCTCATCGATGACGAAAGCAATATGATTCGGGCGACCGAGACCATTCTCGCCCCCCGGTTCCAGGTGGGTGAGACGAAGATATTTACCATCAATCCGTTCCCCGGTGACTGCGGCCGGGAGTACCACGCCGAGATCGCCGTCACGTACGACATCCCGTAAGGTTTACGGGCGAGCGTATCCGGGAACGGACTCAACGATCGTTACGAGGAAGGATAGCATGAAGATACTTGGGATCAACGGAAGCCCCCGCGCCTCAAGGAGCCAGACGCTCCGGCTTGTTCAGGCCGTCCTTGACGGGGCAGAGAGTGCCGGGGCCGATGTGGAACTCGTGGACCTCTGCAAGCTCCAGATCGAGTACTGCAACGGCTGCCTGATCTGCTGCGAGCGGGGCGAGTGCGTCAAGAAAGACGACTTTGCCGAATTGTACGGGAAGATGCTTGCAAGCGACGGAATCGTCCTCGGGTCGCCCAACTACATCGACTCCGTCACCGCCCAGACAAAGACCATGTTCGACCGTATGGCGGACACCATCCACTGCCAGATGTTCATCGGGAAGTACGGGTGCGCCGTCGCGACGGCGGGCGGGTCCGGGGCGGATGAGGTCGTGGCCTACCTGAATAGGGTCCTCCAGACCCTGGGCGCGAACACCGTGGGCGGTGTCGGCGTGGTCCTCGGGGGAGACCCGGAGACGATCGTGCCTGCGGAAGGGAGGGCCTACGAACTCGGCCGGAAACTTGCAAAGGCCATTGAGACGAAAGAGACCTACCCGGAGCAGGAAAAACTTCACGCCGCGATGCTCGAGCGGATGCGAGCCCTGGTCACGGCGAACAAGGACCGCTGGCATCACGAGTACGATTACTGGGAAGCAGCCGGGCGGATGCCCTAGGGCATCTCCGTCCCCTTTGCGCGGATCTCATCGACGATCCGCTGCAGTCCCTCTCGAGCCTCCGGCCGCACCTCTCCGGCCGCCAGGTTGAGTTCGGGGACTACTGTAGTGCCCATATCAACCAGGGCCCGTTCGGCCCGCTTTCTGACCACGAGCGCGTCGTCCTGGAGTGCCAGGATGAGGGGGGCGACAGCCTCCCCTCCTCCTATCCGGGAGATCGCCCTGACGGCATTCGCCCGCACCTCAATCGACGGGTTGGAGAGCGCTCCTTCAAGTACCGGCAGCGCATCGGCGCCGACCTGTTCCACCTCGGCCCACCTGTTCAGGGCCATGAGGTAGAGCGTCAGTTCCTCGCCGGTCTCCGGCTTCCAGCCCGCTGCTTCCAGCGCTTCGGCGACCCCCGCCCTGAGCCTCTCGCCCCCGGAACGGAGCGCGCAGACCAGGTGGCCCCGCGCCGTGCCCCCGGGGTCCTTCAGGGCCTCGAGTGCAGCATGCCGGACCCGGTCGTCCACGTCGCTGAGCGCCAGAATCAACAGTTCGATGGCACGAAGATCACCGATGTAGCCGAGCGACCGGGCGGCGGCGACCTTGACCGCTTCGTCCCTGTCCCGCAGTGCCAGGGCCAGCGGCTCTATCGCCTGCCCGCTCCCCATGTAGCCCAGTGCCTCCGCCACGGCTGCCCGGACCCCGCTTTCGGGTTCCCGACGAAGAGATTCGCTCAGGGCTTCTATAGCCCGTTTATCTCCGATATTGCCCAGGTTCCGGGCAGCAACGAGCCGGATGAACCGATCGGTGTCGTTTAAGGCATCCATGAGCGGTAAGACTGCCGTCTCCCGCATCTCGCCGAGGACCCCGGCGGCGGCCAGCTGTATCTCCTTGTCCTCGTTCTTGAGCGCCATGAGCAGTCCTTCGGCGGCAGGCCGCCCCATCCCGATAAGCCGGGTGGCTGCAGACGCCTGCACCTCCACCGAACTGTCCTTGAGCGCAGCGATGAGCGTATCGATCTCCTCCCGGCCGGACTGCTCGAAGGCTCTCCGGCCCTCCTCTCTGGCGGGACTCTTCTTCGTGGCGACTTCTTTCTCCTCCCGGGCCTTGTTGCCGAAGGTGCTCTGCCATACACCCGCCGCGCGCCGCCTCATGAGCGCGGCAGCTGCTTTTTCCCGGACCTCCCGGTCCTCGTCGCGCAGGGCGTATGCCAGTGCCTCGTCCGCCTTTCCCGGCTCAATCCCTCCGAGCGCATCGATCGCTGCAAGGCGCCCTTCTTTTCCTCCCTCCCGCAGCACCGCCGAGAGCGGTTCGACTGCGTGGTTCCCGAATCTCCCGAGAGTCCGGGCGGCAACCACGCCGACCTCCCTGGCAGGGTCCTCGAGGTGCCTGATGAGGAGCGGTATCGACCGGGGGTTCCCGACGAGCCCGATTGCTCTCGCCGCCGTCAACCGGACTACCGGCACCGGGTCGTCCAGTGCCGCTTCCAGCGGCTCAAGCGCGTCGGGCCCGGACGCCGCAACTGCCGCGGCTGCAACGGATCGGACCCCGGAGTACCCGTCGCCGAAGAGGCGCATGAGCGGGCCGATAGCGCGTGCATCCCCGATCCGTCCGAGCGCGGCGGCAGCGGCAGTGCGGACATCCTGCCCGGCATCATTGGTGAGCAGGATCAGCGGATCGACGCCGTCCTCATCTCCGATCTCGCCGATTGCCTCCGCGGCGGCGATACGGACCCCGTTGTGCGGGTCGGAGAGCGCCATGATGAGGAACTCGACCGCCGGACCCCCCATGCTCCGTAACGCTGCAACCGCCGCAGCCCGGATCTCTTCGTCGTCGCTCTGCAGGGCGTTGAGGTACCGCTCGAGCGTTCCCCTCTCCGGGGTCTGCCCGGGGGGTTCCGGTGGCCCGACGGTGGCATCCGGCTCCGGCAGGACCGCCCGGTCCGGCTGTGCGGGAGCAGGAACTCCCTCTCCGACACGTTTCTCGTCATCGGTCGCCTGCCCGTCGTCACCGCACGGAACGATCTCATCAAGCGAAACCGGTGTCTTCGGCGTGAGCGGGCTCTTTGCCCCGGTCCATGTCTCCCCGGCCTTCGTGCCTTCTTCCTCCAGGAGTTCCTCGAGGTCGCCGGCGTCGGCAGGATGTCGGGCGGGGGGTTCCGGCACGGCGACCTTTCCGCCGGCGACGGGTTGCACCGCCTCCGTCCGTGCCGTTGGCGGAGGTTCGCGTCGGGGAGGCTGGTTGCGCGCCCGGGCTGTCGGCCCGAAATGGTCTTCGATCCGTTTCCGGGCGGCAAGCCCTTCCCTGAGCTCCCGGTCGTAACCGGAAGCGGCTTCCTGCACCGGTTTCGCCCGGGAATTCTCCTCGTGACGCGACCTGATATATTCCAGCGCAATCTCCGCCTGTTCACGGAGCCCGGGGCTCCCCGATCGTACTGCTGCGTTCAGGGCATCGAATGCAGGCTGCCCGAGTTGCCGCAACGCTTCGCTTGCACCGGTGCGGACCCCCGAATACTCGACCTCCAGGGCCCGGATGAGCGGAGGGATGGCCGGTCTCCCCATCCGGACAAGTTCGTTCCACTGTTCCCGTGCAATGAGGTAACCCGCTCTCTCGAGGTCGCTCTGCGGAACCCAGTCCAGCCGGTCGAGCGCCCAGGCCGCTTCCATCCGCACCGGATGGCAGGGATCGTTGAGCGCGTCGACCAGTGCGGGTTTGGCCTGATCGTGTCCCATCTCCCCCAGTGCCTCGGCGGCACGTACGCGGACGTCCACCTGCGGGTCCTTCACCGCCCTGATGAGCGCCGGGATAGCCCGTGCGTCACGAATCTTCCCGAGCGTTCGTGCCGACTCGCTCCGTATCCGAGGCTCTTTGCTGCCAAGGGCCTTGAAGAGGACCGGAACGGCTGCCCCCTGGAGTTTCGCAAGTTCCGCCCAGTCTTCCAGGAGGAAGTAAAACACAACCTTCTCCGTCAGGTCGTCGGGCGCCCATCCCAGTGCGGCGAGCGCGCCGGCAGCCTCTTTCCGGACCGAACGGTCTCTGTCGCGGAGCGCTTCGGAGAGGGGCGGGACTGCCTTCCTGCCCATCCCCCGGAGAGCGATCACCGCAGCACACCGGATCGCCGGCTCTTCGTGGTGCAGTGCGGGCAGCAGCGCATCGAAGATCCCATCGCCTGTCCGTGCGATTGCACGGGCCATGGATGCCTGCAGGGCAGGGCTTGCCCGGCAGATCACGGCGAGGAGCAGGGGGACGGATGAAACACCGACAGAAGCAAGGGCCTCCGTCATCCTGACCCGTGATGCGGGGCCGGCGTTCTCCAGCGCACCAAGAAGTTCCGGAACAGCGGGGACACCGATGGCAGAGAGGTCCCGCGCTGCAGCGGCGCGGCCACCGGGCTCTTCACCGTCCAGGTCCCCGATCAGGCCGGGATAGTCCTTCGACTGCCAGAACCCCTCGATATTCGTCCGAAACTTATCAAAGAATGCCATGGCCCCTTATCCATAGAACGCATATCCGGGGTGCTGTTCGGCCGGATCTCTACGTATTCAGATTATATTCTCTATCGGTAATCAATAAATCTTCCATTCTGTGTCCGGCCGCGCGCGCCGGTCGCAAACCCGATCGGTCCGCCCGGTTCGGGCCTTTTCGCGCCCCGATCCTGCCGATGCGAATCTTTATCGGTACGAGACCGGTATACGAAGACCCTATGGTTCAGCTTGATATCACCAGGCTGCCGGGCATCGTGAAGGAACTCGCGCCGGATCTGGACAAGCTCGTCTCCCGGATGTACTCCTGGTATGTCGAACCCGGACACCTGGCCCTCCCCGACGCGATGCGGGAGTGGGTGCGGGAGAAGTACGGCGATATCGAGACACAGCAGATCGTCAGGGTGACCAATAACCAGACCGGCGAGAGCACGCTGTTCAACTCTGTTCGGGCACGCCGCCCGGTGCTGACGCCCCGTGCCGAGGAGACGCGGGACCTGCGGGCGCTTGCGGAGGGGGGGCCGTTTGCCGAGCCCCTCGAGGAGACGCCGGCCGACACGTTCGGGAGGATCGACGGCGACCACTGGATCACGGCAAGCAACATCGCCAAGTACGATTACCTTCATGCCGTCATCATCGCGAAAGAGAACAACCCCTACGTCACCGCAGAGCCGGAGATCGCCGATATGATCAGCGTGGCCATCCGCTGGTGTCAGGATGCGCACCGCACAGATCCCCGGGCTGTCTACCCTTTCCTCATCTGGAACTTCCTCTGGCGTGCGGGGGCGAGCATCGTGCACAACCATGCCCAGGTCCTGCTCACCCACCGCCCGTATACCGCTCCGGCACGGATTGAGAGGACCCGGGAAGAGTACCGGTGCCGTTACGGGAGCGAATATTACGACGACCTCTTTTCGGCCCATACGGCGATCGGTCTCGGGCTCGTCTACAGAAACGCCCGGGTCATGGCGCACCTCACCCCGAAAAAAGAGCACGAAGTCGCGATCATCACGGAGTCGCCGCACGATCTCGTCCCGGCACTCGCAAAAGTGCTCGAGTGTTATAGGAACATCGGGGTGCAGAGTTATAACGCGGCGGTGTATATGCCGCCGCTCGACGAACCGGGATATTACGTCGCGTGGGTAGTGGACCGGGGCGACCTCCATTCACGGACCTCGGATATCGGGGGGATGGAACTCTACGCGGGAACGCCTGTCGTCTCATCCGACCCGTTTCGCCTTATGGAGCACCTTGCAGCCGTCATGCTGCCGTGAGCGGCCGGTCAGCAGGGGATGGTGTCGTGCTTCGCGAGTTTCCGGTATGACTCCTCCATCCGCTCTGCAACGCGGCTCCACGGGAACTCTTTCCCCACTTTGTCGAGCCCCTCCCGGCCCATGGAGAGCGACTTTTCGGGGGAATCCATCACGAGGGAGAGCCCTTCGCCGATCGAGTCCGGGTGCGGCCGCACCTTGACCCCGTCGGTCCCGTGATCGATGTTCTCGGAGAGCCCGCCGACGTCTGAGGCGACCACGCACCGTCCGGCGCTCCACGCCTCAAGGAGTACAAGGCCGAACGGCTCGTTCCTGCTCGGAATGGCGACGACATCGCTTGCGTTGAGGAGCGTCACGTAGTCCGCATCGGCCAGTCGCCCGAGAAACCGGACCGGAAGCGACCGGGCCCGGGTCTCGAGGTCTCGACGCATCTGCCCGTCGCCGATGAAGGCGAACTGACCGTCGGCGTGCTCCCGGAGGAGGTGGGGGGCCGCATCCACCAGCATGTCGGGCCCCTTCTGCCATGCAAGCCTTCCGACGAAGAGGATCAGCGGGGAGTCCGGGTCAAAGCCGTAGCGCCGTTTCACCGTCTCGGGGTCGACGTCCGCCTGGTAGTGGGCCGGCACGATGCCGTTCTGGATGACATCGATCTTCCAGTCCGGGATGTCGTAGAGGCTCATGGTCTCCTGGCGGAGGGTCGATGAGACCGCCGTTATGCGTTTGGCAATCGATGCACCGTAACGCTCGATCTTCGAGATCTCCGTAAACGGCCATCCGCTGCTGAAAGTGTTCCCGTTTCTTCCAAACTCCGTCGAGTGGTAGGTGAAGATGGTCTCCCGCTCCCTGAGCCGGCGGAGCACGTCGACCACATGCCAGTCGTGGAAGTGCAGGAGATCAAACGCCGGTGCATCGAACTCGCGAAATCGGTCGAGCATCCCCCTGCTCATATCGGAACAGTACCGGACGATGTCCTGTCCCGTCGGCTGGCAGTAGTGGTACCGGACTCCGTTGATCTCGGCGTCTCTCCCCTCTCCCCGGGTGAAAAAGTGCACATCATGGTGCCGTGCCAGCGTCTCGGCGAGGTTTGTCGCCGCATTCGCGAGCCCGCCGACCCGTTCGGCATACAGGGACTCCCAGCAGAAAAATGCTATTTTTAGACGTTCCATACGATTCCTCAACATAATTCTGTCCGGGCCTCGCCGATTCATGCACGAGGCCCGGACTTCGAGATTAGAACGGCTGGAATCGCGTTCTCTCGCGTCATACAGCCGGCATATCCTCCTGCAGGCATCCCGGCTGATAAAAAGATCAGACCGATCGGCCTGCAGTCGCCGCGCTTCATACCCCCTGAACGTTGATATACCTTTCCCGGTTCCCCCCGGAAATGTCTGAAATGAAGTGTTTCCGGGCACCTGCGGGGGAATACGGCAGGCGCCCGGTCAGGGGGAGGAGCGCATCTCGTTGAGGCGCTTCTCGAGGCGGTCGCTGTGCGAGCCCATCCAGTAGAGTTTCCGGCATGCCGGGCACCACGAGAACTCCTTCCCGCGGGCAGACCGCGGGGCGTAGCGTGCCTCGCGGATCTCCCGCACGGTGGCCGGCCGGAGGCGTGTGTTGCAGAGCGAACAGCGGCTCATCCGGATCCGGGGCTCGATGATCCCGAGGTCGGCAACCTGCCGGAGCTGGGCCATGATCTCTTCGGATGCGATGTAAACCGCCTGCGCACCCCCGCGGCGTGCGAGTTCGCGGTCCCGGGTCAGGAGGAGCCGGTCATCCCGGGTGGCGATCTCGAGGAGGAGCGTATCTTCCCGGGAGTTCCCCGGCGAGAGGCTGTTTGCACTCATCGTGTCGTAGCCCATGAACCGGAGGTAGCGGGTGAGTGTCCCGAGCATCCTGTCGGTCAGGAACCTCCGGCGTTCACCTGATCTCCGAGACATACTCGATGCGCCCGCCGCACTCCGTGCAGGTATGGTCTTTGAGCCCCGTTATCCGGACCGCGTACCCCGACCGCTCGATGACGGGGCTGCCGCAGGTCGGGCAGTAGGTGTTCTCGTAGGGGTGGCCTCCGACGTTGCCGAGATACGGGTAGTGGATCCCGAGTTCTTTTGCACGCTCATAGATCTTCTCGAGCTTCCCGACATCGGTCGGTCTCGTCTCCCGCATCTTGTAGTCGGGGTGGAACCGGGTGAAGTGCATCGGGGTGTCGGGCCCGAGGTTCTCGAGCACCCACCGGATGAGCGCCTCCATCTCTTCCATCGAGTCGTTCTGCCCCGGGATGACCAGCGTGACCGTCTCGACGTGCATCCCGAGTTCCTTTGCAAGCGCCGTCGCGTCGAGGACCGGCTGGAGCCGTCCTCCGCAGACCTTCCGGTAAAAGGTGTCGGAGAACGATTTGATGTCGACACGGAAGGCGTTGAGCATTCCTGCGAGCTCGCGCAGCCCCTCTTCAGTGATATAGCCGTTCGTGACGTAGACAGCCCCGAGATTCTTTTCGCGCGCAAGCGACCCCATCGCAAGCGGGTACTCGTGCCAGATGGCGGGCTCGTTGTAGGTCCAGGCGATGCTTGCGGAACCCGACCCGATCGCCCGTTCCACGCCCTGCTCCGGGCTGAGGTCCCGGAGCGCCTCCATCTCCAGTGTCTGCTGGGAGATGTGCCAGTTCTGGCAGTGTTCGCAGTGGAAGTTGCACCCGATGGTCCCGAGCGAGTAGGAGAGCGTTCCGGGCAGGAAGTGGTAGAGCGGCTTCTTCTCGATTGGATCGACTGCTTCGGCGATGATCTTGCCGAAGGTGGCGGCGTAGAGCGTACCGCCGCGGTTGATGCGAACCCCGCAGACCCCCTGTTTCCCCTCCCGTATGGTGCACCGGTGAGCGCAGAGCGAGCAGCGGACGGTGTTGTCCTCCAGTTTCTGGTAGAGTCGCGCCTCGTGCATATGATCACCGCGTGAGGGAACCATGATATTTATCCCTGTGGTGCGGGCGGGCTACCGCTCTTCATCACGCTCTTCTTCGTCATACTCGACGACCAGCGCTCCGCGATACCCGCAGCGCTTGCACCGGTAGATACAGCCGGTATAACCTCCGGTAACCGCCCAGACTTCTGTAGAGTTGCATGCAGGGCAGTGCAGCCTTTTCACAACAGGTATATGAGTGATATTGGGGATAATACTAGGGTGAAATGAAGAAGATCGTGATATCCCTGGGCGGCTCGGTTCTGGTCCCTTCGCTTGAATCGAACAATATAAGCCGATACGTCTCTGTTCTGAAAAATATTGCCGAAAGCTGTCGAATTTTCATCGTCGTCGGCGGCGGCGGGGAGGCACGCAGGTATATCAAAGTTGCCCGCGACCTCGGCGCCGGCGAGGCGACGGCGGACGAACTCGGTATCATGGTGACGCGGCTGAACGCGAGTCTTCTCATCGCCGGACTCGGGGATGCGGCCTACCCGCGCGTCGCGGAGACCTACAGGGAAGCGCAGGAGTTCGCACAGACCAAAAAGATCGTCGTCATGGGTGGCATTACCCCGGCGCAGACGACCGATGCGGTATCTGCAGTCCTCGCCGAGAGCGTCGGTGCCGATCTCCTCATCAACGCCACGTCGGTCAACGGGATCTACAGCGCCGATCCGAAGAAGGATGCCGGCGCGGTGAGGCATGAGCGTCTCACGCCGCAGGAACTCCTCGATATCATCACCGGAAGCAGGATGAATGCGGGCGCGAACATCGTGCTCGACATCGTGGCCGGGAAGGTGATCGAGCGTTCCGGTATCCCGCTCCTGGTGCTCGACGGCCGCGACCCGGAGAATCTCTACCGGGCGATCGTGGAAGGTACGTACGCCGGCACGATCGTGAGCAAAGAATCTTCAAACCCCCTGCTGCCCTGAACCTCTCCCCCATCGGCAACTATTTTTGTCCGGCTTTCCAACGTATGGTGGTACGGGGGCAGTAGGGTAGCCTGGTCCATCCTAGAGCGTTTGGGACGCTTTGACGGCAGTTCGAATCTGCCCTGCCCCATCAGTCATGAACCGCAAGGCCGCCTGCGAGGTGTACCGCCGTCTTCTTCTGCAGTATCCCGTCGTCGACGACCGGCGCCATTTTATCGACTTCACGAATCCCTTCGAGGCGCTGATCCTCACCATCCTCTCTGCGCAGACGACGGATCGCGCCGTCAACGCCGTTCGCGACGCCCTCTTCTCCCGCTACCCGACGCCGGAGGCGCTCGCCCGCGCGGAGCCCGAGGAGGTGGAGCCGATCATCAGGACCATCGGGTTCCACCACGCGAAGGCCCGCTACATCGTCGGGACGGCAAGAAAGCTCGTCGCCGACTTCGGCGGCGAGGTCCCGCGGACGATGGAGGAACTGCAGTCGTTCCCCGGCGTCGGGAGGAAGACCGCAAACATCGTCCTCTCCCACGCGTTCGACATCAACGTCGGCATCGCGGTCGATACCCATGTCCGCCGGGTCTCAAAGAGGCTGGGGTTCACCGACAGCAAAAACCCCGACATCATCGAGCGCGACCTCGTCGCCCTCTTTCCCGAGGAGGTCTGGCGCGACATCAACTATCTCCTGATCCGCCACGGGCGGGCCGTCTGCACGGCGCAGAACCCGAAGCACGAGGAGTGCATCGTCGCGGACCTCTGCCGGTACTACCGGGAGATGAAGGGTGGGGAAGAGAAGAGCGGGGAGTAGGCCGGGCTATTCCGGCTCGCGGTTGCGCGGGGTGCAACAGGTTGCATGCTCGATCCGTCGCGCTCTGAACTGTTGTTCTCCGGAACCCCGTAAAGCCCATCCACGGATTCCCACCTGATATCGCCACGCACTGCCCCCGCCCCTCGGGGCGGGGAACGACTTCCCCGAAGGGGAAGGAGTTTGAGCACCGAAGGTGCGGGTGAGGAGGCCGGAGGCCGGGCGAGGTGGGGGTTACAGGACTCTCTGTGTATAGTGGAGACAGGGGAGGGGGGCTGCACCCCCCGCCCCGTCAGCCCCTCTTCGCACCTTCGGTGCTCGAACTCCGCTCCTGCGGAGCGTCGTTCCCCCATGGCGATACTCCCACGGTCCAGTGTACCGGGCGGTGGTCCAGTAAGAGCAGAGCCCTGAAGAATCCGTGGATGGGATTATGCAACTGCTGGATTTACAGGATATGTGAACCAGCCAGACTTCATCCTGCGATGTTCAATCATCATATGGTTCAATTAAAAGGAGTTGCGAGCGGCCGGGAGCAGAACCGGCCCCCACGAACGCCCCTCCCCTCAAAAAACCCCGCTGATCAGAGCATGGCTGATGAGATAACAGACCCCGGCCACGACCGCCGCCGCCGGTATGGTCAGGACCCACGCGATGAGGATCTCGCGGACCACTCCCCACTTGACCGCCGAGTAGCCGCGCGTTGCGCCGACGCCCATGATCGCGCCGGTTGTCGCGTGGGTCGTCGAGACCGGGACGCCGAAGGCGGTCATCAGCGAAAGGACGCCTCCCGCGGCGGTCGATGCGGCAAACCCCTGGTAGGGCCGGATCCTGGTGATCCGGTTGGCCATCTTGTCGATGACCCGCCATCCTCCAAAGAGCGTCCCGAGCGATATGGCGAGCGACGATGCGAGGATCACCCAGAGCGGGACGGAGAACTCGGAGATCAGCCCGCCGGCAAGGAGCATGGCGGTGATGATGCCCATCGCGTTCTGGGCATCGTTGCTGCCGTGGCCGATAGCCTGAAACGATCCCGAAAAGATCTGGAGGTTTTTGAAAAGGCGCGATAAGCGCCGCGGAGGATGGTTGCGGAAGATGTGTGCAACGAGGGTGCCGAGGGCAAACGCGGAAATGAGCCCGAGCATGGGGGAGATGACGATGAAGATCAGGACCGCGAGAATTCCGCCGATCTTCAAGAACCCGGTTGCAATGGCAAGCGGGATGATCACCGTCACCCCGATGAGTCCGCCGAGGATGAGGTTCCACGGCTTAAAGTCACCCATCTGGTGCGCAAACACGCCCGTGACGATCGCGCCGAGGACTGCCCCGGCAAGCCCGTAAAGAAGAACCTGATCGATGAGCGCAAGCGATGGCCAGAGGACGGCCCCTGTCCCGGCGGCTGCAATGCCGGCACCGAGAAGCCCGCCGATCAGGGCATGACTGCTGGATACGGGGATCCCGAGGAATGAGGTCGCGAGGACCCAGAGCACCGCACCGACCATGGCCATGAGGATCAGCGCCGGCGTGAGGGATACGGGGTCCACGATCCCCCTCCCGATGGTCGCCGCGATCGCCGTGGTGAAGAGAAGGGGGCCGAGGAGGTTGAAGACCCCCGCGAGGAGCACCGCCTGCAGGGGGGTTAAGGCCTTGGTCGCGATGATGGTAGCGATCGAGTTTGCGGCATCATTCAAGCCGTTTGCAAAATTAAAGAGTAGGGCGAGAAGAATGCCGAGGATGATGATCGGGTCCATAGCGGTCAGGAGTGTCTGATGGCTATATCGCTCAGGACGTTTGCGACGTCTTCACACTTATCGGTCGCCATCTCCAGGTTCTGGTATATATCCTTGAGTTTGATGATGGTGACCGCATCCTGTGTCTTGAAGAGGTCCATGATGGCATGGCCGAGGACGTTGTCCGCGACGTTCTCCAGGCGGTTCACCTCGATGCACCTCTCTTCGATCAGGCCCGGGTTCTTGATCGACCGGATGTTGTTGACGGCCTTCTCGATCTCGACGACGCTCAGCTGGATCAACTTTGCAAGTTCGATCATCGAGTCGTCGGTCTCGGTGATGCCGTAACTGTACATCTGCTGCGCAGTGCCGTCGATGTAATCGAGGATGTCGTCCAGCGCCGATGCAAGGCGGGAGATCTCTTCCGGTTCGAGCGGCGTGATGAACGTCCGGTTCAGCTGCTCGTAGATCTCGTGCGTGATCTCGTCTCCCTGGTGCTCGATCTGCTTCATCCGGTGGCACTGCTCTTTCACGTTCTCGAAGTTCTCGACGAACTCGACGAGCAGATCGGCTGCTAAGACGACCTCCCGGGTCAGCCTGTCGAAGAGATCGAAAAAAACCTTATCCTGAGGGACTACCCACTCCTTGATGCCCACGATGATCGCTATAAGATTTTTCTGTCAGGGGCTATATAGCGATCGGTTATACCGCTTTTTCCGCGTGGCAGGATACGATGAAACAGGGTAGAAGGGAGCACGAGGTCTCGCGGGGGGGCGCGTCTGGCGATACGCGGGAGCGATCTGCACAAACCGTCCGGATCGGCCGCAGACCGCTCCCGCGCCACTGCACAGCGCCGCTGTGCTCAGCCGGCAAAGGGTTCCGGGGCCGCACGGTCGCCCGCCCTCACTTGGAGACCTTCACGAGGTTGTTGCGGATGAACTCGATATCCGCCTTCTTTGCCGCGATCTCGTAGAGCATCGTCCCGGGACCGGAGCAGAGTTTCGTAAACGGCAGCAGGATCCTCTGCTTCCTGACCTGGAGGCCGACGAGCATGGGAGACGCCAGGAGCATCCGGATGTCTTTGAAGACAAAGTCCGGGGGCATCTCGTAGTACTCTTTGCAGTGCTTTCGCACGTAGTCGTTTACCTGGTCGGGGGTTGCGTTCAGGAGGAGCACTTTTCCGCCGAGGTTGTTTACGCAGCGCGATGGCATCACCCTATTGTTCGCCTCAATGCGAATAAACTTTGCGTTGATACCGGCATCCCGATGCAGGAGGATCTCGATGCCGTCTTCTTCCTGGTTGCGGCGGTCCTGCTGGCCGTCCTCGGGGCCGGTCTCGCTCTGCTGCTGAAGCGCCCGTGAGGGGAGAGCCTGCACGGCCGTCGGTCGGCAGATGGCCGATACGGGAGCGGTAGAGTGAGGCGACCCCGGGGCCGGATTCCCGGCCTGGCGCCGGCGGCCTTGTTCTCACCGGTTCACTTAATGTCTGCAGCAACCAATTATTCTTCAAGTGATACGCGAACCGGCAGTTAAAAAATTCCTCTACTGGTGCGACCAGTGCAACGTCCCCCTCATCGGGCGCACATGCGCCTGCAAATCCAGGGTCCGGGAGATAGAACTCCTGCAGCCGCACGACGTCCGGCCTGCCCTCGCGGCGGATACGGCCCTCATCCGGCGCCTCCTTGCCGAACGGTTCGGCGATATCCCCCTGCCCCGCGTCGTGCTCCTGAACAAGACCGGCGGCGTCGACCGGACCGATCTCGTGATCGTGCACGGCGACCGGTTCGGCTGGCTCTCGTTCGACCCCATCACCCGGAAGTTCAGCCTCGATATCGTCCCCGAGGCGCTCCCGCACATCCTGCCGCATGCAACCCGGGGGATCGTCGACCTCGAGGCCGAGCCCGCCGTGAGCGCCCATAAGGGTCGTATCGGCGGGAAACGGTTCCCCTTAAAGACTCCCGTGCCCGACGGGACGGTCATCGTATCCTACAGGAACCGGTTCGGCACCGGCGTCGTCAAGGACGGGCAGGTCCGGGTGAAGGAACTCGTCCCCGTCGAGCCTCGCCCCCGGCCCGATCCGGACTGGGACGCGGTGATCGAGAAGAACCGCTACCACTTGAAGAACCTCGAGCGGAACGCGATCCGGACCATCAAGAAGCACATGAACGACCGGCCGTGCGTGAACGTCTCGTTCTCCGGCGGCAAGGACAGCACTGCCGTCCTCCACCTTGCACGAAAGGCGGGGGTGGAGAAGGCGTTCTTCATCGATACCGGGATCGAACTCCCCGAGACCGTGGAGTTCGTGGCGTCGGAGGGCGTCGAGATCGTCCGGAAAGGCGGGGACTTCTTCCAGGCGGTCGAGAAGGCGGGGCCGCCGGGGAAGGACCACCGCTGGTGCTGCAAACTCTTAAAACTCCACCCCCTGAAGATTTACCTCGCCGGGCTCGGCCCCTGCGTCACCATCCAGGGGAACCGCTGGTACGAGTCCTGGAATCGTGCCGACCTCGACGAGACGAGCCAGAACCCGGCAAACCCCCTGCAACTGAACATCTCGCCGATCAGGAACTGGCGGGCGCTCGAGGTCTTTCTCTACCTCTGGTGGCAGGAGGCCCCCATGAACCCGCTCTACGAGAAGGGCCTCGAACGGATAGGCTGTTACACCTGCCCGGCGGTGCTCGAGAGCGAGTACGAGGGGCTCCGGGAGATGCACCCGGAACTGACGGATCGCTGGGACGAATTCCTTATTGCGTGGGCAAAGAAGACAGGGATGCCGGACGCCTACCACCGGTGGGGACTCTGGCGGTGGCGGGCGCTGCCCCCGAAGATGCGCGAGGTCTGCAGGGACCGGGGCATCGCCGTCAACGATGACTTTAGCCTGCGGGAAGCCCCGGTCAGAGAGGCGGTAAAGGTGGCAAATATGAAGAGTATGGATTCCCGTGAGCCGGCACCGCCGGCGGAGATTGAGTTCACCCCGGACGAGATCAGGAAGGATTTCCCGATCCTCGGCGACATCATTTACCTGGACAACGCAGCGACGAGTTTCTCGCCGGAACCGGTGGTGGAGGCGCTTGTCGAGTTCGAGCACCGCTACCGGGCGAACGTCGGCCGCGGCGTCCAC